>NZ_JBNDIG010000011.1:0-298720 GCF_050434285.1 Ensifer sp. KUDG1
TGCACTGCAAGACCTGCGACATCAAGGACCCGAACCAGAACATCAACTGGGTACCGCCCCAAGGCGGCGAAGGCCCGGTCTACCCGAACATGTGAGGGTGCTTCCCCCCAGACAGCAGGCTGGCCGTAGGCGCAGCCTTCATTGGTGCCAAGTGAGAGACGTATCCATGCAAGAGCCGACTGCCGTAACCAACCCCGCACTCAACCAGTGGATCGACGAGGTTCGATCCCTGTGCGAACCGGATCAGGTCCATGTCTGCGACGGCAGCGATGCGGAGTATCGACGTCTCTGCAAGACCCTTGTCGCCGCTGGCACCTTTATCCCGTTGAACGAAGCGAAGCGCCCGAACTCGTTCCTTTGCCGCTCCGATCCTGGCGATGTCGCCCGGCTCGAACATCGCACTTTCGTGTGTACGGCCGACCGGGACGACGCGGGCCCGACCAACAATTGGGCCGATCCGGCCAGCATGCGCGCCGATCTTTCGCAGCTGTTCAAAGGATCGATGCGCGGGCGGACCATGTATGTGATCCCGTTCTCCATGGGGGAGCCCGGCTCGAAGCTGGCGATGATCGGGGTCCAGATCACCGATTCCGCCTATGTGGCGGTCAGCATGAAGCTGATGGCGCATATCGGTCTGCCTGTCCTTCGCGCGCTTGGCGCGGGCGAATTCGTGCGCTGCCTGCACTCGGTCGGGGCGCCGCTTGCACCTGGCGATCGCGATGTGCCGTGGCCCTGCAACGCGGAGCACAAATACATTGTCAGCTTCCAGGACGACGGCTCGATCGCATCCTTCGGTTCCGGCTATGGCGGCAATGCGCTTCTCGGTAAGAAGTGCCTGGCGTTGCGGACCGCCTCGCTGAAGGGGCGACAGGAGGGGTGGCTTGCCGAGCACATGCTGATCATGGGCGTGGAGGATCCCGCAGGCAGAAGCACCTACGTCGCCGCCGCTTTTCCGTCGGCCTGCGGCAAGACCAATTTCGCCATGCTTCTGCCGCCCGAGGGTTTTGCGGGCTGGAAGGTCAAGACCATCGGCGACGACATCGCCTGGATCCGGCCGGATGCGGACGGCACCTTGCGCGCCATCAATCCGGAGACCGGCTTTTTCGGGGTTGCTCCGGGCACCAACGAGAAGACCAATCCCAACATGATGGCGGCGATTGCGCGCGATACCATCTTCACCAATTGCGCGCTCACGCCCGATGGGGATGTCTGGTGGGAGGGGTTGACGGAGGAGGCGCCGCCGGCGCTGGTGGATTGGCGCGGGCTCGACTGGACGCCTGAGGCCGGTCGCCCGGCCGCGCATCCGAACGCCCGCTTCACCGTTTCGCGCGACCGCTGCCCGAGCATGGATCCATCGGCCGCGGACCCCGCCGGCGTGCCGATCTCGGCCTTCATCTTTGGCGGGCGGCTCTCCCACACCTTTCCGCTCGTTTTTGAGGCAAGGGACTGGCGCGAGGGCGTCTACTGGGCGGCAACGCTCGGGTCCGAAGCGACGGCGGCGGCCGAAAACCAGGCCGCCACCCGGCGCGATCCCTTCGCGATGCTGCCCTTCTGCGGCTACAACATGGCCGACTACTTTGCCCATTGGCTGTCTCTCGGCGACCGGCTTGTGAACACGCCGGCGATCTTCCGCGTCAACTGGTTCCGGCGCGACGCGGACGGCGCTTTTCTCTGGCCGGGCTTCCGGCAAAACATGCGCGTGCTCAAATGGATCGTTGAGAGGACGGAGAACACCGGCGGCGGAGACGCCGCGTCGATCGGCCTTGTGCCGGGCTACGACGACCTCGACTGGGATGGCCTCGACTGCGACCGCCAAACCTTCGACGCGCTGATGAAGATCGATCCGGCCGAAGTCGCCAAGGAGCTGCAGAGCCACGACGCCTTGCTGCAGTCCTTCGGCCAACGATTGCCGCCAGAGCTTTCCGCCACCCGTCGCGCCTTGCTCGACGCGCTGGACCGGGCGCCGGATCGAGCCTGAGGTCCTGGGTGCTCAGCCGTCGAGCAGCGCCACATATTCGGGGTGTTTGGCGGCAAAGGCGGCCATGAAGGGACACTTGGCAATGACGCGCGCATTTCGTGCGCGAAGAATGTCGAAGACGCCGGTTGCAAGCCTGGTGCCGATCCCTTGCCCCGACAGGGCCTGCGGCACTTCCGTGTGCGTGAGAACGACCCGGCCGTCCTCCAGCCGATAGTAGGCGACTGCGATCTCGTCGCCGATCGGCAGTTCAAACCGAGACGCCTGAGTGTTGTCGACGACCTGTTCGACCAATTCGATGCCTACCTTCCCGCAACCGTTATCTGATGTCGTGGCTGTGCCCTGGACTATAGGAGGAACGATCCATCCGCGCGACCACTCTGTCGCGCGAATGCGCAGTTCTACGGTCTCAGAGCGCCCGGCCGCCATCTACCTGGATGATGTGGCCGGTTGAGAAACCGAGCAGCGTTGCGCTCGCCAGGATGGCGGCGGCGATGTCGTCGACTTCGCCGATGCGGCCGAGCGGGGTCGAGGCCGCGACCTTCTCGTTGAAGTCCGAGCCGCGCCCGGGAACGAATTGCGTGTCGACGACACCAGGAGAAATCGCAAGCACCCGGATCTCCGGGGCGAGAACGCGGGCGAGCGCCTTGGTCATCACGTCGATGCCGGCCTTGGCGGCGCAATAGGCGATGTTCGAGCCGACGCCGGTGAAGGCGGCGATCGACGAGATGGAGACGACGAGCCCGTCGCCGGACTTCTTCAGAAGCGGAGCGAAGGCGCGGATTGCGGCGAACTGGCTTCGCCAATTTACCTTGAAGATTTCGTCGATCAGCTCATCCGTTAGGGCATCGAGATCCCGGTGGGCGATGGGCTTGGTGAAGCCTGCGGCATTGACCAGCACATCGAGCTTGCCGAATTTCTGTTCGATGGTGCGGGCAAGGTCGCCAAGGGCGTTGGAATTCGTGATGTCGACGGCATATCGGGCATGACGTTCTGCGTTCGCAAGCGAAGAAATTACCGCGTCCGCGCTTGCGGCCCCCTGTTCGCCCGGCATGTGGGTGACGAGCACGGTCGCTCCGGCGTCTGCAAACAGCCGCCCTGTCGCGGCGCCGATTGCGCCGTTTCCGCCGATGACGAGAACTGTCTTTCCAACCAAGGACCGCGGATACGCCATAAGTTCCTCCTCTTGACGTGATGTCTTTCGACCGGCGGAAGCGTCCGCCCGGCAATTTGACGATTGATCGATGCGACCTTAGGGCAATCGATTGCACAAAACAACAAGCAATCGATTGCATGCGCGTTCGCGACGAGCGCCCGCGCGGGGAGGTTCGCAGGGGAAAGCGATCCGAGAGGCGGCCGAAGCCGCCGAACCCTGATGAATTTTCGGCTGGGGGACTGTCAGCGCTTCGGCGCTGCCACCGGGCCGGTGCTTTCGCGCTCCAGCAGTTTCACCGGCAGCACGGTTTCGAGCGGGATGTCGTCGTCCGCGCCGGCGTGCATCAGCCGCAGCAGGATCGACGCAGCGGTGATGCCCGCATCATATTGCTGAATGCGGACGGTCGTGAGCCTTGGACGCGCCAGTTGCAGGAACGGCATGTCGTTGAAGCCGCTGACGGAAATGTCCGACGGACAGTCGAGGCCGTTTTCCCGCAAGACGTCGATGCAGCCAAGCGCAAGGCGGTCGTTTGCGCAGAGCACGGCGGTGAAATTGTGTCCGGATGCCAGCAGCTCGCGCGTGCAGCGGGCGCCTTCGTCCTCGTCAAAGCGCATGGCGGTGACGATGAGCTGCGGGTCTATGTCGATCGACATTCTCTCGGCTGCGTTGCGGAAGGCGGCCAGGCGCAATTGCCCGGTCGACAGATCCTGCGGCCCGGCGAGATGCGCGATCTGCCGATGGCCGAGCTTCGTCAAGTGACGCAGCATTTCGCAGATGCCCATGTCCTCGTCATTGATGACATAGGGGATGTTGGAATTCTCGACGCGCCGGTTCAGCGTTACCACCGACAGGCCGTCCTGGGCGGCCTTGGCGATCGAGGGGTCGCTTCTGAGCACCGCCGCATGGATGAGACCGTCGACACCGCGATCGCGCAACACTTCGAGAAGGCGAACCTCGCGCTCGCGCTCGCTGTCGGTGTTGACGATGATCGACGCATAGCCGAGCGGTTCGAGAACGCTTTCGATTCCTCTGAGGATCGGTGGAAAAATCGGATTGGTGATATCCGGAATGACGACGCCGACCGTCATCGTGCGGTTCGTGCGAAGTCCGAAGGCGATGCGGTTGGGACGATAGTCCAGGCGTTCGGCAGCCGCCTGGATCTTCGCCACGACCTCTGGCGTGATGCTCTTCCGCTCGGTCGGGTCAAGGGCGCGCGATACGGTCGACACATGGACGCCGGTCGCGCGCGCAATGTCCTTCAGCGTGGTTCGTTTCTTCTGCATGTGTCACCTCTCGCCTCCATTTAAAATCTTGCAAGAGGTTTTGCAATCGTTCGCATAGATGCTTGACAAAGCGCAAACGCTGCGCATAATCGCCAATGTGCAATCGTTTGCACATTCAGTTTGCGGCAGGGCGGTTGAGGAGCTGGCCTGCTGTCGATCGAACAGCGCGCAAGTGACGTCCGGCGTGGCCGGGCGATTTGTTTTTCGCTTCAATGCAAACGATTGCGCACAAATGTCTGGGAGGAGACAAAATGGGAATCAATCGGCTGATCGCGGCAGCAACCATCAGTGTGCTTTCGGCAAGCACCGTTGCGAGCGCTGCGGAAACAATAAGGATCGGCGCATCGCTGCCGATCACCGGTGGCCTTTCGGTCAGCGGCGAGAAACATAAGCGGGGCTACGAGCTCTGCAACAAGCTCATCAACGAAGCGGGCGGCATTCTCGGCAAGCAGGTGGAGCTGATCGTCAGCGACAACCGCTCCGACCCCGCGACGGCCATCAACCAGTACGAACGCTTCATCAATGTCGACAAGGTCGACGCCGTCTACGGCACCTTCTCGAGCCGCCTGACCTTTCCGGTCGGCAACGTTCTGTCCAAGTACAACATGGTTCACCCGGTTCCCTCGGGCGGGGCGCTGCGGATCTATGCCCAGGGCTACAAGAATCTCTTCTATTTCCAGGTCAATGCCGCCGAGTACACCGGCAAGGACGTGATCGGTCTCCTGAAGGAGATCAAGGATCCGGCGGATGCGCCGAAGACCGTCGCCGTCGTCCATGCCGACGACTTCTTCGCCAATGCGATCGCCACCGGCCTTCTCGGCCAGAAGGTCATCGATCCGGCGAACGACAAGGAAATCGCCGACCTCGCGCCCGGTTACTTCAAGGAAGCCGGCATCGAGGTGGTGATGGAGGAGAAGTGGCCCGAGGAAGGCTTCAACGACTGGCTGAACCTTGCCAATTCGATCAAGCGCTCCGGCGCTGAAATGATCGTCGGCCTGACGGCCTCGGCCGAAGAGGCGGTCCAGCTTATGCGCGCACTCAAGACCGTCGGCGCATCGGCAAAGCTCGTCTATCTCAGCCAGGGCGCGCAGACGGAGTTCATCGAGGGTGTCGGCAACGACGCGGCCGATGGCGTCGTCATCCACACCACCTGGCACAAGGATGTTCCGTTCAAGAGCACGCTTGCCGGAAAGCCCTTCGACAACGCCGATTTCGTCAAGGCGTTCGAAGCCGAATATGGCGTCGAGCCGGATGAGGACAGCGCCATCCCCTTCGCCGTCTGCCAGGGCATCGAGCAGGCGATGGTCGGCGCCGGCAGCACGGACAATGCCAAGATGGGTGAGTGGCTGCACGCCCGCACCAAGGAACAGCCTGTCCAGACCGTGCTCGGCGATTTCAGCTGGGACGATCTCGGCCTGCCCGTCGACAAGTCGCACATCATGACCCAGTGGCAGGACGGCAAGCTGACCTTCGTCTACCCGACCGGCCAGTTCGAGGGCATCGTGCCCTTCCGCTATCCCAAGTCCGGTTTCTGACCCTTTGCAAGGCAGGGGAGGGTGTTTCGTCCGCGAGGCGCCCTCCCGATCCACAGGCATCGACTACCCAATTTCTAGTACAAGGAGATCGCGCGGATGCTCGAGGTTAAGAACCTGTGCAAGCACTACGGCGGAATTCGCGCCGTGGACGGCGCAAGCTTCAAGGTCGAGAAAGGCTCGATCACCGCACTCATCGGCCCGAACGGCGCCGGCAAGACCACGGCCTTCAATTGCATCAGCCGCACCGTCGTCCCGACCTCGGGCGAAGTCTGGCTGGACGGGGAGCGGATCGACAATCTGCGCCCGCACAAGATCACGGCCAAGGGCCTCAGCCGGACCTTCCAGATCTCGCGCAACCTCGGCGACATGACGGTGCTGGAAAACGTAATCGTGCAGGCGCGTTGCCACGGCTTTGCCGACCTGTTCCGGCCGGCGGTCACAGCGGAAGAGCGGGACAAGGCGATGTCGATCCTCGATTTTCTCGGGATCACCCGCATCGCCTACGAGGATGGGCACAACCTGTCCTACGGCCAGAAGAAGCTCATGGATCTGGCCGCGCTGCTGATGGCCGATCCGAAGATCATCCTGCTCGACGAGCCGGCCGGCGGCGTCAACCCGACGCTGCTCGAAGAGATCGTCGGCCACATCCGGGCGCTCAACGCCAAGGGGCTGACGGTGCTGATTGTCGAACACAACATGGACCTGATCATGCGGCTTTCGCACCGCGTCGTCGTCATGGCGCACGGGCGGGTGATCTGCGACGGCACGCCCGATGTGGTGCGTCGCGATCCGCATGTGCTCGAAGCCTATCTGGGCGGCGTACTGGAAGAGGAAGCGGCCTGATGAGCGATCTCCTGCAAGTCACCAATATCACCGCCGGCTACGGCGACGGCCCGGCCATTCTCGACGGCGCGCGGCTGACGGTCGAGCCCGGCAAGGTTCACTGCATCATCGGCCCGAACGGCGCCGGCAAATCGACGCTGCTGAAGGCGATCTGCGGCATGCTGACGATCCGCAAGGGCGACGTCATTTTCAAGGGCGAGCGGCTGAACGGCCTGCGCCCCGACCAGATCCTGCGCAAGGGCATCTGTTTCGTACCGCAGGAACGGGCGCTGTTTCCGAAGATGACGGTGCGCGAAAACCTGCGCATGGGCGGATACGTGCTCGACGATGCGAAGCTTCGCGACCGTCGCATCGAGGAAATCCTCGAGCGCTTTCCGGTGCTGCGCGAGCGCGCCGACCAGCACGCCGGCACCATGTCGGGTGGCCAGCAGCAGACGCTAGCGATGGCGCGCACGCTGATCGTCAAGCCCGACATCGTCATGCTCGACGAGCCCTCTCTCGGGCTCGCGCCGAAGATCGTCCAGGAGATGTTCGACATCATGAAGATGATGTCTCAGGAGGGCGTCACCGTGCTGCTCGTCGAGCAGAACGCCATGATGGGCCTCAAGAATTCCGACTGGGGCGTTGTGCTCGACCTCGGCCGCACCCTCTTCGAGGGGCCGGCCGAGGCGGTTCTGGCGGACCCGCGCATCCAGGAACTTTACCTCGGCGGCCGCAAGGTCGCGTAGCGGAGGACACAATGACAGACATTCTTCAGATACTGATACTCGGCCTCGCGCTCGGCGGCGTAATCGCGCTGATGGGCTCCGGACTTTCGCTGGTCTTCGGCGTCATGCGCATCGTCAACCTGGCGCATCCGTCGCTGATCATCTGCGGCGCCTATGTCAGCTACTGGGCCTTCAAGCTCTGGGGCCTCGACCCGATCGCCACGCTGCCGATCGCAGCGCTGATCATGGCGGCGATCGGCGTGCTGCTCTATCGCCTGATGTTCGAAAGCCAGGCCAAAAGCGCGCGCTACTCGGAAATGACGGTGCTTTTGACCTTCGCGCTGGCGATGATCGTCGAGGGCTTCCTCGGTGCCGCCTTCACCAACACCCAGCGCGTGACCTCGCCGGATTATGCGACGGATGCCTTCTTCATCGGCAGCCTGTTCATTCCCAAAGGCCAGCTCTATGCCGGCTGCGTCTCGCTGGCGATCATCGGCGCGCTGACGCTGTTCCTCAACTACTCGCGGCTCGGCTACGCCATCCGCGCCACCACGCAGAACCGCGAGGCCGCCGAACTGCTCGGCGTCAACGTCAACCTCATCAGCATGATCGCCTTTGCGATCGGCATCGGCCTTGCGGGTGCCGCCGGTTCGCTGGTGAGCTTCGTCTTCAGCTTCTTCCCCGCAAAGCAGTGGGAATGGATCGCAATGCTGATGTCGGTCGTCGTGCTCGGCGGCATGGGCAGCGTGCTCGGCACCGTCGTCGCCGCGCTTCTGCTGTCGGTCAGCGCCGCCTTCGTCGGCACCTGGGTGGGTGCGACCTGGTCGACCATGACCTTCTTTCTCGCACTCTTCGTCATCCTGCTGATCCGTCCCCAGGGCCTGTTCGGCGAAAAACCGGAGCTGGTATAATGGCCGTAAACCTACAACAAGCCGACGCGGGATCGGTGCTAGAGGCCCGTCGCATTCACAACCAGAAGCTCGCGCGCCAGCATGACCAGACCCGTGCCACGTGGTTTCCGCTGGCCGTTCTCGGTGTCCTGCTCGCCCTGCCGCTGCTGCAACTGACCGGCAACTACAATTACCTGCTGCACCTCGTGCTGTTCACCGCCTCCTATGCGGTCATGGCGAGCGGCTGGAACATCATCGGCGGCTTCGCCGGCTACATCTCGCTCGGCCACGCGGTCTTCTTCGCGATCGGCGGTTACTTCTCCGGCGTGCTCCTGGCGCGATACGGCATCTCGACGCTCTTGACGGCGCCGCTCGCCGGGTTGGCGGCCGCCATCTGCGGCTATCTCGTCGGCCTGATCACGCTGAAGGTTCGTGGCCCGAGCTTCATCATCTCGTCGATCGCGCTCCTGATGATCGCCCGCATCCTGTTCGACCACTGGGAGTTCATCGGCGGCGCCAACGGCATGTCGTTGCCGGTCACCGACCTACCGGTCGAGACCGCCAAGCTGCCCTATTATTACGCCTTCGTGCTGATGGCTGCCTTCACCGTATGGGCCACCTACCGCATCAAGCATTCCAAGTTCGGGCTTGGTCTGCGCGCGCTCTCCAAGGACGAGGTCAAGGCGGAAAGTGCAGGGATCAACACCCGCTTCTACAAGGTGCTCGCCTTCGCATTGTCCGCCTTCTTCGTCGGCATGGCCGGTGCGGTCTGGGGCGAGTATCTCACCTATCTCCGGCCGAACATCTTCCTGATCATCCTCGTTTCGGCAAACCTGGTGCTGATGTGCATTCTCGGCGGCAAGGGCACGATTGCCGGGCCGGTCGTCGGCGCAATCCTGATCGTCGCCTTCAACGAGATCTTCGTCGCGACCCTCGGCGCATCCGAGATCAACATTCTGGCGACCGGTTTCGTGATGGTTCTCGGGCTGATGTTCTTCCCGAACGGCGTGATCGGAACGCTCGCCCGCAAGGGCAAGCTGCCCCGCGTCCTCAACTGGGATTGAGGGGGAGACGATGCCGGACTTCATCCTCTACAACGCCCCTCAATCGACGTGCAGCCAAAGGGTTCGATACGTTCTCAACGCCAAGGGCCTCGCCTTCGAGGAGCACAAGCTCGATCTCTTCACCGGCGACCAGCTCAAGCCGGAGTATCTGGCGATCAACCCGAACGGCGTCGTGCCCTCGCTCGTGCACCGGGGCCGCGCGGTGACCGATTCCGCCGTCATCATGGAGTACCTGGAGGACATTCTTCCTGGTGGGCTTCGGCCAAGGGACGCCTTCGGCGCGGCGAAGATGCGGGCGATGATGCGCTTCATCGACGAAGTGCCGACACCGGCGATCCGGGTGCCGTCCTATAACCTCGCCTTCCTGCCGCACTATCAGGCGATGACGGCCGAGGAGTTCCAGGCGGTCTGCGATGCAAAACCGCTTCGCCGCGAGTTCCTGATGAAAATGGGGCGCTCCGGCTTTCCCGAGCAGGAGATGAACGAGGCGCTCGGTCGCCTCGAGCGCGGCGTTCAGCGCATGGCGACCTGGCTTTCCGACAATGGAGGGCCCTGGCTCATGGGCGAGCAGATGACGCTGGCGGACATCGCGATCATGCCGGTGATCGTGCGGATGGACGATATCGGGCTGTCCTCGATGTGGACGGAGACGCCCGCGATCCAGGGCTGGCTCGATGCCATCCGCGCAACCGGCGCCTTCACTGAAACTTACTATTACGGGTCGTTGCTGACCGAAAAATATCCGCACCTGAAGACGGCCAAGCCGGAGCTTCGGGTCGCTGGCTCAGGCCTGTGACGCGGAAAGGAGAACTGGGATGAACAGCCATATCAGCCCCGAGGCCAAACTGATTTCCAAGGAAGCCGACGTCACGCCGACGGTGCTTGCCGCCATGTCGCACGGCGACGATCCGCGGCTCAAGCAGATCATGGACGCCATGGTCAGACACTTGCATGCCTTCTTGCTGGAAGCACGCCCGACCGAGGCGGAATTCGAATACGCCCTGCGCTGGATCACGGCCGTCGGCCAGGCGACCAACGAAGCGCACAACGAAACCGTGCTTGCCGCCGACGTGCTCGGCGCCTCGACACTGATCGACCTGATCAACAATGACGGCATGCAGGGCGAGACGCTGTCGGCACTTCTGGGGCCGTTTTATCGCGGCGGCGCGCCGAAATGCTTGAACGGCGACTGCATCGCCCGTTCGGACACGCCGGGATCGCAGCTCTACTTCACGGGGCGGGTTACCGATCCCGCGGGCCGGCCCGTCGAAGGGGCGACCCTTGATGTCTGGCAGGCGTCCCCGGTCGGGCTCTATGAGAACCAGGACGAAACGCAGGACGACTTCAACCTGCGCGGCCGGTTCACCACGGATGGCGACGGCAACTTTCACTTTGTGTCGGTAAAGCCGGCAGGCTACCCGGTTCCGACCGACGGACCGGTCGGCGACCTGCTGCGGGCGCAGAAGCGGACGCCGATGCGCCCGGCCCACATCCACTTCATCGTTTCGGCGCCGGGCTACAAGACGCTCGTCACCCAGATCTTTTCCGACAGTCACGAAGCCCTGGTCAACGACGTGGTCTTCGGCGCGAAGCAGCAGATCGTCGGCAAGTTCTTCCGCCACGACAGCCCGGACCCGGAATTTCCGGGCGCCGAGGCGCCCTTCTACAGCTGCAACTACCATTTCAAGCTGGTGGAGGGCCAATCGGTCCTGCCGCTGCCGCCCATCTCCGGCAAGAAGGTGGCGCATCATGGCTGAGAGATCGAACGGGCCGCGCCCTGGCGTGGGAGGCATGTGATGCAGCAGAACGTCATCATCACCTGCGCCGTCACCGGCAACCTCACGACGCGGGAGAACCACCCCGGCCTCCCCGTCACGCCGGAGGAAATCGCCAATTCCTGCCTGGAAGCGGCCGATGCCGGTGCGGCGATCGCTCATATCCATGTGCGTGATCCGGTCACGGCGAAGCCTTCCATGGAGCTTAAATATTACCGCGAGGTCGTCCAGCGCATCCGGGCCAAGAACACGGCGCTGATCCTCAACGTCACGACCGGCCCCGGTGGCCGCTACCACCCGAGCGACGAGAACCCGGCGGTCGCCGGACCGCGCACGACGCTGATGCGGCCGGAAAAGCGGGTCGAGCACATCGTCGCGCTGAAACCGGATATCGCCACCCTCGACCTCAACACCATGACATTCGGATCGGAGGTGGTCATCAACACGCCGGCGAACGTCAAGATCATGGCCGACATCATCAACGAGGCAGGTTCCAAGCCGGAGCTCGAAGTGTTCGACACCGGGCACATCCAGCTGGCGCAGGATCTCTTGAAGGCCGGCGTTTTGAAGTCGCCGGCGATGTTCACGATCGTCACCGGCGTCAAATACGGCTTCCCTTCGACCACCGACGTGATGGCGACCGCGGCCCGCATGCTGCCCGGCGACGCCGTCTGGACCGGCTTCGGCGTCGGGCGAATGTCGTTCCCGATGGCGGTTCAGGCCTATCTGCTCGGCGGTCACGTCCGGGTGGGGCTGGAGGACAATTCCTACATTGCCAAGGGCGTGCTCGCCAAAGGCAATGGCGAACTGGTCGAACGGGCGAGGGACCTGATCGAGAAGCTCGGCGGAAGGATCGCCGAGCCCTCCCAGGCCCGTGAAATCCTCGGACTGCGTGCATAAGCATCGATATCTGCAAGGAGGCATAGAATGAACATTCAGGTGGACGCCAAGATCGCCCGGGCGCTGAGGGTGACGGAAAAATCTCCCGATCTCGACAATCTCAAGATCGACGTCGTCGATGTCGCGGTGCCACGGCCGGGTCCTGGGCAGGTGCTGGTGGAGATCGTCGCGGCAGGGGTCAATCCCAGCGACGTGAAGGCGTCCCTCGGGCACATGCCGCACGCCGTCTGGCCGCGCACGCCGGGTCGCGATTTCGGCGGCATCGTGCGCGAAGGACCGTCGTCGATGGTCGGCATGGAGATCTGGGGCGGCGGCGGCGAACTCGGCATCACCCAGGACGGCAGCCACGCCAAGTGGATGGTGCTCGACCAGAAGGCGGTGCGGGCCAAGCCCGCGAATTTCACCATGCAGGAAGCGGGCTCGATCGGCGTGCCGTTCATCACCGCCTTTGAGGGCCTGCGCGAGGCCGGCGGCGTGCAGCCGACGGATGTCGTGCTCGTCTGCGGCGGCAACGGCAAGGTCGGGCAGGCGGTGATCCAGCTCGCGACCATGGCGGGCGCCAAGGTCTTTGCGGTCGAATACAACGAGCAGCCGCTGCTGGCGCACACCAACGCGCCGGTCGAGATGCTGAACAGCGCCAAGGATGACGTTGCCGCGATCGTGCGCGAAAAGACCGGCGGCCATGGGGCCGACATCGTCTTCAATACGGTCGGCAGTCCCTATTTCGAGATCGCCAACAACGCGATGGCAAAGCAGGCGCGACAGGTGTTCATTTCCACCTTCGACCGCGCCGTGCCCTTCGATATCTTCAACTTCTTCCGCGGCCGCCACAAATATATCGGCATCGACACGCTGGCGCTGTCCTCGGTCGAGGGCGCGCGCATCTTCGACAAGCTGAAGCCGAAGTTCGAAGAGGGCAAGCTGAAGCCGTTCCCGATCAATCCGGCGACCGTCTATGGCTTTGCCGACGCCGCCAAGGCCTATGCCTCGGTGCTGCGCGGCACCCCCGAGCGCGTGCTGCTGGTGCCCTGAGGAGGAGGCGACGATGCAGGTGACGCGCTACGGCGAGGCCAGATCCTACGAGGCGCCGGAGCACTACGGCATGCACTGCCTGCGGTTGCAGGGAAAGGAGGCGACGGTTACCGATACGATCTGGATCGGCCTGTCGCACCTCCTGCCCGGCGGTCATACGTCGCTGAAGGACGCCGCGGTCGAGAAAATCTACATCGTCGTTGCCGGCGAAGTGACGGTCGAAACTGGCAGCGAGAGCGTCACGCTTGGCTTTCTCGACAGTTGCCGGCTGGCGCCCGGCGAGGCGCGCGCGCTGGTCAACCGCACCAATGCGCCGGCGTCCATCCTGCTCGCCATGCCGACCTGAGCGCCGCAGAACGGAGAATCTTGGATGGTTTCAACGGGTCTTTACCGGCTGGGCGCGCGTGTGCCACGCGTTCCCGCCAGCGGGAGATTTTACGTCGCGCCCGGTGCCGTGGTGATCGGCGACGTGCGGCTCGACGAGGATGTCAGCATCTGGTTCAACGCCGTCTTGCGCGGCGACAACGAGCCGATCAGTCTTCGGCGCGGCTGTAACGTGCAGGACGGATGCGTCGTTCATACCGATCCGGGTTATCCGGTGGAAATCGGCGAGGATGTCACCGTCGGGCACAACGCCACCATCCACGGATGCCGGATCGGCAAGGGCAGTCTCGTCGGCATGGGTGCAACGATCCTGAACGGCGCGCAGATCGGAAAGAGATGCCTGATCGGCGCCGGCGCCTTGGTGCGGGAAAACATGGTGATCCCGGATGACTCGCTGGTCCTCGGGGTGCCCGCCCAGATCGTCCGCACGCTCGACGCGAAAGTGGCCGAGGGCCTTTCGACCGGGGCGGCGCGATATCGCGCGACGGCGCAGAGCTACTCTAGGGACCTTCAACCGGTATCCGTCGGACAAGCAACGCCTGACGCAGACGAAGGCAATGACATCATGCGGGAGGATATGCATGACGCAGAATGAGAACCGACTTGTCAGTGTCGTCGAGCACTGGCTCCCGCGCATGGAGGTGGCCGGGATCCCGTCGGCAACGGCACGCGCCGTCATCGAGCGCGCCGGCGTCTGGCAGAACTGGCTTGCCACCTGGAGCGAGGAAGGCGAGCGTCACGCGGAACTCGGCGCTGCGGCTCTTGCTGCCGGCCGCAACGTGACCGCCGGCGAGGCCTATGCCCGCGCCAGCCTCTTCTATCATTTCGGACAGTTCATGGCTTTCGAGGACCTTGAGGCAAAGGCGAGGGCGGCCGCGCGAAAGGTGGAACTCTACCGTGTCGCAGCGCCACTGCTCGATCCTCCCGGCGAGATGGTCGCCATCCCCTTCGAAGACGGAGAACTCCGGGCCGTTCTTCGCGTGCCGAGCGGAGACGGCAGGCACCCGCTGGCGCTGGTCATCCCGGGCTCGGATTCGACCAAGGAGGAATTTCCGGCCTTCGAGCGGCATTTTCATGCCCGCGGCGTTGCGACCCTGTCGCTCGACGGCCCCGGTCAGGGCGAGGGCCGTTCGATGGGCGCCCTGCGTCCGGATATAGGCCCGGCCGTCGAGGCGGCCCTCCGGTCGGTGGCGGCGCATCCGCGCCTGTCGGGCAAGGTCGCGCTCGTCGGCATGGCCTTCGGCGGCTTTCTCGCGCTACGCGCCGCCGCGTCCGTGCAGAAGCTTGCCGGTGTCGTCTCCATCAACGGCTTCTTCGATCTCGGCGGTTTCTGGGATGCGCTGCCGCAGGTCTATCGCGACAACATGCGCTTCTCGCTCGGGGGCGCGGACGTTCGCGAACGGGCCGACCGCTTCACCTTGGTCCGCTGCCCGCCGCCGACCATGCCGGCCCTCATCCTTCACGGCGGACGCGACAAGATCTTTCCACCCTCCGAGGCGGTAAAATGTGCGGATATCTGCGCGCGCGGCGCCGAACTGCACGTCTTCGAGGATGGCAACCACGTCTGCAACAACATCCCCTGGCTCTATCGTCCGCTTGTCGCCGACTGGGTGGCGGAGCGACTGGGCGCGTGACCGCCAAGGGCGGCGTTACGCGTCCGGCAAGGTGAAGACGGCGCACGGCGCTGCGATGCCGCGCAAGGAATGCTCGCCGAGCGGCAGCAGCGGCATCGACGTGGTTTCAGCGACGGCACCCGAAATCAGCACGGAGCGGCCGAGCGGCCGGCACAGGCCCTCCAGCCGGCTGACGAGATTGACCGCCGGGCCGATCGCGGTGAAGTCGAGCCTGTCGGCGGCGCCGATATTGCCCCAGAGAATGTCGCCGAGGTGCAGGGCCACGCCGAAGGAGAGCGGCGGCAGCCCCTCCGCCTGCCGTGTCTCGTCGAGATGCGCCATGCCGGCGCGTGCGGCGGTGACCGCGCGCAGCGCCGCATCGCAGGCTTCGCCTGGCGAACCGCTCACCGGAAAGATCGCCAGGATGCCGTCGCCAATGAATTTCAGCACCTCGCCACCAAAGGCATGGATCGCGCCGGCGAGGCGATCGAACCAGGCGTCGAGGGCAGCGATCACCACGGCCGGTTCCGATGTCTCGGACAGCGCCGTGAAGTTGCGCAGATCGGCATAGAGCAGGGCCGCCCGAATGGTTTCGCCGGTGCCGCGGGTGAGCGCCCCGGCGCGGACGCGGGCGGCACTGCGGCGGCCGAGATAGGCGTCGAGCAGGGCGGTCAGCGCTGCCCGCTCGGCAAGAACCGCCAGGGGCGCGACGGCAAAGCGTTCGACCTCATGAAGCCGCGCCGTCTCTTCCCGGTCGAACGGGCGGGTCCCGGCCCAACTGAGGGGCGCGTGTTCCGTTCCCAGTTTGGTCGATGGTCGCAGCATTGGTCCGAACCCGGCCAGCCACTCTTCACCCGCCCGGTCGGAGACGGCGCCGGCAAAGCCCAGGCTCTCGATCACCACGCCGCTCTCGGCCCGCCACAGCCAGGTGCGGCGGGCGATGATCGGGTGTGGCACCGCGAGCGTAAGCGCGCCGGCCGCGAGCGGCAAACCGTCGGCGACGAGCCGGCGGCCGAGGTCGGACAGGAAGCGGTCCGGCTCCGGCGAGGCGCTCGCCTCGTCCACGAGCCAGGCAAGGGGGACGGACAAATCCATGTCGAAGAGGATAGGGCCGCCGCCCTTGCCGACAAGCCCCGTGCCGCCGCCGCGCTGAGCGCAAAACAGGGGCGAGCGGTGGCGCCATCCGCAATGGTGGCCTATGATTGCGGCAGCCCGCAGAAGGCTAGCAAGCCGCGGGCAGGCCAATCAGCAAAGGGAAGACCGATGCCAGAAGCCCTCGTCGTCCGCCGCGAAACACAGATCCCGGCGCCCCCCGCCGCAGTGTTCGCTCTCTTGACCGACCCGGAAAAAATCCTGCGCTGGATGGGAACGGAGGCCGACACCAAGGCGGAGCCCGGTGGCCTCTACCTCGTGAACGTGACCGGCGCGCGTTTTGCCCGCGGGGCTTTCCGCGAGGTCGTGCCGGTGCATCGGCTTGCCTACAGCTTCGGCTGGGAAGGCAGCGACATCGTGCCGCCCGGCTCGAGCCTGATCGAGATCGACCTGATCGAGCAGCCGCCCGGAACATTGCTGCGCCTCACGCAAACGGGCCTGCCCAGCGCCGAACAATGTGCCGGCCATGCGGAAGGCTGGGCGCATTATCTGGAGCGCTTGGGCCAGGTGGCCTCCGGGCGCGATCCAGGCCCCGATCCCTGGCTCGGCCGCGACGGTGCGGCTTGATGACGACGTCTCTTGATTAAAACGCCTGGCCCTGAAGGCTTGACGACGGCGTTGGAATGCCATGTGGATTCAACGGGATTGGCGCGAACTTGCTTTTACATCTTATTGACGCCGAATCAGGACGTTAGGCGGGGCGCGTCACGAGTGGTGCGCCGGCTGAACGCGCCGAAACATATACGAATTTACCCGGGTGGGAGCGGATGGACGACAACAACATCATCAAGTTTGAACGACCAAAGCCGAAAAAGGAGGCGAAGCCGGCCAGGCCTGTGCCGCGGAAGGCGTTGATTTGGCTGGCAGTGATCGCGGTCCTGGTTGCAGTGTGGTCGTACTATCAGTTTATCGCGCCGCCGAGCATGCCGGGCTAACAAATCTTCGCGCCGTCTGCGGGTGATCGCACGAACGTGCGGTCCATGACGGCCTTCGCTCACTTCCACATGGAGCGCATGCGGGCGCCGACGTCGATGCGGATCTGCTTGGCGCTTCGCTCGCTGGCGCTTGCCGAAATCTTCGGCCAGCTGGTCGTCTCGAAGAATTGCAGCAATGTCGCCGGAATGAAGCGGGTTCGCGAGGCGTAGACATGCCGGTCGCCCTGGGCGTTCTGACCGTGGGTGAAGAAGCGCTGCGGCGTCACCAGGGACAGATGATCGCGTGCCCGTGTCATGCCGACGTAGAGCAGCCGCCGTTCCTCTTCGAGTTCGGCGGTCGTGCCCACCCCGAGATCGGACGGAATGCAGCCGTCGACGACGTTGAGCATGAAGACCGAGCGCCATTCCTGACCCTTCGCCGAATGGATGGTCGACAGGATCAGGTAGTCCTCGTCGAGCAGCGGCACGCCCGCCTGGTCGCTGGTGGCATCGGGTGGGTCCAGGGTCAGCTCGGTCAGGAAACGTTCGCGGTTCTGGTAGCCGCCGGCAATCTGCTCGAGCTGCAGCAGGTCGGCCTTGCGGGTATCGGCGTCTTCATGGATCCGGTCGAGATGGGGCTCATACCAGGCGCGCGCAGCGCCAATCTCCTGCGGCCATCCAGGCTCGGCCCGTCGTAGGCCGGACACCAGATCGACGAAGCCGG
Source organism: Ensifer sp. KUDG1 (assembly GCF_050434285.1). Taxonomy (NCBI): domain Bacteria; kingdom Pseudomonadati; phylum Pseudomonadota; class Alphaproteobacteria; order Hyphomicrobiales; family Rhizobiaceae; genus Ensifer; species Ensifer sp. KUDG1. The sequence continues at coordinate 17,948 of NZ_JBNDIG010000011.1, forward strand.
TCCAGTTCTCGCCGGTCTTGGCGGGAGGTGGGATCTCCGCAAGGGCTGCGAGCGGTTCCGGATCGGCGGCGATCGCATCGAGGATCTTTCCGGCGGTCTGCGGGCCAATACCGGGTAGCATCTGTAGCAACCGGAAACCGGCGACGCGGTCACGCGGGTTCTGCGCGAAGCGCAGGACCGCGAGCAGGTCCTTCACATGGGCGCTGTCGAGGAATTTCAGGCCGCCGAACTTCACGAACGGAATGTTGCGCCGAGTGAGTTCGACTTCGAGCGTTCCGCTGTGGTTGGACGAGCGGAATAGAACCGCCTGCTGCTTCAAGGCGATGCCGATCTCACGGCCAGCGAGAACCTGCTCCACGATATAGGCCGCCTGATCCGCTTCGTCCTTGACGGCGACGAGCAACGGTCGTTGCTCCGATTGCCTGTCCGTCCAGAGGTTCTTGGTAAACCGCTCCCGCGCCAGGCCGATCACGCCGTTTGCAGCGGCGAGGATCGGCTGCGTCGAGCGGTAATTCCGGTCGAGGGTGATGACGTCGGCGGGCTCAGGCGAAAAGGCGTTCGGGAAATCGAGAATGTTGCGAACCGTTGCGGCCCGGAAGGAATAGATCGACTGGGCGTCGTCGCCAACGACCGTCAACCCGTGGCCGCCGGGTCTGAGCGCCATCAGGATCGAGGCCTGCAGCCTGTTGGTGTCCTGATACTCGTCAACAAGAACATGATCGAAGCGTCCGCCGACATCTTCGGCAAGCTCCGGATCGGAAACCATCTGCGCCCAGTAGAGCAGGAGATCGTCGTAATCGAGCACATTCTGCGCCTGTTTGGCATCGACGTAGGCCGCAAACAACGCCTTGAGCTGTTCGTCCCAACCGGTGACCCAGGGATAGGCCGTCTTCAGCACGTCGCCAATCGAGCTTTCGGAGTTCACGACGCGCGAATAGATCGAAAGGCAGGTTCCTTTCGTGGGAAACCGGCTTTCCGTCTTCGAGAAGCCGAGCTCGTGGCGCACGAGGTTCATCAGATCGGCGCTGTCTTCCCGGTCGTGGATCGTAAAATCCGGGCCGAGACCGATTTGTTCGGCGTAGATGCGCAGGATCCGGGCGCCGATGCCATGGAAAGTGCCGGCCCAGGAGAGGGCGTCCGTCATGACTGCGGCATTGTCGCCAAGAACCTGGCGGCAGATGCGCGCGACCCGGCGGGTCATCTCGGCCGCTGCGCGTCGAGAAAAGGTCATCAAGAGAACGCGACGCGGATCGGCACCGTTGACGATGAGATGCGCGACCCGGTGGGCGAGTGTATTCGTCTTGCCGGAGCCGGCACCGGCGATGATGAGAAGCGGGCCGCCGACCTGTCCTTCCGGCAAGCCGATACCGTGCTCGACCGCTTCGCGCTGGCGGTCATTGAGTTTTTCGAGATAGGCGGCGCTCATGCGTTCCCGTTCGTTTTCGTCGCACTCCGTCACAGCCCGCATCGATTTGCATCCAAGAGACAGGCAGGAACAAAGAAAGAACTAGCAATTTAGCATCCAGATGAAAACCCTGACGTCGCCGAGTTTCCCTTCTTGCAGCGTCGGAATGTCACTCTTCCAAGGTTTTGATGACCTGTGAGACCGCAGATGGGGTTGTTTGCGACAGTAGGTGTAATCGACCTCATCGACCGATCTATACCTATGGCTGTGCGCCGCACGAAGAACGCGCGACGGCTTGTGGCCTTATATGGTGAATTAGAAATATGCTTTGCTCCTGCGTCCACTCGAAAGAGGAAGAGCACATGGACGAACGGAGCGTTGAAGAGACCTGCGAGGACACCGGCTCGACCGCCGAACTCCAGGAGATTGCCCGCAAGCTGGCGTCGCTCGCCCAAGAGATCAGGTCAATTGCAGCGACCCCGCTCGGCGAGACGGTCGTATTCGACGAAAGCGGCGATAGATCGGAAACGGCCGTCCACTGACCTCGGTGGCCGACGTCGGACGGTCATTCCTCAATTGGGGTATGGCCGTGACCCGCCTGCGCGCTTAGAACCAGCCTACGGTGGCGACCTTGGGATATTCGGGACGTCGATACGAGGCGACGCCTTCGAATATCCCTTGGTGCGACAGCGGACGCCGGTAATTGCTCGTGCGGGCAGCATTGAGCCTGTCACGCCACGACCGTAATCGTCATTTCGATGTAGCCGGCAAGACATAGGGCCGAGGCCAAGATGCGCGGCGTCGATGGCACGGCTTGCATTATTTTCGCCAGGAAGATGCCGCCGGCGATGAGCAATCCGCCGAGAAGCAGACCGTGTTCCGCAACGGCGAGGCCGATGGCGCAGAGGTTCACGGCACTCGCAACCATGGTGAGGGGCGCTGCGGCCAACACAGCGTTCGATTGAGCCAGGAAGATGAGCCTGAAACGCGGCCAGCTGAGGCCGATGGCGAGAACGAGGAACACCAGGGAGATGCCCATCAGCATGCTCCGGCGAGAGTGTGCTTGATCGATCGGGCCTGCTTGTCCCGGGCTGAAAACACGTCGCCGACAGCGATGAGGACAGGGTTGTCGTAGCCGATCTCCACTATACCCTCCGGGATTGTGGCGAGCGTGCCGCGCCAGCTGCGTTCCGTCGGCCGGCTGACATCGCTCATGATCACGGCCGGTGTTTCAGGCGGACGGCCTTCGCCGATAAGCTTTTCGGCAATCAGCCCCGCCGTTCGGCCACCCATGTAAAAGACTGCCGTGCTGCGCGGATCGGCAATGCCTGCCCAGTCGACATCATCGGGCAGGCCGCCGTGGCGGGAATGACCGGTCACCAGCCGAAGCGACTGGGCATAGTCGCGATGGGTCAGCGACAGACCGAGACGGGAGGCCATGGCGCTTGCGGCAGTGATGCCGGGGATAACGTCGACGGGAATGTTTTCGCGGTCGAGATGAGCGATTTCCTCGCCTGCCCTGCCGAAAACCATGGGGTCGCCGGATTTCAGCCGCACCACGCGTTTCCCAGCCTTGGCGAGCTTGACCATCATGGCATTAATGTCTTCCTGCCGGCAGCTTTCGCGGCCGCCGCGCTTTCCGACGAGCATGCGCTTTGCCTCCCGCCGGGCGAGTTCGAGCACGTCCGAAGAAACGAGGTCGTCGAAAAGGATGACATCGGCCGACTGCAGCGCGCGCACGGCCTTCAGCGTCAGGAGTTCGGCATCGCCCGGTCCCGCGCCGACCAAAGTCACGTGACCGATGGCGGGGGCTCCCGCGAGCCTTTCGGCATCAGCAAGAAGCACCCCGCCTACGCCCTCCTCCGGCGTATCCATGGTCGAAAAGACGCGATCGGCAAAACGCTCCCAGAAGAGGCGGCGCCCGGGACCGGGCTCGATCCGGCGGTTCACCGCCCCGCGAAGAGCCTGGGCCAGCGCTGCCCAGGCCTTCAAGCTTTTCGGCAGAAGCGTCTCGATCTTGCGGCGGATCGTCTGGGCGAGGATCGGGGCGGCGCCATCGGTCGAGATTGCAACGATGACGGGCGAGCGGTTGACGATCGAGCCGAACTGGAATTCGCAAAATTCCGGTTTGTCGATGACGTTGACCGGAACGGCGGCCGCGCGGGCGGCCGTGAAGAAGGCACGCGCCTCCGCCTCGTCCTCGCAATCGGCGATGGCAAGCGCGGAGCCGTCAAGATCGGCGGGCGCCCAGCGCCGACGGTGAAGCGCGAAACGGCCTGCCGGGTGTTGCGGGGTGTGGCCGGCAAATGTCGCGAGCGCCTCGTCGTCCCCTTCGGCGTAGAGATCGACGCGGGCGCCGCAGGCGGCCAGAAGCTCGGCCTTCCACAGCGCTCCGTCCGTTGCGCCGGCCACCACGACGCGCCGGCCCTCCAGCGCCCAGAAGACGGGCAGCTTGGCGAGCGCTTCCATCCGGGCAGGTCCGTCACTCTGCGGCTGCTGCAAGACATCCATCGATGATCCCCCTGATTTCGGCGCGGCAGGAGCCGCAATTGGTTCCGGCATTGAGCGTGACGCCAACGGCCTCGACGCTGTGGCAACCGCCGCGTACGGCGGCGACGATCTGGTTGACGCCGACGCCGAAGCAGGAGCAGACGGTGGCGCCGGGATCCGGCTTGTCCGCTCCCGGCCGACCGGCGACGAGCGCGAAGCGCTTGCGCAGATTGGCATGCTCAGCGGCCAGCTGGGCGATCGCCCAGTTGCGTGCGACGGCGACCGGTTCACGCGCCAGGAAGAAGGCTGCGAGAAGCCGTGCGCCGTCGAAGAAGGCGAGCCTGATGTCGCCGGTCTGTGCATCCGCATAGCCGAGCGGCTCCATCCCTTGCGGTATGACAAGAACGCGGCGGCACCAAGAGGCCCAGTCGTCCACCGGCTCTGTAAAAGCCAGTTCCAACCGCCACCCGCCTGCCGCCTTCGCCAGCGCCCAGTAGGCGGCATCCGGATCGACCGGCTTTGCCAGTGAGACGGCAAAGCCGTAGTGCGTCGCCTTGAACTTACGCGCGGCGACGGCAACGTTCTTCGATGCCGGCTGACCGGACAGACGGTCGGTGATCGGCGGCACGAGCACATCGATGCGTGCCTTGGCCGCAAACTGGTCGTTCCAGTGCATCGGCGCGAAAATGCTGCCGCGCGCCTGGCGCTCGGTGATGAGTGCGCGCACGACCACTTTGCCCTGCGGGCTTTCGATCTCGACGAGGCCGGCGTTGCCGACGCCGATTTCCATCGCATCGCGCGGGTGCAGTTCCGCGAACGGTTCGGCGATATGGGCAGAGAGGCGCGCGCTTTTGCCTGTGCGGGTCATCGTGTGCCACTGGTCGCGGATGCGGCCGGTGTTGAGCGTGAACGGGTAATCGGCATTGGTGCGGTCGGTCTCTGCCGGTCGAACCGCCACGAACCGGCCCCTGCCGTCAGCGTGATAGAAGTTGCCCGCCGCAAAGAAACGGCTTTCAGCGCGCTTCTGCCCCTCCGGCTGAGGCCATTGGAAAGGCTTCAGCCCGTCGTAGTCTTCGAGCGCAAGGTCGGCATGGGCGCCGATGTCGAAATCGCGGCTGCCGGCGTTTTCGAAGGCGGAGAGCGCGGCATGTTCGCGGAAGATCGCGGCGGGCGCTTCGTAGGCGAAGGCAGCGGCATGGCCCAGGCGGCGGCCGACTTCGGCCAGTTGCCACCAGTCTGCTCGCGCTTCTCCCGGTGCGGCGAGGAACGCCCGCTGGCGCGAGATGCGGCGCTCGGAATTGGTGACCGTGCCGCTCTTTTCCCCCCAACCAAGCGACGGCAGCAGCACATGCGCGTGGCGGGTGGTATCGGTCTCTTTCAGGATGTCGGAGACCACGACAAAAGGACAGGCCCTGATCGCCGCCTCGACGGCATCGGCATCCGGCATCGAGACGACGGGGTTCGTGGCCATGATCCACAGCGCCTTGATGCGACCGTCTGCCACCGCCTTGAAGAGATCGACGGCCTTGAGCCCCGGCTTTTCGGCAATCTTTGGCGAACGCCAGAAGCGCTGGACGCGATCGCGGTCACCGGCATCTTCGATCGCCATGTGTGCGGCGAGCATATTGGCAAGCCCGCCGACCTCGCGGCCGCCCATCGCGTTCGGCTGGCCCGTCAGCGAGAACGGGCCCATGCCCGGCCGGCCGATGCGGCCGGTCGCGAGATGACAGTTGAGGATCGCGTTGACCTTGTCGGTGCCCGAGGAGGACTGATTGACGCCCTGGCTGTAGCAGGTCACAACCTTTTCGGTTGTCGCAAACAGCCGGTAGAACTCGCGCAGCTGCATCGCCGGAAGGCCGGTCCGCTCGAGCACGTCGTCGAACGAAACACCGCCGGCTGCGAGCAAGGTATCACCGAAGCCGGCCGTATGCGCCGCGACATAGTTCTGGTCGACGGCATTGCTGGAAACCAGATGTGAGAACAGCCCGACGAAGAGCGCCACATCGGCGTCGGGCCGGATCGCGAGATGCAGGTCTGCGATATCGGCTGTCATGGTGCGGCGCGGATCGATGAGAACGATTTTGAGGCCCGGCCGTTTCGCCTTGGCGGCGGCAAGGCGCTGGTAGAGGACGGGGTGACACCAGGCGAGGTTAGATCCGGTGAGCACGACCAGATCGGCCAGCTCCAGATCCTCGTAGGTTCCCGGCACCGTATCCGAGCCGAAGGCACGGCGATGGCCGGCAACCGACGAGGACATGCAGAGACGTGAATTGGTATCGATGTTGGCCGAGCCGACAAAACCCTTCATCAGCTTGTTGGCGACGTAATAGTCCTCGGTGAGCAACTGGCCGGAGACGTAGAAGGCGACCGAATCCGGCCCGTGTTCGGCAATCGTTTCCGCAAAGCGCGTAGCGACAAGGTCGAGGGCTTCGTCCCAGCCAGCCTGGCATCCGCCGATCTCCGGATGCCGCAGCCGACCATCGAGGTCGAGGGTCTCGGCGAGCGCGGATCCCTTGGAACACAGCCTGCCGAAATTGGCGGGATGGTCGGTATCGCCGCGCACTGCGACGGCGCCGTTGTGATCGACCGTCGCGATGACCCCGCAGCCGACGCCGCAATAGGGACAGGTGGTCTTGACCTCCTTTTCCATGGTCATTCCGCCGCAATCAGCAGGCTTTCGAGCGCAATGAACAGCGCGCCGCCGTCAATGCGCACCGGAATGGTGCGCACCGCGCCTTCGTCGGCCCCGAGGGCCTTGCCGGTTTCGAGCGAGATCGCCCAATTGTGCAAGGGGCAGGTCACCGCCTTCGCGTGGACGATGCCCTGCGACAGCGGCCCACCCTTGTGCGGGCAATGGTCCTCGATGGCGAAGACCTCGTTTTCGGCGGTGCGGAACACGGCGATCTTGCCCTGAGGCGTCTTCACGCAGCGCGCGCCTCTGAGCGGAATATCCGAGATGTCGCCGATCGGGTGCCAGGTCATGTCCATCATCTCACTCCGCAGCTTGAGGGAAGCCGACCGTCGCCATCGGCCGGAACTCGTGTTTGTCCTTGCCGGAGACGCGCTCCGACCAGGGGTCGACCTGGGCAAATTTCTGGCTGAAGACGAAGCGATCGTAGTAGGCCTTGCGCTTGTCCGTATCGTCCATGATCTGGCGGCGGATCTCGTCGAGGCCGACGCGTTTCGCCCACTTGTAGATGCGCTCGAGATAACGCGCCTGCTCGCGGTACATCTGCGTCAGCGCCACGATATGCTCCAGCGCCTCATCCTCGGTCTTCACCAGGCCAAGTACTTCGGTGCCCTTGATGTCGAGCCCGGCAGCACCGGCGAAATGGATCTCGAAGCCGCTATCGACGCAGATGACGCCGATATCCTTGCAGGTGGCTTCCGCGCAGTTTCGCGGACAGCCGGAGACCGCCATCTTCAACTTGGCGGGCGTCCAGGAACCCCACATGAACTTTTCGATGCGGATGCCGAGGCCGGTGGAATCCTGCGTGCCGAAGCGGCACCAGTCCGAACCGACGCAGGTTTTCACTGTGCGCAGACCCTTGGCATAGGCCTGGCCCGAGATGAAACCGGCCTTGCCGAGATCGGCCCAGACGGCGGGCAGGTCCTCCTTTTCGATGCCGAGCAGGTCGATGCGCTGGCCGCCGGTCACCTTCACCAGCGGAATGTCGAACTTGTCGACCACGTCGGCAATCGCCCGCAGTTCGCCGGAATTGGTGACCCCGCCCCACATGCGCGGCACGACGGAATAAGTACCGTCTTTCTGGATGTTGGCGTGAACACGCTCGTTGATGAAGCGCGACTGGTAGTCGTCGGCATATTCGTCCGGGAAATCGCAGACGAGGTAGTAGTTGAGCGCCGGGCGGCACTTGGCGCAGCCGCAGGAGGTCTTCCATTCCAGCTCTTGCATGACCGCGGGAATGGTCTTCAGGCCCTTGGCCTTGATCAGGCGACGTACGTCGTCGTGGCCGAGATCGGTGCAGCCGCACATCGGCTGGACGGCGGCCGGACTGTAGCTCTCGCCGAGCGTCAGCGTCATCAGCTGTTCGACAAGGCCGGTACAGGAGCCGCAGGAGGCCGATGCCTTGGTATGGGCGCGCACCTCGTCGAGCGACGTCAGGCCCTTGTCGGCAATCGTGGAAACGATCTTGCCCTTGCACACGCCGTTGCAGCCGCAGATTTCCGCATCATCCGGCAAGGCTGCAACGGCCGCCATAGGGTCCAGCGGAGCGCCCCCCTGGTAGGCCTGGCCAAAGATCAGGGTCTGGCGCATCTCGGAGACATCGGTCTCCTTCTTCTTCAAGTCGTTGAACCAGGCACCGTCGGAGGTTTCGCCATAGAGCACCGTGCCGATGATGCGGTTTCCCTTCAGCACCACCCGCTTGTAGACACCGGCCGTGGCGTCGCGCAGCACGATCTCCTCGCGGTCGTCGCCGTCGGCAAAGTCGCCGAGCGAGAAAAGTTCGATGCCGGTGACCTTGAGCTTGGTCGGTGTATCTGAATGGACAAAGGCAGCGGAGCGGTCGCCGGCCAGATGGGAGGCCGCGACACGGGCCATCTCGTAGAGCGGCGCGACGAGGCCATAGACCATGCCGCCCACTTCCGCACATTCGCCAAGCGCCCAGATGCGGCCATCGGACGTCTGCATGCCCTGGTCGACGACGATGCCGCGGTTGATCGCAAGGCCGGCCTCCTTCGCAAGGCCGACACTCGGCCGGATACCGACGGCCATGACGACGAGCGTCGCCGGAATGATGCGGCCATCGTCGAGCTCGATGCCTTCGACCCTGCCGTTGCCGACGATCGCCTTGGTGTTGGCCTTGCAGATGATCTTGATGCCGCGGCCTTCCAGCTCCTTCTCAAGGAGATAGCCGGCGGCCGGATCGAGCTGGCGGTCCATCAGCGTCGGCATCACGTGAAGAACGGTGACGTCCATGCCGCGACCGGCAAGGCCGGCGGCCGCTTCAAGGCCGAGCAGGCCGCCGCCGATGACGACGGCCTTTTCGCGCGACTGGGCGGCGAGCAGCATGGCCTGCACGTCGTCCAGGTCGCGATAGGTGATGACGCCGGGCAGGTCCTTGCCGGGCACCGGCAGGATGAAGGGCACCGAACCGGTCGCGATCACCAGCTTGTCATAGCTTTCGGTCACGCCATGGTCGGAGGTCACGGTTTGGGCATCGCGGTCGATCGCGACGATGCGATGACCCTTGTAAAGCGTGATGCCGTGTTTGATGTACCAGCCGTCGCCGTGGATGATGATCTCTTCGTATTCCTTTTCGCCCGACAGCACCGGCGACAGCATGATGCGGTCGTAGTTGACGCGTGGTTCGGCGTTGAAAATGGTCACGTCGTAGCGCCCGGGCGCCTTTTCCAGCAGGTGCTCCAGCATGCGCCCCGGCGCCATACCATTGCCGATGATGACGAGTTTCTCTGTCATGGTCTGTCCTTGTCTGTTTACGCGGCAGCAGCCGTCGGCAGGGTGAGCGCGCGGCGTTCCATCTGGCGGATCGAAAGATGCATCCACAGGAGCGATGCGACGACGACGGCAAAGAGAAGCAGGAAGCAGCTCGACCACAGGCCGGTCGCATCCTTGAGCAGGCCGAAGGCGATCGGCAGCACGAAGCCCCCGAGCCCGCCGACCATGCCGACGATGCCGCCGACCGCCCCGACGTTTTCCGGGTAATAGGCCGGGATGTGCTTGTAGACGGCGGCCTTGCCGAGGCTCATGACGAAGCCGAGCACGAAGACCGTGACGATGAAGACGGCAGGCGTAATGCCGAAGCCGTGGCCCTCGCCGGCGGCCGGCAGCGACAGGATCAGTGTTGCCACCGCCGAGATGCCGAGCATCCAGTACATGACGCTACGCGCGCCCTTGCGGTCGGAAAGCACGCCGCCGAAGGCACGGAAGACGCTGCCGGGGATGGAGTAGGCGGCTGCGACCATGCCCGCCACGGCGATATCGAAGCCGTAGACGCCGACGAGATAACGCGGCAGCCAGAGCGAGAGGGCAACGAAACCGCCGAAGGCGAAGAAATAGTAGAGCGAGAAACGCCAGACCTGGGCGTTCTTCAGCGGCGCAAACTCCTGGAGCAGGCTGCGCTTTGGCAGCTGGCGCTCGCGGCGGCTGCGGAAGGCCGGATCGTCGCTGGTCGTGAACCAGAAAACGAGCGCCGTGACGACGAGTGCGGCCGCCCAGATCTCGGCAACCGTCTGCCAGCCCCAGGCAATGAGGACGAAGGGCGCGACGAATTTCGTCACCGCCGCGCCGACATTGCCGGCGCCGAAGATGCCAAGCGCCGTGCCCTGCTTTTCCGGCGGAAAGAACGGCGAGACATAGGCGACGCCGACCGCGAACGAGCCGCCGGCAAGACCGATGCCGAGGCCGGCGAGCAGCATCTGCGGATAGGTTGTGGCGTAGGTGAGCAGAAAGGTCGCAAGGGCTGCGGCCAGCATAGTGAGCGTGTAGACGAGGCGCCCGCCATAGCGCCCCGTCCAGACGCCGAGCAGGATGCGCACCAGCGAGCCGGTGAGGATGGGTGTGCCGACCAAGAGGCCGAACTGCGCTTCGGTCAGCGCGAGGTCCTGCTTGATGCGGATGCCGATGATGGCGAAGATCGTCCAGACGGCGAAACAGATGGTGAAGGCAAAAGTGGACATCCACAAAGCCGTGGCGGGTTCGCTGGCGGATAATGGCTGCTTGTTCTCAGACATGGCTTCTCCGAGGCCCGACGAGGTCGTGCCGCTCCATCTTGGGGGTGAAAAACAAAAAGCCGCTGGCCAGGTATGCCCGACACGGTTTGCCCCGTGTGCGCAGTCCTGATCAGCGGCTTTGCTGGTGGGGCGCCCGTCGTTGGACGCCGATCTCTTGGCCTGAGGGCCTGCAATAAGAAAAGCAATCAGCGTGCCAGTTTTGGCAAGCTATTGATCTAAAAGAAAAAGTGGAATTGGCGGCCTGACGTCATCCCGGTTGGTGACATTCCTTGGTGCAGTGCGAAGCCATTTTTTGTGCAATGCGCATAAATTAGGCGTCGCGCATTCAGCCCGCAGACTGGGCCGCGATATAGGCATCGAGGTCGTCGGGATCGAAGCGTCCGCCGTCGAAGAAGCCATCGGGCCCAAGCGTCAGGGCGCCCGACGAGCCAACCGGGGTTTCCACGGTCAAGGCGCCTTCCACCTTGGCGCTTGCCGACGGCATGGCGATGCCAAGGTGTTTCAGGGCGGCGCGGTAGATGTCCGGGCGATAGGTTTCCGCGGCGATGCGCTGGCGCTCGGCCGTATGCTCGATCTGCCGCCAGCGCACCATCTGGGTGTAGAACCAGAGGGCATGGCTCTTCCAGGGGAAGGTCGCTGCCTTGGCGTTCGGAACGAAGAAGTCGCTGACGGCCCGGACCTCGCCACCGCCGACCGGCAGGGTGCCCTTGAGGGCGGGAAGAAGCAGTTCGGCGTCGCGCCCCACATAAGCGGGCCTTGCCAGAAGGGTCGCGAGCGTCTCGTGGTTTTCCGGGCGGGCGCACCAGAGCGAGGCCAGATGAAGCGCCACGAGCAAGGCGGCCATGGCCTCCGGGTTGGCTTGCCCCCACCGGGCGTTGACGCCAAGGACCTTTTCCGGGCTGGACCGCCAGATCGCTGCCTTGACGGTGGCGAGATGCGCGCCGCGGCGAAGCACGCCGAAGGTGTTCCAGGGCTCGCCGGCGCAATAGCCGTCGATCACGCCTTCGGCGAGCGCATCGCCCATATCGGGCGGCGGCAGCACGACGATCTCGATATCACGGTCCGGATCGATGCCGCTCGCCGCCAGCCAGTAGCGCAGTTCGTAATTGTGCCCGGAATAGGGGTGCACGACTGCAAAGCGCAACGGCGCGCCCATCTGCGCATCGATCGTCTTGCGCAGGGCTGCGCCGTTCGCGCGCGCATCGAGATCCGTGGTCGCGCCGTTTTCCGCCATCCTTTGCCAGAGCGCCGGAGACACAGTCACCGCATTGCCGCCGAGACCCAGCGCCATCGGCACGATCATTTCAGGCGCCGGCACATTGAGACCGAGATTGCCGGCGATCGGCATCGGCCCGAGAATATGCGCGACATCGACATGGCGAACCGCAAGCCGGTCGCGGATGCTTGCCCAGGAACGTTCGCGCAAAAGGGTCAGGTCGATCCCCTGTTCCTCGGCAAAGCCCATCTCGCGGGCGACGACGAGCAGCGCACTGTCGAGCAGCGGCACGAAACCGGCGGTGATGGCGTGGCGCGTCGTCATTCCTTTCCTCCCGGATCGAGCAGGCTCGCCGCCGTGACGAGGCTTTGGGCGATCTCAACGATCTTGCGGTTCTGGTTCATCGCCGTCCGCCGCAGCAGTGCATAGGCCTCTTCTTCGGAAAGCCCGCGCGAGCGCATCAGCAGCCCCTTGGCGCGATCGATCACCTTGCGGTTTTCCAGTTCGCCGCGTGTCTCCTCGAGTTCGCGGTTGAGGCGGGAGAAGGCGTTGAAGCGGCTGATCGCCATCTTCAGGATGGGGCGCACCCGTTCCTGCTTCAGGCCGTCGACGATGTAGGCAGAGACCCCGGCTTCCACCGCCGCCTCGATGGAGGCCTCGTCGGACTTGTCGACGAACATGGCGATAGGGCGCCTGACCGCGCGCGAAAGCTGGAACATGCTCTCCAGCATGTCGCGGTTCGGGTTTTCGAGATCGATGACGATGACGTCGGGATTGAGATCGGCGATGCGTCGCGCAAGACTATGCATGTTGTCGATGACGGTGACCTGGTCATAGCCCGCGTCGCGCAGCCCGTCCTCGATGATGGCGGCGCGGATGCGGTTCTCGTCGATAACCAGGACGTTTAGTCTGCTGTGCTGCATGCCACGACCGCATTCTGACCAAGCTTGACCTGCCGTGTCGGCTCTTTTTGCAATGCAGCATGGCCGGTCCGAAAGCAAGGACGATCTTTCGGATGGCGCTCACGCACAGCCGGGACTGCCAGATCCTCGGCGAAGATCGGCATTGCCGCGGCGCGAAGGTCGCGCCGCGGCAATGAGGAGATCAAGCACTTCCACGGTCCGTGGAAGTGCAGACAGAGCGCATTTCAGGCTGCAATGAGTTCGTCGGCTGGGCCGAAGAATTCGTAGTGGACCCGCTCGCTGGAAACGCCTTCCCGGGCAAGAGCCGGGACAAGCGCCCGAAGGAACGGTTTGGGGCCACAGAGATAGAATTCGGCATTAGCGATGGGCGTGTGGTTGCGAAGCCATTCCGCCGTGATGAAGCCATCGAAGTCGTGCGACAGCCCCACAGCATCCCCGTTCGCCGGCGCGCTATAGAAGCTGCTGATCGTGATCTTGCCATGCGCATCGGCGAGTTCGCGAACATGCCGATCCATGGCATGCGTGCCGCTGTTCAGCGCGCCGTGGACGAAGTGCGCCTCGAGGTTTGGATGTTCCTCGGCGATCGTCTCGAGAATGCTGACCATGGGCGTCAGGCCGACGCCACCCGACAGCAACACGACCGGTGCCGCCGGCGCTTCGGGGAGGAAGAAGTCGCCAGCCGGCGGGGTCGCGCTCAAGACGGTGCCGACGGTTGCCTGATCGTGGAGATATCGCGATCCGCCTTGTCCCTGTGCTTCGCGCTTCACGGAGATGCGGTAGAAGCTGTCGTTTGGGCCGCTGGAGATCGAGTAGTTGCGCTTGATCTCCAGGCCATTGTCCAGTTGGAAGCGAAACGTCAGGTATTGCCCGGGTCTGTGGCGCACAACGCGACCGCCGTCCTTGGGTTTCAGGATAAACGAGGTGACGACGTCGCTTTCGCGAACTTTCGAGGCGATGACGAAATCTCTCCAGCCGTTCCAGCCGCCCGAGCGCGCCATCAGCTCGTCGCGGATGGTGGCTTCGCGCTCCTTGAGAATGTCGGCGAGGAACCAATAGGCTTCGCCCCATGCGTTCAGGAGCTCAGGGGTCGCCGCAGTTCCGAGCACATCCTCGACGGCGGCGAGAAGAGCCTTGGCAACAAAGGGATAGTGCTCGGGGAGGATATGGTAGCCGATATGCTTTTGGGCGATCCGTTCGACCACCGGGCCGAGCACGCCGAGATTATCGATATTCTGCGCGTAGGCGAGAATGGCGGCCGCAAGCGCGTTCACCTGTGAACCGCCTTCGCCCTGATTGGCGTGGTTGAACAGCGCGCGGATGTGATCGTCTTGGAAGAGGCGGGCATACATGCTTTTCGTGATGTCCGCTCCATGGGCCGCGAGCGCCGGAGCGCTGGCCTTCACGATCTGGACAGTCTCGGGGGAGAGTGGTTTCGGCATGATCTTTCCTTTCGGTGGGACGTATCAGTGAGGGCAGGTTGGTGATCCTGGAATCGCATCCGGCATTTCGATGGGCCGGTGATCGGGGGCTGTGTCCCAGTCCCTCGCGGCAACGCATCCCGCGCTCGAAATCCTGTCGATGCGGGCTTCGCCGTAGAAGTCTTCGACGATCATTCTGATCTCAGTTCCGACTGCCGTTCGCGCGGTCATCGCAAATGACCCTTAAAGATGTATATGAAATGCATCTATTCGCTCGCGATCAAAGATGCTAATCAAATGCATGTTTTTTGAACGGACTTTTTGACGCAGACCCGCGATGAGGCTCACGAAATACACCGACTATGCGATGCGCCTGATGATCTATCTGGGCTCCCAGCCCACTGGGCTCAGCTCCATCCGGGAAATATCCGATACCTTCTCGGTCTCGCAGAACCATATGATGAAAGTGGTTCAAGACCTCGCGAATGCGGGGTTTCTGGAGGCCGTGCGCGGCCGCAACGGCGGTATCAGGCTCGCTAGGGCTGCGAACGAAATCAATCTCGGCGCTCTCCTCCGGCACACGGAGGAGTTGTCCGATCTGATCGATTGCCGAGGTTGCCGCATTGCTCCGGCCTGCAGCCTGCCGTCCGTCCTTTCGGAAGCCACGGCCGCCTTCGTCGCGGTCTTCGACAAGTACACGCTCGCGGATCTCGTCGAAAAACGCTCGACGCTCGGCGTGCTCCTGGGTTTCCGGGCAGCGTTGCCGGGCGAAGATTGCACCCTGTGACGAAGGGATTGGTGGCCCGCGCGCGTTAGGTCGCCAGTCGCTCGAGGAATAATAACGCCCGGCACCCCAATGATTCGCCGCGGCCTGCTACTTCACGTCCGATTTGAGGTTGCGCCGCTTTGCTGGGGCGAACCTGGCCGTGGCCGGAGCCCGCCTGAGCATCAGATCGGTAGCAGCGCGTCCGGCTTGACGTCGCCGACCGAGGCGTAGGTGTGCGTCTCCCTGACGCCGGGCAGGGGCAAAATCACCCGTTCGAGAAAATCCTGGAATAGCGACATGTCTGCAATGCGCGCCTTCACCAGATAGTCGAAGCCGCCGATCACCATGTGGCATTCCAGAACTTCCGGCGCCTTTGCGACCGCCTCGGAGAAGCGCTCGAAGATATGGGGGGCGGTATGGTCAAGGCGCACCTGGATGAAGACGACGGTGCCCCGGCCGATCTTCTTCGGATCGAGGATCGCGCGCACGGCCTTCACATAACCCTCGCGGAAGAGGCGCTTGACGCGCTGGCTGGCGCCCGTCGGCGACAGGCCCACCCGGCCTGCCAGTTCAAGCGTGGTGCGACGGCCGTCTTCCTGAAGCAACCTCAGCAGGGTTCGGTCGATGGTGTCGAGACCCGGAATTTCATTCTTCACGCTGAACGATCCTCAGTAGAGTGAATATCACGCAAAGTATCTGCAATCAGCATATTCAGACGCGCTGAATGCGGCAATACCATGCGCATGTCGCAGGCGGAGAATGAGGGGTAATCGCCATGGCTGCAAGCGCTGATGATATGACGTTCGATGACAGTGCCAGTCGCCGGCGGCTCGCTATCCTCGCAGGATTGGCGGTCGTCGCCATCACCACCGTTCAGTTTGTCGCCGCAAGGTTCAGTCTGCGCGCGCATCTGACGCCAGCCGACATCGTCAGCCTGCGGTTCTCGGGCGCTGCCCTTGCGTTCCTGCCGGTGCTCCTGGGGATCGGCATACCGAGGCTGAGCCAACTCGGCTGGCGGAAGGCCGCTGTGTTGGCGCTGTTGACGGGGCTGCCTTACCCGCTGATCATCAATCAGGGGCTGGCACTGGCACCGGCGGCCCACGCGGCCGCGCTCTCTCCAGCCGTAATCGTCTTCTTCTCGTTCCTGTTCTCGCGCGTCGTCTTCAAGGACAAGGTCTCCGGCGTGCGCCTGGCCGGTATCGCCACGGTCATTGCCGGCCTTCTACTGTTCGTCGTCCAGTCGGGCGTTGGGGATGGGGAAACGTTGCGCGGCGATCTGTTGTTTGCCGTTTCGGGGGTCATGTTCGCGGCCTATGCGGTTCTGGTGCGGCTATGGTCCGTCGATGCGGTCACGGTGACGATCGCTGTCGTCTTTTGCTCCTGCCTGCCATTGCCCTTGCTGCACATCCTGGCGCCGAGCGGATTTGCCACCGCCCCGTTCGCCGAAATCGCCACGCAGTTCGTCATCCAGGGCTTTCTCGCCGGCGCGCTAGCGAGCGTTCTCTACACCTATGTCATTCGTCAATTGGGCCCGCAGCCTGCGTCGCTGTTCATGCCGTGCGTCCCGGTGACGACGACCGTGGCGGGCGTCGTCGTTCTCGGTGAAGTCCCGACGCTGCTTCAGGTCCTCGCCATCGCTGTCATAACGTTCGGAATGGTTTTCCCGATCCTGAAAAGGACGTAGCCCGGGTCGGTACTTGGCCTACTTCTGCGCCTGTTCGGCCGGCATCGGTTTGACCGGTGCGCCCGGGAAAATCTTCTGCAGGTTTCCGGCGATCACCTGGTCGCCCTCCGAAACCCCTGACGTCAGGCCGATGAGATCGCCGCTCGTCGGCCCGAGAGTGACGAGCCGCTGCTCGACGGTTTCCCCCTTGCCGACGACATAGATGTACTTGCCGAGCTGGCTCGAGCCGAGCGCCGTTTCCGGCACCATCAGCACGTTCGTTTCGTCGCGGATCTTCAGCCGGACACGAACATATTGGCCGGGCAGCAGCGAGAGATCCGTGTTGTCGATGGTCACACGGGCGACGACCGTTCCGGTGTTGCCCTCGACGGTGTTGTTGATGAAGCTGAGCTCGCCGCGATACCGCGGTTCCTTGTCGCCGGGCAGAAGCACTTCCGCCTCCACCTTGCCCTTTGCCCGTGCCTTCTGGATGTCGGCGAGTTCCGTTTCGCTCGGGTTGAAGGAGACATAGATCGGCGAAAGCTGTACGAGGTTGTTGAGCGGTGTTCCCGCGGTGTTGCTGACGAGCGTTCCCTCCGGCGCCTGGTCGCGGCCGAGACGGCCGGCAAAAGGCGCGCGGATCTCGGTGTAGTCGAAGTTGATCTCGGCGGTGCGCACGGCCGCGCGCGACATGGCAAGGGCTGCCTCGGCCTGATGCACCGCGCTCTGGCGCTGGTCGAAGCTGTCCTTGTCGAGATAGCCCGTCGTGGCGAGTTCGTTGCCGCGGTTGAGGTTGGAACGCAAATAGGCGAGCGATGCCTCGTCCCGCTCGACCTGGGCCTTCGCCTGATCGAGCGCTGCGCCATAGTCGCGCGCGTCGATCCGGTAGAGCAGATCGCCTTCCTTCACGTCCGAGCCGTCGGGTGCCGCCTGCGCTTCGATATAGCCCGTGATCTTGGCGCGCAGTGTCACGTTGCGGATCGCTTCGGTGCGCGCCGAATAATCGAGATAGATGGGAATGGTTTTCTTGACGACCGAGGCGACGGGAACGGGCATAGCCTGCTGCGGCGGCCCCACCGCCGCGCCGGCGTCGCCGCCCTTCAGCTCGAAGCCGCCGTTCTTGTAGTGATAGGCCGCAGCAAGGGCAGCGACCACGACCACTGCGGCAAGGACCAGTCTCGAACCACGCATGTCAGGCTCCAATACCTATTCCGCCGCCTCCGGCTCTTGACGCTGGCCGATCGGTTGCGAGGACGTGCCCTCGCGCCATTTTTCGATGACCGCGTAGAAGACCGGGACGAAAATGAGTGTGAGGATCGTTGCCGCCAGCATACCGCCGAACACGGTGGTGCCGATCGACTGGCGGCTGGCAGCGCCGGCGCCTCTGGCATACATCAGCGGCAGCACGCCGAGGATGAACGCAAAGGCCGTCATCAGGATCGGCCGCAGTCGCAGCCGTGCCGCTTCCGCGGCGGCCGCGACCACGTCGAGCCCTTCCTCGCGCCGCCGTCTTGCGAACTCGACGATCAGGATGGCGTTCTTGGCGGCAAGTCCGACCAGCATCACGAAACCGATCTGCGAATAGACGTCGATCTGCATACCGCGCAGCCACAGCGCCGAGAGCGCGCCCAGAAGCGCGAGCGGCACCGAAAGCAGCACCATGAAAGGCATCGACCAGCTTTCATACTGGGCGGCCAGGATCAGGAAGCAGAAGACGAGGGCGAGCGCAAAGACGAGCGCGGCGATCGAGCCTGCCCGGATCTCCTGATAGGTAATGCCGGTCCATTCGAATGTGTAGTCCCTGGGCAGCGTCGTTTTTGCCACCCGCTCCATCGCCGCCACAGCCTGGCTCGAGCTGAAGCCGGGCGCTGCCGCGCCGTTGATCAGCGCCGAAGGGTAGTTGTTGTAGTGGGTGATGGTCTCTGGGCCGACCGTCGGCTTGAACGTCCCGAGCGTATTGAGCGGCACCATTTCGCCTTCCGTGTTGCGGACATACAGGCGCGACAGGTCCGTCGCCGAGGCCCGCGCACCCTGGTCTGCCTGCAGCGTCACGCGGAAGGTGCGGCCGAAGATGTTGAAGTCGTTGACATAGAGCGAGCCGAAATAGATCTGCAGCGTGCTGAAGATATCCGGCAGGCTCAGGCCCAGCAGCTTTGCCTTGTCGCGGTCGAGGTCATAGTCGAACTGCGGGCTCGAGGTGCTGAAGGTGGTGAACAGCTGGTAGGGATTGATTTCCGGCTGCTTGCGCGCCTCTGCGATCAACGCCTGCGTCGCGTCGTTCAGCGCCTCGGCGCTGCGGCCTGCAAGGTCCTCCACCTGGAACTCGAAGCCGCCGGTGGCGCCCAGCCCCTGGATCGATGGCGGATCGAAGGCAAGCACCAGCGCGTCCGGTATCTGCAGCAATTGCGGCATCACCGCTTCGCGCAGCGCCGAGGCGCCCTGTTCCGGCGGCCGCTCGTCCCATGGCTTCAGCACGGCGAACTGCACGGCCGAGTTCGACTGGGCGGCGAAGGACAGGAAGTTGAAGCCGACGACCGAACCGACGAAATCGACGCCGGCGGTGCCGCGCAGGATCTCTTCCGATCGCCGGGCGACCGCCTCGGTGCGTTCGAGCGAGGCGCCGTCGGGCAGCTGGATGACGACGAAGAAATAGCCCTGGTCCTCGACCGGCAGGAAGGTCGAGGGGATGCGCTGCCATAGCGCGTAGGTCGAGGCGATCGCGGCGAGGAAGACGGCAAACAGCGCCCAGCGCCAACGCACGAGCCCGGCGACGCTGCGCGCATAACTGTGTGACAGCGCATGAAAACCGCTGTTGAACCAGCGGAAGAGCGCAAAGCGCGGCTCGCCGCGATAGCGCAGGAACGCGGCGCTCAGCGCCGGACTGAGGGTCAGAGAATTGAAGGCGGAGAAGGCGACGGAGATCGCGACCGTCAGCGCGAACTGGTTGTAGAGGCTGCCCGCGACGCCAGGGATGAAGGCGACAGGGATGAAGACGGCAAGCAGCACCGCGGTCGTCGCGATGATCGGGCCCGTCACCTCCTGCATCGCCTTTTTGGTGGCCTCGAGCGGCGGCAGCCCGGCCTCCAATTGGCGTTCGACATTCTCGACGACGACGATCGCGTCGTCGACCACAAGCCCGATGGCAAGCACCATGCCGAGCAGGCTCAGCATGTTGAGCGAGAAGCCGAAGAGATACATCACGACCAGCGTCGCGATCAGCGAAACCGGAATGGCGATCGTCGGGATGATCGTCGTGCGCAGGTTCTGCAGGAAGATGAAGACGACGAAGACGACGAGTGCAAGCGCCTCGAGCAGCGTGAACACCACGTCCTTCATCGCCGCCGAGACGAAGCGCGTGGTGTCGTAGAACATGTGGTAGGCGATGCCCGCGGGGAAGCGCTGCGACAGCTCGTCCATCTTCGCCTGCACGCGCGCCTGCAGGTCGAGCGCGTTGGAACCTGGCGCCTGGAAGACGGCAAGCACGACGCTTTCCTTGCCATTGAAAGTGACCGACGAGGAATAGAGCAGCGCGCCGAGTTCGATGCGCGCCACGTCGCGCAGCCGCGTCGTCGCCCCCGTCGTCTGGTCGGCGCGAAGCACGATGTCGCCGAACTGCGACGGGTCGCTCAAGCGTCCAAGCGCGTTGATCTGCATCTCGAAGGGCGTGCCGGCCGGCGCCGGCGATTGCCCGATCTTGCCGCCGGCGACCTGGATGTTCTGTTCGGCAATGACGTTCTGGACGTCGACGGCGGTGATGCCGAGATTGGCCATGCGATCCGGATCGAGCCAGACGCGCATCGAATAGCGGCGCTCGCCGAACAGCTGGACGTCGCCGACGCCCGGCAGGCGTTTCAGCGGATCAAGGATCTGCAGATAGGCGTAGTTGCTGACCGCGGCGAAATCGACCGAATTGTCGGGCGAATCCAGGCTGACGAGCACGGTGAAATTGGGAATCTGCTTGGCGATGGTCACGCCCGTCTGGTTGACGAGGGCCGGAAGCGAGGAGGCAGCCTGCGAGACACGGTTCTGTACGTCGAGCGCGGCGACGTCGATCGGGTACCCCACTTCGAAGGAAATGATGATGCGCGACGAGCCGTCGTTCGAGCTGGTCGAGGTCATGTAGAGCATGCCCGGCACGCCGTTGATCTGCTGTTCGAGCGGCGTCGTTACTGTGTCGGCGACCACCTGGGCGCTGGCGCCCGGATAGTTTGCGGCAACGACGATCTGCGGTGGCGTGACGTCCGGAAACTGCGAGATCGGCAGCAGGAAATAGCAGATGCCGCCGGCAAGCGTCATGATGATGGCGATCGCCGATGCGAAGATTGGCCGGTGGATGAAGAAGTCGATCATGGGGCCGATCCTTTGGGAGCGCCACCATCGCGGCAGGCAGCGGGGCAGAAACTCGGCATGCATGTGCGCGCCGCGCGGACCTTGCGGTCAGCGACGGTCTCCCCAGCCTTCAGCCCATCCAGCATGCGCATCGTAAGGCTCCAGCACGAGATCATGATGGGCCGTTCCGGCCCTAATCACGACGACCAAATCACGAGCGTTATCGAATTTTAAAAGTCTCTGCGGTGTGCGCTCTGGCTAAAAGACGCCTGACGACCGCGCCCACCGACACTGCGCATAAAA
This sequence comes from Ensifer sp. KUDG1, assembly GCF_050434285.1. Taxonomy (NCBI): domain Bacteria; kingdom Pseudomonadati; phylum Pseudomonadota; class Alphaproteobacteria; order Hyphomicrobiales; family Rhizobiaceae; genus Ensifer; species Ensifer sp. KUDG1. The sequence continues at coordinate 39,178 of NZ_JBNDIG010000011.1, forward strand.
ATTTTTCTGCTAGTTACCGCCGCCGTTTCCGGAAGAGCTTTTCGCGGCAAGTGGCTGCGCCACGATATGCCACGCTGGCGAAAATGTTACTGGTCGGTAACATCGTCGCATGTTATCGACCAATGACAGGGCGTCAAGGGGCAAGATTTTCCGCGCCGTTCACGCCGGGCCACTGCGATGACAACGGATTTGTGCAAACCATCCCGTCGTTCGCCGCGCGATCGCATCGTCGAGGCTGCGCGCGATCTCTTCCGCCGCCGCGGCATTCGCGGCACCGGCGTCGATGCGATCGCCGACGCTGCCGACAGCAACAAGATGACGCTCTACCGCCACTTCAGTTCGAAGGACGATCTGATCGTCGAATGCCTGCGCCATGCGGGCATGGAGATGGATGGCTTCTGGCGAGAACTGGAAGACGAGCACCCGGGAGATGGTCTCGGTCAGCTCAGGGCCTGGGTCCGGCGGATCGCCGAACATCTCGGCGAGGACAAGTGCCAATGCGAGATGATGAGCGCCGCCGTGCAACTGACCGATGAGGAGCATCCCGGACGCGAGGTGATCCGCCTCTTCAAGGATGCGCAGCGCGACCGCGTCGTCGAACTCTGCCGCCGCGCCGGCATCGCCAATGCGGAATTGCTCGGCGACACATTGCTGCTGCTGATCGATGGCGCGCGCGCCGCGCAGCAGAGCAGCGGCGCCGAAGGGCCGAGCGCCCGTTTCGCCGAGATCGCCGATGCGGCGATCTTGTCCTTTGCCGGGAATAGCACCGCTTCCAGGTAGCGGTCGTTTGCCTACTGCTGGGCCGGCCAGTCCGGGTGATGGCTGTCGATCACGAAGACATGAGTGTGGCGGTGGCCGCTGCCGACGCGCGTCGCGCCGGCAAGATGGGGATGATCGTCCGCCATCGCGTGATGCACGTGCTCGATTTCGTCCGGGTCGGGCGCCGGCCAGAGCCGGGCGGCCGCAGTGATGGCGCCGATGGCGATGAGGCCAAGCGCGACGAAGGTCTCTTCGAGACCGGCGGTAGCGCCGAGCCAACCGGCCAGCGGATAGGTGATCAGCCAGCAGGCATGCGAAAGGGCGAACTGGGCGGCAAAGAGCGCCGGCCGGTCTTCAGGCTGGGCGGAGCGGCGGAGCAGCCGGCCGGACGGCGTCTGGGTCAGCGAGTAACCGAGGCCGATGGCGAGCCAAAGCGGCAGCAGCGCAGCGAAACTTGGAACGAGCGGGCCGATGAACAGGCCGGCGACGAGGATCGTCGCCCCGGAAAACATCGCGAAGCGGTCGGGTGTCCGGTCGAGCAGGCGTGGCAGCATCAGCGCGGCAATCATCGAGCCGCAGCCAAAGGCGGCAAGCGCGATCGCCGTGTCGGTCTGGGTGAGACCAAAGCCGGCCTGGACCAGCACCACCGTGTTGACGATGACCATCGACCCCGCCGCCGAGACTGCGAGGTTGAGCGCGAGCAGGCCCCTGAGCCGCGGTGTGGCGAGATAAATGCGCAGACCCCGCGTGGTGCGGTCGTAGATGCCGCGCCGTTCCGCCGCCTTCGGGCTTGGCAGCGCGACCGACACGACGAAGGCGGCCGAGGCGAGGAAGCCGAACACCGTGCCGGCGAACAGGTCGTGGAAACTGACGACGGTAAGAAGTGCCGCAGCGAGCATCGGGCTTGCGACGCTTTCGAGATCATAGGCAAGCCGCGAGAGCGACAGGGCGCGGGTGTATTCCTTTTCATCCGGCAGCACGTCAGGAATGGTCGCCTGGAAGGTGGGGGTAAAGGCGGCCGAGGCCGACTGCAGCACGAAGATCAGCACATAGACCTGCCAGATCTCGGTCACGAACGGCAGGAACAGCGCGACCGCGGCGCGCACCAGGTCGAGGCTGACGAGCATGGCACGGCGTGGAAGCCGTTCGGCGAAGGCGGCGGCGATCGGCGCCACGCCGACATAGGCGATCATCTTGATCGCAAGCGCCGTCCCGAGCACCGCACCCGCTTCGGCGCCGGCCAGATCATAGGCGAGAAGCCCGAGCGCGACGGTTGCGAGGCCGGTTCCGATCAGCGCGATCACTTGCGCCAGAAACAGGTGGCGATAGGTGCGGTTTGCGAGGATCTGCAGCATGACGATGGGGCCTCGCTTGGTGGCGGGTTGCGGCAGCGGGCTTGCTGCTCAGAGATACTTCGTGATCGCCTTGAACTCGTCGATGGAGTGGCGCTGCTCGCGTGGGAGCGCGCCGATCGTGTCTTCGAGGCAATGGTCCAGATGATCCTGGATCAGGGTTCGCTTCGCCTGGCTGATCGCCTTTTCCACCGCGTGGAGCTGCTGGGCGATGTCGAGGCAGGGGCGGCCGCCTTCGATCATGGCGATAACGCTCTTCAGGTGTCCCTCGGCGCGTTTCAGCCGCTTGACGATATCAGGATGGGTGTCGTGTCTGTGCTCGGTCATGCCAATATCCTATCCCCCTGGATAGGATAGATCAAGGGCGCGATTTTCGATGGTTCTGCGATGTCCGACGGCGGGCAGTACCTTCGTCTGTCACCTCCACGCGCCCGCACATCCGAGACACGCGTCGCTACGTTCCTGCACTTGACGCACCTATGCCCCGCGACAGGGCGGGGCATAGGGTTGGTCTGGGGCGGCGTGATCCGGTTCGCCGATGCGCCCGTTTTCAGCTAGAGGCGCACGAGCATCTTGCCGGTGTTGGCGCCCTTGAAGAGGCCGATGAAGGCGTCAGGCGCATTTTCCAGGCCGTCGACGATGGTCTCGCGCAGCTGGATCCTCCGTTCCTTGATCCAGGCGCTCATCTTGCGATCGAACTCCGGGATGAGATCGACATGATCGGAAACGATCAGCCCTTGAAGGCGGATGCGTTTCTCGATTGCCTGGAAGATGTTGCGCGGACCGGCCGCGCCGCCGGCGTTGTAGCCGGTGATCATGCCGCAAAGCACGAAGCGGGCGTGATCGTTGGCAAGTGCGAGCGCCGCTTCGAGATGGTCTCCGCCGACATTGTCGAAGTAGATGTCGATGCCGCCGGGTGCGGCGGTCGCGAGCGCTTCGGTCAGATCGGATGTTTCGCGATAGTTGATGACCGCGTCGACACCGATCTCGTTTCTGAGCCAGTCGGCCTTGTCCGACGAGCCGACCGAGGCGATCACCCGCAGGCCGCTGAGCTTGGCGATCTGGGCGACGATGCTGCCGACGGCACCGCTGGCGGCCGAAACGAAGATGGTCTCGCCTGGCCTGGCATTGGCGATCCGCGTCAGCCCCACATAGGCGGTGAGGCCGGGAAAGCCGAGCGCGCCGAGATAGGCCTGGGCGGGAAGATCGGGATCGAGCTTGCGGGCCATCGCCGCGTCGATGACCGCATAGTCCCTCCAGCCGGCGAAATGCACGACGGCGTCGCCGACGGAGAAGGCCGGGTCGGTGGAGTGTTCGACCACGCCGACGGCCGCGCCATCCATGGCGGCGTCAAGCTGGAACGGCGGAATATAGCTTTTCCGCTCGTCCATGCGGCCCCGCATATAGGGATCGACTGATATCCAGGTGTTGCGGACCAGCAGTTGGCCCGGCTTCGGCTCGTTGAGGCGCCGGCTGGCGATCTCGAAATTTTCTGGGCCCGGAAGTCCGGTCGGGCGGGTCTTCAGGTGGATTTCGCGCGTGACGGTAGACATGGCTTTTTCCTTTGTCGTGTTGAGTTCGGTTGAGAGGGGCGCGTGGGTTCGTTCGCGCACCGCATGTGGTGGCGCTCGGTTCGCTGGTGATCGATCGAAGATGAGAAGTCGGGGGGGCGCCGACCCGTCGGCTTCAGGCAGTCGCCCGCAGCAGGCGGGGTTGCCCGGGGGAAGGCTGCCGTTGGCCCTCGGCATAGGCGCGACCAAGGTCGCGGGCAGTGGCCAGATTGCGCAGGCGCGCCGCGCGGTCGCCGCTCTCCACGTCCAGGAAAAGATGCGTCTCGACGTTGGTGACGCCGCTGAAGTTGAAGATGCCATGTGCGATCTGGGCGGCCATCGCACTTTCATAGCCGTGCTTCTGGTAAAGCCGGTGGCTGCCGGCGCCGGTGGCGATCAGGCGAACGTGCTTTGCCGAAAGCGGACCGGCGAAACGATCGTCGCTGCCGAAGGCCCAGCCTTTGGTGAAGACGCGATCGATCCAGCCTTTCGTTACGGCCGGCAGCGACCACCAATAGATCGGAAAGGCCAGGAGCAGGAGGTCGGCGCGTTCGATGCGTTGCTGTTCGCGCCTGACGTCCTCCGGCAGCGGTCCGCGTTCGCGATAAAAAGCCAGGTCCTTGTGGGTCATGCGCGGGTCGAAACCTTCGGCGGCAAGATCGGCCAGTTCGATGGTTGCGGCCTTCGTTTCGCGGATGCCGGCGACATAGCGGTCGGCTAGGGACTTGGCGAAGGACGGGCCTCCCGGATCGGCTGTGACGAGAAGAATGTTCATGTCGGCCTCGTTTGTCTGTGTTCGTTGGACCTATACAAACATCTGTCAGGACGATAAAAAAGTTCGAATATTGGCGTCTATTTATCGAGTGGTTCGATCAATGCTACGCATATCCCTGGATCAGTGGCGGACCTTCATCGCGGTGGTCGACGCCGGCGGCTTCGCCCAGGCGGCACAGGCGCTGAACAAGTCGCAATCGACCGTCAGCTACGCGGTGCGCCAGATCGAAGAGAGGCTTGGCGTCGCCGTCTTCGAGATCGAGGGTCGCAAGGCGCTGCTGACCACGGAGGGGCGCATTCTCTACCGGCGCGGCAGGTCACTGGTCGACGAAGCGACGCGGCTGGAGCGGGCGGCGGAGAACCTCGCCAAGGGTCAGGAGCAGATGCTGAGCCTGGCGGTGGAGGGGCTGTTTCCGACCTGGCTGCTGCTGAGCTGCATCGAACGCTTCGGTGAGGAGGCGCCGGAAACCCGCATCGAACTGCATGAAAGCGTCATGGGCGGAACCGACGAGTTGCTGCTGTCGGGTGCTGTCGACCTGGCGATCTGCGCCGACAACCTGCCGGCAGGCCATACGGGCGAAGTGCTCCTGCGCTACCGGGCGATTGCCGCCGCCGCCCCCTTCCACCCGCTGCATCAACTGGGCCGGGAAATCGGCGTCGAGGATTTGAAGGGCCATCGCCATCTGGTGATCCGCGACAGCGGGCTGCAGCGGCAGCGCCCGAGCGTCTGGAACGTGACCGAAAGGCGGCTGACCGTCAGCCACAAGGCAACCTCCATTCGCGCCGCCTGCATGGGCATGGGTTTTGCGTGGTATCCGGAAGACTGGATCCGCGAAGAGCTTGCTGCCGGCCAGTTGAAGCCGCTGCCGCTGAAGGATGGCTCGGAGCGCTGGGGCGCCTTGTATCTGGTCTACCCGGATCCGGATGCGGCGGGACCGGGCGCCAAGCGCCTGGGCGAAATCATCCGCCAAGAGGCGCGCGCCTTGGGGCAATAGCCGTCCGCCTCCGCGCCTTTCCGGAATGTGCCCGCCGTTGCTTTAGGCCAGCCTGTCTAAGAGACCTCGGCGTCCACGCTCCATCACCACCCCGTGGTTCCAGCGAAAAACGGGCCTGAGGATAAAGGAAAGACGGACCATCCAGGGCTTCGTGACCGTCACGTTCCAGTCATAGCGAACGCGGCAAGCGCTGCCTTCGCCTTGCAGCGTCCAGCGGCCGATGCCGTCGAGTTCGCCCAAGGCCCGGCCTTCGATCAAGAGGGGCGGTTCGACCTTGGTGGTTTCCATGTCGAAGACCAGTTCGTAGGGCAGCGCCGTCGACCAGCGCATGCGCCTGACGGCGCCGACACCGCGCTCGTCACCCGGTTGCAGCAACGTCACCTGTTTCACCGACGGCCACCAATCGGGCCAGCGCTCCGGCGTGCTCAGTTCACGCCACACGTCTTTGAGCGGGAAGGCGATCGTCCATTCGGTGACGAGGTGAAAATTGGTCGACGACATCGCCGATCCCTCAACAGGCGGAACGCCTGAAGCATAACACGGCATGCGGGCCTTGCGGCCCGCATGCGTCGTTTCATGCCGTCAGGCCGCGCGTGCAGCGACGCCAAGCGGTTCCAGGTCGTCGAGCACCTTGTCGCCGTTGTAGACGGTCTCGTCGAGAATGCCTTCGCGCTTGGCGACGATCGTCGGCACCAGCGCCTGGCCGGCGACGTTGACCGCTGTGCGGCCCATGTCGAGGATCGGGTCGATGGCGAGCAGCAGGCCGACGCCTTCGAGCGGCAGGCCGAGCGTCGAAAGCGTCAGCGTCAGCATGACGGTCGCGCCGGTGAGGCCGGCGGTGGCGGCGGAGCCAAGCACCGAGACGAAGACGATCAGCACATATTCCTGGATGCCGAGCGGCAGGCCGAAGAACTGCGCGATGAAGATCGCCGAGATTGCCGGATAGATCGCGGCGCAGCCGTCCATCTTGGTGGTGGCGCCGAGCGGCACGGCGAAGGCGGCATATTCGCGCGGCACGCCGAGGCTCTTTTCGGTCACCGTTTCGGTGACGGGCAGGGTGCCGACCGAGGAGCGCGAAACGAAGGCGAGCTGGATCGCCGGCCAGGCGCCGGCAAAGAAGCGCGAGGGCTTCAGGCCGTGGCCGACGAGCAGCGCCGGGTAGACGACGAAGAGCACGATTGCAAGGCCGATGTAGACGGCAGCGGTGTACCAGCCGAGCTGCGCCAGCGTTTCCCAGCCGTACTGGGCGACGGCGCGGCCGAGCAGGCCGATCGTGCCGATCGGCGTCAGCCGAATGACCCACCAGAGGACCTTGCGCACGATCGCCAGCAGCGACTGGTTGAAGGCGAGGAACGGCTTGGCAGCATCGCCCACCTTCAGTGCAGCGGCACCGACGGCAATCGAAACGACGAGGATCTGCAGCACGTTGAAATTGAGCGAGGTGGTGGCACCCGTGTCGGTGACCTTGGTGCTGGCTTCGAGCCCGAGCATGTTGGCGGGCACGAGGCCCTTGAGGAAATCGAGCCACGAGCCGGAATAGGAGGGCGCCTTGGCAGCTTCCTGCGAAACGGCTGAACCCACGCCCGGCTGAATGATCAGGCCGAGAGCAATCGCGATGACCACGGCGATGAGCGAAGTGATCGCGAACCAGAGCAGCGTCTGCCATACGAGCTTGGCGGCATTCTGCAGCGTCGCCAGATTGGCGATCGACGCGACGATAGCGGTGAAGACGAGCGGCGGTACGAGCGCGCGCAGAAGCTGGACGAAGATCGAGCCGATCGTCTGCAGGGTGACCGTCAGCCAGTTGGCATTGCCGCTGGCATCGACGCCCATGTTGCGGGCGATGAGGCCGAGCAGCAGGCCGATGACCATGGCCGCCAGGACCTGGAAGCCGAAGGAGGCATAGATCGGCTTTGGTGAGGATTGGGTGGTTGCTTGGGACACGTCTTTCACTCTCATTGTGTGGCGGCGGCCACATTTTTAGGCAATGGCCGCCGCAAGTGCCCGAAAAATAGTCGAGTATTCTGGTCGAGATAAGAAACCCTTTGGCTCGAAAACTATTCCAAGTGGAATATTTTCCCCGATCAACCGCGCACGCTCGCTCCGGCCGGTTTGCCTCCAGGGACGGCGAAGCGGTCATCGATCTCCAAACCGGGCGAACTGACGAAAAACATTTCAATCCCGCCGCGCCTCGTTGAAATCTCCTTTCTCTATAAAAATAGTGTATAATGTAACCTGTCTGTCGTGGCCGGAGTTCGCCGCGTGTTGCGGAGCGCCTTGTGCGCTTCGCCCTCGGCAGGGCGATCTCCTCGAGTTTAAAGCGAGAACAGGAGGATTGAGATGACACGCAAGATCCGGCTTGGAGCCTTTCTTCCCGGCGGCGGGCAGCATATCGCGGCCTGGCGCCACCCCGACCAGCCTGCCGACGGGGCGACCAGTTTCGAGTTTCACAAGCAGCTGGCGCTGACCGCCGAACGCGGTCTGTTCGACGCCTACTTTCTTGCCGACGGTCTGGCGATCGGCTTCGGTGGCGCGCGAGAGGGCGGCAATGCCCGTGTTGCCGGTTTCGAGCCGGTGACCCTGTTTTCGGCGCTGGCGCCGCTCACCACCCATCTCGGCTTCATCGCGACGTCGTCGACGACCTATGAGGAGCCCTATACCACGGCGCGCAAGTTCGCCTCGCTCGACCTGATTTCCGGCGGGCGTGCCGGCTGGAACGTGGTGACGACGACGGGCGATCCGACGGCGCAGAATTTCAACCGTGACACTCAGCTTCCGCATGCCGAGCGCTACCGGCGCGCGGCCGAGCATGTCGATGTCGTCAGGAAGCTCTGGGACAGTTTCGAGGACGATACCTTCATCCGCGACAAGCAATCGGGCGTCTTCTTCGATCCGGCGAAGCTGCACGACACGGATCACCGCGGCGACCATTTCAAGGTCCGCGGCCCGCTCAACATCTCGCGCTCGCCGCAGGGACATCCCGTCATCGTCCAGGCCGGCCAGTCCGAGGATGGCCGTGGCCTTGCCGCCGCCACCGCGGAGGTGATCTTCACGGCGCACCAGCACATCGAAACGGCGCAGGAATTCTATCGCGACATCAAGGCGCGCGCCCGCGGCTTTGGCCGCAACCCGGACCATATCCTGGTCATGCCCGGCGTCTCGCCCTTCGTCGGCCGGACGGAGGCCGAGGCGCGGGAGAAATACGAACGGCTGACCTCGCTCATCGTCGAGGAGGACGGCATCGGCCTGCTCAACGGCCTGACGGGCGGAACGCTCGACCTTCGTGGCTACGACCTCGATGGGCCGTTGCCGCCGGCGCCGCCGACCGAGGGCATGAAGAGCCGCCAGGCGCTGATCCGCCAGATCGCCGACGAAAACAACTTCACCATTCGCCAGCTCTATCAGTGGATCGCATCGGCGCGCGGCCACTACACGATCGTTGGAACGGCGGGACAAATCGCCGATACCCTGCAGGAATGGTTCGAGAACGAAGCCGCCGATGGCTTCAACATCCTGCCGCCATGGTTCCCGACGGCGCTCGACGACTTCGTCGAACTGGTGATCCCGAAATTGCAGCGCCGTGGTCTGTTCCGCACCGCCTATGAGGGCAAGACGCTGCGCGAAAACCTCGGCCTGCCCGTTCCCGTCAACCGCTGGACTGCCGCCCGGTCGGCCGTTCAGGCAGCAGAGTGAGGTGTTGCCATGTCCTATGAAACCATCAACCCCTCGCTTGCAGCAGGCTTTGCAACGGCGCGTCGTGAGGCCCCTGCCAAGAGTTCCACGCCGCCCGTGCAGTCCCGGCCGAACAGCGTGCCGCGCTGGCGCCGCCTGCTCGGCGCGATCGTCGCCCGCTACGGCCTCGTGCTTGCGTTTCTGGCCTTCTGGCAGGTTGCAAGCACCGTCGGCTGGGTCAACGCGGCGGTCTTTCCGCCGCTCGACGTGATCCTGGCTGCCCTTTGGGACGGCATCGCCGGCGGCGCGCTGCTCGACGATATCGCCATCAGCCTGCAGCGGTCGGGCATTGCCTTTGCCGCTGCCGTGGCTGTCGGCATTCCGCTCGGGCTGTTCATGGGCCAGGTCAGGCTCGTGGAGCAGGCGCTTGACCCCGTCCTGCAGCTTTTCCGCCAGACCTCGGCCCTGGCGCTCTACCCGGTCTTCATCCTGCTGCTCGGCCTCGGCGAGACCTCCAAGGTGTTCGTGATCTTCTGGGCGACGCTGTTTCCGATCCTGTTGTCGACGATCGGCGGGGTCAAGGAAGTCGACAGGAAGCTGATCGAGATGGCCCGCACCTACGGCGCCGGCTCGCTCGCGGTCTTCCGTCGCGTGGTTCTGCCGGCCTCGGTGCCTGCGATCTTCGTCGGCCTCAGGCTCTCGGCGACGACCGCGCTGCTGCTTCTGATCGCTGCCGAAATGATCGGAGCGAACAAGGGCATCGGCTTCCAGGTGATGAACGCGCAATACAACTTCCAGATCCCGCTGATGTTTGCGTCGATCCTGCTGCTTGCCCTGCTCGGTCTCGCCGCCAACGCGCTGCTTGTTCTCATCCAGCGCAATCTCTGCCGCTGGTCTCAGCCGAACGCCTGACCGCCTCTACCAGCTCTTACTCGAAAGGATATCGAGATGACTTTCCACCCCCGCAATCTCCTTCTCTCGGCAGCCGTCACGTTTGGCCTTGCGGCGCCGGCAGCCGCCGCCGACGCCGTCACGCTGCGTTATCTCGCCAGCCAGGGCGGCCTGTCGGCCCATGAACTCGCGCAGGAACTCGGCTATTTCGACGGCACCGGCATCACGGTCGAGAGTGTCGGCTTTGCCACGGGCGGGCCGGCTTCGCTGATCGCGCTTGCATCCGGCGATGTCGAGATCGGCAGCGCAGCGACCTCGGCCGTGCTGAATTCGATCATCAGCGGCAACGATTTCGTCGCCGCCTATCCGTCCAACGGCATCAATGACGAGGTACAGTCGATCTTCTACGTGCTGGAAGACAGCCCGATCAAAAGCATCAAGGACATTGCCGGCAAGAGCATCGCCGTCAACACGCTCGGCGCTCACCTCGACTATACGATCCGCGAGGCCTTGCACTCCGTCGGTCTGCCGGCAGATGCCGCCAACCAGGTCGTCGTTCCCGGTCCGCAACTGGAACAGGTCCTGCGCTCCGGCCAGGTGGATATCTCCGCCTTCGGCTATTGGCAGACGACCTTCGAGGGTGCAGCCCGCAAGAACGGCGGCCTGCGCGCCATCTTCGACGACACCGACGTGCTCGGCGAGATCGCCGGCGGTTTCGTCGTGCTGCGCCGTGATTTCGTGAAGGAGCACCCGGAGGCCGCAAAGACCTTCGTCGTGCAGTCGGCTCGCGCGCTCGACTATGCCCGCGAACATCCGCAGGAAACGAAGGAGATCCTGGGGAAGGTCCTGAAGGCCCGCGGGGAAAATCCTGAGATCGCCCAGTACTTCCGCGGCTATGGGGTGCGGGCCGGTGGCCTGCCGGTCGAGCGTGACCTGCAATTCTGGATCGACGTGCTGGTGCGCGAAGGCAAGCTCAAGCAGGGCCAGCTGGCGCCAAAGGACGTGCTCTTTGCCATCGACGGCGCCACGGCCAGCAACTGAGGACGTTCCATGAGTGTTGCCCAGAACCTTCGCCGGGGAGAGGTGACGATCCGTCACCTCTCCAAGACCTACCGCCTGAACGGCGCGCCACTGCCCGTGCTTCGGGATATCAACCTTCATATCCGCTCCGGCGAGACGCTCGCCATCGTCGGCGCCAGCGGTTCGGGCAAGACGACCCTGCTTCGGGTGCTGGCGGGTCTCGAGGATCCGGATGCCGGCGAGGTGCTGATCGACGGCAAGCTGACCAGGGGCGTCGGCACCGACCGTGCGGTGATCTTCCAGGAGCCGCGGCTTTTGCCGTGGCTGACCGTGCTCGACAATGTCGGCTTCGGGCTGGAGACGCGTGGGCTTTCCCGGGGACAGGCGCGGGAGCGGGCGCGGCGCTACGTCCAGCTGGTCGGTCTGCAACAGTTCGAAGGCGCCTATCCGCGGCAATTGTCGGGCGGCATGTCGCAGCGCGTCGGCATTGCCCGGGCGCTCGCCGTCCAGCCGGAAATCCTGCTGCTCGACGAGCCGCTGGGCGCGCTCGACGCCATGACCAAGATCAGCATGCAGCAGGAGCTGGCGCGCATCTGGCGCGACGAGGACGTGACGACCGTGCTCGTCACGCACGATCTCGAGGAGGCGATCTACCTCGCCGACCGCATCCTCATCCTGCCGCGCGAAAAGGGCGGCGAACCCCGGTTGATCGAGATCGACCTGCCGCGGCCGCGCGACCGCAGCGCCAGCGCCTTCGTGCGCCAGCGCGAGGAACTGCTCGGCATCTTCGGACTGCATTGAGGTCGCTTGCGGAACGGTTGCAGCGGCTGGGCGTTATCTTGGGGAAGCGGCATTCACCGGGGGCGACGCTGCCCGGTATATGCCGGATGCCAAGCCGAGACAGGAGCAACGCCATGAAGCTTTCGAAGGGAATGTCATTCGCCGCAATCGTCTTCGCCCTTGGCGCGGCAGCACCGGCGATGGCCAACGGTTTCTATACCGGCATCGATCCGCACAATCCGCCGGGCACCCAGAACAGGGTTCTCTACGGGCAACCCTATTATGTCGAGCCCGCGCCCGGCCCGGTCTATGTCGAGCCTGTGCAGCCTCAGGTCTATGTCGATCCGATGCCGACCGGCAGCATCTATGTCGATCCGTATGTCGACCCGGCGCCGGGTTATGTCTATCGCCCGCCGGCCCGCACATTAGGTGATGCGCGCCAGCGCTACACGGGTGAGTATCAGAGCGGCGGACAGGGCGACTATTACCTCGGCGTCGCGCATCCGCCGCAGGTTCCCTGAACCGGCGACTGAGTGAAAGGGCGCGGCTCTAGAGCCGCGCTACCTACCTCCGGCCGGCTGCCCGATTTCAGATGCCCGGCGTTTGAGACGCGTCGGCTGGCGTTAGCGCCAACCGAGCGCCGGCGCGACATGCTTGAGGATCGCCTCGATCACATGGGCGTTGTATTCGACGCCAAGCTGGTTCGGGACCGTAAGCAGCAGCGTGTCGGCCTCGGCAATCGCCTCGTCCTTCGCCAGCTGCTTGACCAGAACGTCGGGTGCTGCAGCGTAACTGCGCCCGAAGATCGCCCGTGTCTTGTCGTCGATGAAGCCGATCTGGTCTTCCTGCTTGTTTCCGCCGCCGAAATACATCCGATCGCGATCGTCCACCAACGCAAAGATGCTGCGGCTGACCGAGACGCGCGGCGCGCGCGTGTGGCCCGCCGCCTTCCAGGCTTCCCGGTAGGCGCGGATCTGGTCGGCCTGCTGGACGTGGAATGGCAGGCCTGTTTCGTCGTCCTTCAGCGTCGAGCTTTGCAGGTTCATGCCGAGCTTTGCGGCCCAGACGGCCGTGGCGTTGGAGCTTGCGCCCCACCAGATGCGCTCTCTCAAGCCATCCGAATGCGGCTCGAGGCGCAGCAGGCCGGGAGGGTTGGGAAACATCGGTCGCGGATTGGGTTCGGCGAAACCTTCTCCGCGCAGGACGTCGAGCAGCACTTCCGCGTGCCGTCTTGCCATGTCGCTCTCAGTCTCGCTTTCGCCCGGCTGGTAGCCGAAGTGGCGCCAACCATCGATCACTTGCTCCGGCGAGCCGCGGCTGATGCCGAGCTGCAGCCGTCCGCCGGCGATGAGATCGGCGGCACCCGCATCCTCGGCCATATAGAGCGGGTTCTCGTAGCGCATGTCGATGACGGCCGTGCCGATCTCGATCCGGCTGGTCTTTGCGCCGACCGCCGCCAGAAGCGGAAACGGCGAGGCGAGCTGGCGGGCGAAGTGATGGACGCGGAAATAGGCGCCGTCTGCGCCGAGTTCTTCGGCCGCAACGGCGAGATCGATCGACTGCAGCAGGGCGTCGCCGGCCGATCGCGTCTGCGACTGGGGCGAGGGCGTCCAGTGTCCGAAGGAAAGAAAACCGATCTTCTTCATGGCCGTGCCGCCTCCTCGATGGAACCAGCCGCTTCCATGGCACAATTCGGGTTCCGGATACAGACGGCGTCCGGTGACTTCGCCGTGAACGGCAGCGCGGGAGGATGGCCACGCGCTGCCGTCCTCAAGTCGTTCATTGCACCTTGAGGCGCGCTTTCATGTTCGGGTGAAAGCGGCAGATGTAATCGAAGGTTCCGGCCTTGGTGACGGTGAGCGTCGCGGTCTTTTTCGATGGTATCACGATGTCGAAATCACCCTTGGCCGTTGCCGTGTGCGCCATGACGTCCCTGTTGTCCCACTCGATCACGTCGCCAACGGCGGCGCTGATTTCGGCGGGTGAAAAGACGAGCTTTTCGATCGTCACCCGGATGGTCTCCGCCCACGCCGATGGCGCAGTCAGCATCAGGGTCAGGCCGCACAGCGCGCCAAGGCTTCGCTTTCGGATCATGGCGCTGCCTACTTCATCATCTCGGCGACATGCTCGGCATGTTGCTGATGACCCTGGAACAGCTTGAGGCCGGTTTCCAGTAGCTCCTTGAGCTCGGCATTCTTCGCGGAGGGAATGAGCAGGGTTTCAAGCGCGCCATTGACCTGCTTGTGGTAGCCCACCTCGTTGGTGACATAGGCCTTGTCGAAGTCGGCGCCGCTCAGCTTCGCCAGCTTTTCGCGCTCTTGCGTCGCCGCTTTCGTCAGAACGCGGCTGGTATCGTTGTCCTCGGGCGTCAGCTTGAGTTTCTTGACGAGATCGAGGGCCTGCTTGTTGACGGCCTCATGGTCGCGCAGCATGTCGTTGGCGAAGCTGATGACTTCCTTGTCCTTGGAGATTTTCAGGGCCTGCTTGGCGGCCTCGATATCGATGACGCCTGCGGTATAGGCGATATGGGCGATCTGGGGGTCGGTGACCTTCGTCCCGGCTGCAAGGGTCGCGCCACTGATGAGGCAGGCGACGGCGAGGGCTGAGGTGAGGCGGGCATACATCGGGAACTCCTCTCCGGCGGCGATCGCCGCCGGTCTTGATGGATCACGCCCATTGGATGCGCGCCGCCTTCAAAGGTTCCCGGAAATGTCAGCCTGAAAGTCCGAGCCGGTTCATGACCGCCTCCGTCAACCGGGCGCAGCGGCGTCCGGCAAAGGGGAAGGCATTCAAGAGTACGGGGCCGACCTGGCGATGGATCTGCTGGCGCAGAAGCTGGCGGGCCCGGTGCAGGCGGCTCCTGACCGTCTTCGGGTTGATGTCGAGCAGGGCTGCGGTCTCTTCGACGCTCATCGCCTCGATCACCCGGGCGGTGAACACCAGGCGGAAGGGTTCCGGCAGCGCGTCGGCCGCCTCTTCCACCAGCCGCAGGATCTGCCTCTGCGCAAGGCTGCGTTCCGGATCGTCGGCGTTCGCAGCATTGGGAAAGGGTACGATCTCGGCGCCTGCACTGTCCGTCGCAAGCGGAACCTCCCGTCGCGTCGCCGACCGGCGGAGGCGTCCGAGCGCCTCGTTCAGCACGACGCGATGCAGCCAGGTGGCGAGGCTGGCGTCGCCGCGAAACGTCTCGAGGTGTTCGAAGGCGCGCAGATAGGCTTCCTGCACCACATCCTCGGCGATGCTGTCGTTGCGCACGACGGCGCGGGCGATGCGAAAAAGCCGCTGGTTGTGCCTCGTCATGATGATCCGGAAGGCTTCCGGGTCTCTGGCAAGCGCGCGCTCGACGAGCGCCTCGTCCGTCAAATGGTCCGCTTGCGCCGTGGTGCGTCTTGTCAGCAGGGCATCGCTCATCATCCACCTCCAAACCACCGTTTGATGCGGATCGGGCAACAACGTTCCCGAGAAAGCATACGCCGCGTGAGCGGCAACCGAAATAGGGTGTGACTGGAGCGGTGAAGGCAGATGTTCGAGGCCGCATTTTGCGCATTTCCGCCAGCGGAAGTTGGGTCTCCTGGCGCCGTTCGCGCGGCGGTAATCGCAGGTCCTCTTTTTTTCTCACGACAGGGAACCGGGGTTCCCTCCGGCGAGTTTGAGGAACGGCGACCCCGGTATGGAGGGGCGCGTATCGCGGTCGCATCTTCGCACTAGGAGAGACGACGATGAAGCATCAAACCATCGAACAGTTGCAAGCGCTCGCCGAAATTCGTTCCGATCCCGCGATGACAAGAACGGAACGGCTTCAGCGTTGGGCCGAACTCTTGGAAAGCAATCCCGATCGCCGGCTGGGCACGCTTTCCGGTACTGAACGCGCGACCGCTGCCGCGCGCCAGGCCATGCAGGTCAACGGTTCGCCCATGACCGTCGCCTTCGAGGATACGCAATTGCGCCTCGCGGGGCTCGCAGACGACAGCTACGGTGAAGCAAAACGCTTCTTCGAAATATCGGACCACCAACTGCACGACATCGTCTGCGACTGCAATTTCGGCAGCTCCGTTCGGGCCGCCTATGCCGCCCGGCGAGTTCGCGCGGCCATCGGCCTCTGGCCGCGCCTGAAGGCGCTCTTCAGCTGAGGCTGCGCCGATCGGCCAGTCTCCGGGGAAGCCAGGGCGCCAGCCGGAAGCTTCCCTAACCTCTTGTTTTTTATGAGCGGCGCGGGCCTCGCCTTCGCGCCGGGAAATGGTACTGTGCGCTGCCGGATCGTGAACGTTGTCCGCCTGGCTGTATCGGCGCGCGTTTTCACCTCAGACCCGCGCCGTTGTAGCGCGGCATCGCTCGAACCTAGCCCGAGGGAGTATATCGTTATCCTCCCCACTTGCAGCATCATCCCTTCAACGCCGGTGCCGCGCGGCTCGCCGGGGGTGGAGGGATGCAGCCGCGGGAGGAGGATTTCATGACATTGGCAGCAGTAACCCGCGCCTTGGGTGCAACGTCCGCTCTGGCGATCCTGGTCGGCACGGCGCAGCCGGTTTGGGCCGCACCCGATCTGATCGTGCTCAACGGCGACGTGCGCACGGTCGACCAGGGCAAGCCGAAGGCACAGGCCTTCGCGATCGAGAACGGCAAGTTCACCGCAATCGGCAGCAACGACGAGATCAAGGCGCTGGCCGACGCCGAGACCAAGATGATCGACGCCGGCGGCAAGACCGTGACCCCGGGCTTCATCGACGGCCATACACATCTTACGTCCGGCATGGACATGGTGACCGGCGTCGACCTCTCCTACATCCCGGACAAGAAGACCTGGCTCGAAAAGATCAAGGAAGCCGATCAGCGCTTGCCGAAGGGCGTCTGGCTGATGGGCGGCGGCTGGGACTACACGCTCGGCGAGGGCAAGCTGCCGACGAAGGAAGACCTCGACGCCGTGGTGCCGGACCGGGTGGTGGTCCTGCGCGATATCGATTTCCATTCCGTCTGGGTCAATTCCAAGGCGTTGGAAGTGGGCGGCGTTACCGCGAAGTCGGAAGTCGAAGAGGGCGGGCAGGTGCTCTTGAACGAGAAGGGCGAGCCGAGTGGCATCCTGCTCGAAAAGGCCGGCGATCTCGTCGAGAAGCATCGCCCGGTGGCGACCGACACGGAACGGCGCGCAGCGCTGCTTGAGACGATGAAGTTTGCCAATAGCCTCGGGATCACCGGCGTCAACGACATGTCGGATCTCGCCGCCGTGCACGACTATGCCGCGATCCTCTCTGAAAAGAAGATGCCGCTTCGCGTCTGGTACGGCTTCTTCGAGGGCGATCCGAAGAAGATTGCCGCAGCGGTCAAGGACCGCGACGAGGTCGACAAGGTAGCCGCCGATTCCGGCGAGCAGGAGGTGAAGGGGCCGATGCTGAAGCTCGGCTACACCAAGTCGGTGATCGACGGCGTGCTCTCGACCCGCACCGCTTACATGCACGAGGACTATTCCGACCAGCACGGCTGGAAGGGCAAGCCTTTCGAGACCAAGGAGCAGCTGGCGGCGGCAATCAAGGCCTCGAACGAAAATGGCTTCCCGACCGCGGTGCACGCGATCGGCGACGGCGGCGTCAGCCTCGTTCTCGACGCCTTTGCCGAAGCCTCGGTGCCGCGGCCGCAGCCGAACCGCATCGAGCATATCGAGGTGGTCGAGACCAAGGACATCCAGCGCTTCAAGGATCTCGGCGTCGTCGCCTCGATGCAGCCGAACCATGCGACCGGCACGATCGGCAAGTACATCACCGAACGCATCGGTACCGATCGCGAGCCGCGGGCCTATGTCTGGCATTCGATGCTCGACGCCGGCGTGCCGCTGGTGTTCGGTTCGGATTGGCCGACATCGCCGCTGAGCCCGCTCACCCAGATCAACGACGCCGTCTTCCGCGAAAGCCCATTTGGCTTGGGTGACGGTCCCTGGCATCCCGAGCAGGCCGTCACCTTCGACCAGGCCCTGCACGGTCTCACCCAGGCCGGTGCCGACATGACGCCCTGGGGGGCTCAGATCGGCTCGATCAGCGTCGGCAAGTGGGCGGATTTCGTCGTGATCGACGGCACCCTCGCAGATCCGCTCGACCGCTCCATCCGCGAACGCAAGGTGGAGGCGACCTATCTCGCCGGAAACGAGGTCTATCGCCGGCCCTGATCGGGAGCGAAAGCGTCGGTCGCCTACCGGTCGCCGTGCGAGGACACGTCGATCGGCAGCCTTTTGTGGCGACGTCCCATCGATCCAGATCACGCACGGCCGGCGCTCCCTGCGCCGGCCGATTTTTTGCTGGGTCCATGGTGCACTAGCTTAGTGCCTGAAAATTCATAATAATTGCGCTTCATTTTGGAGTTTCGCAAGCTAAGGGCGCGATCGAATGGCATTGGACTCGTTGGATGTGCGGCTACTGCGGATCTTCGTGACGATCGTGGAGGCGGGTGGTTTTGCCGCCGCCCAGGGAGAGCTCAACCTGTCGCTCTCGACGATCTCAAATCATATCTCGGCGCTGGAAAGCCGCCTCGGCCTGATCCTCTGCCAGCGTGGCCGGTCTGGCTTCCGCCTTACCGAGGAAGGGCGTGCCGTCTACGAGGAGGCCAAGCGCCTGTTCGGCACGATCGACCAGTTCGATACCCGCATGAAGGGCCTGCAGCACCGGCTGAACGGCACGCTTTCCGTCGGCCTCATCGACAACACCCTGTCGGACCCGGCCTCCCGCCTGACCCGCGTCTTTGCCCGGATGACGGACGAGGCGCCGGAGGTGGCGCTTTCGATCGTCACCCGGCCGCCCCATGAGTTGCTGCGCGACGTGATAACGGGCGAGCTTCACATCGCGATCGCCAGCTTCCCGCGCACGACGCTGGGGCTCGAATATGTCGATCTCTACGAGGAGACGCAGCGCTTCTATTGCGGGGCCGAGCATCCGCTGTTTTCCCGCGACGACAGCACGATCGAAATCGACGACATCCGGTCCCACAATCTGATCGGCCGCTCCTATTGGAATGCCCGCGACCTCAAGATCTTCTCGATCGCCAACCCGCGCGCGACGGTCAGCGATATGGAGGCGGAAGCGCGGCTGATCCTTTCCGGGCGCTATCTCGGCTATCTGCCCGATCACTTCGCCAACCGCTATGTCAGCGAAGGGCTGCTGCGGCCGATCCGTCCGGATCTCTTCAGCTACAGGGCGCCGTTCCAGGCAGCCTTCGACAAGGCGCGCGCGAAGTCGGGGCTGGTGCCGTTTTTCGTCAAGCTGCTGACGAGCGAGTTCGGCGTCGCGCCCTCCGGCCGGAGCGCCTCGCGCCTGCGTGCAGGACGTTAGAACGCCGGGTCGCTGCTGCGGCCCGGCGCGCTGAAGGAACACATTGCCCGGCCGTTCTAGTCGAGCTCGAAGTTCTCTTTGTAGTCCTGCTTCAGGTGCGCGGGCTGGTCCTCTTTCTTCAGCATGCAATTGCCGACGACGAGGCGCTCGATCTCCGTTCCCATGAAGCAGCGATAGGCGTCTTCCGGATTGCAGACGATCGGCTCGCCACGCACGTTGAAGCTGGTGTTGACGAGCACCGGGCAGCCGGTGCGCGCCTTGAACCGGGTCAACAGCTCCCAGTAACGGGGGTTGGTCTCGCGGTGCACCGTCTGGATGCGGGCGGAGTAATCGACATGGGTCACCGCCGGTATTTCCGAGCGCGGCACGTTGAGCAGATCGATGCCGAACAGGTTTTCCTGCGGATGATTGGCGTGCAGGCGGCGGCTTTCCAGGACGTCGCCGACAAGCAGCATGTAAGGGCTGTCGGTGTCGATGTCGAACCAGTCCGACACATCCTCGCGCCGGATCGACGGCGCGAAGGGGCGGAAGCTCTCGCGGTACTTGACCTTGAGATTGAGCATCTTCTGCATCGTCGGCGAACGGGCGTCGCCGAGGATCGACCGACCGCCGAGTGCGCGCGGGCCGAATTCCATCCGCCCCTGCATCCAGCCGACCGCCTTTTCCTCGGTCAGTGCCGAGACGGTGGAGGAGGTGATCTCCTCGTCCGAAAGGACCTCGAAGTTCGCCCCGGCATTGGCAAGTCGCTGCTCGACTTCGCCTTGCGCGAAGGCTGGCCCGAGATAGCCGCCGGACATGGCATCGCCGTCCTTCACGACGCGCGTGCTTCCGAGGTATTCGTGCCAGACCGAGAGAGCCGCCCCGAGCGCGCCGCCCGCATCGCCGGCGGCAGGCTGGATCCAGATGTCGTCGAAGATCCCGGCCTTCAGCAACTTGCCGTTCGCCACGCAGTTGAGCGCGACGCCGCCGGCAAGGCAGAGGTTCTTTTCGCCTGTCTGGCGCCGGGCATAGCGGGCGAGCCGCATGACCGCCTCTTCGGTCACGACCTGAACGGAAGCCGCCAGGTCCATCTCACGCTGGGTCAGCGGCGATTCCGGCTTGCGGGGTTCGCCTCCGAAGAGGTCGTTAAAGGCCGGCGAGGTCATCCTCAGGCCCGTGCAATAGCCGAAATAGTGCTGATCCAGACGGAAGGAACCGTCGTCCTTGAGATCGATCAGGTTGTCGAGGATCGTCTGCGCGAAACGCGGACGCCCGTAGGGCGCAAGCCCCATCACCTTGTACTCGCCCGAATTGACCTTGAAACCCGTATAATAGGTGAAGGCCGAATAGAGCAGGCCGAGGGAGTGCGGGAAATGCAGCTCCTTCAGGAAGTCGAGGCGATTGTCATGGCCATGGGCAAGCGACGTGGTGCACCACTCGCCGACGCCGTCCATGGTGAGGACCGCAGCGGAGGCGAAGGGCGAAGGAAAGAAAGCGCTCGCCGCGTGGGACTGGTGGTGCTCGGTGAAAAGCAGCGAGCCTTCCCATTCCTTCTTGCCGACAAGCTTGCCGAGATCCTTGCGCAGCATCTTCTTCTGGAAGAGCTTTTCCTTGATCCAGACCGGCATCGCCACGCGAAACGAGCTGAAGCCGTGCGGCACTGTCGCAAGATAGGTCTCGACAAGCCGCTCGAACTTCAGGAACGGCTTCTCGTAGAAGACGACATGGTCGATGTCGTTCATGGTGCAGCCTGCTTCCGACAAGCAGTACTCTATTGCCCGCGCCGGAAAGTCGGGGTCGTGTTTCCGGCGCGTGAAGCGCTCTTCCTGTGCGGCGGCTACGATGCGCCCGTCTTCGACGAGCGCGGCCGCGCTATCGTGGTAAAAGGCCGAGATACCGAGGATACGCACGATGGTGCCACCCTAGAACAGCGTATAGATGAAGGGGGCGACGGCCGTTCCCTGCGTCAGTACCACCAGGGTTCCGAAGATGGTCGTCATGACCAGGATCGGCAGCAACCAGTACTTCTTCCGGTTGCCCATGTAAGACAGGAGTTCCCTAGCAAGGTCCATTTTCGTGTCCTCTGTCCGATACAATAAGGGATAGGTTCTTCAAAATTCAGAACTGGTTCTTCATCGTTGCCTGGGCTGCTTCGGCCTGCGGCTTGTCGATCCAGTAGGTCTTGGCGTTCTTGTCGAACTGTTCGGTCAGCGCGTCATTGCCACGCAGCCTGAGATAAAAGCCGATCGGCACGAAGGTCGTGACGTAAATCAGGAACATCACGACCGGATTGACGATCTTGAACAGTACAAGGCCGAGCCGCATCCAGAGATGGTTGGCGCGTGTCAGGGTGGAGGGCGCGATCAGGGCCAGGACGACCAGAACCACGCCGATCAGGGCGAGCACAGCCGTTACGGTCGTAATCTCGGAAGCCCGCCACCATTTTACGAGCGCAATCAGGGTAAGGATGCCACCGACGGTATAGCCGAAACTTCTGTTCGACGGTCCTTCCGGGGGCCTCTCGTGCAGTGGTCCGTGAGAAATGCTCATTGCTATCCACCTCAAAGCGGTTAGCTAAAAAACGCACAATTTTCATTGTGCCGACGAATGAAAAACTCTTTAGTCATTTATATTGGGAGAATATGAGCGGCAAATACTGGGGTAGGTCAATATGCCAATGGATATAGAGGCTCATATCCGGCTTTCGATTCTTGGCGCGATCTTCTGATACTCGGGTTGATGCCCGCTGGTCGGCCCTGTTCCAGGGCATGCCTGCAGCAGTGCAAGGTTCGTGTGTTCCGGGCGCGCGTGCGTAACCTTGGCTATACTGGTGGCAAATGCATTTGAGCGCTGGAAGAGACGAGCGTATGCTGGCGACACTTGAATATGCAGATTGCAGCGGCTGCCAGGGCCGTGCCGTCCTTGTCGTCGAAGATGCGGACGGTGTGGGTCGGTGGCCGCGATTTGATTTATTCTCGCTCGTCACGCGCAGGGTTGTTTTCCAAGGGGCGGCGCAGAGCGGAGACTTGGCATGAGGCTAGAGCCGTCAAACCGTTTCAGCGCCCGCCGCGTGAGCCCGGCGACGGCCGCGCCGCCGCATACCGGCGCGCCGATGGATCTGGACCAGGCCTCCGGCCGCAAGGTCTGGACGAACACTTTCCGGGCCCGCTCCGACAAGGTGATCGCCGTCGGGCGCATCCTGCTGGCGCTCGGCAGCGTCTGGATCGCATGGCTCGATTCCGTCCACGTGCCGCTGCCGCCAGAGCCCATCTACTTCCTGCTGATCGGCTATCTCTTTTATGCGGTCGCCGCCGCCTTCCTCGTCTGGCGCACGGAGATTTCGCGGGTGCGCGGCACGCTGGTGCGTCACATCATCGATGTCGCCGCCTTTGCGATCTTCATGTCGATGACCGACGGTCCGGCGAGCCCGTTCTTCATGCTGATGCCGTTCACATTGCTGTCCGCGACGCTGCACTGGCGTTGGCGCGGGGCGCTCTACACCGGTCTCGTCTGCCTCGCGGCGTTGCTCTATCTCGGCTACTTCGATGCCGGCGATATGCTCGATCCGGATGCCGACACGACGACGAACGCCTCTCGCATTCTCTTCATCTTCGTTGCGGCCACGCTGCTCGTCTGGCTGGGCGCCCACCAGGAGGCGGTCCGGGCCGAGCTGCTTCGGCTGGTACAGCGAACACCGAGCCAGCCGCGTGGCCGCGAGTGGCCGGCGCGCGCGGCGCTCGATTATGCCGCCCATGTCATGCTGGTGCCGCGGGCTCTCCTGTTGTGGACCGATGCGGAGGAGCCCTGGACCTATGCCGCCCTGTGGAGCGAAGGCGAGCTTGAGGTCATGCAGATGCCGCCCGATGCCTTCGGCACCTGGACGGATGAAAAATTGCTGCAAAGCAGCCTGCTGATCACCGAGGCCGCCCGTGGCCGGCTTCTCGTGCACGTGGGCGAGGGGCGGTTTCATCAATGGTCGGCTCCAGACCCGCCGATCTCGCCGGCGCTTGTGGAGGCTTTCAACATCAACGCTGCGGTCTCGACCTACTTTCAGGTCGACGACCTGCAGGCGCGTCTCTTCGTTCTGGAGCCGCCGGCGCTCACGCTCGATGACGTGGCGATCGCCGAAATCATCGCCGACAGGATCAAGGCGCTGTTCGAACAGGCGATCCTGGTCAGGCGCCTGAGCGACGAGGCGGCCGTCGACGAGCGCATCCGCATCGGCCGCGACCTGCACGACGGCGTGCTTCAGGCACTTGCGGGCACTGCACTGCAGCTTCAGTCGCTGCGCAAGCTCAAGGATGCGGGGCCGGAGGTGATTGCCGAACGCCTCGAGGCCATCCAGGCGATGCTGCTCGAAGAACAGCGGGAGCTTCGCGGTTTCATTCGCGCGCTCGAGCCGGGCGGCAATCTCCAGGCTACCGGCGAAATGCAGCTCGAGCGACAACTGGAAGCGGTTGCCGCGCGGCTGCGGCAGCAATGGCAGATCGATGTCTCGATCGCCTTCGACCCGGCGTCCGGCATCGACCTGCCGCTGGCGCTAACCTACGAGCTTGCGCGCATGACCTCCGAGGCGACAGCCAACGCGGTCAGGCACGGCGGCGCGCAGAAGGTCAGGATCATGGTCAGGATCGACAACGGATCGATCGTGCTGACGATCGACGACGACGGGGTCGGCTTTGGTTATGGTGAGCGCCTCGACCATGCCGAGCTGGAACGGGAAAAAATTGGACCGCGGAGCCTGCGCGAACGGGCGGCAGCGCGTGGCGGAAAGCTTGCGATCGAAAGGATAGCGGAATGGACTCGAGTGGTCGTCATGCTGCCAATGCCGCAATAGCGTTGCGCGCGGTCGTCGTCGACGATCATCTGATCGTGCTCGACGGGCTGCGCCGGCTGATCGAAACCGTGCCCGGCTGGGAGGTGGTGGCGACCTGCGAGCGTGCAACCGATGCGCTGCAGGTCCTGTCCGAGCGGGGCGCCGATATCGTCGTCGCCGACCTTCGCATGCCGCATATGGACGGACTCGAGTTCATACGCCAGGTGCGCAGCACTCACGGACAGCAGATCGCGATCGTCATCCTGACGGCTGATATCGGCGACGACCAGGTTGCCGAAGCGATCCGGCTCGGGGTGAACGGCATCGTCCTCAAGGAACAGGCTCCGGACACCCTGATCGACTGCATGAATGTCGTGGCCAGCGGCAAGACCTATTTCCAGGACCAGGCGCTGAAGTCCGCGATCGAGCGGATACGCGCGCAGGAAGCCGTTGAGACCAGGGGCGTCGACCTGTTGACGCAGCGCGAGATCGAGGTCTCGCGGCTGGCGGCCTCGGGGATCCGAAGCAAGGAGATCGGCGCCCGGCTCGGCATATCGCCGGGCACGGTCAAGCTGCATCTCCACAGCATCTACAGCAAGCTGGGCATCTCGACGCGCGTCGAGCTGGCCAATCTGGCGAACCGGCTCCCGAAAAGCCCTTCGTGACGGCGCCGGCCGCGCTTGCGGGCCTCCTGCCTTTGCGCTGACCCTCCTCCTTCAAAAACGATCGAACCCGCGGCAACGAGACGCCGCGATCGGCGTTTTTTGCCGCAAGCGAACTGTAAGAAACAGGGCCGGAGTATATCCATCTGGATATATTCAGAACGAAAATCCTGGGATAGAGTTCGGAATTGTAGGGCGTCTCCGGCAGCGAAGTGAAACCTCCGAAGCTAATGTCGCTATATAACGAATAGATTCATGTTCTCGTATTCTGAAAATATTGACGGTGTTCTTCTCTGTTCCGGAGAGCCACTATGCATGTTCAAAGTGTTATTGAAATAGCTGAAACAGACGGTCGGCTTCCGGTCGAGATAATCATAAAGGGTTATCGTTTGAGCCAGAAGCGGCTTACCGTCTTCGTTTTAAACGAGGTGACGCCGGCCGCGGTCAACCGGATCCTGGATCCCGTGGTACCGACGTTGCCTCTTTTCATTCCCGGCGTGCTTTACGTCAAGATTTCGGATGATGCCCGCGTGCGGGAAGCGGTCGAGACGGCGGATGTCGTCTATGCCGCGACCAGCCTGTTTCGCGACCAGTTGACGGGGTACGGGACTTTGCCCGGACTGCTTCGACCGATCGAGCTGCTGCGGCCGGATGCATCCAAGCGCATCCGGCTCGCAAAATCGGGCGAACACGCAAGCTCCGGCGAACCAAAGCGTCCCTCCGTCGCAAAGACGGCGAGGCGTACGACCACCTATCTCGCCAGCCTGGCACGATCCTATTGGCGCGAGGCCGGAAGCGCCTGAAGCGGGCGATGCGGCAACAATCTGAAATGTTTCAACACTGATCGCACAATCAAGGTGTCAGCTGACATGTCCCGAAAAGCCGAACGTCAGGATGCGCTCAACAACAACAATCCGACGGCGACGCCTGCGGATTTCATCGATCAGAACAAGCCCTCGTCGAGCGGCACCCTGAAGCGCATGCGCCGTTCGCGCAATTTCGGCGGCATCATGGATGGGCTGATCATTCTCGTCTCGGGCCTTGTCGCCATCCTGCTGTGCGAGATGCTGCTACGTATGGTGCCGAGCCTGCAGCTTCCGGTCGGCGAGGGCGAATATGTCTATTGCGGCGTGCCACGGGCGCGACATCAGTCGCATCCGCTCTATGGCTATACCGAAATACCGGGCAACAGCTATTTCGAGCGCTTCAGCCCGCTCGACCCCTGGAACCGCGTCCAGATCAACAGCGACGGTTTCCGCGACAATGCGACGGGAACGGGGTCTCCGGTGTTCGTGCTTGGGGATTCCATGGTGCGCGGCTCGCTCGTCAAGGAAAGCGAAACCTTCAGTTCGCTGCTGAACGCATGGCACCCGCAGCTGCTTCTCAAGAACTACGGCACCGGCGGCTACGGCCAGCCGAACGAGATCCGGGTCTACGAGGACAAGGGCCACAGCATCCCTCATAAACTCGTCGTCGTCGGCCTCTCGCTCAGCACCGACCTCGAGGACAATGCCGAGCGCGCGGTGCTGACGCCGTCGTCGGTCGACATCACCGTCGAGCCGGCCGGCAGCGGAACGAAGAAGCCCAGCCTCGCTTTGCAGGCGCATCTGTACCTGTGGCAGAACAGCAAGCTCTACAACTGGTTCTATTCGACGCTGCTCAGACCCTATGTCGGCGACCGGGCGTCGCGCCGCGACATCGGCCACGCGATCGAGCTGACGCGGCGCCTGTTCGTCCGGCTTGCCGACGACGCCCGCGCCAACGGCGCCGAGCTGCTCGTCGTCATCCTGCCGGGTTGGGCGGAACTGGCTGGCCGCGACGACGGCCTGCAGCCGGAAAAACAACGTGAAATGATCAAGGCGTTCGCCGCTGCGACGCCCGGCGTGTACGTGGTCGATCCGACCGAAAAGCTCTCTGCCAACGATCCGATGAAAACCTATGGCATCGGCGACAAGCACCTTTCTCCGCTCGGACATTTCCTTGTCGCGGAAGCGATCGACCAGTGGCTGGTCAATGATTGGAGCGGCGGCAAGGGCCTGACGGTCGGCGAGCACCCCTTCGTAAAAACCGCTCCTGTGGAGCCTGATTGCCTGAAGTTTTCTCAGGTCGGACAGTAATCGGCGGACCTGAAAGGAAGATCCGATGAATTCCAATGCAACACGTGTCGTTCAAATGGAACAAAACAGCGTCCGGAAGTCCTCCATTCTCAAACGTGCCCTGCTTGCTGTTCTCGCGACGGCTTTCAGCCTGGCGCTCTGCGGTCTCATGATCGAAGGCATGGCGCGCACCGTCTTTGACAACGGCATGGATTTCGACCTCGAGATGTGGAAATACGCCCGCGACCTGAAACGGGTCAGCGCCGAGCCGGCGATCGGCCACGAGCACATTCCCAATTCGAGCGGCGTGTTCATGGGTGTGCCGGTCAGCATCAACTCCGTCGGTCTGCGCAATCGCGAAATCGGCCCGGTGACCGCGGGAACGACGCGCGTGATGATGCTCGGGGATTCGCTGACCTTCGGCTGGGGCGTCAAAGAGGAAGACACGCCGTCCAGGCTGCTGGAAACGGTCCTCAACGGCGGCAGCCAGGGGGCGCCGAAATACGAGGTGATCAACACCGGTGTCGGCAACTACAACACCCAGATGGAAGTCGCCTACTTCATGACCAAGGGCATCGAGCTCAAGCCGGATGTGGTCGTGCTCAACTATTTCATCAACGATGCCGAGCCGACGCCGCGTCGTCACCAGGTCGGCTGGGGCGAATATTCGCAGGCCTATGTCGTGCTCGCCTCGGCGGTCGACAAGATCTCGCGCATCTTCCTCGGCCGGGCGGACTGGAAGGCCTATTACCGGGGCCTCTATGAAGCCGACCAGCCCGGCTGGACGGAAGGGCAGGATGCCATGCGGCGGCTGATCAGCTTCTGCCGCGAGCGCGGCATCAAGCTTGTGATCGTCAACTATCCAGAACTGCACGAAGTCAAGCAGTATCCGTTCCCGGAAGTCACCGGCGCGGTCGAAAAGATCGCCGAAAGCGAGAAGGTTCCCTTCCTCGATCTTCGCCCGTCGGTCGAGGATCTCGTTCCCGAAACGCTGTGGGTGTCGCCGTCGGATGCACACCCGAACCGGATCGCCAACGAACGCTTCGCCGCTGCGATCGCCGGAACGCTGGAACGCTCCTACCCGGACCTCTTTGCCGGAGCCGGGTCGGTCGCCAAGGTTCAGCCGTGAAGCGGCCTCGGTCGGTCGTTGCCGGCCTTGGTGGACATGCGATTTAGAAATCGACGATCAGGTTTGCGCGGCCGGCGCTCGACCGCGCGCCGTCGCCGAATTCGCCGAGATAGGTGATTGCCAACCGGGTTGATTGGGAGAGCCGGGCGGAAATGCCCGCTTCCACGACCAGCGCATCGCGGGCGATGGGAACGCCCGCAATGGTGAAGGGGCTACCACCGGCAAAGGCGAGGCGCGCGGACGGCGAAAGGTCGCCTTCCGCATGGCGCCATCCGAGCATGCCGGAGGCAGAAACCGAAACCGGCATCTGGTCTACCGGCAGATCCGCCCACCAGCGCAGGCCGATGGTCGTGAGCATGGCGTCGTCGGAGGCCGCCTCTCCCGACAGTGCCGCGGAGCCACCGTTTTCCTTGAACGCATCGGTATCCAGATAGACATAGGCCAGGTTTGCGAACGGCTGCAGCCTGACGTCGTCCGCACTCAGCGTGAAGGAAAGGTCGGCGAAAACCTGTGCAACGGTGCCGTCGTAGTCGGCGGTCAAGTGATCGGCGAACGAGCCGAAGGCGAGGTCACGCTTGGACGAGACTTCGTTGTGGCTATAGATTGCACCGCCTGCAAGGTTCAGCGCCCCGATGTTCCCATATCCGTAGAGGCCGGCATGGTAGGCGTCGACGCGCGCCTGCGGCTGAACGGTGAGATGGCTGTAGCCGAGGATCCCGCCGAGGCGCCAATCGTCGGAAACCGCCATATCGGCGCCGACGAGAACACCTGTCGTACGGCTATCGATAGCGGCGGCGTTGCCGTCACCGGACAAATGGCCCGTGCCTGCAAAACCCGACGTCCAGAAGATGGCGTCCTCGGTTTCCTGAAGGGTCGAGACGGCGGAGCTCGCGCGCTCCAGAATGGCGTCTCGCGGAAAGCGGCTGTCCCACATCAGCGCGCTCTTGACCGAGGCGTGGACTTCTCCGCTCAGCTGGGAAAAGGCGCTAGCGGCCGTTGCATCATCCAGCGAGAGCACGGCCAGCGTGAGCGGGTTCGTGACGCCCAATGCTTCGACGGCGCTTGCCGTTGCGCGCCCGTTGGCGGTTTCTGCAAGGTCGGCGAAGGCAACGTCGTTGCGGTCGAGCGTCAGATCGATGCCGGTGGCGCCATAGGTCAGCGTCGGCGAAAGGAAGGCAAGATTGCTGGTCACCGCGTCGAACCGGCCGCTGACCGTGCCGGCGGAAACGATCGTGTAACTCGTCGACAGGTCATAGACGCCGCTGCCTGCGAGGACCGCGAGCCTGCCCCCCTCAATCGAAAGCGCGCCCGAAACGGCCAGGCGGTCGGATTGCCCCGCCGCATCCACATCCACCTGATAGATCGAGCCCGAACGGAACGTCAGGTCGCCGTTGACGGTGGCAACCGCGATGCCCGGGCCTGGCGAGACCACGCCGCCGGCATTGACCGTCAGGCCGCCGACGATGCCGCTGCCGGACAAGAGACCGCCGTCGAAGATTTGGACCGTCCCGGCGATGGTGCCCTGATTGACGAGCGTGCCACCGGTGATGCTTGCCGCGCCGCTGATGGTGCCGGTGTTTTGGAACAGGCCGCCGCTGTTTGCGAGCGAGGCAATGGTTCCGTCGTTCGACCCGGTGCCGTCGTTGGAGACGGCCGCGGCAGTCGCACCGCTGTTGTTGGTGAACGTACCGTTGGCGCCGATCTCGACGTCTGCGAGCGCCGCATTGTTGACGACGCTGCCGCCGGCAACGGTTGTCTTTCCGGTCACTATGCCGTTGCCGTTGTTGGTGAAGGATCCGCCATCGTTGCGCACGGATGCGATGGTGCCCGCATTCGACAGGGTGCCGGCGTTGGTGACGTTGCCGGCGACGGCGCCGCTGTTGTTGACGAAGGCGGCGGCGGCCGCGACGTCGGCGTCGGTGACGACGAAGTTGTTCGTCACGGTGCCGCCTGCAACCGTCGTCTTCCCGGTGATGGTGCCGCCGGCATTGTTGGCGAAGTTTCCGGCCGTGTTGGTCAGTCCGGCGATCGTGCCGGCATTCGACGCGGACCCGCTGTTGGTGACGGCTCCTGCGTTCGCCCCCGAGGTATTTGTGAAGGTGCCGTTCGCACCGACGGTCACCGTACCAAGTGTCGCATTGTTGGTAACGGCGCCGCCAGAGACCGTCGTCTCGCCGGTTACTTTGCCGCCGAAATTG
This sequence comes from Ensifer sp. KUDG1, assembly GCF_050434285.1. Taxonomy (NCBI): domain Bacteria; kingdom Pseudomonadati; phylum Pseudomonadota; class Alphaproteobacteria; order Hyphomicrobiales; family Rhizobiaceae; genus Ensifer; species Ensifer sp. KUDG1. The sequence goes on from NZ_JBNDIG010000011.1 coordinate 69,161, forward strand.
TTGGTGAAGCTTCCGGCGTCGTTGCGCACCGACGCGATGGTGCCGGCGTTCGAGACCGTGCCGGCGTTGGTAATCGCGCCCGCCGTTGCGCCATTGTTGTTGACGAAGGCTGCGGCGGCCGCGACATCCGCATCGGTGACGACGAAGTTGTTGGTGACGGTTCCGCCCGACACCGTCGTTTTCCCGGTGATGGTGCCGCCGGTGTTGTTGGTGAAATTCCCTTGGGTGTTGGTGAGCGAGCTCATCGTTCCGGCGTTGGAGGCGGTACCGGCATTCACCGTCGCGCCGGCGACGGCGCCGGTGTTGTTCACGAAAGTACCCCCGGCCGAGACGTTGACGTCACCGACCTGGCCGTTGTTGGAGAGCGACGTGGCGTTGCCGACGCTGGCGCTGTCCAGCGTTCCGTTCACCGACACGTTGCCGTTGTTCAGCGTCAGCCGTCCGTTGAGGTCCCCGTCGATCGACAGGCTGCCGCCGTTCAGTTCGACATCGGAGGTGAGTGCGCCGCCTGCGTTGATGCTGACGCTTCCCGAATTGATCGTGCTGCCGTTCTTGACGGTCAGCGCGCCGGTATTGGAGATGGTGGCATTGCCGCCGTCGACGCCGAGCTGGCGGATCGTGCGGCTGTCGTTGACCTGCGGAGAACCGGCGTTGACCTCCGCTGCGTCGTTAGCACCGGGCAGGGCCGGCGCCCAGTTCGCGCCGTTGCCGAATTCATTGTCGGCTCCCCCGGTCCAAACGGACTGGGCAAGCGCAGGCGTCGAGAAGGCAAGGGAAGCTAGTGCCGTGAAAAGGCCGAGGCGTTTGGAAAGAACCGCGAGCGGTGTTTGTCGCATGGGTGCCGCCGGTGCTACGAACGCTCGCGAATCAGCCAGCGGAATGGGTAGCTTTGGCTATCTAATCATGGTTAACGATTTACTACCACCGCTGCGCCCGGGCCGGATGCGACGCCGCCATCGGCCGGTGACGGAGCCGAAGGTTTCGGCTCCGCTTGCCCGTCGAAAGCGCCGGAAAACACATGCTCAACTGAGCGGGAAGCCCATGGCCGAGACCATCTTCAGCCACGGCCTGCGCCAGCCGCCGGATTTGTCGGCGGTGTCGAGCGCATACATGGTGATCTGTGCGCCGAGCCAGCGGAACGGCTCGGGCGGGATCGTGTTCGGAAGGCTGGTGGCGAAATCCAGCCGGCTCTCCGGGGTCTTCGAGCCGTCGAGAATGTCGAGCGCGATGCGCGCGCCGAAACGCGAGGCCGAAACGCCGAAGCCGGAATAGCCGCCGGCGTAGACGACCTTCTCGTCATGGTAGCGCTGGAAATGTACGGCCATGCGGGTGCTGAGATCGATCGGACCGCTCCAGGCATGGGTGAAGCGCAGGCCTTCGAGCTGCGGGAAGGTATCGAAGAACGCTGCGGCCAGCGGCTCATAGGTATCGAGCTCCCGGTCGACCGATGGAAACGGATCGCCGGCAAAGGCATAGGCGAGGCGCCCGCCGAAGATGATGCGGTTGTCTTTGGTGAGCCGCATGTAGTTCATCTGGGTGCGCGTGTCGTAGACGCCCTGGCGATGGCTCCAGCCGATGGATGCCATCTGGTCTGCCGACAGGGGCTCCGTCGCAAGCACCCGGTCGCGCACGGCGACGACCCTGTTTTTGATCTTCCTGTGGCCCGAGGCAAAGGCATTGGTGGCGAGCAGCACTTTCGGCGCGGTTACGCTGCCCGAAGGCGTGTGCGCCTTCATCCGGTCGCCGAGGTCTTCGAGACCGGTCAGTTCGGTGTTCTCGAAGATCCGGACACCGAGCGTGAGCGCGACCCGCTTCAGCCCGAAGGCGAGCAGGGCAGGGTGGACCGTGCCGCAGATATGCTTCGACCAGACGCCGGCTTTGTAGCGCGGTGAATTGATTTCGGCGCGGACGGCGCTCTGATCGAGGAAGGCCGCCTCATGACCGTATTTCAGGTGAAGTTCGTGCTCCTCGTGCAGCGCCTCGATATGAGCATCGTCGACCGCGACGGTCAGCTCCCCGCCCCACTCGGCATGACAGTCGATCGCATGCTCCTCAAGCGTCGCAAGGAAGCCGTGCATGTTCTCCTGGCCGAGCTTCTCGAGAGCCGCGATGTCCTTCGGGAAAATGCGCACGGCGTTCGAAAGCCCATGCATCACCGAGGTCGAGACCACGCCGCCCGGCCGGCCCGAAGCGCCGTTGGCGACCGAGCCCTTCTCGATCAGCACGACCTCGATCTCGGGCCGGCGCTGCTTTGCCTGGATGGCGCCCCACAATCCGGTAAAACCGCCGCCGACGACGAGCAGGTCGGCTTTCAGATGTCGCGACAGGCGCTCTCGCGGCTCAGGCGCATCCGGCCGGTCGAGCCAGAAGGGCGTCATCGTCACATCTGCAAGAGCTTTGCTTCTCACCTTGGTCATGGGGACGCCTCACATCACTTCGCTGCAGGGGCGGTGTAGAGGACGTAGACCTTGCGCATTGTTTCGATCACCTCGAAACGAACCTCGACGCCGGCCGGCAGGATGTAGCTTTCGCCGGCTGAAAAGGTCTCGACCGATCCGTCCGGGTTGGTGATCGCAACCTTGCCCGAGAGGATGACGCTGTATTCGTTGCCATCGGGATAGGAGAGCATTTCTGCGTAGGGCGTCGACTGCCATGTGCCGATGATGACGGCCTTGTCGGGGCTTTCGAAATGCACGTCGCCGAGTTCGTCCGCAAAGCCCGAGAGGATCGCCTCCGGCGGCACGACGCTGCATTTTTCGAGCGCGTTGAGGCCGACACCATCGCGCCCGAGTTTGATGACCTTCGACATGTTCACTCCAGTTCAGAAAGACGAGCGCCAAGTCGATCGGCCACGCGCCAGGGTTTCGTTGCTTCATTCTTCTGCGGAACGACCAGATGGCCGAGAGCAATATGCCGTCTCGGCAGTCCCGTGCCGCCTTGCCTGCCGCGGATCTACTGTCCGGCTTGCATCATTTTTCTAGGCGCCGGGATCGCAGGTCGGAATACGCCAAAGGGCTAGGTTCGGGCCTCGGCACGCTGTCTGTCCCGCGCCGCAAGGCCCCGCACGGCCGGGTGTCCGCCACCTAGGACGTTGTTTTGGTTCGCCAAAAGATAGTTTTGGAAATCCCGTAGTGAAAATCCGTTACTTGCGACCGGCCGAACCTTCACCTAGTCTGTGCTTGGAGGAGAACAACATGAACGATAATACGATCATCAAAGTCTGCGCGCCGACGCAGCAGGTGTCTGGCGTGGGCGATCTGGCGCTGTCGCTGATGGAGGGGGTGGGCCGCTCGGATTTCCAGGACCGTCTGACACACTCGCTCAAGCGGCACATCGCGATCGATGCCGGCCTGATGCTCCTCTACCGACGCGACGCCGCGCCGAAGATCCTTTACAACGACTGGCGCACGGACAGGGGGCTGTCGGATATCCGTGCCTATCTGCAGGGGCCGTACCGGATGGACCCGTTCTACCGGCTGGCGCTCGACAACGGCGACGACGGGCTTTACCGCCTGCGGCAGATTGATCCGTCCTTCGACCGGTCGCAATATTATCGCGACTACTACCGGCATTCGGGCCTGCACGACGAATTCAACGTTTTCATCGGTATCGATGCCGACACGAAGATCGCAATCTCTCTGGCGCGGCGCCATGCGCATGCGGCTTTCAGTGGCGAAGACCAGGATTTCCTGCAGAGTGCCGCCCCGCTCATCAGCATGGCCGTGCTTCGGCACTATCGCGATCTGAGGCCCGAAAGTCTGGGCGACGACGGCTCGCCGCTGCAAAGCGCCCTGGCGCAGGCGGTGCGCAATTTTGGCCGGAGCCTGCTGACCGACCGCGAGTGCCAGGTGGCGCAGATGATCCTGCGCGGTTACTCGGTCAAGGGTGCCGCCGAAAAACTCGGCATCTCGCCGGCAACCGTCAAGCTGCATCGCCGCAACCTCTACGCCAAGCTCGACATCACGTCGCAGACGGCGCTGTTCTCGCTGTTCATCGACGCCGTGTCTTCAGCGAGCAACGCGTTTGAAGATCCGCTGGCTACCTATCTTTCGCCGGCTGGCGCGCTGAGACCGCACTGACCCTCGCGCTTTGCGTCGGCAATTCCGGAGAAGACCCTCTTCCCCGGAGATACCTCAAGTAGCGGCGCTTACCCGTTGTTCGGAGCGCCGCGAGACGAGTTGGGCTGCCACCAATCCCAGCACGACTATGCCGAGGATGATTGTCGAGATCGCGTTGATCTCCGGCGTCACGCCGAACTTGATCTGCGAATAGATCTTCATCGGCAGGGTCGAGGCACCCGGCCCGGTGGTGAAGCTTGAGATCACCAGATCATCCAGCGACAGGGTGAAGGACAGAAGCCAGGCCGAGACGAGCGCCGGGATCATGTTCGGTAAGGCGACGCTGACGAAGGCTTTCGCCGGTGGGCAACCGAGGTCACGGGCGGCCTCTTCGAGCGACGGGTCGAGTTCGACCAGCCGCGATTGCAAGACGACGGTCGCAAAGCAGAGCGTGAAGGTCGTGTGCGCCAGCGTGATCGTCAGCGGCCCGCGGTCGATCCCGAGCGTCACGAACATCAGAAGCATCGAGACGGCCATCACCACCTCGGGCATCACCATCGGCGCAAGCAGCATGCCGTTCAAGAGCGCCCGACCGCGGAAGCGTCGCAGCCGCACCATGACGACGGCGGCAAGCGTGCCGAGAAGGGTTGCGGCGGTGGCAGAGACCGCCGCGACCAGGAAGCTGACCTTCGCGCCCTCGATGATCGAGGGATTGTTGAGAACGGTCGCGTACCATTGGGTGGAGAAGCCGCCCCAGACTGTCACGAGCTTCGAACCGTTGAAGCTGTAAACGACGAGCACGACGATCGGCAGATAGAGGAAGGCAAGGCCGAACAGGATCGACAGCCGATTGAACCAGCTTGGTTTGGTCATCGCTTGCTCCTCAGCCTTGTTCGCGCGATTGGCGCGATTGGAAATAGACGATCGGCACGACCAGAAGGGCGAGCAGCACGATCGTCACGGCAGCCGCCATCGGCCAGTCGCGGTTGTTGAAGAATTCGAGCCAGATGGCGCGGCCGATCATCTGCGTGTCGGCCCCGCCGAGCAAATCCGGGATCACGAATTCGCCGACGACCGGGATGAAGACCAGCGCGCAGCCGGCGAGCACGCCCGGCAGGCTCAAGGGGAGGGTGACCCGCCAGAAGGCGGAGATGCGCGAGCAGCCGAGATCGCGGGCGGCCTCAATCAGGGTGCGGTCGGCGCTGCTCAAGGTCGAATAGATCGGCAGCACCATGAAGGGCAGGTAGGTATAGACGATGCCGATATAGATCGCCGTCTCGGTGTTGAGGATGCGCAGCGGCTCGCTGATGAGGCCGATCTTCAACAACAGCATGTTCAAGAGGCCGTCGTTCCTGAGGATGCTCATCCAGGAATAGACGCGGATCAGCATCGAGCTCCAGAACGGCACGATTACCAGGAAAACCAGCAGCGATCTGGAGGAGGGCGAGCAGGAGGCGATGCCATAGGCGAGCGGATAAGCGATGAACAGCATGGCGGCCGTCGAAATCGCCGCGATCTTCAGGCTCGTCAGATAGGCGAGCAGATAGGTGTCGTCGGTGAGAACGTAGAGGAAGTTCTCGAAGTTGAGCCTGAGATTGAGGATCGATCCGTCCCAGGCGGTCAGCGGCTCGAAGGGCGGCATGCCGAGCCGCACGGTCGAGAGGCTGATGCCGGCGACCAGTGCGAAGGGGGCGAGGAAAAGGACGAGAAGCCAGGCATAGGGAATGGCGATCAGCAGGCGTTTGCCCCAGTTCGCCTTTGCGGGCGATGCCGAAACGGAAGTCATGGTGCTCTCCTATTCGGCCAGCAGCCGGCTTGCCTGCGGCGGCCAGCTTGCAAACACCTGATCGCCGACCGCGAGATCGCTTTCGGCGCCGAGGTTGACCCGACGCGCGTCGAGTGTCGCGCCCGACTTCAGCCGCACGCGATAGTGCCGCTCGACGCCGGTGTAGGTGAGCTGCTCCACGGTGCCTTCAAGGCCGCTGCCCGAAGTCGCAAGTTCCACCCGTTCGGGGCGGACGGAAACCCAGAACGGCCGGTCGAGCGCCACCCGGTCGGTGAAGGCGGCGCGGACGCCGCCGCCAGCCTCATCGCTGTCGATCCGCAGTTCTTCGCCGCTCCGCTCCGCGCGTCCACCGGCAAAGACATTGGTTTCGCCAAGGAACTTCGCGACGTAGCGCGACCGCGGCGCCTCATAGACTTCGGAAGGTGAACCGACCTGCAGCACCTGTCCCTGCTTCATGATGGCGATGCGGGTGGAGACGGTCATCGCCTCGTGCTGGTCGTGGGTGACGATGATGAAGGTGAGACCGAGCTCGCGCTGCAGGCGCACGAGTTCGAGCTGGGTTTCCGTGCGCAGGTTCTTGTCGAGCGCGCCCAAGGGTTCGTCGAGCAGCAGCACCTTCGGCCGCTTGACCAGCGCGCGGGCAAGCGCCACGCGCTGGCGCTGGCCGCCGGAAAGCTGCACCGGCTTGCGATCGAGAAGTGCCGTCAGTTGCAGCTTTTCAGCCACCTCGTCGACCCGCTTCCGGATTTCGCTCTTGTCGAGCCCGTCCTGTTGCAATCCGAATGCGATGTTCTTGCCAACGGTCAGATGCGGAAACAGCGCATAGGACTGGAACATCATGTTGGTCGGGCGCTTGTGCGCCGGCACGTCGGTGACATCGGCCCCTTCCAGCCTGATCGCGCCCGAGGTCGGCGTCTCGAAGCCGGCGATCATCCTGAGCAGCGTCGATTTTCCGCAGCCCGAGGGGCCGAGAAGCGAGAAGAACTCGCCCTTCTCGATGCCCAAGTTGATGTTGTTGACGGCCGTGACGACGCCATAGGACTTCGCCAGGTTCTCGATCGAAATATAGGATGGCACGGGATCTGGTCCTGCTGTTGACGGTTCGCCTATTGGCCGGCCCGGAATGCGGACCAGACGCGGGTGCGCTCGCGCGTCTGGCGCGGTGGCAGCGACTTGTCGACGAAGAGCTTCGAGCGGACTTCGGCAGGCGGATAGATGTTCGGGTTGTCGCGGATGCCGGCGTCGACCTCTGCCGTCGCCGCCGCATTGGCGTTGGCGTAGAAGACATGGTTGCTGATCGCCGCGACCGTCTTCGGCTCAAGAATGTAGTCGATGAACGCGAGCGCCTGTTGCGGATCCGGCGCGTCGGCCGGGATCGCCATCGTGTCGAAGGAGATGATCGTGCCTTCCTTCGGGATCGAATAGTCGACCGCAACGCCGGTCTCCGCCTCTTCGGCCCGGGCAGCGGCAATGCCGGCGTCGCCACTCCACATCAGCGCCAGGCACAGTTGGCCCGATGCCATGTCGGCGACGAGCTGGCCGCTCTGCATATGGCGGATGTAGGGACGAAGCTTGAGCAAGAGCTCCTTCGCCTTGTCGAGGTCATCCGGTTTGGTCGAATAGGGATCGAGGCCGAGATAGTTGAGCGCGATCGGGATGACCTCGTTCGGGGCGTCGACGATGCCGATGCCGCAGTCCTGGAATTTTGCCGCGACCTCGGGCTTGAAGAACATGTCGAGGCTGTTGGTGGGCGCATCGGGCAGGCGCTCGGCGACGAGCTTGGCGTTATAGGCGACCCCCGTCGTCAGCCACATATAGGGCACGAGGTATTTGTTCTCGGGGTCGTGCTCGGCGACAAGCTTGAGGAGGTCCTTGTCGAGATTGCCGTAGTTCTTGAGCGCCGTGACGTCGATCGGCTTCAGCGCGCCGGACTGGATGAGACGCTCGCCGACCGTGGCGCTCGGGAAGGCGACGTCGAAGCCGCTGCCGCCAGCAAGCAGCCGGGTCTCGAGCACTTCGAGGGAATCGTAAAAGTCGACCCGCGTTTCGACGCCGGTCTTCGCCTGGAAGTTCGAAACGGTGTCTTCGGCGAAGTAGTCGGAGAAATTGTAGATGAACAGCTTGTCCTGCGCGTGGGCCGCCGTTGAGGCCGCAAGGGCGACGAGCGACGCCGCAAACATGGAGCGCAGGGCGGTGCGGGTTAAGTTTTGCATGGTTCCTCCCAAGGACACGGTATTTTTGTTTTCGCCAAAGTGATTGGCGGGTCCTTGGAGGACAACACTCCCTTTGGCTAGGTGCGGGAGAGGTGGCGGCGGCGTAAACGGCAATCGACGCCTGCCTTCGCTGCATCGGGCATGTTTGTTTGACCGCGATCGAAGTAACGTTCGATCGAAGGGCATTTCTCCGGTGCCAATGGCTGCTAGGGTTCCGGCGACAGAAAGGGAGAACTTCCATGGACGAAAAATTCAACCAGCCGCTCGGCGGCAACGACATGCCCCGGTTCGGTGGCCCCGGCACGATGATGCGCCTCCCGACGGCGACGTCAGCTGAAGGCCTCGATGCGTGCTTCGTCGGCATCCCCATGGATATCGGCGCGTCCAACCGCTCCGGCACCCGCTACGGACCACGCCAGATCCGCGCGGAATCCGTGATGATCCGCCCCTACAACATGGCGACGGGTGCAGCACCCTTCGAGAGCCTGCAGGTTGCCGATATCGGTGACATCGCCATCAACACCTTCAACCTGCCGGCCAACATGGAGATCATCACCCGCGGCATCGGCGAGATCCTGAAGCACGATTGCATTCCGCTGACGCTCGGCGGCGATCACACGATCAGCTACCCGATCCTGAAGGCGGTCGCCGAAAAGCACGGGCCTGTCGCCCTCATCCATGTCGACGCACATGCGGACATCAACGACACGATGTTCGGCGAAAAGATCGCGCATGGAACGCCGTTCCGCCGCGCCTATGAGGACGGCTGCCTCAATCCCAATCTCGTCTTCCAGATCGGCCTGCGCGGCACCGGCTATGCGTCGGATGATTTCGACTGGTCGCGCGACAAGGGCTTCACGGTCGTCCCGGCCGAGGAATGCTGGCACAAGTCGCTGGTGCCGCTGATCGAAGGTATCCGCGCGAAGATCGGCAACCACAAGACCTACCTGACCTTCGACATCGACAGCCTTGATCCGGCCTATGCGCCGGGCACCGGCACGCCGGAGATCGGCGGCCTGACCATTATCCAGGCGATCGAGATCATCCGCGGCTGCCGCGGCCTCAACCTCGTCGGCGCCGATCTCGTCGAGGTCAGCCCGCCCTTCGACACGACGGGCACGACCGCGATCACCGCGGCGAACCTGCTTTACGAAATGCTCTGCGTGCTGCCGGGCGTGAAGTACAAGCGCTAGCGCCGGTCGTTGGTGGCGATAGCGCTGCTTTCCGCAGCGCTATCGATAATTCCGCCAGCCGGCGAGGTAATAATCGAGCAAGGCGGGGCGATCGAGCGTGTTGACCTCGACCCCGTCTGCGATCACGTCCTTCTCGAACAGGAAGTGTTTGGCGAAGTTTGCTTCGTCGAGATAGCGCGTTTCCACCTTGAGTGCCGGTCGCGCCGGATCGAGAGCGGTGTCACTCGCCAGCACGAACCCCCAATCGCCGAACGAGGGAACGTTGGCGTGGTAGGGGTAGAGATTGGCGAAGCCTGCAGCCTCCACAGTTTTGGCAATGCTCGCAAAGGCCCTTGGTGCGAAATAGGGGCTCGTCGCCTGGGTCACGAGCAGCCCACCGGGGACGAGATTGTTGCGGACCAATCGGTAGAATTGTTTGCTGTAGAGCCTGGCGAGCCCGCTGTTGTTGGGGTCCGGCAGGTCGGCGATGATGAAATCGAAGGGCGCGCGATTTTCCTGCAGGAAGCCGAAGGCGTCGCCGAGAACGACCCTGACCTTGTCCGATGCGAGCGCGTCGCCGTTGAGCGCCAGAATATGCGGGTTGCTCCGGGCGAGGTCGATCATCTCCGGGTCGAGATCGACCAGCACGACTTCGCGGACATCGGGATATTTCAACAGCTCTCTCGCGGCGAGGCCGTCGCCGGCGCCGAGCAGAAGCACGCGGCCGGCCGGCCGCGTCGCCAGCGAGAGCGGAATGTGAACGAGCGCCTCGTGGTAGCGATATTCGTCGATCGATGAAAACTGAAGATTGCCGTCGAGATAGAGCCGCACGTCGTCCCGATCCTTGGTCAGGACGATGCGCTGGTAGCGCGACTGGTCGCTATGGACGATGCGATCTTCGTAGAGGCTCTGGTCCCAGCGTTCGAGGAAGTAGTGCGAGAGCGCGATCAGCGCGGCGAGCAGCACCGTCAGGACAAGCGTCAGCCGCATGAGCGGCCGCGACCTTTCGCCGATCTCGTCACCAAAGACCCGGAGCACCGCAAAGCCGATGGACATGTTGGCGAAGCCGAAGAGCAGCGACGATTGGTAGACCCCGAAGAACGGCAGCAGGAAGAAGGGGAAGGAGATGGTGGCGATCAGCGCGCCGAAATAATCGAACGAGAGGATGTTGGCGATGTTCACCTTGAGCTGGTTGTAGCGCTCCATCAGCCGGGTGAGGAACGGGATCTCCAGACCGATCAGCACGCCGATGGTGACGGTGAAGATCAGGTAGAAATGGATGAAGAAGCTCGTCCAGGCATAGGCAAAGTAGAGAACCGGAATGCTCACGCCGCCAAGGAAGGCGAGTGCCAGTTCGATCTGGACGAAGCGGACCAGCAGATTCCGCTCGATATACTTCGACAGATAGGTCCCGACCCCCATCGAAGCCATGTAGATGCCGATGGTCAGCGAGAAGAACTTCACGCTGTCGCCGAGGAAATAGGAGGCCGTGGTGGCGATCAACAATTCGTAGATGATCGAGCACAGCCCGGAGATGAAGGCGCAGAAGACGAGCGTCAGCGAGCGCCTGGAGCTGCCTGTCGATCGTTCATCGGGCGCATTTTCCGGGATCTCGGTCACTTGCCGCTTTCCGGACCGCCGCCCAGCCGGTTGGTTCCGTTGACGCTGCCGGCGCGATTGCTTGGCTCGTGGTAGGTTTCAGGGCCGCCCCAGTACCAGCGCGATGAGCCGGAACTAGAACCGCCGTGGCCGGAATAGCCATAGCCGTCGAGCGCGAAATAGAAGAGGGCGATGTAGATCGCGCCCAGGATCGTCGCCGTGACATATACCACGCGTCTGGTCTCGTTCGTCATGAGCGGAACCTCGTTGCCAGCCGAATAATCGTCCGGTTGACGATTTCGTTGACCAGGAGACCGATCGAGAGCGTGAGGACGCCGAAGATCAGGTGTGGGATGCTGCTGCCATAGCTTCGGCTGATAGCCACCCTGATGGCGTTCGCGCGGACGGGGCCCTGTGCCTTGACGTTCAGGTAGTATGCGCCCGGCTGCGGAATTGTGAGCTTCATTTCATAGATTTCGTCAGCCTCTTCCCAAGGGCCATCGCTGTCGGCTCCGATTTCATGCCAAAGCTCCTGGCCGAAGGACAGCATGTAGTCCTTTTCGGCATCGAGCAGTTCCACTTCGACGAAAGACCACCTGTTCACCTGGACGTCGGCCGTCACTTGAACCCGGAAGACCTGGTTGGCGCGCGTGACCATGAAGGGGCCGATCAGCTCATAATTCTGCGTCGGCACGCGTTCGCCCGCTTCGTCCGCTTCGACCGCCGCCGGCGAGCTCGCCGCCATCCTCGCCGGGCCGGTGAAGATCTTCTGCGATTCCCAGCTGAAGACCCAGGCGGTGAACAGGCTCAAGAGGCCGAAGCATATGTAAACCGATGCGATCCGGCCGTAATCGAGCCCGGCCGCGATGGTCGGCCCGCTGCCGGTGGTTTGCTTGCGATACGCATCTGCCACGCTTGCGCCCGCCTACAACAGAAATGCGAGAACGGTGGCGAACGCGATGGCGCTGGACGCCTCGAGGATCCCGGCGCCGATATTGCCATCGTCGCGGATTTCCCGCGCCAGCGACTGGCCAGGGATGATCGACCGGTCGATCGCCACGCGGATGACCGGCAGGAAGATGAAGGCGATCAGGTTCGCGGTCGCGAATTGCAGCAGGTCGCTCTTCCAGTCGCTGAAGTTGCCGGCCGAAGCGTTCATCACGATGATCGCGAGCGCAATCACGTGGCCGCAAAAGGCGATGCCTGCTGCGGAATTCTTGCGCAGAAGTTCGTCGTGGATGTCGTAGGGCGAAAGCTTCTCGTAGACAAAGGCGAAGACGAACAGGGAAACCTGCCCGAGCACGAAGAAGACGACGGCGGATACAACGCCACCGCCTTCGCCCGATATCGCCCCCGCCGCAATCAGGCCGGTGGCAAAGTAGACGCCGAAATGGACCGCCCCGACGCCGGTGTTCTTCTCGTGGACGAGCTGTTCGGTGTCGCTGAACCTTCGCAGGATCGCCGCATCGACGATCCAGCCGCTGAGGTTCAGCATGACAAGGCCGAGCAATGCATAGCCGCCGACGGAAAGCAGGTCCTGCGTCAATCCGTTTGAGGGGCCGACGAGTGCAGCGCAATAGATGACGGCTGTCGCGAGATAGTAGCCGCTGGTCGCGATCGCGATCGCCTGGTTGTCCTTCGAAGCCAGCTCGTGATCGATGTCATAGGGCCGGAGCATGCCCTTCAGCCATTTCGAAAGCAGGAACAGAACGAGATAGAGAAGGACGAATGCCGGCGCCCGCGCGACATCGTCGAAAACGAAGTTCCTGAAGTCCATGGAAGGCCCGTTAGATCGTAGGCTGTGAAAATGCTGGAAGAGGCTTATGCGGCTTCGCGTCGTCGTTCAAGGTGCGATGCAACTCTCGGCTGAAAGAAGTGGCTCGGAACCTCTGGCGACCGCGGTGATCTTGATATCCGTCGGGTTGAAACGTCGCTTGAGCGGGGCGATGGCATCCCTCGGATCGCAGCCGCCGCACACGAAAACGTCGAGCGCCGCATATCCGGTCTCCGGCCAGGTGTGGATGCTGATATGCGATTCCGCGAGCAAGGCGACGCCCGTCACGCCGCCCTCGCCGCCGAACTCGTGCAAGCGCACGTCGAGCAGGGTCGCGCCGCAGGCATCGGCAGCCTCGCGGAGGGCCTGGTCGATGCCGATGGCGTCAGCGAGCCCGGTCGCCCCCCAGAAATCGAGCAGCAGGTGCGTTCCTGCGGGGCGGTATCCGCTGTTGTCTTTAGCCATGCGTTTGGCCCTTCAGGCGGGGAGAGCGCTATCAAGCCGATGATTTCAGCCGCGCTGATCCCGCACTGGTCGCAGCCGGCTCCAGATCGGCGCGACGACGTTGCCCATGACGACGATGGTCGCGGCGCCGACGACGATGGCGAGCAGGGCCTGCTGCGCCGCGGTTGCGAGCCAGCCGACGAGGCCGGGGGCAACCTGAAGCGCCAGGGCGACGTGCTCGGAGATGTCGTGGATCAAATGTTCCGGACCGGCCTGGCCCATCTGCGCCATTCCGTGCACGAGGATGCTGCCGCCGACCCAGAGCATGGCGGCCGTGCCGATGGCGGCGAGCAGCTTGAGGAAGACCGGCATGCCGAGCACGAGCCCGCGGCCGAGCGGACGCAGGAGCGAGACGGGGTTCTTGGCAAGCGCGACGCCGGCGTCGTCGGCCTTCACGATCAGGGCGACCGCTCCGTAGACGGCGAGCGTGATGAGGATGCCGACGCCGGCCAGAACCGCGCCCTGCATGTAGATGCTGGCGTCGGCAACCGTCGAGAGCGTCAGCGCCATGATCTCGGCGGAAAGAATGAAGTCGGTGCGGATGGCGCCGGCAACCTTCTCATTTTCAAGTGCTGCCGGATCGCTGGTTGCGCCGAGCACTGCTTCCTCATGCGCATGGGCGGCATGGGGGAAAAGCGCGCCATAGAGCTTCTCGGCGCCCTCGTAGCAGAGATAGATGCCGCCGACCATGAGCAGCGGCGTGATTGCCCAGGGGGCGAAGTAGCCGAGCAGAAGGGCACCGGGCAGAAGGAAAAGCAGCTTGTTCTTGAGGGAGCCGAAGGCGATCCGCGCGATGATCGGCAGTTCCCGCTCCGGTGTCAGGCCGACGACATAGCGTGGCGTCACCGCCGCATCGTCGATCACCACGCCCGCAGCCTTGGTGCTGGCCTTCACCGTCTGGGCGGCGACGTCGTCGAGCGAGGCGGCAGCCATCTTGGCGATCGCGGTGATATCGTCGAGGAGGGCGATGAGACCTGTGGCCATTGATGGCTGAACCTTTGAGAGAAATCCGAAAAGAGGCGGTTAAGTCGCCAGTAACCACCATAGCGTGTCGAGTCAACGGCAGCCGGGGTTGCAGCAATCGCGGTCTCGGATCGCGGAGGCTTCCGGCGGTCCGGCGCCGGCCATTCTGGTCTTCAAACGTGATCGCGTCGCCCGCCTGTGCCATTGACGCACACCTCGTTTCGATTTACGACTGACGAAATACAAAATTCGTCAGTCGTAAATCGAAAGGCCAGCGATCCGGTGAGCAACGATATCGTCGTCGACCAGACACGGCAGGACAACATCACGCGCATCCTCGATGCGGCGGAGGGCTTGTTCCGGCATTTCGGCTACAGCAAGACCAACGTGGCCGACATCGCCCGCGAGCTCGGCATGTCGCCGGCAAACATCTACCGCTTCTTTGCGTCGAAGGCCGAGATCCACCAGGCGCTTTGCGCGCGCATGCTCGCCGCAAGCTACCAGCAGGCGCAGGAAATCTGCCAATTGCCGCTCACCGCTAGCGAGCGCCTGCGCCGCTACGTCCATGCCCAGCACCGCATGACGGTGGAGCTCATGCTCGACGATACCAAGGTGCACGAGATGGTGATCGTTGCCATCGAGCGCGAATGGCACGTCATCGACAAGCATATCGACCGGATCGACGCGCTGCTTGCCGACGTCATCCGCGAAGGCATTGCCGCGGGCGAGTTCCGCGACCAGGACGCCGATGCCGCGTCCCGCTGTTTCGGGGCTGCGACCGTCACGCTCTGTCACCCGCAAATGGTCGCCCAGTGTCTGAGCAAATCGAACCGTGCAAGCCCCGAAGAGCTGGTCGAGTTCGCGATTAACGCATTGAAAGTTTAGCAGAAATATTTCCGGCGCGGCTTCTGCCTGCGCCAGCCTGTTTTGGGAGTGCGAACATGTTTAAGCCCTTAGAATTTCGCCGCCGTATTTCATTCTTTGCCACTGCTGCACTCCTTACGACGCTCACGGCGACCCTTGCCGGCTGCTCGCAGGAAAAGACCGAAGTCGCCGCGGTCGTACGCCCGGTCAAGGTCGTCGAGATCGCCGATGCCGACACGGCCCGCCAGCTCAGCTATTCCGGCTCGGTTCGGGCGCGGACCGAAATGAACCTCGGCTTCCGCGTCAGCGGCAAGATCGTCGAGCGGGTCGTCAATGTCGGCGACCGGGTCAAGGTCGGCGATCTGCTCGCCCGTATCGACGCTACCGACTACGAGCTCGCCGTGCGCAGTGCCTCGGCCAATCTGGAAGCGGCCGAGCGCCAGGTCGAGACGGTCAAGCTGGTGCGCGACCGCGCCGAGCAGCTGCTCGCCCGGAAGTTTGCCTCGCAGGCCCAGTTCGATCAGTCGGTGCTGAGCTACAACCAGGCCGTGGCGACCCGCGACGCCGCGAAGTCGGCGCTGTCGCAGGCGGAAAACCAGGTGACCTATACGAACCTCGTCTCCGACCGGCCGGGCATCGTCACCACGATCAATGCCGATGTCGGCCAGGTCGTCGGCTCGGGCACGCCTGTCGCGACCGTCGCCGTCGAGGGCGAAAAGGAAGTGCAGGTCGCCGTGCCCGAGACGGAGATCGCCAACTTCAAGACCGGTCTTCCGGTGAAGGTCGGGCTCTGGTCCGACACCGACCTGTCGCTGGATGGCACGGTGCGCGAGGTGGCGGGTAGCGCCGACCAGCAGTCGCGGACCTTTTCCGTGCGGGTGAGCCTGCCGAACGATCCGCGGGTGCTGCTCGGCATGACCGCCACCGTCGAGGCTTCGGCCGGCAGCGGCAAGCCTTATGTCTCTGTTCCCTTGAGCGCGCTTGCGCAGAAGGACGGCTACACCATCGTCTGGGTTGTCGACCGCGGTACGGAAACCGTCCGCAGCCGCCCGGTCACGCTTTCCGACTTCACCACCGACGGCGTGCGCGTCACCGACGGCCTTGCGGTCGGCGACCTTGTCGTTGCCGCCGGGACGCAGTTCATGGCCGACGATCTCAAGGTGACGATCTCGAACGCGACAATGCAGCACTCCGCTTCGGCCCAGGCCGAAGTCCCCCTCCTGCGCTGACACCCGAAAACCGCGGAACCGAGCCGATGACCACCTCCTCTTCCGACGAAAAGCGGCCCTTCAACCTTTCCCGCTGGGCGATCGCGCATCCGAGCATGGCGCGTTTCCTGTTCGGCCTGATCATCCTTGCCGGCGTCTTCGGCCTGATGCGCATGGGGCAGAAGGAAGACCCGGACTTCACCTTCCGCGTCATGGTCGTGCAGGCCTTCTGGCCGGGCGCCTCGATCGAGGAGATGCAGGACCAGGTCGTCAACAAGATCGAGCGCAAGCTGCAGGAAACGCCGCATCTCGATTTCGTGCGCTCCTATACGCGTGCCGGCAGCGCGATCATCACGTTGCAGGTCGAAGGCGACACCAACGCGCAGCAGGTGGCGGACGCCTTCTATCAGGTCCGCAAGAAGGTCGGCGACATCTCCAACGAGCTGCCCGAAGGCTTGCTCGGTCCCTATTTCAACGACGAGTTCGGCGACACCTTCATCACGCTGCATTCGCTGAGCGGCGAAGGTTACAGCTATCCGGAGCTGAAGAAGTTCGCCATCCAGGCGCGTGACATGCTTTTGACGACGCCCGGCGTCGAGAAGGCCGTCATCATCGGCGACCAGCCGGAGAAGATCTATATCGACGTGTCCTCGCAGGTGCTGGCCGAGCGAGGTCTGACGCTCAACGACCTGCGCTCGACCATTGCCGGACAGAACAACATCGATCCGGCCGGCTCCGTCGATACCGGCACGCGCTCGGTGCGCATCTCGGTCGAAGGCAGTCTCGACAAGGTGGAGGACCTGAAGAACCTGAGGCTTCGCGCCGGCGGCCAGATCACCCGGCTTGGCGACATCGCCACGGTCAGCTCCGGTCTCGAGGATCCCTATTCGCGCAAGTTCCGCTTCAACGGCCAAGACAGCGTGCAGATCGGCGTCGTCATGGCCAAGGGCTTCAAGGTGACCGATGTCGGTAACGCGGTGGAGGTGACCTATGAGCGCTTCGAGGCGTCGCTGCCCTATGGCGTCAAGGTCGACCAGGTCTCCAACCAGCCCGAAGTGGTGAAAGAAGCGGTCGGCGAATTCATGAAGGCGCTCGGCGAGGCGCTGGCGATCGTGCTGGTCGTGTCGTTCCTGTCGATCGGCTGGCGTTCGGGCCTGGTGATCGCGATCAGCATCCCGCTGGTTCTGGCCGCGACCTTCGCCATCATGTACGAGCTCGGCATCGACCTGCAGCGCATCTCGCTCGGCGCCCTGATCATTGCGCTCGGGCTCCTGGTCGACGACGCCATGATCGTGGTCGAGATGATGGAGCGAAAACTGGAAGAGGGCTTGGTGAAGGTCGAAGCTGCGAGCTTCGCCTATACCTCCACCGCCTTCCCGATGCTGACGGGCACGCTGATCACCACGGCCGGCTTCATTCCTGTCGGCTTTGCCGCCTCGACCGCCGGGGAATATGTGCGCTCGCTGTTCTACGTGGTCGGCATCGCGCTCGTCGTTTCCTGGTTCGTCGCCGTCTATTTCACGCCCTGGCTCGGCAACATGCTCCTGAAGCAGCGCAGCCACGCGGGCAACCATCACGACGTCTTCGACACGCGCTTCTATCGCCATCTTCGCACGACGGTGACGTGGGCCGTGCGCCATCGCATCATCGTGCTGTCGACGACGCTCGCCCTCTTCTTCGTCAGCCTCTGGGCCTTCCAGTTCATTCCGAAGAACTTCTTCCCGCAATCGTCACGGCCGGAAATCCTCGTCGACCTCTGGCTGCCCGAAGGCACCAGCATCAAGGAAGTCGAGAAACAGGCCAAGGCACTCGAAGCCCGCATGATGGACGACGAGGACAAGCGCTTCATCGCCACCTACATCGGCGAGGGTGCGCCGCGCTTCTTCCTGCCGCTCGACCAGCAGCTTCGCAATCCGAACTTCGCCCAGCTTCTCGTGATGGCCAAGGACGAGCCGGCGCGCGAACGGCTGATCGCCAAGATGCGCGGAATTCTAGCCGCCGATTTCCCGTCGATCCGCGCCAAGGTCGATCGCCTGTTCCTGGGGCCCCCGACCGGTTGGCCGGTGCAGATGCGCATCATGGGACCGGACCGAGAAGAGGTGAGGCGCATCGCCGACCGCGTCAAGGCGAAGTTCCACGAGAACCCGCAGCTTGGCGCCGTGCATGACGACTGGCTGGAGCCGGTGCCGGGCATGAAACTGGTGATCGACCAGGACCGCGCCCGCGCGCTCGGCGTCACCTCGCAGCGCATCCGCCAGATGTTGCAGGCGAGCGTCACCGGTGCGCCGCTCGACAATTTCCGCGACGGCGAGGAGACGGTGGCGATCGTCGCCCGCGAGCCGGCGGACAGCCGCAAGCTGTTGAGCTCGGTCGACTCCATCTACATCCCGACCGACTTCGGTGGCTTCGTACCGCTCTCGCAGGTGGCCAAGGTCGTGCCGGTACTCGAACAGGGCATCGAATGGCGGCGCGACCGGCTGCCGACGATCTCGGTGCGCGGCACGCTGCCGGATGGCGTGCAGCCGAACGACGTGGCGATGAAGATGTTCGGTGAGATGCAGCCGCTGCGCGACAGCCTGCCTGCCGGCTATTCGATCGCAATCCAGGGCGGTGCCGAGGATTCGGCCGAAAGCCAGGCGTCGATCGCCGCCAAGGCGCCGATCATGCTCGGCGTCATCGTCATCCTGTTGATGATCCAGTTGCAGCATTTCGGCAAGGCAATGCTGGTTCTCGCAACCGGTCCGCTCGGCATCATCGGTGCGGCGGCTGCCCTTCTGATCAGCGGCGCGCCCTTCGGCTTCGTCGCGATCCTCGGGGTCATCGCGCTGCTCGGCATCATCATGCGCAACTCGATCATCCTCGTCGACCAGATCGACCAGGATATCGCGGCGGGCATGGACCGTGCCGAGGCGATCGTCGGGTCGGCCGTGCGGCGCTTCCGGCCGATCACGCTCACGGCCTTGACGGCGGTGCTGGCGCTGATCCCGATCTCGCGCGGTGTCTTCTGGGGACCGCTCGCCTACGCCATGATGGGCGGCATTCTGGTTGCCACCGTGCTGACGATCCTGGTTCTTCCGGCCGGCTATGCCCTCTTCTTCGGTCGCGAACCGAAGAAGGGTTCCGCCGAGCCTGAGACGGCGGAAAGCCTCGAGGCCGAGGACGCAAAGACCGTAGCCTATCCCGCAGCCGTGGCGGCAGAGTAGCGCCACGGCACCTTTCGAAGATGGCAGATCGGGCGGCGGGCAAGCCGTCCGACGTCAGCCGGTGATGTACATCGCCTGGCCCTGGGCGAGGCACTGGAACAGCTCATAGCCCATCCAGATATAGCCGCGGCGCCCGTTCCATTCGCAGCCCCAATTCTGACCGAAGCTGTTCTGGATGAGCACGGCCTGCTGCTCGTCGTCATAGCCGATGATCAACATGCAATGGCCGGTGTTCGGCAACTTTTCGAGCAGGCCTCTCAACGCACCTGGCCCTTCATATTGCATGAAGCCCTTGTTCAGGGACGTGCCGTAGCAAAGCGCGCCGCCCGCGACGATGACGGCCTTGATCGCGTCGAGATCGCTGGTCTCGACCGTCGCCCAGCCGGGGATCTGGAAGCTGGCATCGGCAAGGGCGTTGGGATCGTAGCGCGACCAGAGCTCGGGACAATTCGGGAAATAGGGCGCCGTCTTCCAGTTCGGGGTGCCGCCCTGCGTAAGCAGATTGAGATAGGAGGCCAGCTGTGATCCCGCGCAGCCCGTCTTCCCGTAGCTCTTCATCACTTCGATGTAGATATGGGCCGGACTTGCCTGCCGCACGGGTTGCAACGGCGCCTCGCCGGTCGAAACGGCCGCCCAATAGGTGGCAAGCCCGTAGGTCGTGGCCCAGGCGGCGCAACTGCCGGGACTGCCGACATGGCTCGGTGTGCCCTGCGCCTTGGGCGGCGGCAGATAAAGCGCGTTGACGCTTGCCGCGCTCGGCAGCGATGCCGGTATCGGCGGCCGGAGCAGCGGGCCGTCTTCCTTGATCGTGGGATCATAGCCGAAGTTGAGAATTGCTTCCTGTACGGTCATCGGGATCTCCTGCCGACAGCTTGGGTTGGGTGGGTGAAAGTCACGGATGCATGCGCCGCGCGCCGCCGATATGTCCGGTGAGACGACAGCCGAAAGCGGCGCCCTCGTTTCCCGAGGGGGCAGTCGAAATCTCCCCGGCGACCGCGGTGCGTGTGTCAAGATGACACACGTATAGGTTTATATTATCAGGATTATGCACGCTGAAAATCCTGGGTTTCGAAGGGTTTTTTATCATTCCATCGTTGCGCATAATGAAATGTGCGTTTCATTATTGACATTTAATGGATCATGCATTCCGTTTAGCGTTCATAAGTCGTCTGGTCCCCTGGGAGGTTTCGAATGAGGAAGTTGCTGTTTGCCGCCATGTCGGTTCTGCTGGCTGGCACCGCCCACGCCGAGAACATCGGCATCACCGTTGCCCGTTCCGACAGCGCTTTCCTGACCATCCTGCGTCAGGGCATGGAAGACCGGGCGGCCAAGCTCGATGGCGTGTCGGTCCAGGTCGAGGACGCCCAGAACGATCCGAGCAAGCAGCTGGACCAGGTGCAGAACTTCATTTCCTCCGGCGTCGATGCGATCGTCGTGGTCGCCGTCGATGGTGACGGCACTCCGGCGCTGACGAAGATGGCGAGTGCTGCCGGCATTCCGATCGTCTATGCCAACCATCCGCCGGCCGATGTCGATGCGCTTCCCGAAACGGCGGCTTTTGTCGGATCGAACGAGGTGGACTCCGGCACGCTGGAAACGAAGGAAGTGTGCCGGCTGCTTGGCGGCAAGGGTGCCGTCTACGTGCTGATGGGCCCGCTCAACAACCATTCGTCGCTGACCCGCACGAAGGATATCCACGACGTCATCGCCACCGACGGCTGCAAGGGCATGAGCGTGATCGAGGAGCAGAGCGCCAACTGGGATCGCCTCGAGGCCAGCAACATCATGACCAACTGGCTGTCGACCGGACGGGAATTCGATGCCGTCATCGCCAACAATGACGAGATGGCGATCGGCGCGATCCAGGCGATGAAGGCGGCAGGCACGGACATGTCGAAGGTGGTGGTCGGCGGCATCGATGCGACGCCGGATGGGCTTGCCGCCATGGCTGCCGCCGATCTCGACGTTACCGTCTTCCAGAACGCAATCGCGCAGGGCGCAACCGCGATGGATGCCGCCGTGGCCCTGGCGCGGGAGGAAAAGACGGAACGGCAGATCTGGGTTCCGTTCGAACTGGTAACGCCCGAGAACATGAAGGACTACGCCAAGGCGAACCAATAGACGGCCTTTGGCGTCAAACAATCACTGGTAGATCCCGGTTTTAAGCGATAGAGAAGCCGGCAGGCCGCTCGATACGGGCCTGCCGGCTTTTCTCGTGTCCAACAGATGTCTTCTGATCGTTCCGCCCAGTACCCTTCCCAGCCGATTGCCGACCTGCAGATCGCAATCGCGGCCTTCGTGGCTGGGGCCGGATGGCTGTTTTCGATCCATGCGCTAGCCGAGCTGCCGCCGCTACTCTTCCTCGGCAGCCGCTTCGTCATCGCCGGCCTGCTGATCGGTCTCCTGGCGCGGTTTGCAACCTTTGCCGAACTCGGCAGGGCGGTGCGCCTGCTGCTTCCAGGCGCGCTCGCCTTTGCCGTCGCCATGATGGCCTGGATTTTCGGCCTGAAACAGACGACAAACCCCGGCGTTGCAGCCTTCATCTCCTCGACCGGCAACCTGCTGGTACCGGTTTTCGGCTTGCTGTTCTTCGGCTGGCCGGTCGGTCGAGCGCTCTGGATCTCGATCGCCGTCGCGCTTGCCGGGATGGGCTTGCTGTTTCTTGGCCCCGGCGCCCGCGTCGAGGCGGCTCACCTCTATTTTGTCGTCTCGGCCCTGCTTTGGGCGGCGAGCATCGCGCTGGTCAAACGCAATTCCGCCGAGGTCGGCGCGGTGGCCGTAGCCGCGATCCAGCTGGTGGTCGCAGGGGTGCTCATCCTCGCCGTTTCGCTGCTCGTCGAAGAGATGCCCGCGGCAGTCCCTTCGATCGAGACCTGGGGCTGGTTCCTGGCAAGCATCCTGGTCTCGACCTGCCTGCGTTTCGTCCTGCAGTTTCGCGGCCAGCAGCTGATCTCGGCGGCGCGGGCATCTGTGATCATGTGCTGCGAGCCGGTGTGGGTTCTCATCTTCACGCTGGCTTTTCTGGGGACGCCCTTGAGCCTTTCCCAGATCCTGGGCTGCGTGGTCATCTTCCTCGCCATGATCTGTCAGGTTGCTTTGCCGTCCAGATCGGCCGCCTGAAGACCACTCTCACATTAACCCGAAGCATTTGCGCGGCATGATCGTTCCGGATCGAGAAGTCGCCCTGTTGTGTCAGGGGGCGCTGATCGTTCTCAACTGGTTAACCGAATGCCAAAAGCACCAATTTCTAAGGGTTGCCCTCCGCGCCTTTGCGCACAATCTTGCTTACGCGACCGGAGCCGCAGTTGCGCGCGAGATTGACGCGCCAATGTCTGCCGCCCTGGCATTTCGAGAGTGGGAACAGCAGGCATGCTCCTGAACCATCGCATCACACGCATAACCGTCGGCGTCCTGCTGCTCACGCTTGCAATCGCCGTGCTCCTGCCTGGCCTCACGGGCTTTACCAGCCTCGACGGCACTGTAAATGCACGCTTTGCGGTCATCAATGCGCCGATCGATGGCGAAATAGGACAGGCGCCGCCACGGATCGGCACGCCCGTTGCCGAAGACGAGACACTTCTGACCATACGCAACGAACGCGTCAATCGGGCGATCCTTGCTTCCCTGCAGGCGGAAGGAAAGACGGCTGCCGATCGCGTCTCGGCGCTGGAGCGTGAACGGGACGAACTCGTCGCCTTGCGCAACCAGCTTGCCCATCGGCTCGAGAAATTCAAGAACGCCACCATTGCCAGTCTGGAACGAGAACTTCGCATCCTGCAGAAGCGGGTGGAGGTGTCGCGTGCCCAGGACGTCGTTGCACGGGTAGACCTCGACAGACGGCAGGAGCTGGAATCCAAGGGGATCTTCACCCGCAAGATGGTCGAGGCGGCAACCGCCGCCGGCGCGGCCACAGGCGGCGAGGTCGAGATCAGCAATTTGTCGCTCGATCTTCTCGAACAACGGCTGATGGCCCTGCGGGAGGGGATATTCATCGTTGGCGATGGTCAAAACGACGTGCCCTATTCGCGTCAGCGTCAGGACGAGGTGATCGTTCGCATAAACGACATCAACACCCGCATCGTCGAAAACCGCACGCGCGCCGACCAGACCGAACGACAACTGGAGGAAGAGGAGAAGCGCGTTCGCAGTCTCGAACTGGCAGAAATCGCGTCGCCGTTCAGCGGCGTGGTGTGGACCCGCAACGTCGTCAACGGCTCCAATGTCATCCTGAACAACGAACTGCTGCGTATCCTCGACTGCCGCGAACTGTTCGTCGATATTCTCGTTCCCGAAGTCGATTACGACGAGATCTATCCGGGCCGCGAAGCGGAAGTCCGGCTTCTCGGCCGCAGCGAAGTCTTCATAGGAAAGGTGCAGGCCGTCAAAGGCTCATCCGCAGTCGTCGAGAAAGACAATCTCGCCGCCAAGGAGCCGGAGGCCGAGGAGCGCGATGCGAGAATCCGCGTTCAACTCCTCCCCTCTGCTCTCAATACCGATTTCGGCAATTTTTGCCAGGTGGGGCGGTCCGCCCAGGTCCGCATCTCCCGGCACAATCTGCAACTGACACAGTGGATCAAAGGGCTGTGGTTCAACCTCTTCTAGCGCTCGCGCCCACATTGCTGGTGATCGCCTTCTTCCTGCTTGGGCCATCGAACTGGTCTCGGCACCAAAGCTGGGCGCGCACCATCACCTGCGCGGTCGTCGGGGCGGTCGCTTTGCGCTACATGGTCTGGCGCCTCTTCGAAACTGTCCTTCCCTATCCCGCCGATGGCGCCAACGTCTGGTGGGTTTGGATCGTCTTCATCATCGAGCTCCTTGCCTTCACGGAGGTCGTTCTCTTCCTCATTCTGATGAGCCGATACGTCGATCGCAGTCTCGAGGCGGACCGTTTGGGAAAGACGTTCTTCGCGCGCGAGGCGCAGGATCTGCCGACGGTCGATGTATTCATTCCGACCTACAACGAGCCGCTCGATGTCCTGGAGCGCACGATTGTCGGGGCTTTGGCGCTCGACTATCCCAAGGACAAGTTCAAGGTCTATGTCCTCGACGACGGCCGGCGTGATTGGCTGAAGACCTTCTGCGCAGAGCGGGGCGCGGTCCACCTGACACGGACGGACAATGCGCACGCGAAAGCCGGGAACATGAACAATGGGCTGCGCGCGAGTGCGGGCGATTTCATCGCCATCTTCGACGCTGACTTTGTCCCCTATCGCCATTTTCTCAAGCGCACCTTGCCGTTCTTTTCGGACGAGGGGATCGGGATCGTCCAGACCCCGCAGCACTTCTTCAACGTCGATCCGGTCCAATCCAACCTGGGCCTGGAGAACATCTGGCCGGACGAACAGCGACTATTCTTCGACGAGATCGCGCCCAGCCGTGACGTCTGGGATGTCAGCTTCTGCTGCGGTTCGTGCTCGATCGCCCGTCGCAAGGCTGTCGATGCGATCGGAGGCTTCCCGACGGAGTCGATCACGGAAGACCTGTTGACGACGCTGTCTATGCTGAACAAGGGCTACAAGACCCGCTACCTCAACGAACGGCTGTCAATGGGATTGGCGGCCGAGAATCTGACGGGCTATTTCGTCCAGCGGGAACGCTGGTGCCAGGGTGGCATCCAGACGCTTTACCTCCACAACGGTCCCTTGCGTGGACCGGGCCTGTCGTTGTTCCAGCGGATCATGTTTCTCCCCATGTCCTGGCTGGTTCAGTACGTGGTGCGCCTGATCGTCCTGCTCGTGCCGATCGCCTATCTCTGGTTCGGCGCTTTGCCGCTGCACTTCACGGGCGTTGCCGACTATGTCTCAAATCAGCTTCCGGTGCTCGCGGCCTATTTCCTCCTGATGCTCTGGATCACGCCGACACGTTATCTGCCCGTGGTCTCCAGCGCGGTCGGGACCTTCGCTACGTTCCGCATGCTGCCGACGGTTCTCTCTAGCCTCGTGCGGCCCTTCGGCAAGCCGTTCAAGGTAACCCCGAAAGGCACCGGCAACGAGGCGAACAGCTTCGACGCCTACACGTTTACATGGATTGCCGCTTTCATCGCCGTCACGGCGCTCGGACTTCTGATCAACCTTGTGCCGGAAACGGCGCAGGTCCAAGGGGCGTTCTCGGCGATCGGAGCCGTCTGGTCGGGGATCAACATCGTCGTCCTCGTCATCGCGTCGCTGATCTGTTTCGAAAAGCCACGCCGCCTTTTCCAGGCTTTCAAGCTCGACGAGCCCGCCAATGTCGATGGGACGCCGGGGCGCGTGGTCAGCCTCTCGCTCGACAAGGCGGTGGTCGCGGTTCCGCCGGACGTGCGCTTCCAGTCTGCGCAGGTGACCCTCAGGCTCGACGGTTTCGAGCCACTGCAGGCTGATCTCAGGCAAGTGACGCAGCGGCGCGGCGACATATCGCGTACCGGCGACAAGCGGCGCTTCTACCTTCACCTTTACTACGACCTCGACGGCAAGGAGCGCGACCGGATGATCGTCAAGCTCTATACCGGGCGCTACTCGCAGGACATTCCTGATATCGACAAGGTCGCGGTTTCCGTGAACCTCTTGCTGCGCGCCTTCGGTCGCACGCGCACCGTCTCCTAGCACACGGCCGCTGCGAGCCCGGCATGGCAGCCCCGGCAGCCACCAAACTTCGCCGGTCCGCGCAGTGATTCTCGCTTTTCATGATCCGGCCTGGGTGCGTCTGCGACCAATTTGGCGGCCTGAACGAACCGCTGAACGCCGCTTTTTCGGAAGTGGTATTCCCGTTCGAAATACCACTTGGCGGTTCTGATCATAACTTTAGTCTCGGCGAAAATACCCCGATTGACAGCGCGACTTTGGCGGACTTATCGTTAAGTCAAATTACTTGACTTAATAGTTCGATCAACGAAGCCTGAGGGGGAATTCGTCATGACGGCAGTCGAGGAAATGCGGCCTTTGCGCAATGCGTCGGGGGTCGGGAGGAGCGGTACGGCATGGCGTTTTGGGACGCTCGCGACCGTGCTGATGATGATCGCCGCCGCTGAGGCGCGCGCCGAATCCGTGCTCACCATGCACATCGAAGAGCAGACGAGTTGGGTGCAGAATTTCAACCCGTTCGACCTTGGCGGTCGTCGGCAGAGCACCATGGATTTCGTCTACGAGCCGCTGGTGATCTTCAACGATTACGACGGCGGCAAGCCGGTCTTTCGGTTGGCGACGGCCTACAAGTTTGCCGACGACCTGAAGTCGATCACCTACACGCTGCGCGACGGCGTGAATTGGTCGGACGGCAAGCCGCTGACCTCGGCCGACATGAAATTCACGCTCGAGATGATGCTCAAGAACCCGGCCGTCGATACCGTCGGCGTCGGTGAGACCGTCGCTTCCGTGGAGGCGCCGTCGCCGACCGAGGTGAAGATTAATCTCAAGGACGTGGACACGCATTTTCCGGAGTCGCTTGCCGATTTCCCGGTTGTGCCCGAGCACATCTGGAAGGATGTCAAGGATCCGCTGGCCTTCAAGAACGAGACGCCCGTCGGCTCCGGCCCGATGACCGAGATCCGCCGGTTCACGCCGCAGGTCTACGAGCAGTGCCGCAACCCCAACTACTGGGACGCCGCGACACTGAAGGTCGATTGCCTGAAGCTGCCGCAGATCTCCGGCAACGACCAGATGCTGGCGCTCTTGCCGGAAGGCGCGATCGACTGGTTCGGTTCGTTCCTGCCACAGATAGACAAGACCTATGTCGGCCTCGATGCCGAGCACAACGGCTACTGGCAGCCGCCGGCCGAAACCGTTGCCTTCCAGATGAACTTCAAGTCGTCGAACCCCGGCAATGCCGAGGCCTTTAACGACATGACCTTCCGTCGCGCCTTCAGCCTTGCCATGGACCGCACCGCGATGGTCGATATCGCCGGGTTCGGCTACCCGGTCGTCAACACCCATGCGAGCGGCCTGCCGCCGCGCTTCGACAGCTGGCGCAACAAGGCCGCCGAGGGCGCGCAGGACGAGTGGCTCGCCTATGACATCGACAAGGCCAACAAGCTGCTCGACGATGCCGGCTACAAGAAGGACGGCGAAGGCTTCCGCACCACGCCGAACGGCAAGCCCATCGCCTTCCCGATCATCGTGCCGAACGGCTGGACCGATTGGATCGACGCGGTGCAGATCGCGGCCGAGGGCCTGCGCAAGATCGGCGTCAACGCTTCCGTTGCCACGCCCGAATACGAGCAGTGGCAGAAACAGATCCTCGACGGCAGCTTCGAGGCGGTGATGAATTCGCGCGCCGACGGGCCGACGCCTTTCCGCGGCTACTTCCAGTCGCTGTCGACCGGCTTCGGCGGGCGTATCACCAGCGCGCCCTCGCGCTATTCCAACCCGGACCTCGACAAGGTTTTCGATGATTACCGCCGCGCCGCAACGGATGAGGAGCGCAAGAAGCTGTTCGACCAGGTGCAGGTGATCGTCGCCGACAATCTGCCCGTCGTGCCCGTCTTCAACGGTCCGACCTGGTACCAGTTTTCGACCAAGCGCTTCACCGGCTGGGTGACGAAGGACGAGCCGGTCATGAACCCCGAGGATCACGACAACAACCGGATGCGGCTGGTGCATCTGCTTCGCCTGAAGCCTGTACAATAAGCGAAAGCGGGTTTCAGCGATGCGACTTTCCCGTCGACGGCTTACCGTCTACTGCGTGGCGTTCCTCTTCGCGATCGTCATGAATTTCGCGGTTCCCCGGCTGATGCCGGGGTCCCCCGTCGACAGCATGATCGCCCAACTCGGACCGCGGGCAACGCCCGCGGCCGTCGAGGCGATCAAGGCGCGCTTCGGTGCGATCGAGCAACCGATCTGGCAGCAGTTCGTCGATTATGTCGTCGGGCTCGCTCATTTCGATCTCGGCGTCTCGGTCAAATATTATCCGCAAACCGTGCTCGAAGTGCTCGGCCGCTCGGCCGGGTGGACGGCATTCCTCGTGGTGACCGCCATCGTCTTCTCGCTTTGCGTCGGCGTGCTGCTCGGCGCGATTGCCGCCTGGCGTCGTGGTGGGCGTTTCGACAGTTTCGTCTCGCCCTTCTCGGTGGTGATGATCGCCGTTCCGCCTGTCATCATCGCGCTCGCGACTCTCTTCACCTTCGGCGTGACGCTCCGGCTGCTGCCGGTCGGTTACGCCTATGATCCGAGCCTTGATCCGGGGCTCAACTTCACCTTTTTCGGCAGCGTCTTCCTGCATGCGATCATGCCGGTGCTGACGCTCTCGCCCTATCTGATCGGCGAGTTCCAGACGACCATGCGCTCCAGCATGATCTCGGTGCTCGGCGAGGACTATGTCACCATGGGCAGGGCCAAGGGATTGTCGGAAGCGGCCGTGATGTTTGGCTATGCGGCGCGCAACGCCATGCTGCCGGTGCTGACCAATCTGGCGCTGATGCTGGGAGCCGTCTTCGGCGGTTCGATCGTCACCGAAATCGTCTTCAACTATCCGGGCCTCGGCCTGACGCTCTATACCGCGAGCGTCGCCCGCGATTATCCTGTGATCCAGGGGCAGCTTCTCTTGATGACGATCGCCACACTCGGCGCCAATCTCCTCGTCGATATCATCTACGGCGTGGTCGATCCGCGCATCAGGGAGGGCAGGGCATGAACGCGGGCGTCTCCTTGTTCTGGCGGCAGAAGAAAGCCGTCGCCGGCCTTGTCATCATCCTCACGCTCTGCCTGATGGCGCTGTTCGCTCCGGTTCTGGCACCGGGCGATCCGAGCGAACGTGTCGGCCGTTCGCATCAGCCGCCAACCGTCGAGCATGTCTTCGGCACGACGAAGATGGGCCGTGACGTCTTCTCGCAATTTGTCTGGGGCGCCAGGCCGTCGCTTGCCGTCGGTCTCGCTACCGGGCTTGCGATTACCGCGCTCGGCACCATCGTCGGCCTCGTCGCCGGCTATTTCGGCGGCCGCACGGATGCGACGCTGGACCTTGCGACAAACGCCGTGCTGGTCATCCCCAACATTCCGCTCTTGATCCTGCTCGCTTCCTTTGCCGGCACGGTCGGGCCGATGGCGATCATGGCGATCATCGCGCTCACCTCCTGGCCCTGGGGTGCGCGCATGACCCGGTCGCAGACCATGGCGCTCCGGCAGCGTGAATTTGTGGTGGCGGCACGCATGGTCGGCGAGCCGCACTGGCGGGTCATCTTCGTCGAGATCCTGCCCAATCTGGTGCCGCTGATCGGCATCAACGTCGTCGGCAGCATCATCTATGCGATCGTCGCCCAGACGACGCTCGAATATCTCGGCTTCGGCGATCCGCTGCGCGTCACATGGGGTACCATGCTCTACAACGCCCAGAACTCATCGGCGATCATCGTCGGCGCCTGGTGGGATATTGCTGTCCCGGCCGCGGGCATTGCGCTCGTCGGCCTCGGTCTTGCGCTCATCAACTTCACCTTCGACGAGATCGCCAACCCGCAGCTTCGCTCCGGGCCGGCGCTCAGCCGCTGGCTGCGGCTGACGCGACTGCGCCGTCGCGAGCTGGAGGCGGCCCGATGAGCGATGCACTTCTGGAAATCCGCAACCTCAACGTCGATTATCTGCTCGACGACGGCGCGTTCCGTGCCGTCAACGACGTCTCCTTCGAGGTCCGCCGCGGCGAACTCTTCGGCCTTGCCGGCGAATCCGGCTGCGGCAAGAGCACGATCGCCTATGCGATCACCCGGCTGTCGAAGGCGCCCGCCTGGGTCGCCGGCGGCGAAATCCTGCTCGATGGGCAGGACCTCTTGAAGATGCCGGAAGCGGCGCTGCAGAGTGTGCGCTGGCGGCGGATCGGCATGGTGTTCCAGAGCGCGATGAATTCGCTCAATCCGCTGATGCGGGTCGAGGCGCAATTCTTCGACGTGCTGCGCCGGCACACCGGCGCGACGCGGCCCCAGGCGCGTGCGCGGGCAGAAGAAATGTTCCGCCTCGTCGGCATTCCGGTGGGGCGCCTCGACAACTATCCGCACCAGTTCAGCGGCGGCATGCGGCAGCGCATCGTTATCGCCATCTGCCTGGCGCTGAAGCCGGAGCTGATCATTATGGACGAGCCGACGACGGCGCTCGACGTGGTGGTGCAGCGAGAGATCCTGGAGCAGATCGTCGACCTGCAGCGCAGCCTCGGCTTCTCGGTGCTGTTCATCACCCATGACCTGCACCTGATGGCGCAGCTCTGCCACCGCATCGGTGTTATGCTGAAAGGGCAACTGGTCGAGGTCGGCGACACGCAGCAGATCAGCCGGACGCCGGAGCACGACTACACGCGGAAACTCTGGGGCGCGATCCCGCAACTGCCGTCATCCGTCCGCAGCCTGGGGGGCGTCGAATGAACGTGATGCCGCTAGCGACGACGATGGCTGGTGAAGACGACGCGATCGTACGCCTCAAGGATATCAGGCGCAGCTTTGGCACCGTCGAGGCATTGCGAGGGATTTCGCTCGCCTTGAAACCCGGCCGGGCGCTGGCGCTGGTCGGCGAGTCCGGTTGCGGCAAGACCACCTGTGCCCGCATCGTAGCAAGGCTCGATGCGCCGACATCGGGGAGGATGGCGTTTCGCGGCGCCGACGTCACCGAGGCCGGCGACCGTGCCGAGGAGAAGTTGCGTCGCCGGGCGATCCAGATGGTGTTTCAGGATCCGTTCGCCTCACTCAACCCGGTATTCTCCATCTACCACCATCTTGCGCGGCCGCTCCTGCTGCACGGTCATGCGAAGACCGGGGCCGAAGCACGGGCGGCGGTCGCGCGCCTGCTCTCCGATGTCGGTCTTGATCCCAGTGTGACCGCGCGAAAATTTCCGCACGAACTGTCCGGTGGCCAGCGCCAACGCGTCAACATTGCCCGGGCGCTCGCCGTCGGGCCGGACGTGCTCGTCGCCGATGAACCGACGTCGATGCTCGACGTTTCGATCCGGCTCGACATCCTGGAACTGCTTGCGCGCATCAAGCGCGAGCGCAACCTCGCCATGCTCTACATCACCCACGATATCGCCACGGCCGCCCACATCGCCGAGGAGGTCGTCGTGATGTTTGCAGGCCAAATGGTCGAGTGGGGCGAGACCAGCGCCGTCATCGGCAATCCCCGCCATCCCTATACGCAACTGCTTCTTTCCGCGGTTCCCGACCCCGATCGCCCTTTTGTGCCGGGGCAGAGCGCCCGCTTCCTCGCCCATGCCGACGAGGTGCGGCGAAAGAGCCGTCCGGCCTCCGACGACGTGGAAGAAGTTACCGTGAATCACTTCGTCCGTGCCCTTGGCCAAACGCCGACGGGAGCTATGTGAACCGAGGACACGCCTTCGCCAAGAAACGCGCTGGCCTTCCGGCCGATCGCAGAGACCAATCATTCATGGAGCCATTTGATGACGTTTGCCGCCAAATCTGACTATCTTCTGGAAACGCTCTGGGTGCCGGTCGGCACTGCCGACAGGTCGGTCTATGCGCTGACGCTCACCAACAATTCGGACCGGACGATCAAGGGTTTTCGCCTCGGCGTCTCCGGCCCCGCGCGCATCGATCCTGCCGCCGAGGTCGAGGGCGGGCAGCTGCTCGTCCGGCTCTCCAACTATGCCGAATTCGCGCCACCCGAAGGGTTTGAGTTGAAGCCCGGCGCGACCTGGACGCTCAAGGCCCTCGGCATGAGTTTTGAGCCGCGCCACTGGACCGATGGCGCCAATGCCGCTTTCCTCGTTCTGTCCGACGGCACGAATGCGCCGGTGGCCGTGCTTGCCTCGCGGGCGCACGGCGACAATGCCGAGCTGAAGCGCGGCGCTGCCGTCTATCCGGTGCCGAAGGTGGCGCCGGTGCCGGTCTCGATCGTGCCTTGGCCGCAGGCTGTTGCGGTCTCCGGTCAGTTGCTGGCGCCTCCGGGCCTTGACCTGAAGGCCGAAGGCAGTGAAGCGTCAGCCGCGGCGAAGTCCTTTGCCGATCTCACGACCAGCCTGTTTCCGGTCGAGGGCATCGTCCGGCCGGCGGCGGAAGGCGGTTTCCCGGTCGAATTGTCCAAGGCAGCAGACCTTGGTCCGGAGGCCTACAAGATCCGCTTCTCGCCCGCCGGCGTTGCCGTTTCGGGTGGTAGCGAGACGGGCATCCTCTACGGACTGATCACGCTCGGTCAGGTCCTGCGCGGGGCGCGGTCGCATCCGGGCACCTTCGTGTTTCCGACGGGCGGCGAGATCAAGGACGAGCCGGCACTCGCCTGGCGCGGCACCCATCTCGACGTCGCCCGGCAGTTCTACAGCACAGCGGAAGTCGAGCGTTTCCTGCGGCTGATGGCCTGGAACAAGCTCAATCGTTTCCACTGGCACCTGACCGACGACGAGGCCTGGCGCATCGAGATCGATGCCTATCCGGCGCTGACCGAAATCGGCGCCTGGCGCGGCCACGGCCGCAAGATCCCGCCGCTGCTCGGCTCCGGTCCTGAACCGACCGGCGGCTATTACACCAAGGTGGCGGTCCGCCAGATCGTGGCGCTGGCAGCGAGCCTCGGCATCGAGGTGATGCCGGAAATCGACATTCCCGGACATTCCTATGCCATGCTGCAGGCGATCCCGGAGCTGCGCGACCCCGACGAGAAGGGCAGCTATCATTCGGTCCAGGGCTTCCCGGACAATTGCCTCAACCCGGCGCGCGAAGAGACCTATCGCGTGCTGGAGATCATCTTCGACGAGTTGATCGAGCTCTTCCCGATGCGGGCGATCCATGTCGGCGCCGACGAGGTGCCGCTTGGTGCCTGGTCCGGCTCGCCGGAAGCGCTCACGCGGCTTCGGGCGCTTGCTGGTGACGAGGTTGCCGAAACCCACGCCAAGCGCCTGAACGTCGTCACCAACACCCATGGCGCCGACGAAATCGACGGTTCGGGTGCCGCGGTGCTGCAGGGCGAGTTCCTGGCGCGCGTCCAGGCGTTCCTGGCGAGCCGAAATTGCGTCACCGGTGGCTGGCAGGAGGCCGCCCACGGCAATGTCATCGACAAGGCAAAATCGCTGCTCTTTGGCTGGCGCACGGTCGAGGCGTCGGCTGCCCTTGCCGAGGAAGGCTACGACATCGTCGTCTGCCCGGGCCAGGTCTATTACCTCGACATGGCCAACAGCCCGGCCTGGTCGGAGCCGGGTGGCAGCTGGGCCGGCTGGTCGGATCCGGAAAAGCTCTACACATTTGACCCCGTGGAGGGCTGGACGGACGCGCAGAAGAAGCATCTGCTGGGCGTGCAGTGCTGCATCTGGTCCGAACCGATGACCGACCGCGCCGTCTTCGATCGGCTGGTCTTCCCGCGTCTTTCGGCGTTGGCGGAAACCGGCTGGACGCGGCCGGAGCGCAAGTCCTTCAAACGTTTCGAGGCCGTGGTCGGGCTGATGCCGGTGCTCTACGGCTTCTATGCCGTGGAGTAAGAACGAGTGAGTTTCCAGTTTTCGTCTGGGCTTGGCCAGGCGATGGATTGGATAGGTGAACGGCGGCGAGAGCCGCCGTTTGTCGTTGCGAGGCAACCGGGCGCATGCCTGTGGTCAGTAGGTGCGGTTTGGATTTTCGTGCTTGTGCGCTAGAGCGCGGCACGCAACAGTAAGCATCGATCCGCGGCAATCCGCGGAGATATAGTAGTTTCCCGAGGCCACGTTATCGATGCGAAGACTTCCTGGACTGTCGGCGATGAAGGTCTTCGAGGTGGTCGGGCAGACCCGCAGCTTCACGCGGGCGGCTGAGCGGCTCAACCTCACGCAAAGTGCGGTCAGCCGTCAGGTCCGCAATCTCGAGGACGAGCTTGGCGAAGACCTGCTCATTCGCCGCCACCACCATCTCGAACTGACGCCGGCCGGCGCCGAATTGCTGGCGACGATCCAGGAGGCGTTTCACAGCATCGAGGTGTCGCTACGCAGCATCACCGAGAAGAGCAACCAGAACCGCTTGCGGGTCAACGTTCCGCCGACCTTTGCCAAGCGTTGGCTGCTGCCGCGTCTTGCCCGGCTGCGCGCAGCCTTGCCCGACGTCGATATCAGCCTCAGCACGGAAGCCACGGACACGCTTGCCGAGCGGGGGCTTCTCGACTGCGCCATCCGCTTCGGCGACGGCGAGTGGCCGATGCTGGATGCCAGCATCCTGATGACCGAGCGGCATGTCGTCGTCTGCGCGCCGTCGCTGCTCGAGGGCGTGAAAGTCGAGGGTCCGACGGATCTTCAGCGCTTTACCTTCCTGCATGTATTGGCCTCGCCCGACCGGCGTTATCTGACCTGGCGCCATTGGCTGGATGCGGCCGGGTTCCAGGATGTCGATACGCGCGGCGGGCTGGAGTTCGACCTGCTCGACCTTGCGATCGAGGCGGCCTGTGCGGGTCTGGGCGTCACCGTTGCCGATCGTTCGATGGTGCGGGTTCAGTTGGAAACTGGGCAGCTCGTGCAACTCTTCGATGTCGAAGTCGAGGGGCATGAATCCTACTGGTTCGTAACGCGGCCCCAGGCAGGAACCGACAGCAAAGTCGATGCTTTCCGTGCCTGGCTGCTTACGGAAGTTTCGGCCGACCGCGCGGCCTGAGCCAAGCATTCCATTTTGGAATGCTCTCACTGAAAATTACTCGCTTGTGCCTCCGGTCCTATCGTCGCAACAGTTTCGTGACGGTCTCGGTCGGGGAGAGAGACGGGCCGTCGCTCGTTGTGCTCTCTCCCGCGCAGTCCGCTTGTCCCGCGCGCTTTTGGCGCCCGGAGCCGCGGCCAACACATCCGAGATGCCATGAGCCCCTATCGCAACTTTTCCGGCGGTCGTTTCATCGAAAGCACGTCTGCGATGACGATCGACGTCCGCAATCCGGCAACCGGCCAGGTCTTCACATCGGTGCCGGCGGCAACGGACGACGAGGCAACAGCGGCGGTCGAGGCAGCCGTGAAGGCGCAGCGCGCCTGGGCGGCACTGCCGGCCATCCAGCGCGGTGACGCGCTGCGCCGGCTGGCGGCGGTGCTGGAAAACCGGGCCGAGAGCATTGGTTCTGCCCTGGCGAAGGAGTCGGGAAAGAGCCTCGCCGACGCGACCGCCGAAGTCATCTACGGCGCCGAACTGACGCGCTATCATGCCGAATGGGCCCGCCGCATCGAGGGCGAAGTGATCGAGAGCGACAATCCCGGCGAAACGCTGCTCTTGAAGCGTGTTCCGATCGGTGTCGTTGCCGGTCTGATCCCGTTCAACTATCCGATCTACACGCTTGTGCGCAAAATCGCCCCGGCGCTGATCGCGGGAAACGCCGTCGTTGTGCGCCCGAGCAACAACACGCCGACCTCCGCCTTCGCCTTTGCCGAAGCGATCGTCGAGGCCGGCCTGCCGGAGGGGCTCGTCAATATCCTCACCATGTCGCATGACGTTGCCAAAACGCTCTGCACCCATCCCGGCGTCGGCATGATCACGCTGACCGGCAGCGTTTCGGCCGGCCGCATCGTGCTCGACTACTGCAAGGAAAACATCGCCAAGCCCTCGCTCGAGCTCGGCGGCAAGACGCCTGTCATCGTCGAACCGGACGCCGATCTCGATGCTGTGGCGCAGGCGATCATTGCCGCCAAGACCGCCCATTGCGGCCAGGTTTGCACCAGCGCCGAGCGGCTCTATGTGCACGAAAGCGTGCATGACAAGCTGCTCGCCAAGCTGCGGGAGGGCTTTGCAGCCCGTGCCTTCGGCGACCGCGCCGAGGATGCGACCCGCATGGGACCGCTTGCCAATGCCGCCGCGCAAAAGCGCGTGCACGAAATGGTCGAACAGGCGAAGGCGGAAGGTGGAACGATCGAGACCGGCGGTTACCTGCCGGACGGACCAGGCTACTTCTATCCGCCGACGCTGATTTCCGGCTGCCGGCAGGAGATGGAAATCGTGCGCGAAGAAGTCTTCGGTCCGGTGCTTGCGGTGATCCGCTATTCCACCTTCGAGGGAGCGCTGGCGCTGGCGAGCGATCATCAGTTCGGCCTGAGCTCGGTGCTCTTCACCGAGAACTATCGCACTGTCATGCGGGCCAGCGACGCTATCGAAGCCGGCGAGCTCTACGTCAACCGCTTCCCGGCGGATCCCTATCAGGGCTTCCACGCCGGCTGGAAACGCTCGGGCCTCGGCGGCGACGACGGCAAGCACGGCATGCTGGAATTCACCCAGACGCGCCTCGTCGTCCTGAAACACTGATCATTTGAAATGACGCAATTCCGGACGGGAACCGGAATTGTTCGGACATCAACATCAAGACCGGGCCGATGGCACGCTCCCGCCATCGGTCGGGGAGGAGACGACCCTTGAGCTCAATTTCCGAAACAGACATCGCTGCGCCGTCCGTGTCGGCCCGCAGCCGTTACCTGCAACTGGCGCTGATCGTAATCGCCGCCGGTGCGATCTATCCGATCCTCTATCTGCGCCAATCCTACCAGACGACGATGCTGGAGGTGCTGAAGCTCTCGAACACCGAGCTTGGCGTCCTCTATTCCATCCTCGGCACCAGCTTCCTCGTCGGCTACCTGCCGAGCGGTTGGCTCGCCGACCGCGTCCAGCCGCGCATCCTCATTCTCATCTCCATGGTCGGCACCGGTCTGCTCGGCCTCTGGTACGCGACGCTGCCCGGCTACTCATCGCTGCTCGTCATCTATTGCGGTTTCGGCGTCACGACGGGCCTGACGTTCTGGGCGGCGACGCTGAAGCAGGTGAACCTGATCGCCGGCGCCAATGAGCAGGGACGCTTCTTCGGCATTCTCGACGGCGGCCGTGGCCTGGTCGAGGCGCTGCTGGCGAGCGTCGCCATCGCGCTCTTCGTCTTCACGACGGAAACGCGCGGTGCCGGGCTTGCGATGGGTTTCCGTGATGTCGTGCTGCTCTATGCCGTCTTCTGCATCGTGGTCGGCATCGCCTATTTCGCCGTGTCGCAGCCCGTCGCTGTCGACAAGAGCCCGCGCAAGCGCGAGGGCAACCTGCTCGCCGACATCAAGACGCTGCTCCGCATCCCGGAGGTCTGGCTCGTCGCCGCCATCATCTTCTGCGGCTATCACGTGTTCCTCGCGACCTACAGCTTCTCGGCCTATCTACAGGAAGGCGGCTTCGGCATTTCCGCCGCCATGGCCGGTCTGATCGTCACGATCAAGCTCTGGCTGCGCCCGGTCGGCGGTATCGGCGGCGGCTTGCTCGGTGACCGCTACGGCAAGACCGGCATCCTGCTCCTGAGCTTCCTCGTCGCAGCCGCCAGCCTCGTGGCGATGATCGCCCTGCCGGGCATCGGCTCCACGGTCCTCTTCGTCGGACTGGTGCTGCTCGTCGGCCTCATCACCTACACGATCCGCGGCCTCTATTGGGCGATCCTCGACGATTGCCAGGTGCCGGCAAATATCACCGGCCTTGCGATCGGCATCATCTCGCTCGTCGGCTACGCGCCCGACACCTACCTGCCGCTGGTCAACGGATACCTGTCGGACCGCTACCCCGGCATCGCCGGCTACCAGTTCTATTTCGGCTACATCGCCGCCATCTGCGTCCTCGGCGCCATCGCCACCCTGGCGCTGATGGCCCGCCTCAAGAAAAAGGGATGACCCATGAAGATCGCGTCTCTCAAGACCTATGCCGTCGCCGTCCCGCCGCCGCATGTGGGTGGCATGTACTGGATCTTCGTGCGGCTGACGACCGCCTGCGGCATCGAGGGCATCGGCGAGATCTACGCCACCTCGTTCCATCCGAAGGCGCTGACACCGCTGATCGAGGACGTCTTCGAGCGGCATCTGCTCGGGCATGACCCGCACCAGATCGAACGCTTCTGGCGTTCGGCCTATTCGAGCGGCTTCACCCAGCGCCCGGACCCGACGATGATGGGCATCGTCTCGGGCCTTGAGATTGCGTGCTGGGATATCATCGGCAAGGCCGCCGGCCGGCCGGTCGCGGACCTGCTCGGCGGCACCGTGCACGAGAAGCTCCGCGCCTATACCTATCTCTACCCGAAGAACGCGGCCGGAGAGTTCGACTTCAACGATCCGGATCTCGCCGCCGAATGTGCCGTCGAAATGGTCGAGATGGGCTTCACCGCCGTCAAGTTCGACCCGGCAGGTCCCTACACCAACTATTCGGGCCACCAGCTTTCGCTCGGCGTGATGGACCGCTCGGAGGAATTCTGCCGCAAGATCCGTGACGCGGTTGGAAGCAGCGCCGATCTGCTTTTCGGCACCCACGGCCAGATGGTGCCGTCTTCGGCGATCCGGCTGGCCCGGCGTCTCGAAAAATACGACCCGCTCTGGTTCGAAGAGCCGGTTCCTCCGGGCCAGGAAGCGGCGATGGCCGAGGTGGCGCGCGCGACCTCCATACCGATTTCGACCGGCGAACGGCTGACGACGAAATACGAGTTCCAGCGCGTGCTCGAGCTGAAGGCGGCATCGATCCTGCAGATGAACGTCGCGCGCGTCGGCGGACTTCTGGAGGCGAAGAAGATCGCCGGCATGGCCGAGGCCTACTACGCCCAGATCGCGCCGCACCTTTACAACGGTCCGGTGGGGGCTGCCGCCAGCATCCAGCTTTCGGCCGCGACACCGAACTTCCTCATCCACGAGGCGATCCTCGATTTCAGTGGTTTCCACGCCGATGTGCTGAAGACCAAGCTCGTGGTCGAGGACGGCTATATCATCCCGTCGCGCGAACCCGGTCTCGGCATCGAGCTCAACATGGACGTCGTCGAAAAGCACACGCCCTATACCGGCGAGCGCCTGCACCTGCAGATGGACAGCCGGCCGGCGGACGTGAAGCAATTTGCGCCGGCACGCGGATAACAGCGACGATAGGACTTCGAGATGATCTACGATTACATCATCGTCGGCGCCGGGTCGGCGGGCTGCATCCTTGCGAGCCGGCTCAGCGAAAACGGTCGCCACACGGTGCTTCTGATCGAGGCCGGCGGCAACGACAATTCCTTCTGGTTCAAGATCCCGGTCGGTTATGCCCGCAGCTACTACAATCCCGCGGTCAATTGGATGTATTCGAGCGAGCCCGAGGCCGCGCTTCAGGACCGCAGCATCTATGTGCCGCGCGGCAAGGTCCAGGGCGGCTCCGGATCGATCAACGCGATGATCTATGTGCGCGGTGCGCGCGACGACTTCGACGACTGGAAGAGCGCCGGCAACACGGGCTGGGGCTACGACGAGGTGCTTCCCTATTTTCGCAAGCTCGAAACCCATGCGCGCGGCTCATCGGAGTGGCATGGCGCCGAAGGCCCGATCCACATCACGCCGATGCGCGGCATGACGCACCCGATCACCGACGCATTTCTGGAAAGCTGCGGATCGCTGCAACTGCCGCTGAATGAGGATTTCAACGGCGCCTCGATCGAGGGCGCCGGCGTCTACGACGTCAACACCAACAACGGCCGCCGTTCGCATTCGAGCGCGGAGTACCTGCGGCCAGCGCTCAAGCGTCCTAACCTCACGATCGAACGCTACGCGCAGGCCGAGCGGTTGGTCTTTGGCGAAGACGGGCGCGTGACCGGCGTCGACGTCATCCAGAATGGGACGCGGCGGCGCTTCACGGCGGCGCGCGAGGTCATTCTGGCCGCCGGCGCGGTCGGTAGCCCGCAACTGCTGCAAGTCTCGGGCATCGGCGACGGCAGGGCGCTGTCGTCAGCGGGCGTGGAAACGCGGCGGCATTTGCCGGCGGTCGGCCAGAACCTGCAGGATCACCTCTGCGCCAGCTTCTATTATCGCGCAACGATCCCGACGCTCAATGACGAGTTCGGCAGCCTGTTCGGCCAGATGCGTCTTGGCCTGCAATATCTCTTGACCGGCAAGGGACCGTTCTCGATGAGCGTCAACCAGGCGGGCGGCTTCTTCCGCGGCCGGCCCGACGAAGAGCGGCCGAACATCCAGCTCTACTTCAACCCGCTCTCCTACCGGATCCCGAAAGACCCGAAGGCCGGGCTGAAGCCGGAGCCCTATCCCGGCTACCTGATCTGCTTCAACTCCTGCCGGCCGACCAGCCGCGGCAGCATCTCGATTGCGTCCGGCGACCCCTCGGCGAAACCGTTGATCCGACCGAACTATCTGACGACCGATCGCGACATCGACGAGGTGTTGCAGGGCAGCCGGCTCGTCCGGCGCATCGCATCTGCCTCGGCGCTCTCCTCGCTGACCGCGGAAGAAATTTCGCCGACGCCGCGCGTCGAAAGCGACGAAGCGCTGATGGACTATTTCCGTGAAAACTCGGGCTCGATCTACCACCTCTGCGGTACCTGCGCGATGGGGCCGGACCAGGCGAGTTCGGTGGTCGACAGCCGCCTGAAAGTCCACGGCGTTGCCGGCCTGCGCGTCGTCGATGCCTCGATCTTCCCCAACATCACCGCCGGCAACATCAACGCGCCGACGATGATGGTCGCGGAAAAGGGCGCGGATCTCATCCTTGCGGATGCAGCCTGACGCGTGCGCGACGCTTCCCCCTCTCGAAGGCGGGGGAAGCGGACGCGGACCGACGGGCGGCGCTCGGGCGTCGGCCGCGGTCACCTGTGATTTGCCATCGTCGATTGAGCGTGACTATACTTCCCGCACTTCATAGCCGCCCACATCAGGTGCTTGCCCCTACCCGAACGATCGTTGCCACCGCGCTCGACGCGGCGAGGCCACGGTCATTGAATTTTGGCAATGCGCCGCGAGCCTGCGAGGGAGAGACGCATGCCGAGTTCCCGCTTGAAGACCCTGTCGATTACGTTGCTCATTGCATCGAGCCTGACGCCTTGGGCGGTGCAGGCGGCCTCACCCGAGCCCGTGAAGGCGGAGCATGGCATGGTGGTCTCCGCCCAGCACCTGGCGTCCGATGTCGGTGTTGCCGTGCTGAAAAGCGGCGGCAACGCGGTGGATGCGGCCGTTGCCGTCGGCTATGCGCTTGCCGTCACCTATCCGACCGCCGGCAATATCGGCGGCGGCGGTTTCATGACGATCCGCTTCAAGGACGGCAAGACGACGTTCCTCGACTTCCGCGAACGCGCGCCGCAAGCTGCGACCAAGACCATGTATCTCGACGCCAAGGGCAATGTCGTCGATGGCCTCAGCACCGAGGGCTATCTCGCCGTCGGCGTGCCGGGGCCGGTCATGGGCTTCGAAACGGCGCGCAGTCGCTATGGCACCAAGCCGCTTTCCGAATTGATCGCGCCGGCGATCGCGCTTGCCAGGGACGGTTTCGTGCTGGAGCAGGGCGATATCGATTCCTTCGAGGGCGAGACGGACAGGCTCGCCAAGGATCCGGCCGCCGCCGCCATCTTCCTCAAGGACGGCAAGCCGTTCGTCGCCGGCGAGAAGCTGATCCAGGCCGACCTTGCCGCTTCGCTTTCGAGCATTGCCGAGAAGGGCACCGACGCCTTCTACAAGGGTGCGATTGCCGACCAGATCGTCAAGGCGAGCGCGGAGAAGGGCGGCATTCTTGCGAAAGCGGATTTCGAGCGTTACGCCGTGCGCGAACTGGAGCCGGTCAAGTGCAACTACCGCGGCTATGACATCGTCTCCTCGCCACCTCCGTCCTCAGGCGGCGTGATCATCTGCGAAATCCTCAACGTGCTCGAAGGTTATCCGATTTCCTACATGGGCTATGGCGCCGCCGAGACCGTGCATGTGATGATCGAGGCCATGCGCCACGCCTATGTCGACCGCAACACGGCGCTCGGCGATCCGGACTTCGTCGAGAACCCCGTCAGCAAGCTCACCGACAAGGCCTACGCCGAGGAAATCCGCGGCAAGATCGACCCGTTTCGCGCCGGCGTTTCGGCGACGCTGATCCCCAAGGGCTTCGGCGAAAGCAAGGAGACGACGCACTATTCGATCATCGACGACGAGGGCAATGCCGTCGCCGTCACCTACACGCTGAACGGCTCCTTCGGGGCCGGCGTGGTGGCGCCCGGAACCGGCATTCTGCTCAACAACGAGATGGATGACTTCACCGCCAAACCCGGCGTGCCCAATCTCTACGGGCTGGTGCAGGGCGAGGCGAACGCGATCGCGCCCGGCAAGACGCCGCTGTCGTCGATGAGCCCGACGATCATCTCCAAGGACGGCAAACCCTTCATGGTGATCGGCAGCCCCGGCGGCGCGCGCATCATCACCATCACGCTCGAAGCGATCCTCAACGTCATCGACCACGGCATGAACATCCAGGAGGCGGTCGACGCACCGCGCATTCACCACCAGTGGCTGCCGGACAAGGTGTTCATGGAGCCCTATGCGCTCTCGCCCGATACCCGCAAGCTGCTGTCAGCTATGGGGCATAATGTCCAGATCGACGAAAGCTGGACGATCTGGGGGCAGGCGACCGGCATTCTCGTTGGCGGCGAGAGCCTGTCTGACATCAAGGCCGGAGGTGGCGCCCGCTACAATGGCGCGGTCGACAGCCGCATCGGCGCGGGCGCTGCGCGCGGCTACTAGAGCCCGCGCGAAACGGCGCACAAACCGTGCCTTGGCACCGATTAAGGGCGGCGGATCGCCGGTTCGCCGCTCGATTTCGCGCATGCCACCACCACGTGCTCACGCGAAAAAGATTTGAAAGCGGTTCCGGTTGAATTTATTATGTTTTCAGAGCGTGCGACCGCACGCGATCGTACGCTTTGGCCAAGCTTCATTCGTGGAGGTTGTCATGGCACTGATGGAAGGAAAGAAAGCACAGGACTGGATCAATCTGGTTCTTGCAATCTGCCTGTTCGTCTCCCCCTGGATCATGGGTTTCGTTGTCGAGAGCGTTCCGGCATGGAACGCCTGGGGCGCCGGCGTCGTGCTCGGCGTTCTGGCGATCGCGACGCTTGCCATGTTTGCGGAATGGGAAGAATGGGCAAGCCTCATCGTCGGGCTCTGGCTGATCGCTTCACCCTGGCTGCTCGGTTTCTCGACCAGTCCCAACCCCATGTGGACGCATGTCGTCCTCGGGGCGCTGGTGACCGTGCTCGCGATCTGGGCCGTCTGGGACGAACGTCAGCATCCGCATGCGCATGCATGACGATGAGCAGAGAAGGCTCGCGGCCCGGCGCCGCAGCGCCGGGCCGCGAGCAAATCTGAAAACCGCGAGGAGCCATCCTCTTCGGATTTGCGTGACTTCAAACCTCAGGTCCCTTCGAACCGTCAAACGGGTCGGCGCATCGGCCCCCCGCTATGGTGCCTTCGACAGCGGCGCGCAAAGAGTGCGCTGAGACTTTCCGAGCGGCGGGGTAGGTTCTCGACTGCCCGTCAGCAGCGAGGTCGTTGAAGCAGGCTTTGCACTTACTACCGGCCCGCCATGACACCTTGGTCATTCAGCGATTGCGCCCGCTCGCTGTGCGCGCCTGCTGCGCAATTGGATAATACCAATATAACGCCAATCAGCGACTGTTTCGGAACGCGCGCGCAACTTGTATTCGCTATCTGTAAGAAATGTAACACGAATTGTTGCGGCTTTGCGCGCCATTCCGGCTGGTTGCGCTGCCGCGAGCTGGACAGGTGGTCATGTTTTGGTATTTCTAATATTGGCCGCAAGGAGACGGCCAAATCGCAAGTGAATACGGAAACGCTATCGGCCCGAGGGCGAGAAAGCCGGCGGGCAACCGGAAAACTGGGAGATTTAAATGAAGCCGAGTTCCATTTTTGCCCCCTCGGGGTCGACCGTGACTGCATCGGGCGCCCCGCGTTCGGTAAAGGCGCGCAGCACGAGGCGCCGCCTCCTCGGACTGTTGACAGCGACTGCGTGTCTCATTTCAACCTTTCCGGCCGGCGCCTTTGACCAGGCCAACGCTGCCCGTATCAAACAGCTGGTCGACACCGGCATGCAGTATTACTGGTCGGGCGGCGACGTCAAAAAAGCGGAAGCCGAGGTCTTCAAGGGCATTACGCTGCACGGCAAGTATGATGTCGTGGAGGAAGCCTTCAAGGAAGCGGCGACGCTCGCGCCCGAGCGGTTGGACTTCCAGTATGCCGTTGCGGCGACCCAGATCATCCAGAAGAAGCTCGACGACGCCCAGGCGACCTTCCAGGGCATCCTTGGCAAGGACCCGACCGCTTTTGATGCGCAAAGCTGGCTGGAGGCCATTGCCCGTATTC
Source organism: Ensifer sp. KUDG1 (assembly GCF_050434285.1). Taxonomy (NCBI): domain Bacteria; kingdom Pseudomonadati; phylum Pseudomonadota; class Alphaproteobacteria; order Hyphomicrobiales; family Rhizobiaceae; genus Ensifer; species Ensifer sp. KUDG1. Next base: position 113,495 of record NZ_JBNDIG010000011.1, read on the forward strand.
GTGGCGATGAGACCAGCGCGGCGCTTGCCCACCAGGCCCTGGCCGGTCTCGATCGCGAGCGGGCGGAGGAGTACCGCAAGAGGTTCGTTCGGGCAGAACAGATCATGGCTGAAAAGCCGAACTTCGACGTCCCGACCGTGCCGGGCAAAGTCGTGATCGTCGCGCTGGGCTATGCGCTCGCCGATGACGGCAAGGCGCAGCAAACCCTGCTCGACCGTCTCGAGGTGACGTTGAAGGCCGCCGAGGCCAACCCGACAGCGCTTGTCATGGTGAGTGGCGGCGTGCCGAAAAATGGCGTTACGGAAGGTGACGTCATGTCCAAGTGGCTGGTCGACAAGGGTATCAGCCGCGATCGCATCATGATTGAGGACAAGTCGAAAGACACGATCGGCAATGTGATCAATGCCGCCAACCTCCTGGTGCGGCATCAGGCCGACACGGTGATCCTGGTAACCAGTTCCAGCCACATGCGCCGTGCGCGCACCGTCATGGAGGATGCCTTGAACCAGCGCGACCTGCCATCGGCCGTGGTGCCGCTGAATGCACTGGACGCGCCAACCCAGGATGAAGCCGCAAAGGTCGGGGCTGACGAGCGGTTGGTCATTTACCCGTGATCTGATGCGTGTTTCGGGCGTATGGGCCTATCCGGGTTTGCAGCAGTAGCCATCGAAAGATCCCCCAAACCTGATGGTTGCGCGTCCTACCCTTGCATTTAAGGGTGGGACGCGTGCGTTTTCTGGCTCAGTTTGAGAATGCGTCGGTCGCGCGTGTGGCGCGCGGGAAGAGGCTGCGTTATTCCCGGGGGGGGGGGCCAACATAACGCTTCCCATCGGTCCTGCTTTGCCCTAGAAGGCGCGCCGTAATCCGGTCGCAGCCTACCCGGTCAAAACAAGGACACCTATCATGAAGACAATCGTCATCTGCTCCGGCGGATTGGACTCGGTATCGCTTGCCCACAAGGTCGCAGCCGAGCAAGAACTCATTGGCCTGCTCTCCTTCGACTATGGCCAGCGACACCGCAAGGAACTGGACTATGCCGTCGCCTGCGCCAAGCGGCTCGGCGTTCCGCATCAGGTCATCGACATCCGCGCCATCGGCGCCCATCTCACCGGATCGGCACTGACGGACGATGTCGACGTGCCCGACGGCCACTATGCCGAAGAAACCATGAAAGCGACGGTGGTTCCGAACCGCAACGCCATCATGCTCGCCATAGCCTTCGGGCTGGCGGCGGCACAGAAAGCGGATGCGGTGGCGGTCGCCGTGCATGGCGGCGACCATTTCATCTATCCCGACTGCCGCCCCGGCTTCATCGACGCGTTTCAGGCGATGCAGAACCACGCACTCGACGGCTACGCCGACGTCAGGCTCTACGCGCCCTATGTGACGATCTCCAAGGCGGACATCGTCACCGACGGTGCGGGCCACGGAACGCCCTTTGCCGAGACCTGGTCCTGTTACAAGGGCGGGGCGCGCCATTGCGGGCGCTGCGGCACCTGCGTCGAGCGGCGCGAAGCTTTTCACCTGGCCGGGGTCGCCGACCCGACCGACTACGAGGATCCGGATTTCTGGGTGGCGGCGACGTCGGCCTTCGCGGCCGAGGAGGTGAAGTGATGTTCCGGATCACCAAGGAATTCCATTTCTCGGCCTCGCACCAACTGAAGAGCCTGCCCGCTGACCATCAATGCGCCCGGCTACACGGCCACAACTACGTCGTCGAAGTCGAACTTGCCGGCGCCGAGCTCAACGAACACGGCTTCGTGCGCGACTATCACGAGCTTTCGCCGCTGAAGCGCTACATCGACGAGAGCTTCGACCACCGTCATCTGAACGAGGTTCTCGGCCACGACCGGGTGACGGCCGAATGCCTGGCGAAGCATTTCTACGACTGGTGCAAGGCAAGGCTTCCGGAAACGTCGGCCGTGCGTGTCAGCGAGACGCCGAAGACCTGGGCGGAATACCGGCCATGAGCGGGCCGGCAGAAGCGCGCATTCGTGTCAGCGAAATCTTCGGGCCGACGATCCAGGGCGAGGGAATCCTGATCGGGCTGCCGACCGTGTTCCTGCGCACGGGCGGCTGCGATTATCGCTGCAGCTGGTGCGACACGCTGCACGCGGTCGATAGCGAATACCGTGAGCAATGGCTGCCGATGGGTGTCGAGCAGATCTGGCAGGAGGTCGTCAAGCTTTCCGGCGGCAAGCCGCTGACGGTCTCGCTTTCCGGCGGAAACCCGGCGATCCAGCCGCTGGCTCCCCTGATCGCACGTGGACGCGAGGAGGGGTACCGCTTCGCGCTGGAGACGCAGGGCAGCCTCGCCAAGGACTGGTTTGCCGATCTCGACGTACTGGTCTTGAGTCCGAAGCCGCCGTCGAGCGGCATGGAGACGGATTGGCATGCGTTCGACGGCTGTCTGCAGATGGCGGCGGGCAAGCCCACGGTGGCGCTGAAGGTCGTCATCTTCGACGACCGCGACTATGCCTATGCTCGCGATGCGGCGTCCCGCTACCCGCATCTGCCGCTCTACCTGCAGCCCGGCAACCATACGCCTCCACCCCCTGACGATGACGACGCCAAAGTCGACATCGACGGCATCATCGATCGCATGCTGTGGCTGGTCGGCAAGGTGACGGAGGATCGCTGGTTCGAGGCCCGCGTCCTGCCGCAGCTGCACGTCCTGCTCTGGGGCAACAGGCGCGGGGTGTAGGCGGCAGGCGCGCCTTTACCGCTTGCCGGCAAGCGCCTTCGCGCTTGGATCGCCAATCGGCGGCAGCTATGGTCCTCAAATCAGGACCAATGAGGGGCGTTCATGCAGCTGAAGACGAAACGTGTCTATGAGCCGAAGGCCGATGGCGACGGGATGCGCATCCTGGTCGATCGCCTGTGGCCGCGCGGTTTGACAAAGGCGGAAGCCGCGGTTGATCTCTGGCTGAAGGACATCGCGCCGACCACGGAGCTGCGCCGCTGGTTCCATGCGGATGAAGGCGCGTGGGAAGAGTTTCGCGAGCGCTACCTTGCCGAACTCGACGGCAATCCGGCGGCAGTTGACCTGTTGCGACAGCGCATCGCTGAGGGCCCGGTGACTTTGCTTTACAGCGTGAAGGATGAGGCCCGCAATCATGCGGAGATCCTCAAAAGCTACATCCTCGCCCATCGATAGACGAGGCGCCGGGTTCACGTCATGTCGTTGGAATGGATGCCTCGAATGCGCCGCCGACGCGCGCAGTGATCCGGCGCCAGTCGCCGTCGAGGGGTAATCCGAAGACGTCGATAAGGGCAGTTTCGATTGCCGGTGCATCGAATTCCTGGCGCGTGACGGTGCCGTTCCTGTCACGGATCGTCAGCCGGTTTCCGAGCAGGATGTTACGTGTCTCCTCCGTGGTCAACGTCACCAACAGGGTCTGTCGGAAAAGCGAATGCGGATCCGTGTATGTCGCGATGTTTGCGATCCGATACGCGTCCTCTCCACAAATGCTCGGCGATACCTCGTAGACCGGTACCCAGTCACGACCAAGCGATGCCTCCAGCAGGTAGCCATCGAGCGTTCGGCTCAGACGGAACGGCTCATGCGGCGTCGGTTGCGGTGTGGTCCGGTCGAAACGCAGCGGCGCGGTCGGCACGCAACTGCCGAAACCGACATCGACCAGATAGCCGACATCGTCCACGAAGACGCGGAGCGCCATGTGCGACCAGGCCGGCGGCGGCGCGCCCGGGGCGCGCATCCACAGGACGCGGGCGATCAAGGGATCCACCCGGTAGCCGAGCGATGTGAGCACGCGCTGCAACAGGCTGTTCTGCTCGAAGCAATAGCCGCCACGCCGGCGGTCGATGAGCTTGGCGTCGACCGCCGGCGGCGACAGGTCGATCCGACCGCCGAGAAGCACGTCGATGGCCTCGAAGGGGATCGACGCTGCATGGCGGGCGATGATCCTGCCAAGCGTTGTGAGATCGGGCGACAGCGGCCCGACATGACCGATGCGGGCGAAGTAGCGGCCGAGGTCGACGGGAAATGGGGCGCTCCGCATGGCTAGAGGCTCCGATAGATGGCGTCGCGAAGATCGTCCGGGAAACGTCCGTTCATGCCCTCGAAAGCGGTGTTGGTGAGCGCAAGGACTGACAGGCCGCGGGCCGGGTCGATGAACCACTTGTGCCCGTAGGCGCCGTCCCATTGCAGTGTGCCGCGCGACTGCGGTGTTCCCGCCATCTCGGGTTCGACAAGCACGGCGCCGCCGAAACCGAACTCCCACCCGGCGCCGGCGGCCAATCCGCCCGTCCTTGCCTGAATGTCGAACATCGAGCGGGTGCTGGCGGCGTCGAGCACCGGCGAGTGTCCGGTCCTGAGGCTTTCGAGTAGGCGGATCAGGTCGCCTGCCGTGCCTGCCATGCCGGCTCCTCCGGAGGGAAAGGCTCGAGGATTGAAGATCCGCCCGGGCGAGAGGCGCACGGGATTGCCGAAGAAGGGAACCGCATCGTCGCCAACGAGCCGCCGTGGCCGCGGCGAGGCATCGCCATAGTGGGCCACAAGCCTGCGTGTATCGGCCACCGAATAGGCGGTGTCGCTCATTCCCATCGGGCCTGTGACGATCGCCGCGATCGCCTCCGACAGCTTTGATCCCGTCGCCTGTTCGATGACCGCACCGAGCACGTCGAGGCTCATCGAATAGCCCCAGCCGTGTCCGGGCGGATAGGATAGCGGGATGGCGGTGAGCTTGCCGATGAGGGCCGTGAGATCATCGTCGGTGTCGTCGAGGCCGCTGCTGATGGCGTGCCGGTGGTACGGTCCATCGCCTTGCTCCATGAACACGTAGCTCAAACCGGCACTGTGCGTCAGGAGTTGGCGAATGGTTATCCGAGGCTCGCTGCCGTCCGGCAACTGCGGCCTGAACGCGGGCAGCCGTTCCGACACGATATCGTCGAGACCGATGGTGCCGCATTGCACCAGGTGGAGAGCGGCGACCGTGACGATCGGTTTTGCGACCGAGGAGAGCAGGAAGATGCTGTCCTCGGTCATCGGCCGGGCGGCTTCGCGGTCCGCGAGCCCGGCGGCATGTCGGTAGGCGGGCTCGCCGTCGATAAGGATCTCGACGACCGTGCCGACGATGCGCTGTTCATCCAGGGCTTCCGCAATCACCCGGTCGAGTTCGGCCTTCAGCCGCGTTCTGCGCTGTGATCTTCCCTGTCTTGTCGCACCCATGATCGTCTCCTGTGCTTCTCGAAACTGCGGCCCGATCGACGCTTCAGGGCGAAAGACGGGTTACCGGACAAAGGCAAAGCCCGTTCGCAGCGAAAGTCGATCGTCTGTTCCCGTATGGGAGGCATACGCGCCTGCACGAGGCAGCCGTCGTCGTCCGGCGCTAAAAACGGTGCGACAACGTCAGATGGAGTCGGGTTGATGAACACAAACAATCTGGGATTTGCAGGCAAAGTCGCCTTAGTCGCAGGCGCCAGCAAGGGTATCGGTGCGGCCACCGCCCGCGCCTTTGCGCAGGCCGGCGCATCCGTTGTCCTTCTTTCCCGTTCGAAGACGGCGGTCGAGGTGTTGGCAATTTCCATTCGCGAGGCGGGCGGGGACGCACTGGCGATCGCGGCCGATGTCGGCGACGAGAGTGCCATGAAGCAGGCGCTTGCAACCGTGATGCAGCACTATGGCCGGCTCGACGCCGCCTTCAACAATGCGACGGATGGAACCATGCCGGCCCCGCTTGCCGATCTCGATATCGAAGGGTTCGATCGCGGCATCCGCACCAACATTCGCGGCACCTTTCTCGGCATGCGTTACCAGATCGAGGCGATGGCGAGGGGCGGTGGCGGTGCGATCGTCAACATGGCGTCGGTTGCCGGCATCAACGGCACCTCTGGGCTTTCCGCCTATGTCAGTGCGAAGGCCGGGATCATCGGGCTGAGCAAGGCTGCGGCGCTGGACTATGCCGACCAGGGCATCCGGATCAATGTCGTTGCGCCCGGGCCGATCCTCACCCACCATCTCGAGGCCGCCGGCGCGGACATCCAGCGGCAGGCAGCACTTTCGACGCCGATGCGCCGGCTTGGCCGGGTGGAGGAGGTGGCCGCAAGCGTGCTCTGGCTCTGCTCCGATGAGGCGAGTTACATCACCGGTGTGGTGTTGCCGATCGACGGGGGCATGACGGCGGGCACGAAAGTGCCTATGAATTATCGTCGAGGCGAGCCGCCTCGGCCGGCTGAACCCTGAGGTGCCTGTGGACTGGGAAGAACTCCATCTTGTTCAGCACTTGGTCCGCCACGGCTCGCTGAGTGCAGCCGCCCGTGCGATGGGCACCACGCAACCGACGCTCAGCCGTCGCCTCGAGGCTTTTGAGCAGAAGACGCGCAAAACACTGTTCGAGCGGCAACCGGGCGGCCTCGTGCCGACCGCCGTGTGCCTCTCCATCCTTTCTGCGCTCGAGTACATGGAGGCAAACGCGCTTGCGGTGGAGCGGCGCCTTGCGGTGCAGGACGACGCACTAGAAGGCACCATCACCGTGACCAGCCTCGACTGGATCGGAGACTACCTCCTGGCGCCGATCCTGACCAAGTTTGCAGCAATGCATCCGGGCGTCAGCATTCACCTTTTGAACGATGGCCGGCGCTTCAACCTGTCCCGGCGGGACGCGGACATCGCCTTGCGTTTCGGCAGTTTCGACCAAAACGATATCGTCGAGCGCAAGGTTGTCGATGTCGCCTACGGCCTGTTTGCAACGGAAGCCTACCTTGATCGTTTCGGCCACCCGGATGTTGCGGGCGAAGGCAGGAACCAGACGATTGTCGAGCTGGTGGAGACGCCTGTGCGGGTATCGCTCTCGACCTGGCTTAAAGATCTTTTGCCGGAAGCGAGAGTGCTGCTGCGCACCAATTCGATCCGCTCGCAATTGAGTGCGGTTGAGACCGGACAGGCACTTGCCACGCTGCCGCACTTTATAGCCGCCGGCCGGAATGGCCTTGTGTCCCTTGACCTCGGCGTTGCCGCGCCGGTTCTGCCGCTGAAGCTCGGTGTTCACCCGGAATTACGTGAATTGCCGCGGGTGCGAAAACTCATGGATTTTGCCGTGTCGCAATTCGCGCCCCTGCGACTGAGCCTCAACCCGACAGGCTGAAGTGCCGGCGGACCAAGGCGCGAAGCATTTTCTGGGCACCGCAACGAATGCGCGAAATTTTCTTGGGCGTCGATGTCGGGATGTGACGACGTCATGCGTCTTAATCTCGAAGGCGGTGTTCAACCGCACCGACCACAAGGAGATTGAGAATGTTTCGTACCGCATTGATCGCTGGCGCCCTGCTGATGTCCGGCACCGCATTTGCCACGGCTGAGACTGTCGATGTCAACGGCATGAAGATGTACTACGAGGTCTCGGGCGAGGGCGAGCCGCTGGTCGTTCTGCACGGCGCCTATATGAACATTCCGTCGATGGGGGCGATCATCCCGAAGCTGGCCGAGACCCACAAAGTCTATGCGGTCGAGCTGCAGGGTCATGGCCGCACCACCGATATCGACCGGCCGATCACCTATCCGAACCTCGCCGACGACGTCGCCGCCTTCATGGATGCGGTGAAGCTCGAAAAGGCGGATGTCTTCGGCTACTCGATGGGTGCGGCTGCCGCCCTGCAGCTGGCGATCCGCCACCCGGAAAAGGTGAACAAGCTTGCGGCGGCATCCGTCGCCTATGATGCTGAGGGCTGGCAGCCGGAATTCAAGGCCGTGATCCCGCAGATGACCGTGGAGATGATCGTCGGCCTGCCCTTTGCCGAGGATTATCGCAAGCTCGCAGCCAATCCGGACGGTTTCCCGGAACTGGCCCGCAAGCTCATCCAGCTCGAAAAGGAGCCCATGGCCTGGGAGGCGGACGTCAAGGCGCTGAAGGCACCGGTTCTGATCATTGCCGGCGACGCCGATGTGGCGACGCTCGATCACAACGTTGCGATGTTCCGCCTGCTCGGTGGCGGCGCGATGGGCGACATGGGCAAGCCGCTTTCGGCTTCGCGTCTCGCCATCCTGCCGGCAACGTCGCACACGGCGGTCATCAATCAGACGGGCCTGCTCTACGCCTTCATCGAGCCCTTCCTGAAGGGTGAGACGCCGAAGGGCATGTTCCCGTAACAACAACGAACGGCGCCATCTTCACAGGCGGCGCCGTTCTGCCATGGTGGATATTTTCTAGCGCAGGCGCCTGCCGTCCGCGTCGAACACCAGAGCGGCCGTGGGCTCGAAGCGGGCGGCGATGCTGTCGCCGGACTTCAGGCCGCGGCCGTTTTTCGTTTCGATGATGATCAGCTCGCCGTCGCCGTGCCGGGCATAGGCAAAGGTCTCGCCGCCCAGATGCTCCAGCATATCGATCGTCAGATCGAGGCTCGCCGAGCCACTGTCGCCGAAATGCTCCGGGCGAATGCCGATGGTGACGGTGCTGCCGGGCGTTGCGTCCTTGACCGCAATCGGCAGCGTCGCATTGCCGAAATCCGGCAGGCGGACATGCTTTTCCCCGCCGGCACCCGTTTCGACGATCCCCTTCAAAAAGTTCATTTTCGGCGATCCGATGAAACCGGCGACGAAGAGATTGGCCGGATCGTCGTAGAGGTCGAGTGGCGAGCCGACCTGCTCGACCACGCCGCCGCGCATGACGACGATCTTGTCGGCAAGCGTCATCGCCTCGACCTGGTCGTGGGTGACGTAGACGATCGTGGTCTGAAGCTTCTTGTGCAGCCTGGCGATTTCGATGCGCATGTGCACCCGCAGTTCCGCATCGAGGTTCGACAACGGCTCGTCGAAGAGGAAGATCTTCGGGTGCCGCACGATCGCCCGGCCGATCGCCACACGCTGGCGCTGGCCGCCGGAAAGCTGCTTCGGCTTGCGGTCGAGCAGCGGTCCGAGTTCAAGAATGTTCGCCGCCTCGCCGACGCGTTGCTCGATCTCGGCCTTCGGCACGCCGGCAAAACGCAGCGCGAAGCCCATGTTCTCCCGGACCGTCATATGCGGGTAGAGCGCATAGGACTGGAACACCATGGCGATGCCGCGCTTGGAGGGGTCGACATCGTTCATGCGCTCGCCGCCGATCGTGAGATCACCTGAGGTGATCTCCTCGAGGCCGGCGATCATCCGAAGCAGGGTCGACTTGCCACACCCGGACGGCCCGACGAAGACGACGAATTCGCCGGTCTTGATGTCGAGGTCGACACCTTTGATGACCTCGAAGGTGCCATAGGACTTTCTGACGTCTTTAAGTTGGAGTTCGCTCATGCAGCCGCCGCCTCGTCCGACACTGCCGAAAGCTCCAGTCTCACGGTGCCGAGCCGTGTCGAAGTCACCACGACTGCGATGCCGCCGGCAGCCCCCGTCGTTTCCAGCCAGAAGCCGGTCGAACCGCCCTGGAAAACCAGGCTCTCAGGCCCGACCAGGCGGGCAGGGCCGGTGACGGTCACATCGACCGCATCGTTGAGGAACGGCAGCACGTTGCCGGCCTGATCGAGCGCGCGGACGATCACCCGCACGCTGTCGCGCCCTTCGGCCCGGAGGGTCGTGCTGTCGGCGACCACCTCGAGCGTCGTCGGCACCGGATCGGCGACCATGCGCAGGTTGGCGACAGGTTCGCCGTCGATGAAACCGGTGAAGGCGGCGTCTTCCCACTTCATGCCCCAGACGCCGAGTTCGTCCTTGGTGAAGTGGCGATGGTCGATGACGACGGGCGGATGCGGCAGATGCGGGAAGTTTTCGCGATCCGGGCCGACGCGCTTGACAAGCGAGCCGTATTTCAGCTCGACTTCGTCGCAATTGGTGAGCACGATCAGCGGCAGAACGCCACCGATGTTGCGCTCGCCGCGTGCCCAGAAGGTGACCGGCTTCATCACCACGCCCTCCGACGGTTCGCCTTGGCTGGCATAGACATAGGCCGCGAATTTCGGCTGGCGGAACATGTCCATGACACCGTGATAGCAGATCCGGTCGCCGGAGCCGAAGTCCTTGTGGGTGTTGTAGTCGAACATGCACCAGCCGACGGCGCCGGAAATGCTCGGGTCGCCATAGGCCGCGTTCAGCACTTCCAGATGCCGGCGCACATGCTCGGCCTGGCGCTGCTCCTGGTCGTAGATCTTCGTCGGAAACATGTGACCGCCGAATTCGGTGATCATATAGGGGACCTTGCGGGTGAGGCCGGTGCATTCCTGCTGCGGCCGCAGCGCCGTGCGTGGGCGGTTCGCGCCCGGCAGTTCCTCGTTGCCGAGGATGAAGTCGTTCATGGTGTAGACGTCTTCGAGGTACTCGCTGTCGGTGATGTAGCGCACGCCGCCGGTCTGCCGCGTCGGGTCGAGTTCGCGCGCCAGCCGGTTGGTCTCGGCGTAGAAATCATGCGAGTCCTGGGATTCGTTGATGCGCACGCCCCAGATAATGATCGACGGATGGTTCCAGTCGCGCTCGATCATGCGGCGGACATTCTCGATCGCTTCCCGCTTCCAGCTGTCGCCGCCGATATGCTGCCAGCCGGGGATTTCCTCGAACACCAGCAGGCCGATGCGGTCGCAATGGTCGAGGAACCATTTTGACTGCGGATAGTGCGAGGTGCGAACGAGATTGCAATGCAGCGTGTTCTTCAGGAGTTCCGCGTCGCGTTCTTGTGCCGTACGGCCCATGGCGTAGCCGACATAGGGGAAGGCCTGGTGGCGGTTGAGGCCGCGGATCTTCAGCGGCCGGCCGTTGAGCTTGAACCCCTCGGTGGTGAATTCGGCCGTGCGGAAGCCGAAGCGCGACGACAGCCGGTCGCTGCCACGGTCGCTGCGCAGTTGCGCCTCGACTTCATAGAGAACGGGGCTGTCGATATCCCAGAGCGAAAGCCCCTTCAGCCCCTTGAGCTCAAGCGTGACGCTCTCGCCGCGGCTTTCGCCGGCAACTTCCGCCAGCACCTTGCCGTTCGCGTCCTTGAGCAGCGCGGTAATTGTGCCGGTGAAAGCCAGTCCTTGCGGATTGGCGAGGTCGCAACGGATCGAGACGGACTTGGTTTCGCTCAGCGCATCGCGGGTCTCGATCTTGAGATTGGCGATCGAAACGGTATCGGTGACCTTCAGCCAGACGTCGCGATAGATGCCGGCATAGGTGAGGTAATCGATGCGACCGCCGAAGGGTGGGATCTCGGGGTTCTCGCTGCCGTCGATCTTGACGGTGATCAGGTTCTCGCCCTCCCGCAGCTTGTCCGTCAGGCGCGCTTCGAATGGCGTGTAACCGTCCTTGTGGGCGATGATCTCTTCGCCGTTGAGGTAGAGGACGGCGTCGGCCATGGCGGCGTCGAAGACGAGCGAGACTTCGCGGCCGTGAAACTCCCGACGCCAGGCGAGCACCTTCTGGTAGGTGAAGGCGCGGTGATAGGAGGTCTCGTCGAAATAGTTGAACGGCAGTTCCACCGCATTGTGCGGTAGGCTGACCGGCTTGCCCACCTGCAGGCGCCCGGCGCTTGCCGCATCGAAGCCTTCGGAGAAAATCCAGCTGTCGTTGAAAGAGGTAACAGAACGCATGATCATTCCTATTTGACTGAGCCCAGCATTCCCTGGACGAATTGGCGTTGCATGAAGAAGAAGACCGCGAGGGTGGGAAGCGTCGCGAGAATGGTGCCGACCATGACGACGCCGTAGTCGGGGTAGTAGGCAGACGCGAGGGAGGAGATGACCAGCGTGATCGTCTTCTGCTCGTTCGACTGCAGCACGATCAGCGGCCAGAGATAGTTGTTCCACGCCGTCATGAAGACGATGATGAAGGCGGCCGCATAGGTCGAGCGCATCACCGGCACGTAGATGAACAGGAAGATCTGCCATTCCTTGAGGCCGTCGACCTTGGCCGCGTCACGCAGTTCGGACGGGAAGGCCTTGGTGGTCTGGCGGAAATAGAAGACGATGAAGGCCGAGCCGATCGTCGGCAGAACGACGGCAAGGTGCGTGTTGATCAGCCCCGCCTTGCCCATCATGATGAAGAGCGGGATCATCAGCGCGGCAAACGGGATCATCATTGTGATCAGCATGGCGCTGTAGATCCGATCGCGGTGGCGCGAGCGGAACATCTCGAAGCCGTAGCCGGCAAGCGACGAGACGGCGAGCGTCAGCACCGTCGCCAGAATGGCGATCTTGGCCGAATTCCAGAAGACCAGCGGTGCGTTCACCTGGGTGAAGAAGGTGGCGATGTTGGTGGCAAGCGCGCTGCCCGGCATCATCCTGCCCTTGATGATGTCGATCGACGAATTGGTTGCGCCGAGAAGCATCCAGACGAAGGGAAAGATCGAGAGAAAGGCCATCAGCCCGACGAAGCCGTAGGTGACGATGGTGCCGGCGATACGTGTGGTTCCGTTGCTCATCGGTCGCGCTCCCGTGCCGCGAAGAACTGGAGGCAGGCGAGCAGGGCAACGAGCACGACGATCACATAGGAGACCGTCGCCGCGTAGCCGAAATTCGGCATGAAGCGGAAGGTCAGGTTGTAGATGTAGAGCGAGAGCGTCAGCGTCGCGTTCGACGGGCCACCCTTGCCTTCAGTCAGGTTATAGACCTCGTCGAAGAGCTGGATCGTGCCGATCGTCGAAATGATCGTTGTGAACAGGATGACGGGTTTCAACAGCGGGATGGTGATGTGGGTGAAGCGTGCCCAGGCGGGCACGCCATCGATCCGGGCGACCTCATAGATCGACTTGTCGATGTTCTGCATCGCCGCGAGGTAGAAGATCATGTTGTAGCCGGTCCAGCGCCAGGTGATCGCGATGATGACGAGGGTTTTGGCCCAGAAGGGATGCGTCAGCCACGGGATCGGCGAGGCGATGAGGCCGATCGCCTCGAGCGTGGAATTGACGATGCCGTCGAGCGCGAACATGCCCTTGAACAGCACCGAATAGGCAACGAGCGAGGTGACGCAGGGCAGGAAGATGGCGGTACGGAAGAAGCCTCGGCCAACGAGTTTGGGGTTGTTGAGCAGTGACGCCAGGATCAGCGCCAGAAGGATCATGATCGGCACCTGCACGACGAAATAGGTCAGCGTGTTGGTAAGTGCCTTGATGAAGACCGGATCGTTCCAGAGGCGGACGATGTTGGCGAAACCGGCGAATTTCAGCATCATGCCGCGGCCGGACTGGAATGACATCCAGAGCGACCAGAGGATCGGGTAGATCATGAAAAGCGCGATCAGCCCGAGCGCCGGCGCGACGAAGAGCCAGCCATTGACGTTGTAGTATCGGCCGATGCCGCCGCGGCGCGCGAGAGCCATCATCATCCTCATGGGTAAAAGGAGCCGTCGGCCGTGGCTTTTGCCACGGCCGGATGCGGTCAGTCGCGGGAGCGATTACTGGATCTGGGCGCTGACTTCGGCGTCGATTGCCTTCAGCACCTCGTCAACCGGCGTGCCCTGGTTCAGGGCCGGTAGCTGCGCGGTGACGGCGGTGTCCGCCTCGTTCGTGAAGACGCCGTAGTTGACCGAGGGTACTTTCGCGAGCCAGTCCGAGAAATTCTGCCAGACCTTTTCGCCGCCGAAGAAGGCATCGGCCTCGCCATAGGCGGCCCCGCTACGGGCAGCGAGCAGCGAGCCGACGGCGCCGCGATCGGTCAGGATCGTCTGGTAGAAATCGACGTCCTTGGCGTAGACCTCGTTCAGGAAGTCGATCGCTTCGGCCTTTTCGGCCGAGCCTTCAAGCACGTACCAGCTCGATCCGCCGAGGTTGGAGGCATGCGTTGCGCCGTCGATCGACAGCGCCGGGATCGGCGCCACGCCCCACTTGCCGGACTGGTCCGGCTGCGCCTTGACGGTGCCGGTGATCCACACGCCGGTGATGACGGTGGCGACATCGCCCGAGGTGAAGGTACCGACCCAGTCGGACCAGCCGGCGGCCGGCTTGTAGATGTTGGCGGCCATGATCTTGTTGATCGTTTCCAGCGACGCCTTCAGGGCCGCGTTGCCGGTGATGTTGGCCTTGCCTTCCTTGTCGAAATACCATTGCCCGGCCGATTGCATGATGATGCGCACGAGGCCCGCGTCGGTCGGGTCGAGACCCATCATCTTCTTGCCGGTCTTGGCCTCGACCTGCTTTCCGATCTCGATGAAGCGATCCCAGGTGATGCCTTGCATGTCCTCCGGCTTGAAGCCGGCCTGCTCCAGATAATCCTTGCGATAGTAGAGGCCGGTGACGCCGGAATCGAACGGCATGCCGTAGACCTGGCCATCGAGTGTCATCAGCTCGACCTTGTAGGGAGCGAAGCCGGAATAATCGACGGTGCCGGAGAGCGGCGCGAAGGCGCCGGGGAAGGACTGCAGATATTTCTGCGCGCCGTAGTCTTCGATCAGAACGATGTCAGGCAGGGCGTCCGCAGTGCCTGACGAAAGGCCGGTCTGCAGCTTCTGCTCGACGTCGGCCTTGGCGAAATCTACGATGTTGAAGGTCACGTCCGGGTGCGTCTTGGTGTAGCGCGCGCCGGCCTCCTTCATGATCGCGACGTTGAAGTTCGGATCCCAGCACCAGATGGTGATTTCCTTGGCCTCGGCGGCCGTGACGGCCAAGAGGCTGGCGCCTGCAAGCGCGATGGCGGCAAAGCGCGGCAGATAGGTACGCATGTCCATAGTTTCTCCTCCCTCGAAATTCGTTCCCCGAGACGTTCCTCCTGGTCTCGGCGCGGAGTATTTCGCAAAATTCTGGAGAAGGCAATATTTCAGTAAATTTTTACCACGCGTTTTTTACCGACCGTTTTACGCGCCGGCGGCAGCCGTGCTGCCACGCCAGACCATTTCGGTTCCGAGGATCACCTTCTTCGCGACGTCGCGTCCGGTCAGCCGCTCGACCAGAAGGTCGACGGCCGTCTCGCCGATCACTTCGGCCGGGATCTTCACCGTCGAAAGCGGTGGCCCGAGAAACTGGGCGACAGGAATGTCGTTGAAACTCGCCACAGCGACATCGTCGGGAATCCGCAGCCCCATCTCGTGAATGGCGCGGTAGGCGCCGATCGCCATGTTGTCGTTGCAGGTGACAAGGATCTTGGGCGGATTGGGCTTCGACAGCATCGCCTTGGCGAGCGTATAGCCGCTGTCCGGCGTCAGCTTCTCGACCATGCAGAGTTCGGGATCGTAGAGGCTGGCCTTCGTCATCCAGTGGATGAAGGCGCGGCAGCGACGCTCGGAATGGATGTCGTCCTTGTCTCTGAAAGCGTCGATCCAGCCGAGAAAGCCGATGCGGCGGTATCCCATGCCGTAAACGCCGTCCAGCAGGCGGTTCATCGCGATCGAGACGTCGCTCATCACACTGTCGTCGACATCATCGTCGGGGGCGAAATCCGCAAAGACCAGATGGCGGCTGTGCCGCCGCAGCCAGTGGACTTCTTCGCCATAGTGGTGGCCGACGGCGACGACGCCATTCGCCCCCTGCAGGATCGCCGCCTCCGGCAGGTTGCCGTTGTGGAAGACTTTCACCACCTCGATCTTCAGAGCCTGGCAGCGGTTTTCGATGCCGAGCCGGACGCCGACATAATACGGGTCGATCAGTTCCTGGGCAGGCTGAAGGAAATGCACCAGTGCGAACTTCAGGCCCTGCATCGGCCCGGCGCCGCGGCCGCGGTTGCGGGGCGTCGCGTAGTTCAGCGCCTCGGCCGTTTCGATGATCGCCTGTCGCTTCTTGGTCGATATCGAAAGGGTCGGATCGTAGTTCAACACTCGAGAGACCGTCGCCGAAGAGACCCCGACAGCCGAAGCGATTTCCTTGATTGTGACCATATCCAATGTCCTGCCCGCCGATACTGCCCTCGTTTCGGGCGCGGCGCGATTTTTATTTAGTAAAATTTTGCCTCGGCTTTTTCAATCTCTGGGCGTCTTATTTCGTTCATGGAAAGGGGCGCGGCCGCGCGCGGTCACGCGGCGCGGCCGGTTGCCAGGGCCTGCGCTTGCAGTTCGTCGGAAAGAAACGCCCAAAGGGCCGAGACCGGGCGGGACGCCAGACCCTGATCGTCGGCGGCGAAAAGCCCAAGCTCGATCACCGGGGCGGGCGGCAGGCCCTCTTCGGCGCCGAGAACCCGCATCGTGTTGGGGCGGATGTTGAGATCCAGGAGAACGGCGATGCCAAGGCCCGCCTCGATCATCGATTGGATGGAGGACAGGCTGGCGCTTGTCAGCACCGTGCGCCAGGGACGATCCCCGCCCTTCAGCGCTTCGATCATCTTCTGCCGCCAGGTGCAGACCCCGTCGAAGGTGATGAGCGGCAGCGGCCCTTCCGGCGGCACCTCGAAACCGCGTGCGGCAACCCACCGGAGCGGCAGTCGCCAGGTAAGGATCGGCTCGCCGCGGATCAGCGCCGGGTCGCCGATCGCGACATCGAGCTCGCCCTGCGACAGCTTTTCCGACAACACGGTGCTTTCGGTCACCGTCAGTTCGAGCGCCACATTCGGATGGCATTCGGCGAAGCGCTGCAGCGCCCTCGGCAGTGAGCCGACCGCGATATCCTCGATCATGCCGAAGCGGATCGGTCCCTGGACGGCCTGTCCGGCAAGCGCGCGCCGGGCGCCGGCGCTGAGCCCCAGCATCTTCTGCGCATAGGGCAAGAGCACATGCCCGGCTTCGGTCAGGTCCATCCCTCTTGCGTTGCGGTTCAACAGTCTCGCGCCGAGATCGTCCTCCAGCCGGCGCAGCTGCATGCTGACGGCCGCTTGCGTCCGTGCCAGCCGCTGCGCCGCACCGCTGACGCTGCCGCATTCCGCCGTCACGACGAAGGCGCGCAACAGGGCGATATCCAGATCATGCATATAACGATCCCTTATGAAGGCATCACAATTATTAGCGTTCCTTATTGTGCAGGGATTGCTATGTCTGTTCAAGCCCAAGAGGAGAACGGACATGGCGGAAACGGAGACGACAGCGAATAGCGCGTGGAGCGAACGGGGTGCGGCGGGTGACGCCAACGGGCGCGTCACGATCGCCATCGTCTTTTGCCTGCTCTCGATGTCGAGCGTGCAGTTTGGCGCCGCACTCTCGAAACCGGCCATGGAAAGCGTCGGCGCCTTCGGCGCGACCTGGCTGCGGCTCTCCTGGGCGGCCGCCTTCCTGCTTGTTCTCGTCCGCCCGCCTTTTTTCCGCTACACCCGGGCGCAGTGGATTTCCGGGCTTTCGCTCGGCGCGACGATGGCGGTGATGACGCTCTGTTTCTTCGCGGCGATCGCGCGCATCCCGCTCGGCCTTGCGGTGGCGATCGAGTTTCTCGGTCCCCTGACCGTTGCGGCCGTTTTCGGCGGTCGTGGCTGGCGCCTGCTCTGCCCACTAATCGCAGCCGCCGGCGTGCTCTGCCTTTCCTGGGACGGCTCCTCCTGGGTTGCGGATACGCGCGGGCTTCTGTTCGCCTTCGGTGCGGCGATCGGCTGGGGCGGCTATATCATCCTGATGAGGCAGGCCGGCCAACGCTTCAAAGGATTGGAGGGGCTTGCCGTTTCGCTGCTCTTTGCAGCGTTGTTTGCGACGCCGTTCGGCCTGTCTCAGGTCCAAGCCGGCTTCTCCTTCGACATGCTCTTGATGACGGCCGGGCTTGCCATCCTGGTGCCGCTGCTGCCCTACGCGCTCGAATTCATGGCGCTGCGGCGCATGCAGCCGTCGGCCTTCGGTATCCTGATGAGCCTCGAGCCGGCGATCGGTGCCGGTGCCGGCTTCCTCGTGCTCGGGCAGGCGCTCTCCCTCAACCAAATCTTCGGCGTGGTCCTCGTCATGCTCGCGAGCGCCACCGGGACCTTGCTGGCTGCGAAAGCCTAGCGCGCAGCAGCCAGTCGGCCTTCTGAAAATCCCGGCTGGGTGCCGGCGCCTCACCAGGCGCCGCGCCCCTTCACGCCGACCTCTCGTAAAAATTCGACCGCGTGGCGTGCCACAGGCAAAATGTGCCCGTTTACAAAAGTAATATTATATGATTTTTTCTCATAGGCTGCGTGGAGGCAGCTTTCTTTGGGAGGAAATCATGAAAATCGCCAAGGCACTTGCGAGTGCAACGATCCTTGCTGCCTGCACGTTCGGCAGCGCTTCGGCCGCGGACCTCGTTGTCGGCTTTTCGCAGATCGGCTCGGAGTCCGGCTGGCGCGCCGCCGAGACGACGCTGACCAAGCAGCAGGCCGAACAGCGCGGCATCGACCTCAAATTCGCTGACGCACAGCAGAAGCAGGAAAACCAGATCAAGGCGATCCGCTCCTTCATCGCGCAAGGGGTGAACGCCATCCTCGTCGCCCCTGTTGTCGCCACCGGTTGGGACGAAGTGCTGCAGGAAGCCAAGGACGCGGAAATCCCGGTCATCCTGCTCGATCGCACGGTCGATTCGTCGAAGGATCTCTACCTGACGGCGGTCACGTCCGACCTCGTGCATGAGGGCAATGTGGCCGGCAAATGGCTGGTCGATGCGACCGCGGGCAAGCCCTGCAACGTCGTCGAGCTTCAGGGCACGACCGGTTCGTCGCCGGCGATCGACCGCAAGAAGGGCTTCGAACAAGCGCTTTCCGGCCACGACAACCTGAAGATCGTCCGCAGCCAGACAGGCGACTTCACCCGCACCAAGGGCAAGGAAGTCATGGAAAGCTTCCTCAAGGCCGAGGACGGCGGCAAGAACATCTGCGCGCTCTACGCCCACAACGACGACATGGCCGTCGGTGCCATCCAGGCGATTAAGGAAGCCGGCCTGAAGCCGGGCAAGGATATCCTTGTCGTGTCGATCGATGCCGTTCCGGATATCTTCCAGGCGATGGCCGCCGGCGAAGCCAATGCCACGGTCGAGCTGACGCCGAACATGGCCGGTCCCGCCTTCGATGCGCTTGCCGCCTTCCAGAAGGATGGCACGGCGCCGCCGAAGTGGATCCAGACGGAATCGAAGCTCTACACGCAAGCCGACGAGCCGCTGAAGGTCTACGAGGAAAAGAAGGGCCTCGGCTACTGACGTCGGCCGTGGCCCGCGCTGCTTCTCGCGCGGGCCACGCTCTTGTCCGAATTTCCGGCCGAAGAGCGCAGCTTGCCGCAGCCAGGCGCTGCGCTCTTCGCCCGCAGATACCAGCATCGCGGAGACGGTATCGATGCAGACCAGTGATCACATTCTCCAGGCGATCCGGATCGAAAAGACCTTTCCGGGGACCAGAGCTCTCGACAAGGTCGATTTTTACCTCAGGCGCGGCGAGGTTCATGCGCTGCTTGGCGAAAACGGTGCCGGCAAGTCCACCCTGATCAAATGCCTGACCGGAGCCTACCGGCGCGACGGCGGCGCCATTCTGCTCGATGACACCGAGGTCGATCCGCGCGACACCTTCGAGGCCCAGGCACTCGGCATCGGCACGGTTTATCAGGAGGTCAACCTGCTGCCGAACCTGACAGTTGCGGAGAACCTCTTCCTCGGGCGCCAGCCCCGCCGTTTCGGCATGGTCGACACCCGTGCCATGAACCGGCGCGCGCGAGATCTGCTTGCCGATTACGAACTCGACATCGACGTCACTCGCGATCTCGCCAGCTATTCGGTCGCCATCCAGCAGGTCGTCGCGATTGCCCGGGCCGTCGATCTCTCCGGCAAGGTGCTGATCCTCGATGAGCCGACGGCGAGCCTCGATGCGCATGAGGTGGCGATGCTGTTTCGCATTGTCAGGCGCCTCAAGGCGCGCGGCCTCGGCATCGTCTTCGTCACCCATTTTCTCGAACAGGTCTATGAGATTTCCGACCGGATCACCGTGCTCCGGAACGGGCAGCTTGTCGGAACGCGCGAAACTGCCGGCCTCGATCGCCGCGAACTGATCGCGATGATGATCGGCCGCGAATTGGCGGCGGAAATCCATGCGCCGCGCGCGGAGGCCCAGCAAGGGCCGTTGCGCTATCGCTTTCGCAACTATGGCCGCAAGGGTCGTGTCCGTCCCTTCGATCTCGACGTTCGCGCCGGCGAAGTGGTCGGCATGGCCGGCCTGCTCGGCTCCGGACGGACGGAGACCGCGGAGCTCCTCTTCGGCGCCTATCGCGCCGATAGCGGCGAGGCCGAAATCGACGGTCGTGCGGTCGACCTTTCGTCGCCGCGGGCCGCCATCCGGCACCGCTTTGGTTTCTGCCCGGAAGATCGCAAGACTTCAGGCATCATCGGCGATCTCTCGGTGCGCGAAAACATCGTGCTTGCCCTGCAGGCCCGTCGTGGCTGGACCCGGCCGATCTCGCGGGCGGAGCAGAACCGTCTGGCCGACCACTATATCCGCGCGCTCGATATCCGCACGGCCGACCGGGAGAAGCCGATCAAGCTCTTATCCGGCGGCAACCAGCAGAAGGCGATCCTCGCACGCTGGCTCGCCACCGAACCGGAATTCCTGATCCTCGACGAGCCGACACGCGGCATCGATGTCGGCGCCCATGCGGAAATCGTCAAGCTGATCGAGGCGCTGCGCGAAAAGGGCCTGTCGCTGATCGTCGTCTCCTCGGAGATCGAGGAACTGGTCGCCTACAGCACCCGCGTGATCGTGCTTCGCGATCGCGCCCATGTCGCCGAACTCGATGGCGGTCGGATCACCGCCGGTGAGATCGTCGAGGCGATCGCCGCAACCGATGAAAGGAGGACGTCGTGACGTCGTTCCTCAGGCTCTATTTCAACCGGTTGCTGCCGCAACTGATCGCGCTCGGCGTCATCGTCGTGGCCGTATCGCTGGTGTTTCCCGGCTTCCTCAATCTGCAGATCCAGAACGGCCGCCTCTATGGCAGCCTCATCGATATCCTCAATCGCGGCGCACCGGTGGTGCTCCTGGCGATCGGCATGACGGTCGTCATCGCCACCAAGGGCATCGACCTCTCCGTCGGCGCCGTCATGGCGATCTGTGGCGCAACCGCTGCCGCCTCGATCACCTCGGGGCATTCGCTCGCTGCAACGCTGCTGATTACGCTCGGCGTCGGCATTCTCTGCGGTCTCTGGAACGGGGTGCTGGTCGCGGTGCTCGACATCCAGCCGATCATCGCGACGCTGGTCCTGATGGTCGCCGGACGCGGCATCGCCCAGCTCATCACCGAGGGTGCGATCCTGACCTTCAACGATCCTGGCCTCATCTTCATCGGCAGCGGTTCCTTTGCCGGCCTGCCGATGCCGGTGGTGATCTGGCTGGTTTTCGGAATATTGATCGCGGTGCTCGTCCGGCGCACCGCGCTCGGCATGCTGATCGAGGCGATCGGCGTCAATCGCCAGGCGAGCACCCTGTCCGGCGTACTGACGCCGGTGCTCCTAATCGCCGCCTATGTCCTTTCCGGGCTCTGCGCCGCCATCGCCGGCATCATCGCCGCCGCCGATATCCGCGGTGCGGATGCCAACAATGCCGGCCTGTGGCTGGAGCTCGACGCCATTCTCGCGGTGGTCGTCGGCGGCACGTCGCTGCTGGGAGGCCGCTTCAGCATTGCCGCATCTGTGCTCGGCGCCATCATCATCCAGGCGATCAACACCGGCATTCTTCTCTCCGGCTTCCCGCCGGAGTTCAACCTGATCATCAAGGCCGCAATCATCGTCTTCATCCTGGTGCTTCAGTCGCCGCGGTTCCGCACCGCCTTTGCCTTCCTCGTGCCGGCGCGCGGCGCGAGAAACCCGAGCGAGCGAGCCGCAAAATGAAGCCGAAATATCTTCCGCTCACCGCGACGCTTGTGATCTTCCTGCTCGGCTACGCGCTCTGCGTGCTGCAGTATCCGAACATGCTGTCGACGCGTGTTATCGGCAACCTTCTGACGGACAACGCCTTTCTCGGCATCGCCGCCGTCGGCATGACCTTCGTCATCATCTCCGGCGGCATCGATCTTTCGATCGGCTCGGTCATCGCCTTTACCGGCGTATTTCTCGCCGTCGTGCTCGAACACACGAGCCTCCACCCACTCATTGCCTTCGCGATGGTTCTGGTGATCGCGACGCTCTTCGGTGCCGCGATGGGGGCGATCATCCACTATCTGGAAATGCCGCCCTTCATCGTCACGCTGGCCGGCATGTTTCTCGCGCGCGGCATGGCCTTCGTGCTGTCGATCGATAGCATTCCGATCAAGCATCCTTTCTACGCGACCTTGAAGGGGCTCTATTTCAAGCTGCCGGGTGGCGGCCGTATCACGCTGATCGGCGGGCTGATGCTGCTCGTCTTTGCGATCGGTATTCTGATCGCACACCGCACACGCTTCGGCACCAATGTCTATGCGCTCGGCGGCGGCACAGCGACGGCGCGGCTGATGGGCGTGCCGGTCGCAGCGACGACAATCCGCATCTATGCCCTTTCGGGCCTGCTGGCGGGATTGTCCGGCATCGTCTTTTCGCTCTACACCTCGGCCGGCTATTCCCTTGCCGCCGTCGGCGTCGAGCTGGACGCCATCACCGCCGTCGTCATCGGCGGCACCCTTCTGACCGGAGGCTCAGGCTTCGTTGCCGGCACGCTGGTGGGCATCCTCATTCAAGGGCTGATCCAGACCTACATCACCTTCGACGGGTCGCTGTCGAGCTGGTGGACGAAGATCCTGATCGGACTTCTGCTCTTTGCTTTCATCCTGCTTCAGAAGGGCATCATCTTCGTTTCGCGCCAGCGTCAGCAGCGGGCGTGAGGCAGAGGGCGATGTGGCCGTCCTTCCATCAGCCGCGCAAGCGCACGAGCCACCGGCTCGTGGTCGAGGAGCTCGGCCAGGCGGTGGTCGCAGGAGAATTCGCAGTCGGAGACATCCTGCCGGGCGATGTCGAGCTGGCGGCGCGTTTCAACGTTTCGCGCACGGTCCTGCGCGAGGCGATGAAGACGCTCGCCGCCAAGGGGCTGATCGTCGCCCGGGCCCGCATCGGCACGCGCGTCATGCCGCAGGCAAACTGGAACCTGTTTGATGGCGACGTGCTCTCCTGGCATTTCCGGGCCGGCGTCGACGAGGCGTTTCTTCGCCATGTGAGTGAAGTCCGCCTGGCGCTCGAACCCTACGCAGCCGCACTGGCGGCACGCCGCGCCACGGATGCCGACATTTCCCAGATGATGCGCCTGGCCGTCGCCATGGGCGATGCCGGCCATAGTGCGCAGACGCTGGCGCGCGCGGATCTCGAATTCCATCTGCGCCTGCTCGACGCCTCGCTCAATCCGTTCATGCAGACGGTCGGCAGCCTGATCGAGGCGGCGCTGATGGGCGTCTTTCAGCTGAGCAACGCGGCCGCCGACGGCGCCGAGATCGACCGCGTCGCCGTCGCGCATATCCGCATCGTCGAGCAGATCCGCCTGCGCAACGAGGAAGGCGCACGCATTGCGATGGAGCAGGTGATCCGTGTCGGCCAGCAGCAGTTGATCGCCAATTTGAGGGCGCGCGGCTGATCCAAGGCTGCGCCCGTCGGGCAAGGCTCAAGGTGAGTCCCGCGGCACTGCTTGGCATCTGCCGTCACCTGCGCGTAGGCTGCTGTTACTGGCGGAGAAACCCAGTTCCCGATGCGACCGGGCCGCCGGCAGTGCGAGCGGGGAGGAGAGGGTGAAACAGGATGTGCTGATCGTCGGCGCAGGACCGACCGGCCTGGTGCTGGCTCTCTGGCTGACCGCCCAGGGCGTGAAGGTCCGCGTCATCGACAAGAACGCTGGTCCCGGCCCGACGTCGCGGGCGATGGTGGTGCATGCGCGAACGCTCGAGCTTTATCGGCAACTCGATCTGGCCGATGCCGTGGTCGAAGCGGGGCACCGCAACCCTTCGGTCAACCTCTGGGCGAAGGGCAGGGTCAAGGCGCGCATATCCTTCAGCCCGACCGGCGGGAATTTGACCCCCTATCCCTTCGTTCTTGTCTATCCGCAGGACCATCACGAGCGGCTGCTCGAGGCCCGGCTGGAGGCCTTGGGCGTGAAAGTCGAGCGACAGACCGAGCTTGTCGACTTCGAGCATGATGCCGCCGGGGTGAGCGCTCGGCTGCGCTTGCCCGATGGCGGCTCGGAAGTCTGCAGGGCGCAGTATCTGGCCGGTTGCGACGGCGCGCGCTCGCCGGTCCGGCACAGGCTGGAGGTCGATTTTGCAGGCGGCACCTACGACCAGACCTTTTACGTCGCCGACGTTGACGTGAGCGGCGCGACGGCGAATGGCGAAGCCCATATTTCGCTCGAGACCGGCGATTTCGTCGCTCTGCTCGCCTATGCCGAGGGTCGGGGCCGCCTCATCGGTCTCGTGCGGGAGACGCGGGACGATGGAGACGAACTCACCTTCGCCGATGTGAGCCATCGCGCCATCGAGAGCCTTCGCCTCACCGTCGACAAGGTCAACTGGTTCTCCACCTATCGTGTGCATCACCGTGTCGCCGATCGCTTCAGACGCGGGCGTGTGTTCCTGCTGGGGGATGCGGCGCATGTGCACAGTCCGGTCGGTGGCCAGGGCATGAACACCGGCATCGGCGATGCGGTCAATCTGGCCTGGAAGCTTGCAGCGGTGCTGAAAGGGCATGCGCCCGACAGCCTGCTCGACAGTTTTGACGCCGAGCGGATCAAGTTTGCCCGGCAGCTCGTCGAAACCACCGACCGGCTCTTCACCTTCGTGACGGCGGACGGCAGCGTTGCGGATTTCCTGCGCGTTCAGGTTGCTCCCGCTTTGGCGGGCATCGCTTACCGCGTCGGCGGTGTCAGGGAGTTCCTGTTCCGCATCCTGTCGCAGACGCAGCTCAACTATCGCGGCAGCCCCTTAAGCCGCACCGCGCACGGTCGGGTGCAAGGCGGTGATCGGTTGCCCTGGGTACGCGTCAATGGCCTCGACAACTATGCTTCGTTGGCAGCCATCGCGTGGCAGGTGCATGTCTACGGCGAAGCAGGCGGCGACATCCGGACATGGTGTGCGGCAAAGCACGTGCCGCTTCACGTCTTCCCTTGGGGGCCGCAACAGGCGGGCGCGGGCTTGGCGCGGGATGCAGCCTATCTGGTGCGCCCGGACACCTACGTGGCGCTGGTGACGGAGGGAGCACGGCCGGAAGCCCTCGAAGCCTACTTCGCCGAGCAAGGCATCCGCCTGTCGGCAACCTCTGTTTAACGCCTCCCGAAAAGGCGTCGCCGTCCGGCACTGTCTCGATGAAGCTCGCGGGACCGGCGAGGCCCGTCCCCCAGCCTTTGAGCCAGGCCGGCCTTAGTGACCGGCCGGCGTCTCGGCCTTGCCTTCCGCCGCTTCACCTTCGACCGCCGGATGCCTGGAAATGCCCACGAGCTTGTGGCCGCGCTCGCGCAGCCACTGGAAGGCGACGTAGAGCGCCGGGATGACGAAGATGCCGACGACCGCGGCGGCGAGCATGCCGCCGGCGACGCCGGTGCCGACCGCACGCCGGCTGAGTTCTCCCGCACCCTTGGCAATCACCAGTGGTACCAGGCCGAGGATGAAGGCGAAGCTCGTCATCATCACCGCGCGGAAGCGGGCGCGCGCGCCTTCGATCGCCGCGTCGATGATGCTTGCCCCGGCTTCACGGTGCGCCTTGGCGAACTCGACGATCAGGATCGCGTTCTTGGAGGCGAGCGCGATCAGCACGACGAGGCCGATCTGGGCGTAGATGTCGAAGGAGAGGCCGGCGACGAGCACCGACAGCAGTGCGCCCGAGACGCCGAAGGCGACCGACAAGAGCACCGGTACGGGGATCGTCCAGCTTTCATAGAGTGCCACCAGGAAGAGATAGGCAAAGAGCACGGCCATCGCCAGGATCGCCGTCGTCTTGCCGGCGGCCTCAAGTTCCTGCAATGCCGTTCCGGTCCATTCGTAGCTGTAGCCGGGCGGGAGCGTCGAGGCCGACAGTGCCTCCATCGCCGCGAGCGCCTCGCCGGACGAATGCCCGGCAGAAGGTTGGCCGTTCAGCGTGATCGAGCGATAGTTGTTGTAGCGCACGATCGACTGCGGGCCGACGATGTAATCGACCTTGGCGACCGAGGCGACCGGCACCATGTCGCCGTTGACGTTGCGTACGTGCAGGCGCTGGATGTCGTCCACCGCGTCGCGGTCGGCCTGTGCCGCCTGCAGCGTCACCTTCCAGGTGCGGCCGAACAGGTTGAAGTCGTTGACGTAGTAACTACCGAGCGTGCCCTGCAGCGTGGTGAAGAGGTCGCTCACCGAGACGCCGAGCGACTGCAGCCGGTCGCGATCGATGTCGAGGTAGAGTTGCGGCGAGCTTGCCGAGTAGGTGGTGAAGGTCGGCCCCAGCGCCGGGTTCTGGTTGGCGGCGATGATCAGTCCGCCAGCCGTGGCTGCAAGGTCTGCGACCGAGCGGCCCTGCAGGTCGAGCAACTGGTACTCGAAGCCCGAGCCTGTACCGAGACCCATGATCGGCGGCAGGTTGAAGGCGAAGATCTGCGCGCCGCGGATCGCCTGGGCCTTGCCCATGGTCGTGCGGATCGCCGCTTCGACGCCTGCAGACGGGCTCAGACGTTCTGCGAAAGGCTTCATCGTGACGATCGCGAAGGCCGAGTTCGACTTGGAAAGGCCGTCAAGGAAGGAATAGCCGGTGACGGTGATGACGTTGGCAACGCCTTCGATGCCGCCAAGCATCGTCTCGACCTGTTTCACCACCTCATCGGTCCGGTTGTAGGACGCACCTTCCGGCAGGCGGATTTCGGTGAAGAACGCACCCTGGTCTTCCGCCGGCAGGAATCCGGTCGGAACGACCTTGAAGAGCAGGCCGGTGGCGACGAAGGCGGCGGCGAGGAGAACAAGGCCGATGATCGCGCGTCGAGCGATGTGGCCGGCGACGAAAGCATATCCGTCGCGCCCCTTGTCGATCGTGCGCGAGATATAGCCGAGGATGCCGCGCTTGGGCCCGTGATGCGGCTTCAGAAGCACGCCGCAGAGTGCGGGGCTCAGCGTCAGCGCGTTGATTGCCGAGATCACCATCGACACCGAGACGGCGACGGCGAACTGCTGGAAGAGCTGGCCGCTCAGGCCCGGGATGAAGGCGACCGGTACGAAGACCGAAAGCAGCACCAGCGTAATGGCGACGATGGCGCCGGTGATTTCGCCCATGGCGCGCCGGGCGGCTTCCGCCGCCGACAGGCCCGGATTCTCCTCCATCACCCGCTCGACGTTCTCGACGACCACGATCGCATCGTCGACGACGATGCCGATCGCCAGCACCATGGCGAGCAGCGACACGGTATTGAGCGAGAAGCCCATGGCAAGCAGGACGGCAAAGGTGCCAATGAGCGCGACCGGAACGGCAACGAGCGGGATCAGCGTCGCCCGCCAGTTTCCGAGGAACAGGAAGACGACGAGAATGACGAGGACGAAGGCCTCCAGCAACGTTTCCTCGACGTTGTCGACGCTGGCCTCGACGAATTGCGAGGTGTCGTAGGAGATCGCGTAGGTGACCCCCGGCGGGAAGGATTTCGACAGCCTCTCCATCGCCTGTTGCACGCCTTCGGCGGCGGCCAGCGCATTGGCGCCCGGCGCCTGGTAGGTGCCGATCATGGCGACCGGCTTGCCGTTGAAGCGGGCGCTGGAGTCCGAGCTGGATGCGCCGAGGTCGACCCGCGCGACGTCGCGGATGCGCACATAGGAGCCGTCCGGCCTTGCGCGCAGCACCACATCCTCGAACTGCTTGGGATCGGTAAGACGGCCCTGCGTCTGCAGGTTCAGCTGGAACAGCGGGTCGTCGGTCATCGGCTGGGCGCCGATGCGGCCGATGGCGGCCTGGACGTTCTGGGCCTTCAGCGCGTTGATCACGTCGGTCGGCGTCAGGTCGAGGCTCGTCATCCGGTCGATGTCTAGCACGACGCGCATCGCATAGTCCTGGGCGCCGAAAAGCTGGGCGTCGCCGACGCCGGGCACGCGCTTGACCGTGTCGAGCACGTTGATGGTCGCGTAGTTCGACAGAAACAGGTTGTCGAAATTCTGTTTCTCGTCAGCACCATAGATGGTGATCACCTGCATCAGCGCAGACGACTTCTTGCGCACGCTGACGCCGCTCTGCTTGACCTCGGACGGCAATCCGGCTTCGGCAAGCGATACGCGGTTCTGCACGTTGACGGTTGCAATGTCGGGGTCGGTGCCGACCGCAAAGGTGACGGTCAGCGTGTAGGAACCGTCGGCGCCGCTGGTCGATTTCATGTAGAGCATGTCATCGACGCCGACGACCTTGCTCTCGATCGGCTGGGCGACAGTGGTTTCGACCACGTCGGCGCCGGCGCCGGGATAGCTGGCGGTGACGCTCACCTGCGGTGGCACGATGTCGGGAAACTGGGCGACGGGCAGACGGGTGAGCGCAAGCAGACCCGCCAGCGTCAGCACGATGGAGATGACCGTGGCGAACCGCGGGCGATCGATAAAGATCTCTGAAATCATCGGTTAGCCACCTGCTGCCGTGGCGGCATCGACGGTGATGCCGGGCCGCACCTTGCCGGCGCCCTCGGTAATCACGTTCTCGCCTTCCTTGAGGCCCTTGCTTATGACCGCCTGGCCGCGGGTGTTGCGCGTCACGTCGACACGGCGAAGCTCCACCTTGGAGCTGGCGTCAACCACCAGAACGAAGGCGCCCTGTTGGTCGCGCTGGATTGCCTGCTGCGGCACGGCGAGCACATCCTGCTTGTCCGACTGCTCGAGGATCACGCGCACCAGTGCGCCGTCGAGCAGGATGCTGTCCGGATTGGGGAACTCGGCGCGCACGATCACCGTGTCTGTCCCTTGTGAGACGTTGCTGGCGATGAAGTTGATCGTACCCTTCTGCTTGTATTCCGTTCCGTTCGGCAGGCTGAGCCCGACATTGGCGCCGCCGCTGATCTCGCCTTTCAGAACGCGCTCGCGGTAGGTGAGGTAGAGCGCGGTGGCGACGGGGAACTGGACATAGATCGGGTCGAGCCGGGTCAGCGTCACCAGCGGGCCGCTGTCGGGACCGACGAGCGCGCCGACATCGGCAGCCGTCAGACCGACGATGCCGTCGAAGGGTGCCGTGATCTTGGTGTAGGAGAGATTGAGGTCGGCGTTGTCCTTGCTGCCCTTGAGGCGCGTGAGGTCACCGTCCGCCTTCTGGACCTCGGCGTTGGCCTCGTCCACCTTCGCCTGGGAAATGGTCTTGGTGGTCAAAAGCTGATCGGCGCGGTCGCGCTCGAGGACGGCGAGTTGCTTGGCGGCTTCGGCTGCTTCGATCTGCCCCTGGATTTCCTGCACGGCGGCGCGGTAGGCGCCGTCTTCGACCTGGTAGAGTTCCGTCCCGGCCGTGACTTTCTGCCCTTCGGTGAAGTTGACCGCTTCGAGGAACCCCGAGACGCGAGCCCGGATATCGACCTTCTGGATCGCGGTCACCTTACCGGTCAGATCCACGCTTTCGCGCAGGTCCATGATGGTGGCCGGCGCCACGACCACGGCCGGCGCCTGTTGCGCGAATGCCGTTTGCGCGGATAACCCGACGGCGACAAGCAATGCGGATGAAAGTGAAAGGGCAAGAATTCTCGAACGACGCATGCAACGTTTCCCCTGAACGAAACAGCTGGCGATGACTTCAGTCGCCTGGGCAGTGCATTGAAATCAGAACATGTTATCCGCCCCAAGTCACGCAACCATTGATTGATTTAAGCGAGGGCTTGCAAAGATAACGCAAATACCCGCGAGAGGCGGGATCAGAGAGAACTTGTCACAAAAGCAATGATTTGCTGGGCACCCTCCGGTGCAAGGCGAGGGAAGGGCGACGGCCCGATTCTGTCGGGGTTCGGTTGAGGGCGTTGCGTGAAGGCGAACGTTTTACGTGTGCCCGCATCGTCACAATTGCCGCGTCGGTTCTGCAACCTCCGGTGACGGTTTCGCGGAACCATCGGGCAGACGGGCCCCGGCGCGATGCCGGGACCCGAGCTTGTACTGTTGCCGGATCGAGCCGTCAGACGAGGTCGAAACGGTCGGCGTTCATCACCTTGTTCCAGGCGGCGACAAAGTCGCGTACGAACTTTGCCTTGGCATCCGCCTGTCCGTAGACTTCGGCGATGGCGCGCAGCTGCGAGTTCGAACCGAAGACGAGGTCGATGCGGGTGGCAGTCCGCTTGACGTCGCCGGTCTTTCGGTCGCGCCCTTCGAACACATCCTTGGCGTCCGTCGTCGCCGTCCAGGCCGTGGCCATGTCGAGCAGGTTGACGAAGAAGTCGTTGCTCAGCGTTTCCCGGCGATCGGTGAAGACGCCGTGGGTGGTCTGGCCGTGGTTCGCGCCGAGAACGCGCAGGCCCCCGACGAGCACGGTCATTTCCGGTGCGGTCAGCGTCAGGAGCTGCGCCCTGTCGATCAGCAACTCTTCCGGCGATACCGCGTACTGGGTCTGCTGGTAGTTGCGGAAGCCGTCGGCGATCGGCTCGAGAACGGCAAAGGCCTCGACATCCGTCTGTTCCTGCGTGGCGTCGGTACGCCCGGGGGCGAACGGAACTTCGACCTCGTGGCCAGCCGCCTTGGCGGCCTTTTCGACGGCAGCGGCGCCGCCGAGCACGATCAGATCGGCAAGCGATACCTTCTTGCCGCCGGATTGGGTGCCGTTGAAGGCCTGCTGGATGCCTTCGAGCGTTTCCAGGACCTTGCCGAGTTCCGCCGGCTGGTTGACATCCCAATCCTTCTGAGGGGCAAGGCGGATGCGTGCGCCGTTGGCGCCGCCGCGCTTGTCCGAGCCGCGGAAGGTGGACGCGGATGCCCAGGCGGTGGAGATGAGCTGCGAGACGGAAAGGCCCGAGGCAAGGATCTTCGCCTTGAGGTCGGCGACATCCCTGGCGTCGACGAGCGGATGGTCGACGGCCGGAACCGGATCCTGCCAGATCAGCTCTTCGGAGGGGACTTCCGGGCCGAGGTAGCGGGCGCGCGGACCCATGTCGCGGTGGGTCAGCTTGTACCAGGCGCGGGCAAACGCGTCGGCGAATGCATCCGGGTTCTCGTAGAAGTGCCGTGCGATCTTCTCGTAGGCCGGATCGACGCGCAGCGCGAGGTCGGTCGTCAGCATGGACGGCGCGTGGCGCTTGGACTTGTCATGGGCATCAGGCACGGTGCCCGCACCCATGCCATGCTTCGGGGTCCACTGGTGTGCACCCGCCGGGCTCTTCGTCAGTTCCCATTCGTAGCCGAAGAGGTTCCAGAAGAAGTTGTTGCTCCACTTGGTTGGCGTCGTCGTCCAGGTGACTTCGAGGCCGCTGCTGATGGTGTCGCCGCCACGGCCGCTGCCGTAGGTGCTCGCCCAGCCAAGACCCTGTTCCTCGATGCCGGCCGCTTCCGGCTCGCGGCCGACATTGGCGGCATCGCCGGCGCCGTGGGTCTTGCCGAAGGTGTGACCGCCGGCGATCAGCGCCACGGTTTCCTCGTCGTTCATCGCCATGCGCGCGAAGGTCTCGCGGATGTCACGCGCAGCCGCCAGCGGATCCGGCGTGCCGTTCGGGCCTTCCGGGTTGACGTAGATCAGGCCCATCTGCACGGCGGCGAGCGGGTTTTCGAGATCCCGGTCGCCCGAGTAGCGCTTATCGTCGAGCCAGGTCTTTTCCGTGCCCCAGTAGATGTCTTCTTCCGGCTCCCACACGTCGGGGCGGCCACCGGCAAAGCCAAAGGTCTTGAAGCCCATCGATTCGAGCGCGACGTTACCGGTGAGGATCATCAGGTCGGCCCAGGAGATGCTGTTGCCGTATTTCTGCTTGATCGGCCAGAGAAGCCGGCGCGCCTTGTCGAGATTGACATTGTCCGGCCAGCTGTTGAGCGGCGCAAAGCGCTGCTGTCCGGCGCCGGCACCGCCGCGGCCGTCGCCGGTGCGGTAGGTCCCGGCGCTGTGCCAGGCCATGCGGATGAAGAGCGGGCCGTAATGGCCGAAGTCGGCCGGCCACCAATCCTGCGAATCGGTCATCAGCGCAGTGAGGTCGCTCTTCAGCGCCGTAAGGTCGAGCTTATTGAACGCCTCGGTGTAGTCAAAGGCTTCGCCCATCGGATCGGACAGCGAGGAGTTCTGGTGCAGGATCTTCAGGTTGAGCTGGTTCGGCCACCAGTCGCGGTTCGAGGTGCCGGGCGATTGAGCGCTCGTCTGGGCTCCGTGCATGACGGGACATTTGCCCGTCTTTTCGGCTTTCGCGTCCATTTTTGTCTCCCTTCAAGATGACGTGATTTTTGGATGGGTCAGAGGAAAAGCGCCAGGCGCGCGCCGGCAGCCAGCCGAGCGCGAGGCCCGGCATCTCTTGTGCCGTCGGTGGTTGTCGTTCCGCGAAGCGGTGTCGCCACTGGCTGCGTCTCCCTCATTGTGCCGCGGACTCTATCAAAGTGGTTCCATTAATTTAAGTTGGATTTCCTGATTGTGACGATAAGGCAATCCTATGGCTAATGGACGCGGCTCCGCAGGTGCATGCTTGCAGCCCTCCATGCATTTTTGATGACGTGCGACCGTTTGCCGATTGCAGCCGATACAAGAAAATTGTTGCACTGCACTCCCGCCAAACTTGCGGAAGAAAGCGCCAATGGTTAGTCACACCGCAACGACTCAAGAGCTTTCTATTTTTCGCGTGGTGAAAGGACAGACATCGTGGCTGAGACAGATACGAAGACCGGCAGTGGCCGCCGCAAGGCGCTCTGGGCTGCAGTCGCGGTGATCGCGATCGCGGCTGCCGGCGTAGCCGGCGGCAAGTTCATGCTTGAAAAGGCGGTCGGGACGTTCATCGCCGAGCGCGGCGGGAAGGCCGGCTCGGTCGAAGCGGATTTCTTCGGCCGCATCCATCTGCGCGACGTCACGCTTCCTTTCGCCGATGGCGTCAGCGCGCGCATCGCGGCAATCGACGGCCGCCCGAAGATCTTCTCTCTGAGCGGCAAGCTCGACGTGAAGGGCCTGGAGCTCGACCTCAAGGCCGCAAAGCTTTCCGTGCCGGCGGCAACGCTTGAAGATCCCGACTTTTTCGCCGCCGGCCTGATGGCAAGCGGGGAAAAGGCTGATCTGCTGAGGCGTATCGAGCGTTTCGCGGCAAAACAGGTCTCCGCGCCGGAAGTCGCCGTCGTTCAGAACGTTGCAGGCGCCGAGCAGAAGACGGTCTACAAGGATGTTCGGCTCGAGGATATCGCCAGCGGCCGCGTTGCGCGCTATTCGGCGAGCGGCGCCACGTTCGCCTTTTCCATGGATCTTCCTGACGGTGAAGGGGCAACGAAGCGGGAGAAAATGGACGGCACCATGGGCGCCGTCACCGGTGAGAGCTTCGATGTGGCCTACATGGCCCGCATCTATACGCAGAAAGCCGGTCCCGAGGACAAGGAGCCGAAGCTGCTCTACGGCCCGATCTCGGTAAAGAACCTTGCCTTTGCCGACAGCAAGTCGCGTTTCGGCTATGACGAAGTGCAAAGCAGCGGCCTCAGTGTCCGCATGCCGACCGAGCCGCTTCTCGAAACGCTCGAGAAGCTCCAGGCGGTCAGCGACCCGGAAGCCCTGCCGCCGGCGGAACGCCAGGCATTCTTCAAGCGCATCCTTTCGCTGGTCGACATGCTGGCAAAGGGCGACATGGAACTGCTCGGCCTGAAGATGGAAGTGCCGGAGCAGGAAAGCACCGAAGGCAAGCTCGTGAAGCTCGCCGTCGACAAGATGACGTTCCAGCTCAACGGCCGCAGTTTTGATGGCACGATGAACGGTGTCACCGCGGGCGAGGGTACCGACTACTTCAAGTTTGCCGAAGCCAGCATCAAGGGTTTCTCCTGGGCTCCGACCATGGAGGCGCTGACGAAGCTTGCAGGCCTGAAGGAGGAGGAGTTCGAGACCTTCCCCTACACCACGCTGATGCCCGAGTTCGGCACGATCAAGATCGCCGGGCTCGACGTGGACATGCCCGGCAGCGACCCGGCAGCCGTGACGGACAGCGAAACCGTCGAGGACGAGAGCGCGACCGAAACCGAGGTCGATCCGTCGGCCAACGCCGAACAGGCGCCGGAAGCCGAGCAGGTGCCGGATCAAGCGACGGACGGCGAAGCCGCCAGCGACGCGGCGATCCCGGGCGATGCGGCAGAAGCCTCGA
This sequence comes from Ensifer sp. KUDG1, assembly GCF_050434285.1. Lineage (NCBI taxonomy): Bacteria > Pseudomonadati > Pseudomonadota > Alphaproteobacteria > Hyphomicrobiales > Rhizobiaceae > Ensifer > Ensifer sp. KUDG1. The sequence continues at coordinate 147,362 of NZ_JBNDIG010000011.1, forward strand.
CGTCCGAGGCACCTGCAGAGCAGTCGGCGGATGAAGCCACCGATGGCGAAGCCGCGAGCGACGCGGAGATAGCCGGTGAAGTGGCGGAAGACCCGATGGCGGAGGCGCCGGTAGAGCAGTCGGCAGTGCCGTCCGTTCCGGAACGCGTTCGTTTCACGCTCGACACCTATGAAGTCGCGCTGACGAAGCCGCGCAACGGCATTCCGACGGATGTCCGCGTCAGCTACCGCGATCTCAGCGTTCCGATCCCTGCGGACACGCAGGAAGAGGGCTTCAAGATGCTGCGCAAGATCGGCCTCGACAAGCTGGTCTTCTCGTCCAACGTCGAACTGTCGTGGGACGAGCCCAACGAGAACTTCGTCATCAAGCAGATTTCGCTTGATGGCAAGGACATGGGCAGCCTCTCCTTCTCGGGCGTCATGGGCGGCGCTTCGGAGGACTTCTTCTCCGGCGACCTGAATGCGGCGCAGATCGCGATGTTCGGTCTTACCGCCCGCGAAGTCACGCTCAAGCTCGAGGACAAGGGCATCATGGCCAAGGGCATCAAGCTCTATGCCGAAGATAACCACATGACCGAGGACAGCGTTCGCGGCCTGCTCGTGTTGATGACCAGCGCCGGCGTGCAGCATTTTGCCGCCACCCAGCCAAAGCTGCAGGACGCCGCAACGGCGTTCACCCAGTTCATCAGCAAGCCTGGCACCTTCACGCTGAAGGTCAAGGCCAAGGATGAAGCCGGCGTCGGCGCGCTCGAACTGATGGGCGCTGCTGAAAACCCGGCGCTTCTGCTCGAGCAAGTCGATATCGAAGCGAAGGCACAGTAAAAAATCGACCGCGGGCCGCATCGTCTGATGCGGCCCGCCTTGCTTCAGTCTCTGGGCGCCTGAAGGAAATCCCGAAGCGCCATCAATTCTTCCTGCCCGATCTCGTGTCCGCCCCTGATGTAGAGGGCCCGGACATCCGCTTTCTGCCCCGCAAGATAGTCGACCAGTTGCTCGGTGAGTGCCAATGGGCGGGCCGGATCGTCCTGGCCGCCGGTGACGAGGATCCGTTTGCCCTGAAGTTCGGCGTTGCCGGGCGGCACCCACGATACGAGAGGATGCAACAGCGCGGTTCGCTCGAACAGATCAGGATATTTGACCAGGAGTGCGGCGAGTTGGGTCGCGCCGGTGGCGTAGCCGATGCCATAGACGGCTTGGCGCGGATACAGCCGCCGCCTGTTGCCGATCGCGTGCGCCAGGTCTTCCACGGAAGCTGCGAGTGCCCGGATATCGCACAAGCCGTCGCCGATCGCAGATGAGTGCGCCGCATCGCCTGCGCCTTGGTTGACGACAACCAATTGGGAGCCCGGCAGCGTATGGGCGATCAGCTGGGCGACCGCATCGTTCGGAGCGGGGTCGCAGAACGCGAATACGACCGGCGCGTCGGGGCTGAACGGTTCTCTCTGTTCGCTGGACGATGAGAATGTCATGTTTGCCGCTCCCTTCTGGGAGACCGAGGGGCCGAGGTGGCAGCATTCACGCCTGCCTGATCTCCGCCAGCACCCATGTGCTTCTCCCGATGAAAGGATCGGCGCATTCATAACCGAAATGAATAGTAATAATATTGACAATATTATTTCATTTTCAGAAATTATAGCGCATGAGCGATTTGAGCGATATCCGGGTTTTCCTGGCGGTGGCGAAGCAGCGGAGCTTTACCGCCGCGGCGCGTCAGCTTTCGATGACGGCGCCGAGCGTCACGCGCGCCGTCAGTGCCTTGGAAGCGGATCTCGGGGTTCAGTTGCTGCTGCGTACCACACGCCAGGTCTCGTTGACCTCTGCCGGTGCGGTCTATGCGGCGCGCATCGAGCCCCTGATCCATCAGTTCGACGAGGCGCGGGAGGACCTGCGTGAGCAGCATGGCGATGTCGCCGGGCTGATCCGCCTCAATGCGCCGCTGTCGCTTGGCCAGCATATCCTGCCGGACATTGTCACCGGCTTTCGCGCCGAGCATCCGGGCACGCGGATTTCGCTGTCCCTGACCGACCGGCTGATCGATATCGTGACTGAGGATTTCGACCTTGCGGTGCGGGTGTCGGAGCCGCCACGCGACAAATCCACGATCTGGCGCCGGATCTGTCCCGTGCGGCGCGTGCTCGTTGCCTCGCCCGGCTACCTCGCCAGGTTCGGAACCCCGCAGACGCCGGATGATCTCGATCGCCACGGTTGCCTTGCCTATGATGGAGAGGCGGTCGCAGAGACCTGGGAACTCTCGTCCGAAGGCCGGACGCGAAAGGTGAGGGCGGGCCAGTCGCTCGCCGCCAACAACGGCGAATTCGTTGCCAGGCTTGCCGAGAACGGCGAGGGCATCGCGCTTCTGCCGCTCTTCATCGTCGAGGACGCGCTGGCGCGGGGCGCGCTGGTTCAGATCCTCAACGGGTGGGAGGCGCCGCAGCTGTGGCTGACCCTGTATTATCCGCCCTATGAACGGCTGCCGCTCAGGGTTGCCAAGTTCTCCGATTTCTTCGAGAGCTACGTCACCGAGACGCGGCCGCTTTGAAGCGGCTGGATCATGCGGCAGGACCTCAAAACAGCGCCGTTTGCGGCCAAATGTGAGCAAAGGATACAAGAAATTACTGGCAGCACACCCCATGTTTTCTCGGATATGAGCGGCAATGGCGAGATGCCCCCTTGCGTCGGGTCTTTCGCATATCGAAGCGGATTGCGCGCGTGCAGTGAATTCCATCGCCAGAAGGCGGGGGTGGACGAAAGATGACAGAGCCAAGTGGCATTGGAACGTATTTCGGCGAGCCGAAGGCGCCGTTTCTCATGGTGCGGCCGGTGCGGGACGCCCGGTTTTCGGTGACGCGTCTGCAGTGCCGGCTGAACGGAGAACTGAGCCGCATCGTATCCCTGCCGGCCGACGACGCCTATTTCCTGATGTTCTACTTCAAGGATGTCATGCATTGCGACCTGGTGCCGGGCGAAAGCGAAGGCGACATTCGCCACTACCGGCAGGGGTCGATCTGTCTCGTCGATCTCGCTGAGGGCGCCAGTATCCGGCTTGTCAGCGATCTCGATTCCCTCGCCTTCCATCTGCCGCGCGCCTTGTTTCGTGAAGTCTGCGAGTTTTCGCATGCTCCGGCCGCCACCAGTCTCAGGTGCCGTCGTGGCGAGGTCGACGACGTCATGCACAATCTCGCCTTGGCGCTGTTGCCGCTTCTTGCCGAGGGCGAGGGGCAACCGGGTGCGGTGTTGCAGCACATCGCCGTCGCCATCTGCGCGCATCTTCTGCATTCCTACCCGGATCGCGCCACCGCATCCGGCGACCCCGGTCTCTCCGTATGGCAGGAGAAGGCGGCCAAGGACTTCATGATCGACCATTGGGCCAAGGACTTTTCGTTTGCGTCAGCAGCGGCGTCTGCGAACCTTTCGGAGGAGGATTTTGCCGCGGCTTTTGCATCCGTGACCGGCCAGACGCCGCAAGAGTGGTTGATGCGCTACCGGATCGGTCGCGCCAAGCGCTATCTCATCGAAGAGGGATGGTCGCTGGGCAAAACCGCGACCAGTTGCGGCTATGCCGACGAGGCCCGGTTCATCGAGGCCTTTCGCGAGGTGACAGGCGTGACGCCCGCCGTCTGGCGCGCGCGCTGGCTGCAGTGAGGGTATGATGCTGAACTTTGACGCTTGGCGATGCATCGCTGGATTCGCCTCTTCATTGCGACAGTCAACCGTTGTAGCATCCGCCCGGCCGCTGAAGCGGGCGGCTGAGCTGGAAATCGGGAGACCCTGACCGATGGCCTTGCAAGAGGGAATGAGCGCAGACGAACGCACACCGCGTCCAATCGTCAAGCGGATCAGCGCCGGCGACATTACCGTCACGAGGACCTTCTCGGATCGCTTCGATTTGGAAGTCGGGCCGCTGATCCCGGTCGCCGATGCCTTCAACGTCATTGTCCAGATGTGTGACTTCGAGGCGCACCGCCTGTGGCGGCGCGGCGAACTCATTTACGAGGGTGGGCACCCGAAGGCTTCGCTTGCGATCACCGACCTTCGCGACCAATGGCAGTGCCATCATCTATCGCCTTTCGACAATGTCCGCTTCCACATCCCCTTTGCCTCGATGCGCAGCTTCACCGAAAGGGCCGGGCGCGGCGAATATGTGTCGCTTTCTCCCGTACAGGGGCGTGTGGATCCTGTCATGTTCGGCCTTGCCCAGGCGCTGCTGCCTTCGCTCGACGAGCCGGACCGGGCCAATCTGCTGTTCGTCGAACAGATCAATCTTGCTGCATTGGCCCATCTCAGCCAGGCCTATGGCGGCCTGCACTTCCCCGTCGACAAGAAGGGGACGCTGGCGCCATGGCAGGAGAGGCTGGCGACGGAGTTTCTGGTCGCCCATTTCAACAGGCCGTTCTCGATCGGCGATCTCGCTGCCCAGTGCGCGCTATCGCGCAGCTATTTCAACAAGGCCTTCAAGGAGAGCTTCGGGCGCACACCGTCCAGGTGGCTGTCCGAATATCGGATCGCGCGGGTCAAGGAGTGTCTGCTTCAGGACACACCCCTTGCTGAAATCGCAATCCATTGCGGCTTTGCCGACCAGAGCCACATGACCCGGGTTTTTACCAGCCAGGCGGGGGAAACGCCGGCGCGCTTCCGGAAAAGGAACAGGTCGGTCATCGTCGCTGTGGACCGACCTCCGCAATAACGTGGAAAGAGGGCGCGCCCTCTGAAAAATTTTCAAAACAGATGAAAAACGTGCAAGAATGATGCGGCGACCGGGGCAATCATAGGGCCGCTCCTGCAGATGATTTGGTGAATCCGAGACTGAGTTGCGTGCACGATTATCCTGCGCGCGGCGACTTACGTCTTTCGTTTTCGTGGTCTCGGCAGGAGGGTTTGGCGGGCAGTCTCGACACATAGGAGCGAAGACGATGACGAATGTTTCCGCTGCCTCGGCCGGAGCGCGACGGCGCGACAGTCTCGGATGCTCGCTCGATCAGCTTGATGACGACAGGACGATCGAAGGCCGCGACATGGTCTTCCACCGCAAGCGGTCGACAGCGGGACCGCCGGGCCAGGTCAGGACACCTGGCAACGGGCGGGGTTATCTGATCGGCCTGTCGCTTGTCGGCGGTCATAGTCGCCGGGTTTTCGGAGCGCACCACTCGGCGATCCAAGAGTTCAGCCAAAACTCGGTCTACGTCAGGAATTTTGCCGACGATTATAAAGCCGATCTCAAAGGGTCGTTCGATTTCACCTTGCTCGAAATCGGCCACGGAGCGCTCGAGCGCATCGCAGATGCGGCAAATGCCTCCGGCGTCAGCGAGCTTCGGTCCGTTTCCGGCTCGCCCGATCCTGTTCTCGGCGGCATGCTCGGCGCTTTGTTTGCGTCGGTGGACGGCTACACGGATCGAAGCGCGCTGTTTGTCGACCAGCTCTCGGTGGCGATCGGCGTGCACATGGTCCGGCAGTACGGCAATGGCCGTGGCGAGAGCCTGGCCGGAGGACGCAGGCTTTCGCAGCGCTGCCAGGCAAAGATCCGCGATCTGGTGCAATCCCGTCTGGATGGCGAGCTGACCGTCGAGGAATTGGCTGCGACCTGCAACCTGTCGCAGGCGGCTTTTCTGCGTGCCTTTCGCGAGACCATGGGCAGCACGCCCTATCGTTGGTTGCTGCAGCAAAGGATCGAAAGGGCCAAGGATCTGCTGCAGTTCTCGCCCGCATCCTTAAGTGAAATTGCGGTCGTCTGCGGCTTTTCGGACCAGAGCCACTTTACCCGGGCCTTTGCGCAGGCCGCGGGTGCCACGCCGCGCCAGTGGCGGCGCAGCCGGCAGTCGTAACCCTCTGAAACTACACGCGCCCCGCCGGCTGAAGGCGAGCGAAATTTTCAAAAATCCACCTTTGGCGACAAGAACGGGTCGCCGGTCGGCGGCATAGTTGGGCCTCTCCAATCGGAGTTCAGTTTCAACAGTAAGAGGTCACGACCATGTCTGCGACAGCGACCCCCGGCAAACTCCTCGTCTCGCCCAAGGACCACACCCTGATCATGATCGACTTCCAGTCGCAGATGTCTTTTGCGACCAAGTCGATCGATGCGGTGCTCCTGCGCAACAACGCAGCACTCGTCGCCAATGCGGCGGCCGGTTTCGGCGTTTCGACCATCCTCACAACGGTTGCCGAAAAGACCTTCTCCGGCCCGATGTTCTCCGAGATCACCGATGCCTTCCCGGGCCAGAAACTGCTGGACCGCACCTCGATGAACACCTGGGAAGACGCGGCCGTGATCGAAGAGGTCAACCGCATCGGCAAGAAGCGCCTCGTCATGTGCGGGCTGTGGACCTCGGTCTGCATCGTCGGCCCGACACTTTCGGCGCTCGACCAGGGCTTCGAGGTCTATGTCATCGCGGATGCCTGCGGCGACGTTTCGGACGAGGCGCACGAGCGGGCGATGGACCGCATGGTGCAGGCCGGCGTCCGACCGATGACCTCGCTGCAATACATGCTCGAGCTGCAGCGTGACTGGGCGCGCACCGAGACCTACGACATGACCACCGGTATCGCCAAGAAGTTCGGCGGTTCGTATGGCCTCGGCATCATCTACGCCAAGTCGATGTTCGGCGCGTCCGAAGGCCACTGACAGAACGCCTCCGCGCTCTAGATTAACGCTCTGGCCGCCGCGCTGCGGCCGGAGCGGCACCTTTTTCCCGTGAAGGAGTTGTGGCGATGAAGATGTACCTTCTCTCGCTCGGAGCCGGGCTGCTCGTCGGCGTCATCTATGCGCTGCTCAATGTCCGCTCGCCGGCGCCGCCGGTCATCGCGCTGATCGGTCTGCTCGGCATTCTCATCGGGGAGCAGTCCGTGCCCCTGGTCAAGCGCGCCCTGTCGGGCGAGCCGGTCAACCTCTCCTGGTTCAATCGGCAGTGCATGCCGCATGTGTTCGGCCATCTGCCCGGCGGGCAGGCCGCGGCTGGCGTGGTGAAAGATGCAACCGGCAACGACGAGAGGGCCTGACGATGCCGACAAGACGCTCGTTCCTCGGCGCTGCCTCGTCGCTGGCGCTGCCCGCTCTCTTCCCGTCGGCTCGCACCGCCGGCGCCCAACAGACCGGAGATACCTCGATGACGCCCGACCTGATCCTTCACAACGGCCAAGTGACGACGCTCGACCGCGCCAACCCGACGGCCACCGCCGTTGCCGTTAAGGACGGCCTGATCCTCGCTGTCGGTGACGACAGGACGATCATGGCGCTGGCGGGCTCAGGCACAAAGACGATCGACCTCAAAGGCAAGCGCGTCCTGCCGGGCTTGAACGACAACCATACCCACGTCGTGCGCGGCGGCCTCAACTTCAACATGGAGCTGCGCTGGGACGGCGTGCGCTCGCTCGCCGATGCGATGGACATGCTGAAGCGGCAGGTGGCGATCACGCCGGCGCCGCAATGGGTGCGCGTCGTCGGCGGCTTCACCGAGCACCAGTTCGCCGAAAAGCGGTTGCCGACGATCGACGAGATCAACGCGGTCGCGCCCGATACGCCGGTGTTCCTGCTGCATCTCTATGACCGGGCGCTGCTCAACGCCGCGGCGCTACGCGCCGTCGGCTACACCAGGGACACGCCGAACCCGCCGGGCGGCGAGATCACTCGCGACGCCAGCGGCAACCCGACGGGGCTGCTCTTGGCCAAGCCCAATGCCGGCATCCTCTATTCGACGCTCGCCAAGGGGCCGAAGCTGCCCTTCGACTATCAGGTCAACTCGACCCGTCATTTCATGCGCGAGCTCAACCGGCTCGGCGTCACCAGCGTCATCGACGCCGGCGGCGGCTTCCAGAACTACCCGGACGACTATGCCGTCATCCAGAAGCTCTCGGACGAGGGCCAGATGACGGTGCGGCTTGCCTACAACCTCTTCACCCAGAAGCCGAAGCAGGAGAAGGACGACTTCCTGAAATGGACGTCGTCGGTCAAATACAAGCAGGGCAACGACTATTTCCGCCACAACGGTGCCGGCGAGATGCTGGTGTTTTCCGCCGCCGACTTCGAGGACTTCCGCGAGCCGCGCCCGGACATGCCGCCGGAGATGGAGGGCGAACTCGAAGAAGTCGTGCGCATCCTTGCCGAGAACCGCTGGCCCTGGCGACTGCACGCCACCTATGACGAGACGATCACCCGTGCGCTCGACGTCTTCGAGAAGGTCAACCGGGATATCCCGCTTGAGGGCATCAACTGGTTCTTCGACCATGCCGAGACGATCTCCGACCGCTCGATCGACCGGATCGCCGCCCTTGGCGGCGGCATCGCCGTGCAGCACCGCATGGCCTATCAGGGCGAGTACTTCGTCGAGCGCTACGGCCATGGTGTCGCTGAAGCGACGCCGCCGGTGGCCAAGATGCTGGCAAAGGGCGTCAACGTCTCCGCCGGCACCGATGCGACCCGCGTCGCATCCTACAACCCCTGGGTTTCGCTGTCGTGGATGGTGACCGGCAAGACTGTCGGCGGCCTGCAGCTCTACCCGCGCGCCAACTGCCTCGACCGCGAAACGGCGCTTCGGATGTGGACCGAAAAGGTGCAGTGGTTCTCCAACGAGGAAGGCAAGAAGGGGCGGATCGAGAAGGGGCAGTTCGCCGACCTGATCGTACCGAACAAGGATTTTTTCAACTGCGCCGAGGACGAGATCTCGTTCCTGACCTCGGAACTGACCATGGTCGGCGGCAAGATCGTCTATGCGGCCGGCGACTTCGCCTCTCACGACGAGAACTCGGTGCCGCCGGCAATGCCCGACTGGTCGCCGGTTCGCACCTTCGGCGGCTATGCCGCCTGGGGTGAGCCCGAGGGCGCCGGCGAGCGCTCGCTCCGGCGCACCGCGATCACGTCCTGCGGCTGCGCCAGCGATTGCGGCGTCCATGGTCACGACCACGCCGGCGCCTGGACGTCGAAACTGCCGATCGCCGACCTCAAGGGCTTCTTCGGCGCGCTCGGCTGTTCCTGCTGGGCGGTGTAGCGGAAGGGAGACGCAAAATGCGGACGATAGCCGGTACCGTGGCGATGGCCGCGGTCTCACTCCTGATCAACGCATCGCTCGGACCGAAGGGTGCCTCTGCCTCGCCAACCGAGGGCCTCCGGCACCCTTCTGCGAAAGTCGTCGTGAACCATCCACCGGCAAAGCACGGTGCCTACTACCCGGGCATATCCCAGAGCGCGATCACGCCTTTGAAGTGGCCGAAAACCCGATGAGGACGGCCTTGCCGCCCATCAAGCCGAAGACCGCCTGACAAGGAAACGAAAGATTTGAGCCTCTCTTCCCTCGAAAACCATCTCGCTGCTCGCCTTCGACCGGGCCGTTCCGGCAACCCCGTCATGTTCGTCGGATTGCTGGCGCTTTGCTCGGCCTACATCCAGGGACCCTTGACGAAGATCTTCGACTTCCCGGGCGCGCTTGCCGAGATGGAGCATTTCGGCCTCCATCCGGCGCCGCTCTTTGCGGTCGGCGTCATCGTTTTTGAGCTTATGATGTCGGCGCTGATCCTCTCGGGATTTTATCGCTGGGCGGCGGCAGGCGCGCTTGCGGCCTTCACGCTCGCCGCCACCTTGCTTGCCTTCCGCTTCTGGGAGCTGCCGCCCGGCATGGAGCGTGCGATGGCGACAAACGGCTTCTTCGAGCATATCGGCCTTGCCGGCGCCTTCGTGCTCGTTGCACTCTATGATCTGCGCGAACGTGCATTCACGGGGAGGGGCGGCCAATGACGCAGGCAGCGACCAACAATGCCGGCACCTTCGCGCCCTTGCGCCAGAAGGTCTTCGCCGTCCTCTGGGTGGCGACGATTATCGGCAATACCGGCAGCTTCATCCGCGATGTCGCCAGCTCCTGGCTTGTCACTGACCTGTCGGCAACCCCCGCTGCCGTCTCGATGATTCAGGCGGCCGCGACGCTGCCGATCTTCCTGCTCGCCATTCCCGCCGGCGTTCTCTCCGATATTCTCGACCGCCGCAAATTCCTGATCGTCGTACAGTTCCTGCTCGCCTCCGCGAGCCTTTGCCTGTTGTTCCTCTCCGCAAGCGGACTGCAGTCGGTGACCTCGCTGATTGCGCTGACCTTCGTCGGCGGCATCGGCGCAGCGCTCGTTGCCCCCACCTGGCAGGCGATCGTGCCGGAGCTCGTGTCGCGGCCGGACGTCAAGGGTGCGGTCGCGCTGAACTCGCTGGGCATCAACATCTCCCGCGCGATTGGGCCGGCGCTTGGCGGCCTGCTGCTTGCCTGGTTCGGCGCCGCGGTCACCTATGGCGTCGATGTCATCAGCTATGTCTTCGTCATTGCCGCCTTGGTCTGGTGGCGGCGGCAGGTGCCGGAGGACGACGCGCTCGCCGAGCGCTTTCTTGGCGCCTTCCGCGCCGGGCTGCGCTATGCGCGCGCCAGCCGCGAGCTGCACGTGGTGCTTTTGCGCGCAGCCGTGTTCTTCGCCTTTTCAAGTGCGATCTGGGCGCTGCTGCCACTGGTCGCCCGCCAGCTTCTCGGCGGTGGCGCCAGCTTCTACGGCATCCTGCTCGGCGCCGTCGGCGCCGGCGCGATCGGCGGCGCGCTGTTGATGCCGCGGCTGCGCGCGCGAATGGATGCCGACGGGCTGTTGCTGTTGTCGGCGGTCCTGACTGCCGCCGTCATGGGCGTGCTTTCCTTCGCACCGGCGCAATGGGTGGCGGTGGCGGCGCTGCTCGTTTGTGGTGCGGCCTGGATCACGGCGTTGACGACGCTGAACAGCACCGCGCAAGCGATCCTGCCCAACTGGGTGCGCGGCCGCACGCTCGCCGTCTATCTGACCGTCTTCAATGGCGCGATGACCGGCGGCAGCCTTGCCTGGGGCGCGACAGCCTCCGCGATCGGTGTGCCCTTCACGCTGGCCGTTGCGGCCATCGGCCTTCTCTGCGTCGGCTTCGCCTTCCACGCCATGAAGCTGCCGAAAGGCGAGGCGGACCTCATTCCTTCCAACCATTGGCCGGAGCCGCTGACCAGCGAGCCGGTCGAACACGACCGCGGACCGGTTCTCGTCCTGATCGAATACACGATCGACAAGGCGGATCGGTCCGAGTTTCTGAAGGCGCTCGCCCGCCTGTCGCACGAGCGGCGGCGCGACGGCGCTTATGGCTGGGGCGTGACCGAGGACGCGGCCGATCCCGGGCGCCTCGTTGAATGGTTCATGGTCGAATCCTGGGCCGAACACCTGCGTCAGCACAAGCGCGTGTCGAAGGCCGATGCCGACATTCAGGACGACGTCCGCCGCTACCACAAGGGGCCGGCCGCGCCGGTCGTCAACCACTTTCTCGCGATCAACCATCCCCATCTCGGTTGACGCGGACCGCACGTCCCGGCGCGAATCCCGCGCCGGGGGCCAGATCTCGAAGACATGTACCCAACCCAAACAAAGGAACCGTTCCCATGACCGAGAACTTCGTCAGGACTGAAGACGGCGTCGATATCTTCTACAAGGATTGGGGCTCGGGCCAGCCCATCGTCTTTCACCACGGCTGGCCGCTGTCGGCGGACGACTGGGACGCGCAGATGCTCTTTTTCGTCAACAAGGGCTTTCGCGTCATCGCCCACGACCGCCGTGGTCATGGCCGTTCGACGCAGGTGAGCGAGGGCCACGACATCGCCCATTATGCGAAGGACGTTGCGGCGGTGACCACCAAGCTCGGCCTCAGCGATGCCATCCACATCGGCCACTCCACCGGTGGCGGAGAAGCGGTGGCGTATGTGGCCCGCCATGGCGGCGGCCGGGTTTCCAAGCTGATCATCGTCGGCGCCGTACCGCCGATCATGGTCAAGACCGAGAACAATCCGGGTGGCCTGCCGATCGAAGTGTTCGACGGTTTCCGGGCGGCGCTTGCTGCCAACCGGGCGCAATTCTTCCTCGACGTTCCGAGCGGTCCGTTCTACGGCTACAACCGGCCGGGTGCTGAGGCGTCGCAGGGCGTCATCAGCAACTGGTGGCGCCAGGGCATGATGGGCAGCGCCAAGGCGCACTACGAAGGCATCAAGGCCTTCTCGGAAACCGACTTCACCGAGGATCTGAAGGCGATCGACGTGCCGACGCTCGTGATGCACGGTGACGACGACCAGATCGTGCCGATCGACGACAGCGCGCGACTGGCGGTGAAGCTGCTGAAGAACGGCACGCTCAAGGTCTATGAGGGTTATCCACATGGCATGTTGACAACCCATGCCGATGTCATCAATCCCGACCTGCTCGCCTTCATTAAGGCCTAAAGCTCGGGCACGGTCCGCGGTGTCCGGGTATTGCGGACCGTGCCGGGACAACGCTACTGCATGGTTCCCTATTCATCGCCGGTTTTGCGGACGGAACATGCAGCGCTTCGAAGCGCTACAGCGCCCTCTATGCGCCTCAAAGGCGCGCGGCGCTGTAGTGCCGGCGCCGCACCGACAGCGGCGCGCAGCCGCGCCGATCCCTGGATCTTATCGCGAGTTTCAGCGCGCCCGCTTCGGCCGGCGAACCGCCCGGACGACGCCGCTCGGCCCCCCGCCACAGAAGAAGCGTTCGCCGCCATCGGACTCGAGGCCCGAGACGCCCATTCCCGACGGCATGGCGACCGTTTCAAGTACGGCTCCCGTTTGCGGATCGATGCGCCTGAGATCGCTTTCGTCGCGTTCCCAGGTGCCGTGCCAAAGTTCGCCGTCGACCCAGGTCACCCCAGTCACCACGCGCTTGGATTCGATCGTGCGCAGGATTGCGCCGTTCTCGGGATCGATCTGATGAATTTTGCGTCCCCGATGCTGTCCGACCCAAAGCGTGCCCTCGGCCCAGGCGAGGCCGGAATCGCCGCCGCCGCCCGGTGCCGGGATCGTTGCGAGAATTTTCCCGGTTTCCGGATCGATCTTCTGGATGCGATCTTCGGCAATCTGGAAGAGGTGCTTGCCGTCAAACGCGGTGCCGGCATGGGCGGCGACGTCGATCGAACGGACAGGCGCACCGTTTTCCGGGTCGAAGGCGTTGATCGTGTCACCGGCGGCAAACCACACGTTGCGGCCGTCGAAGGTGACGCCGTGGACCTGGTCTGCCCCGGGGAACGGGCCATAGATCTGGATGATTTCGGCTTCGGATCTTTTCATGTGTCTGATCCTATTCGTTTGGCAAAGGGCCGGGGAGTAACAAGACTGTCGGGAATGCGGCAATGGGCGGCACGACCCAGCGCCGTGCCCGCCCGCGCCCGATCGGTATAACCTTGCCTTGCGAGGCGAGTTCTTCGAGGGCCCGCTGCACGGTGCGCGCGCTGGCATCGAGCGCGATCGCGAGCGCCGAACTCGACCAGGCCTCGCCATCCGCCAGCAGCGCCTGCATGGTCGCATGCCGCTCGTCGACGGGCGGCGCAAGGACGACAACCTTGTGCTTGCCGTGCGGCACCAGCCGAAAGCCGTCGCTCGTCGCCTTGATATCTGCAAGCGGTCGCAGCTCCTCGCGCAGCCGGCCGATTTCGACGCGCAGCCTTGCCCGGTGGGATTCGTCGACATGCCGTGCGCCGAAGGCGCGGGCAAGCAAGGTGCGCCGCGAGACATCTCCCGGCCAGGCTTCGCCAAGCGTGCGCGCCAGCGCAAAGAGCACCGGCCGGGTGGCAAGCGTGCACAGGGTCGCTTGTCTTCTGACGAGGTTCCGGCAGGCATCGATGACAAGGGCGCCGGAAGCAAGCAGCTCTTCGACCTCGCCCAGCTGCAGCGAACGCTCTTCTCCGTCCGCCATCAGGCGGGCAGCCGGCGCTCTGAGTACGGCGGCCGCGTTTTCGACTTCGAGGATCAGGGCGGGAATGCCAGTCGCCCGTGCCGCCGCGTCCGCGCGCCTGAAGGCGGCGGTGGCGGCCTCGGTCCGCAACCGGCGCACCGCGATGCCGGCGAGCGCCAGTTCGTGGGCGGCTTTCGACAGCGGTGTCAGTCGAGCCGTATCGATGCCGGCAAGAAGGCCCTCGGCCTCGTCCAACCGGCCGATCAAGAGCAGCCGGCGCGCGCCGAGATTGCGGGCGTGGGCGGCATTGAGGTGGTCGCCATGGGCTTCGAGCGTCGAGCGAGCGGCGTCGAGCGCTCGCATCGGCCAGGAGAGATCGCGGGAGACGATGGCGATCTCCGCCTCGGCGACGATGCACCGGGCCCGCGCCACCGCTTCCTTGGGGCCGAAGGCGCGCGCGGCGTTTTTCAGCAGAACCTTTGCGCGGGTGAAGTCGCCAAGCTGGGCCATGGCAATGCCGCGCAGCGCCAGTGCCGGCGGATCGTCACGCAGCGCCACCCGCTTCAGCGCGCCGAGCGGATCGCCCGACGCCAGTGCGCGCGCTGCGGCCGTGATCAGCGAATCCATCGAAATCCCGTCACACTTGTCACTCCCGCAAGCCGTGTCCCAGCCTTTATCTATCTCTCCGGTGGCAACCGACAACAGAAAGAAGCTTGGCCGCACAATCAAGCGGAAACAGTCGGGCAAGCAGTCGATGCGTGCCTTCAAGGCTGCATCGAAGGTGAATCTGCAACTATTATGAAATTCTTTCGGAGCTCCTGTCGGCTCGGTGCCGGCGCGAGCGTCTTTCAATGGGGCGGATGCGGGGGATGTCCCAGGTACGATCCGCCACGCGATCAGGTTGCATAATTTGTCGGCGTGGCCGGACGACCGGCCGGGCAGCTTCAAGGAGATTTGCAATGACCAATTCGCATTACCGTTGGGTCATCGTGGCGGCGGGCGGGCTGCTCGGCTGCCTGGCGATCGGCGCCATGTTTTCGCTTCCGGTGTTCCTGCTGCCGATTTCGCGTGACACCGGCTGGTCGGTGACCGGCGTTTCGAGCGCCATGACCATCGGCTTCCTGGCCATGGCCTTTGCCAGCATCGCCTGGGGCAGCCTTTCCGACCGGTGGGGCGCACGCCCGATCGTGCTCATTGGCTCGGTGCTCCTGGCCGGCAGCCTGATGGCGGCAAGCTGGGCGCCTTCGCTGATCGCCTTCCAGATCCTCTTCGGTGTCGTCGTCGGCACGGCGACGGCTGCGATCTTTGCGCCGATGATGGCCTGCGTGACTGGCTGGTTCGACACGCATCGGAGCCTCGCGGTCTCGCTCGTGTCTGCCGGGATGGGCATGGCGCCGTTGACGATGTCGCCCTTCGCCGCCTGGCTGGTTTCCGCCTACGACTGGAGGACCGCTCTCCAGATCATCGCGCTCGTCGTCGCCGTCATCATGATCCCGGTCTCGTTCCTCGTTCGCCAGGCACCGGCCCTTGCCGGCGGCGCTGCCGCGGCGTCGCCCGAGGAAGAGCCGCAGTCGTCGATGACGACCAGCCAGGTGCTGAAATCGCCGCTCTTCATCATCCTGCTTCTGACCAACTTCTTCTGCTGCGCCACCCATTCCGGCCCGATCTTCCACACGGTGAGCTACGCGATTACCTGCGGAATTCCGGTCATGGCGGCTGTGTCGATCTACAGCATCGAGGGCCTCGCCGGCATGGGCGGCCGCGTCGTCTTCGGTCTGCTCGGCGACCGTTTCGGGGCCAAGCGCGTGCTGGTTTTCGGGCTTCTGGCCCAGGCCTTTGGCGCGCTTGCCTATGTCTTTGCCGCCGGGCTCGGCTCGTTCTATGCGGTCGCGGCCCTGTTCGGCTTCATCTATGCGGGCGTCATGCCGCTTTATGCGGTGCTTGCGCGTGAGAATTTCCCGCTGCGGATGATGGGGACGGTGATCGGCGGAACGGCCATGGCCGGCAGCCTCGGCATGGCGACGGGACCGATTGCCGGGGGTCTGATCTATGATGCGCTGGCGAGCTACACCTGGCTCTACATCGGCTCCTGGGGCATCGGCCTCGGCGCGTTCCTGATCGCGCTCACCTTCCGGCCGGCGCCGCGCTACCAGCCGGTGGCGGCCGCGGCCTGATCTGATCGCTGACCGCGAGAAAAAGGGCTCCGCCTGGGAAGGGGGAGCCCTTTGGATTGTTCTAACTCCAATCCGTCCGTCTTAGCGCTCATCTATCCGGACGGTTCGCGCACCGACATGCAGCGCCCGTCCCGCGCCCATTCCCATGATCGCCACGCCGATGCCGAGCGCGATGAAGAGAATGGCGCTGGCGGCGAAGCTGCCGGTCCAACTGCGGATGAAGCCGACAAGCAGCGGGCCAATGGCGGCAAGCACGTAGCCGACGCCCTGGGCCATGCCGGAGAGATGCGCCGCCACGTGGGAATCCGGCGAGCGCAACACGATGAGTGTCATCGCCGCGGCAATGAGGCCACCCTGGCCGATCCCTTGCAGAACGGCCCAGACGAGCACCGTCGAGAGCGGCGCAAAGAGGATGCCGATCAGCGCGATGACGGCAGCGGCGACGAGCGCCACGCAGACGGCGCGCTGATCTCGACGACGGACGGCGAAGGAAGGCACGAGCAGGCATGTGACGACCTGCATCATGATCGAGGCGGAGACGACCGCGCCGGCGGTTGCGGCATCGAGGCCACGCTCACGCAGGATCGGGGCCATCCAGCCGAAGACGCAATAGGCGAGCGCGGATTGCAGACCCATGAACAGCGTCACCTGCCAGGCGAGCCGATCGCGCCAGAGGCCGACGACGCGGAAGCCGCTGTGGCGGGCTTGCGCCTTGCCGCGCAGCGCCTGCGGCGCCCAGATCATCAGCACGATGAGGGCGGGTACCGCCCAGGCCGCAAGCGCGCCGGACCAGGAGCCGACCACATGGTGTTCGATCGTCAGCGTCAGGCCGGCCGCGCTGGCAGCACCGGCGCACAGCGCCATGGTGTAGAGCCCCGTCATCATCGCGGCTCGGTCGGGAAAGTCACGCTTGACGAGGCCGGGAAGCAGCACGTTGCCGATCGCGATCGCCGCGCCCGCGGCAAATGTCGAAAGGAAAAGCAACGGCACGGACTGAACACCGCGCAGACCCGTGCCGAGCGTGAGCAGGACGAGGACCCCGAGAAGCGTGCGTTCGGCGCCGAAGCGTTGGGCGAGCTTCGGCGCAAGCGGCGCGAAGAGGCCAAGGCAGAGCACCGGGAGCGTGGTGAGCACGCTGGCGCTGGCGGTGGAAAGGCCGGTCGCCTGCATCACCTCGGGCAGCAGCACCGAGAGGCTCGAAAACAGCGGCCTGAGGTTGAAGGCGATGAGCACGAGGCTGGCGCCCAGCAGGATGCGGGCGTTGCGGCTCAGCACCGGTGGCTGCGGGGCTGGCAGGCTGTCGGCCTCGGCATCGATCAACTGGTCTTCGATGTCCAGCGGTTCGGCGGCTTCGGCTTTGTGGGGGTCGCGAAAAGTCTGGTTCATTGGGAAAGTAGCCGATCAAGTTCAGCGAGGACGGGGGCCATGAACGCCCGAACGGCGGCCGCGGCCTTGTCCGGGTCACTGGTCGCTATGGCCTCGACGATGGCCGCATGCGCCCGGTCGTCCGGCTCCGGCAGGTCGCCCGACAGCGTCGAGTGGATGGTTTCGAGAATGGCCGAGGTGAAAAAGTCATAGAGCTCGACGATCGCCCTGTTGCCGGAGGCTTCGACGATCGACCGGTGGAAGGCGATATCGCGTCGGCCGAAGGCCTCACGCCCGTCATCGGCAACCGTGCCGCGGGCGAGAAGAAGGCGCTTCATCTGTTCCAGGTCCTTGGGCGTATGCCGAAGCGCCGCCAGGCGGGCGGCTTCCACGTCGAGGGCCGCGCGCGCCTCCCACTGGTCGCGCAGGCTCGCCCGCTTGACGCGGTCAAGCGCGCCGGAACTGTCGACCGTCGAGCGGACATAGGTGCCGGAGCCCTGGCGGGCGTCGAGCAACCCTTTCGAAATCAGCACTCGAACGGCCTCGCGCACGGTCCCGCGGCTCACCGCCAGGAGTTCCGTCAGCGCCGTCTCGTTGGGTATGCGCTCGCCAATGGCCCAGCGACCACTGAGGATTTCCGCCCGCAGGCTTTCGGCAGCGCTCTCGGCAAGGCTCGTACGATTGATCGGTTGCATCGTCTGCTCATCAAGTCATCAGATGATTTGACTGATAGGGCGAGGCGTTCGGAGAGTCAAGCGTGACAGAGAGAGAGAGAGAGAGAGAGAGAGAGAGAAAGGTGTAGCGGGCGCACGACTGGTCTCGGCGACCGGATTTGTCGGCGGCTGGTGCGTGAGCCTTAGCTTCGCAGAACGGCAGTCGCGCGCCGGTGGGGCGCGCGATGCTCAGGCTTTAACTCCGGGAACGGGTTCCCGGCACGGTGCGATCTCAGTTGAGCCTGAGATCGAGACCGGGGTGCAGCTTCTTGAGGTTCGGCAGCGATTTCGACTGCCACGGGATCTCCGAGGTTCCGCGCACCGTCAATTGCACGTTCGGGCGGTTGCGTGCCTCGATCGTCAGCTTGGCGAGCAGGTTGATCCCGGACGAGTTCAGGAACTGCAGTTCGGTGAGGTCGATCGTGACGTGCTCGGGCTCGGTCTCCAGCACGCCCATCACCGTCGAGAAGATCGGCGCGTAGGCTTCCGTTCCCGGCAGCCGCATCGTGCCTTCAAAATGAATATCGTTGCCTTCGGACCAAACGCGATACTCTTCTTCGTCCTTGTTTTCCATGTTCACCGGCTCATCAGTTCGAGAGGTCTGGGACCGCAATGGAGGCATAAGTCTCCAATGAGGTTTCGCCGTCGTCACCCTGGGCGCCAAAAACCCAAGCGAAACGAACGCCATAATCGCTCATCAGCGTCAAAAGACCAAGCCCCGAGCCGCTCTTGCCGAGCCCGGTTGCGTTGGCTTCGATGCGCTCGATGAGCAGATCGCCCGGGTCGCCGTCGGCGATCTCGGACAAAAGATCCTGGAAGCGCGCAGCCGCTTCGTTGTCGATCACGTTCGACACTTTCGTGCGGAAGCTTTGGGCCTCGAGGGCGGCCTCGACGACTACGGACCCGGAAGCGCGGAACTTCACGGCATTCTCGACCAGTTCGTTGGTCAGGTAGCCGATGTTGTGGCGCACTTCCCGATAGGTGTTGCGCGACGCGCGGTAGCGCAGCGCCGCCAGTTCCGCGACGAAATCCGAAGCCATGGCGCAATGCTTCCAGCTGAGATCCAGCGGCCCGTCGTAAAGACGCAGCCGGGTCATCTTCTGGTGGGCGCCGATCGTCAGGTCCGCCAGTCCGTAGAGCGTGGTCATCTGATCACCTGTGTCTCATGACGACGAGTGTGATGTCGTCGTAGATCTTCTGCTTGCCGATATGCGCCATCAGGTCCTCGATGATACCCGATTTGACGTCCTCGGCGCTCTGTCCGTAAAACTTTCCGGCACTCTCGCACAGTCGCTCGATGCCAAACAGTTCGCCCTTGGCGTTCGCAGCCTCGGTCACGCCGTCCGTGTGCAGCACGATCATGTCGCCGCGGCCGAAGGAGATCTCGCGGGTGGCAACAAAGCGCGAAATGTCCGATTCCAGGCCGATCGGCAGGCCGAGGTCGAGCGTGTCGATCCGCTCGATTTCAGCCCCCTTGCGCACGACGATCAGTTCCTCGTGCTGCCCCGACAGCGTCAGGCGGCCGGCGTCGTAGTCGAGGAAGGCGAGCGACAGATGCTTGTCGGTGTTGGTGCGCACGATGTTCTTGTAGATGGCGCGGTTGAGGCGGTTGAGGAACTGCTCCGGGTCCATGTCGCCGGCTTCCTGCAGGGCTCTTGCGACCGACTGCACCATCAGCATCAATACGCCGCTTTCAAGGCCATGACCGGTCACGTCGCCGATGCCGATCTTCAGCCGCTCGCCGTCGCGCAGCACGTCGTAGTAGTCGCCGCCCACCTCGTCGGCCGGTCGCATATAGGCGGCGATTTCGAGATCGGCGATTTCCGCGAGCTCGCCTGCCTTCGGCAGCACCATCATCTGGATCTGCTTGGCAACGGCAAGCTCGGCGCCGAGCCGAAGGTTCTCACTGCGCAACTGTGTGTTCAGCGTCGAAATCTGATGGTTGGCGTCCTCGAGCTGCTTGGTGCGTTCGGTCACCAGGTTTTCGAGGTTCTCGGTGTGGTAGCTGATCTCCTCAGCCATTCTGTTGAAGGCGATAGCGGCTTCACCGACTTCGTCGCGCGTGGTGATGGGCACACGGACGGAATAGTCCTTCGCTTCGATGCTGGTTGCCGCTCCGGCGAGCGCGCTGATGCCGCGGGTCACCCGCTTGGAGATGCCGAACACGGCGAGCGTGACGAACAGCAGCGAAGCGAGCAGGGCCAGGATCTGGTAGATGAGGATGCGGTTCGTCGCTTCGGAGATACTCGCCTGTGCCGCAAACAGCGAGGCGTAGATCTCCCGCTCCGGCACGACGATGCCGATCGACATGGTCTCGCGGCGCACAGGGCCGGATACCCAGAGGTTCTCCGGCTCGAGCTGCTTTAAGAGAATGAGATAGGGGACCTTCTCACCGGCTTCGTCGAGCAGCACCCGCTGAATGGCGCCATCGGTGCCGAGCGGCAGCTCTGCGATTGCGGGCTGCGCGCTGCGGCGCAGCGAGCGCTCCAGTCCGGTGACGCCTTGTCCACCCGTGTCGCTGGACCGCCGCAGGCCGATCACCTTTTCGCCGACCGGATTGATGGCAAGCACGTTGCCGTCGGACATGACAAGAAATCCGAAGCCGCTGTCGCCGACCTTGACGCTTTCGACAACCTCGGCCAGCTGGTCGAGCGTGATATCGGTTCCGGTCGCTCCGGCGACACCCTTGCGGTCGGGTGTCCAGAGCGGCTGGAAGAAACTGACGATCAGCTTGCCCGAGGCCGCATCGGTGTAGGGCGCCGTCTGCGTGGTATCGGCTGCAACGGGCCTGAGGCTTGGGTTCTTCGCCCATTCCTCCCAGGAGTCGTAGAGACCGGGGAAGAAGAAGTTCCAGAAGTTGGCTTCGTTATGGCCGGGGTAGAGACGGTCGAACGTCTGCGCCTGGTCCGCATAGGGCGCCATCCGCAAGATCGGCCGTTCCTTTGGCCCGACGTAGTACATCTGCAGTTTGGAGCGGCCGTGCGCAAGCAAGGCAGGCGCAACCAGATCGAGAACGGCACTGTTCTCGATATCGGCCTGCACCTCGGGCAGGGGTCGGTGGTCGGGGCCGAGCAGATAGCTCCACACGCTTACGCTCGAGAGCTGCCCCGGAAGGTTCTGCGCCCATCCACCTTTGGCATCGTAGGTGACGGTAACGGATTCCGGTGCATGCCGCGCAAGCGCTTCACCGACGTCGGAGCGGCGCACGGGGCGGTCGATCTGCGCCTGGATTACGCCTGCGAGCGTGGCGACGTCGGCGTGAACCTGGCCGAGCAGAAGATTAACCCGCGCGGCCGTCGATTCCGCATAGGTGAGCATGTAATCTTCGTTGGCGTTTTGCAGGCCCTGTCCGACCTCCGCCGTCGCGTCGCGCGACAGCCTTTGAACGTTCCAGAGCGCCAGGCCGCCTGTCAGCAGGAGGTCGAAGAGCACGGCGCTGCCAACCACCAGCACGAACTTGGCGCGAAAGGATCTCAAACCGAACCGGGGACGTTGGATATTGCTCGCGTTCATAGTGGTTTGCGCCCGGACGCTGCCCAGATCGGCCAGCCCGCATAACCCTTCGGATGCAGGGCAGCGAAGACGTGATCCCGGAAGCCCTGACGGAACCGCTCAATGAATTCGGGTGTTTCGCCGTGCTTCACCGCCATGTCCGCAAACATCTTCTCCCAGCCGGCGATGATATCGGCGAAATCCTGTGGGTCACCGTCCAGATTGGTGACCATGAAGGATTCGACCAGGATGTCGTCGAAGCCCGTGTCGGCAAGATAACGCCGGCTCTTCGGCCCGAACTCCACATCGATCTCGAAATTGGTCAAAAGCCGCGCGAGCTCATTGTAGGTCCATTGGATGCTTTGCGCCCGCGGCTCGCCGAGGCAGTGCGAGTTCTTCTCGTTGGTGATGTAGACGCGGCCGCCCGGCTTCACGATCCGATAGAGTTCCTTGAGAAGAAGCTCCGGCTGATTGAAGACCTGCAGCGAGTGGCGGCAGCTCACGAAGTCGAACTGATTGTCCTCGAGCAGCATCTCCGAGGCGTCGCCGTAGGTGTATTCGATATCCGTCACGCCGAACTCGGCGGCCACCTTGCGGGCATAGGCGAGGCTCGGCTTCGAGTGGTCGAGGGCGACGATCCGCGACGGCTGGAACTCCTTCTGCGCGAGCACGGCGAAATCGCCGATGCCGCAGCAGATGTCGGCCACGGCGATGCCGGGCCGCATGCCGTGGCGCGGCAGGATGGTGCGCTCGTGACGCCAGGTCAATTTCGTCTGCGCGCGCAGGATTGGAATGAAGCTCGTATCCTCGAAATAGTCCTGGCCGGGATAGAACATCGAATCGTAGACCTCGACGGAGATCTGCGGCTCGATCGTGCTCAGGTGCCGGAACATGCGCGTCGTCCAGCTGACGACGCTTGAGGTGACGACGATCAGGCGCAGGTCCGACCGCTCCCGGCAGGCGTCGAGGGCCACCCGGATGAAGGCCTGGAAGGCCGTGTTGTTCATCTGGATGAGGCGCTTCACATCGATATAGAGAACGCCGCGCACCGTATCGATCGCTTCCCTCAGCGCATGGATACTCTCGGCGATCTCATCGATCGAACGCGGACGGATCGTTCCGGCAAGCGAGAAGATCTGGCTGTTCGGATCGAAATCGACCTTGAAACGCTGAGGAAGGCTCGCCGCGATCAACTCACCATTCCTTCAAGAGGAAGATCCACAATCAGGGTGATGGCTGGAGCGGCATCCTCGTCAAGCCGGAGCCGGGCGTCATAATTGACCGCGAGGTCCAGAAGCACCGATTCCCGGCTGGGGGCAAGGTCGTTGGAGATGGCGTCGAGATAGCGGGCCTGGGCATCGCTCTCACGGGTTTTCGAGACCGCCTCGCGATAGAAGCGCGCCTGACCAGGCGGGCATGGGAAGCTCAGCTGAACCCGCTCCGTGGCGCCCTGGCGATAGATCGACAGGCCGATCTTTCCGTCGGTGGTACCGCCGCGAAACGAAACTTCCAGAAGCTCGTTGAGGGCGGAGGAAAAGAAGTTCGAATGCCGGACCGGATCGGTCCTGTTGTGGCTGATCATCCGGGCGAGGTAGCTCGAGACATGATCGCAATGGTGCCAGTCCGAGAGGAAATCTTCCATCTCCATGTCGAACTGAAGCAACGGCTCGAAAGCCGTTTCCGTGGTCTTGTTGACACTAGCACCCATGCAGCAATGCCCTCCGCACCCCGAACTCTGCCACGGCCATACGCGACTTTCTATAATGATTTCTAACCACGCAACCCCGGGATCTTGCATGAAGACAACCCGGGTTTTGCCTCGCGCCGCATCTGGCGCAACGCACGGATGCGGGGGGCTACAGCGTCGCCATTGCCGATGAGCGGCGAAGATAGGCGCCGATCGCGTCTGCAGGCATGGGCATGCCCAGGAAATAACCCTGCAGACGGTCGCAACCCTCTTTTCGAAGCCAGACGGCCTGCCCGATCGTCTCGACGCCCTCGGCGGTCACGCGCATGCCGAGACCGTGGGCAAGGCCGATGATCGACCGGACGATCGTCTGGCTCTTTTCGTCGCTTTCCAGATCCTTGATGAAGTAGCGGTCGATCTTGATCGTATCGAAGGGGAAATTCTTGAGATAGCTGAGCGACGAATAGAAGGTGCCGAAATCGTCGAGCGAGATCTGGATACCGAGCACGTTGAGCGTGTTCAGCGTGTCGAGATTGTTGGTCGTGCGTTCAAGCAGCACCGATTCGGTGACTTCCAGTTCCAGCCGGTCGGCCCTCAGGCCCGCCATGTCGATCGCCTGCGCGATCCGGTCCGTCAGGCCCTCGCGCAGGAACTCCGCCGGCGACAGGTTGACGGCGACGGTGAAGTGCGACGGCCAGGTGGCGGCCTGCCGGCAGGCCTCCTCCAGCACCCATTGGCCGATCTCGTTCATCAGGCCGTCGGCTTCCGCCATCGGGATGAAGACGTTGGGCGGGATCGTGCCGACCAGCGGATGGTGCCAGCGCACCAATGCCTCGAAGCCGACGATCGAGAACGGTGGTTCGACGAGCGGCTGGTACTCGATCGAAAACTGCCTGTCCTGCAGCGCGGTGCGCAGACTGCGGCGCAGCATCTCGCGCTGTTCCAGCACGATCAGCATGGAGCGGCTGAAGGTCTTTGCCCGGCCCCGTCCGTCCTTCTTGGCGGCATAGAGCGCAATGTCCGCCGCCTTCATCAGCTGCTCGATGTCGTTTCCGTCATTCGGCGCAATGGCAATGCCGATGCTGGCGCCGACGAAGACGGAGATGCCGTCGATGGTGAAAGGTTCGCTGAATGCCTCGATCAGGGCTTCTGCGAGATATTCGGCGTCCGCCGGCTGGTCACTTTGCCGCTGGATGACGGCGAATTCGTCGCCGGCCAGACGATAGGCGACTTCGCCGTCGCGAAGGGCGCCGCGAATGCGCTCGGCCGCCATCTTGAGGACGGCATCGCCCGCGCCGTGACCCAGCGTGTCGTTGACCGGCTTGAAATCGTCGAGGTCGATCTGCATCAGCGCCAGCTTCTCGCCGGGTGTCGGCAGGATGCTTTGCAGGTCGTCGCTGAACTGCCGCCGGTTGGGCAGGCCCGTCAGCACATCGTGGGTCGCCTGGTGCAGCAGCAGCGCGCGCTCGCTTTCGCCATGGCTGCCGACCTCGCGGCGGGTCGCGCGGCCGCTCGTTTCGAGCACGCCGATGCCGCGCATCGCGCGAAACACGAGCAGCGTGCGTCGCGACTTGGTAACGGCGTCGACCACTTCGACGCTGCGCGGCACGCCATAGGCGATGACGGATTCGACCGCCGCCTTGGAAACGGGCGCAAGCAATTCGGGATAGAGGTGCCACAGGGTGGCATCGACCAGCGTGCCGACTTCGTAGGTTTCCTGCAGCGCCGGCGAGGCGCTGGTCAGATGAAAGGCCTCGTCATAGAACGAGAGGACTTCGTCCGTATGAGCCGCAACGGGATCTTGCACTGAAGCTGAAGCAGACAAGGTTGCATCAGTGTCCGGCATGCTTGCCTTTCCCTCTCTGTTTCGAACGCGCCCGAAGAATGTGAAAGCCCGCTCCAACGGCGCTCCGGTTCGGCTCGTCCTTCTGCAAAGCTACCGCGTCGCCCGCCCGGGTCAATGCCAATAGGCTGCCTGCGATCTTACCTGTGGAAACCTCGCTTCGGAGCATGGCGAGCGCTGCTCGATATCCTTTGCCCCACACGGTTGTATATAAGCTTCCTCTTGTATCATTTGCCATCATTGCATGCAATTTGGGGCGGAACGGCTGTGGGCGTTTCGGCCCCGCCTGCGCGCATGTCCCATTGTGGGACGCCGTATCAATAGGGGTTTCAGGTGTCTATTGCGGCCGGTCGCGGCCAAGCAAACGGCACATACGCCTGGGCAACGGACCTAGTGGGCTCCGTTTAAGTATCGGTTAACCATAAAGGAAGTTTTCAGGGGATTATGTGGCTTCACCCATCCCGCGATCACCCGGAATTAAGAACCACAGGGCCGTTGGCCACCGGGTTGCCGGTGGCCAATCGCTGTGATGCTCAGTGCGTGCTCAGAATCACGTCGGTCTTCTGGAAGGTTCGGACGTCGATCAGGCCCTTGTCGGAAATCCTGAGTTCCGGGATGACGACCAGCGCCAGCAGCGAGTGCTGCATATAGGCGTTGTTGAGCCGGCAGCCGCAGGCGCGCATGGCCTCGACGATGGCGGCGGCCTTTTCGGCGACGATCTCCGCCCGCTGGTCCGACATCAGCCCGGCGACGGGCAACTCGACCAGGGCCAGCTCGCGGCCATCCTTGATGACGACGATGCCGCCGCCGACCTCGTGCAGGCGGTTGGCGGCCATAGCCATGTCCGCCTTGTTCGTGCCGACGACGATCATGTGGTGGCTGTCATGCGCGACGGTGCTCGCCATGGCGCAATCGCTGTCATAGCCGAAGCCGGAGACGAAGGCGTTCACCACGTCGCCGGTGCCGCGGTGGCGCTCGACGAGTGCGATCTGGCAGACGTCGTTGGCCCGGTCCATCTGCACGAGGCCGTTTTCGATTGCGACTTCGGCCTGAAGCGCCCGCGTCGGCGCCTGGTTCTCGACGACGCCGATCACGTTGACCCGCGCGCGTGTCGCCCGTGCGTTGGATGGGATGTCGAAATCTGCAGCCGCCAGCAACCGGCCGAGGTGGACGGTGTTGCGGGCGCTTTCCGGGTAGACATAGGCCGGGATATCGCGCGCCAGCGCACCGTTTTCGGCCATCAGCTCGCCGCGGGCGAAGACCATTTCGATCGGCAGCGCGGCGAGATCCGAGGTGACGATCAGGTCTGCCCGACGACCCGGTGCGATCGAGCCGATTTCGCGCTCGAGGCCGAAATGCTGGGCGGTGTTCAGCGTCGCCATCTGGATCGCAGTGACGGGCTTCAGGCCCTGGGCGATGGCATGGCGCACCACGCGGTTCATGTGGCCGTCGTGAACCAGCGTGCCGGAATGGCTGTCGTCGGTGCAGAGCAGGAAATTGCGCGGGTCGAGGCCGGATTCGGTGACGGCCTTGATCTGTGCCGCAACGTCGTACCAGGCCGAGCCGAGGCGCAGCATGGCGCGCATGCCCTGGCGAACACGAGCGATCGCGTCGTCGACCGTCGTGCCTTCATGGTCGTCGGCCGGGCCGCCGGCGGCATAGGCGTGGAACTCGCGGCCGAGATGCGGCGAGGCATAGTGCCCGCCGACGGTGAGCCGCGCATCCTGGGTGGCGGCGATCTCGGCCATCATCTTCGGGTCGTTTCCGGCGACGCCGGGAAAGTTCATCATTTCGCCAAGGCCGATGACGTTCGGCCAGGCAAGCGCCTCGGCAACATCCTCAGCCGAAAGCTCGGCGCCGGCGGTCTCGAGACCCGGCGCACTCGGCACGCAGCTCGGCACCTGGACGAGCACGTTGATCGGCAGGTTCTGGGCTTCCTCGTTCATCAGCCGGACACCGTCGAGGCCGAGCACGTTGGCGATTTCGTGCGGGTCGATGAACATGGTGGTGGTGCCGTGCGGAATGACCGCGCGGGCAAATTCTGTGACGGTGACGAGACCGCTTTCCACATGCATGTGCGCGTCGCAGAGGCCGGGAACGAGATAGCGGCCGGCGGCGTCGACGACCTTGGTGCCGTCGCCGATCGTGTGGCTGGCGTCCGGGCCGACATAGGCGAAGCGGCCGGCTTTGACGGCGATGTCGGTGCCGGGGATGATTTCGCCGGAGTAGACGTTGACCCATTTGCCGTTGCGGATCACGAGATCGGCGGGCTTGCGGCCCATGGCGACGTCGACCAGTTCGGGTGCGGTCTTCGACCAGGATTGAAGCATGACAGTTTCCTTCGGATGGGCGATGTCGGCGCCCCATCATCGAGGGCGCCGAAGGATTTCTGGCGGTTACTGGGTCTGGGCGACGAGCGCTGCGGCAAGCAGGGCCACGAACCACATGACCGGTCTTACATCGCCGGCCCGGCCGCAGACCAGCTTGATCAGCACATAGGCGATGATCGCAAGCGACAGGCCGAGCGTGATCGAGAAGGTGAGCGGGATCAAGACGATCGCAAGGAAGGCAGGGATCGCCTCGTCGAGCGCGCTCCAGCGGATGTTGCTGATCGGCTCGGACATGAAAAGGCCGGTGAGGATCAGAACCGGTGCGGTCGCAACAGCCGGCACCAGAGAAAGCAGCGGCGACAGGAACAGGAAAGGCACGAAGAGAAGACCCGCGACCAGCGCGACGAGACCGGTGCGTCCGCCTTGCTGGATGCCGGCGCCGGATTCGAGATAGACGGTCGCCGGGCTCGTTCCGAGCGGTGCGGAGATCAGCGCCGCGATGGCGTCGACATGCATCGATTCCCGAATGTTGCGCGGCATGCCGTTTTCATCCTTGAGGTCGGCCGCTTCCGCGAGACCGAGGAAGGTCGAAAGCGCTTCGATGAAGTTGGTGAACAGGAAGACGAAGATGAAGGGCAGGTAAATCAGGTTCAGCGCGCCCAGGAGGTCGATCTGGCCGACGAAGCTGAAATCCGGCGCAGCGGAAAAGCCGCTCCAGTTGACGAGCGTGTGCACGTCCGGCGTCTCCGGCCAGAACGCCGCTCCGTCGCCCCACCAGCGGCCGATCGGGATCGACAGGATGGTGGTGAGGATCATGCCGGCCATCATGGCGCCGGGCACCCGCCGGACCACCAGTGCCACCGTCAGCACGAAGCCGGCGATGAAGGTCAGCGTCACCGGATTGAACTGCGTGAGACCGACGATCGTGTCGGGGTTGGCGACGATGAACTTGGCGTTTTCCAGGCCGATCAGTGCGATGAACAGGCCAATGCCGCAGGCGATGCCATAGCGCAGATCGACCGGGATCGCCTCGATGATCGTCTGGCGCAAATTGAAGAACGCCATGACGGTGAAGAGCACGCCGGCCCAGAAGACGCAGCCGAGCGCGACCTCGAGCGGTACCTTGGCGCCGACGACCATGGTGTAGGCAAAGAGCGCGTTGATGCCCATGCCGGGCGCCACCAGGATGGGGCTGCGCGCATAAAGCCCCATGGCGCAGCTGCCGATGAAGCTGACGAGCACCGTCGCCGTCACGCCCGCCGAAAACGGGATGCCCGCATGCGCGAGGATCGAGGGGTTGACGACGATGACGTAGGAGGCGGCGAGAAAGGTGGTGAGGCCTGCGAGGATCTCGGTGCGGACGGTCGAGCCGAGCCGCGAAATCTGGAAGTAGCGGTCGAGCAGCGCTGCGAGCCAGGATGTCTCCGGGCTCGGTGCCGCCTCCACGGACTTGTTCTGATAGTTCATCTTGTTCCCCTTTTTTTGAACGAAGAAGGGGGCCGGCGTGACCGGCCCCCTTCCAAGGCATCATTCCGCAGCGTCGGCGCGCTCGTCCCCGCCGGCGGGCGAAAACGGCGAGATCACCTTCAGCCCGACGCAGTCGACGACACCGAGATCGGTGATCGCATATTCCGGGATCGCGGTGATCTGCAACACGAACATGTACATGAAGGGCCAGGGCAGCGGGCAGCCGAGCGCGCGGGCCGCATCGTCGAGCTGGTCTTCCAGCGCCGCCATCTCGGCCGGCTCGATGTCGGAGACGATGCCGCCGATCGGCAGGTGCAGGAAGGCCTCGACCTTGCCGTTCCGGACCACCACCTGGCCGCCATTGTTGGCGATCAGGTGATTGATCGCGGTGCGCATGTCCTCGAGATCGGCGCCGATGCAGATGATGTTGTTGTCGTCGGGAGCCGTGGAACTGGCGATCGCGCCTTCCTTCAGGCCGAAGCCGGAGGTGAAGGCGACCGGGCGGTTGTTCGTCTTGCCGTAACGCTCGACCACGGTGACATATTGGACGTCCGCAGCGGGATCGGCGAGAACCTCGCCATCCTTGACCTTAAGCGTCACGTCGCGGCGAGTGCGCACGAAGATCTTTTCCGGGGTGACGGCGATCGCCATCGCGTCCGCCGTCTCGCCGGCGCCGTGATAGGCAACCTTGAGATCGCCGGGCTGCAGCGGTTTTACCTTGACCGAGTTAAGCAGGGCGACGCTGCGCTCAGGCGGCGTCAGCTCGATCGCCATCTTGCCGTTGCGGGCGACCACTTCGCCCTTGGCGACGACGGTTTCGATGCTGAAGTTGCGCAGGTCGTCGACGAGCAGGATGTCGGCGGCGCGGCCGGGCGAGATCGAGCCGACCTTGTCGTCGATCCTGAGCGCATCGGCGCCGTTGATGGTTGCCATCTGGATCGCTGCCATCGGCGAAATGCCCATGGCGATCGCCATGCGCACCATGTTGTCGAGATGGCCGCGCTTGAGGATGTCGCACGCTACCACGTCGTCGGTGCAGAAGCTGATGCGGCGCAGCGCCTTGACGCCCATCTCGGTGACGATGCGCAGGTTGTCGGCGAGGAAGTGCGAGATCGAGGATTCGCGTACGACGACATGCATGCCGGCGCGCAGCTTTTCGAGCATCTCCTCGGGCGTGTAGCTCTCATGGTCGGCGCGCACGCCGGACTGCTGGTAGCCGTTGAGCCGTGCGCCGCGCGTCATTGGGCAGCAGCCGAGCACCGGCAGGCGGCTCTTTTCGGCAAGTTCGAGCGCCGCCAGGACGTCGGCGTCCTCTTCCTGGATGAATTCGCGCACGGTCTCCCAGATGCCGACGCATTCCGGCCAGTGGTGCGTCGCCTGGTGATCGGCCGGGCTGAAATAATGGCCGACAGTCGAACGCGGCATGGTGTAGGGCGTCTTGCACGGCGCGCCCCAGAAGACCTTGAGCGGCGTTTGCTTGGCTTCATCGAGGAACTCGCGCGCAGCGGCGGGGCCGCCGACGACGATGATCTGGTCGAGGCCGGTGACGATCGAGGTGGTGCCGAGCGGCACGACAGCCTTGGCAAAGCTCGTCAGCGACATCTTCGAGCATTCGACATGCAGATGTCCGTCGATCATGCCGGGTGCCAGGTACTTGCCGGTGGCGTCGACGATCTTCGTCTCAGGCCCGATATAGTCGGTGATGTCGCCGACCGCGATGATGCGTTCGCCATAGATGGCGACGTCGGCCTGATAGATCTCTTCCGAAACGACGTTGACCAGGCGACCGCCGCGGATCGCCAGGGTTGCCTTGCCGCCGGTGCCGGATGCGGCGCGAATGAATTCTCTGATATCGCTCACTGGAACCTCTTCTCCCTTAGCTCCAGTGAATATTCCCAATTCCCAGTCGTTTACACAATGGGCCGAAATAGGCTAATCTATGGACATATCGTACAAGATTTTGGACGAAATATGGACCTCTCGCTTATCGACTGCTTCGTGAAAGTTGCGGATTCCCGTTCGATTTCAGCGGCTTCGCGTCGCCATCGCCTGCCGAAATCGACGCTCAGCCATAAGATCCGACAATTGGAGGACGAGTTCGGCATCGAACTCTTCGTGCGCGAGGGCCATCAGTTGCATGTGACCGATGCCGGCGCGGAGTTCCTGCGCTACGCGCGCCTGATCCAGTCGAATTGCGACGATGCGGCAACGGCGATGGCGGAGATGCGCCAGGAGGTGGCGGGCACGCTGCGCGTGGGCTCGACCGGCGAATTCGGCACGACCATCACCTCGGAACTGCTCTACGCCTTTCGCCAGCAATATCCGCAGGTCAATCTCGACGTCGTGTTCCTGTCCTCACGCCAGCCCTTTTCCGATGTCACCGAACAGGCGCTCGACGGCATCTTTCACTGGGGCGAGCCTTCCGATGTGGACTACATCAGCCGGCGGCTTTCGGTCTCCTCCTACGGCCTCTTCGCCAGCCCGCAATACATCGCCCGCCATGGCCAGCCGGATGATCCGGATGCGCTTGCCGGCCACCGCGGCCTCGTCTTTCGCCAGCCGACGCGGCTGCAGTCCTGGTATCTGACGCAGCCCGGCGAGGACGAGGTTGACCTGCTTCCGACCGCCACCTGCACCACCAACGACTATTGGACGATCAAGTATTTCGCCGTCGCCGGCGAGGGCATTGCCTATCTGCCCGACTTCTTCGTCGAGACCGAGCGGCAGGCGGGGCTGCTCGAGCCGGTGCTATCGGACTGGCGCTCGCCGCAGACGGCGATCAACCTCATCTATTCGCGCCGCCGGCACGTCTCGAAGCGGTTCAAGGCCTTCGTCGATTTCTGCATCGACTTCTATCGCGACCGGGACCGGGTGAAGATCCCGCGCTACTACGTCGAGCGCGTCAGCCTCTAGAGGCGGGGCAGGGCCATTCAGCCGCGCCTCTAGCCCAGCAACGAAGGCAACACGCTGGCGCCATCGACATTGCCGCCGCAGAGCAGGACGACATTGGTCTGGCCGGCGCATTTTGCTGCGATCTGTCGGAAACCGGCGAGCGCGAGAGCTGCCGCCCCTTCGACCAGCATATGCTCGTCGAGAAGCACGTCCCGCATCGCCGCGGCAATCTCGGCTTCGGAGCAGGTGACGACCTCATCGACGACGGCCATCGCAAGCTCGAGTGTCATGCTGTCTTCGTCAAGACCGCCGGCGACGGCATCGGCGAGCGTGTCGAGGTGTTCTGTTTCGACCACCCGACCGGCCTTCATCGAAGCCGCGAGTGCCGCCGAATTTTTAGCGGAGACGCCGATGACGCGGGTCAACGGGCTGAAACTCTTCAGCACCGAACCGATGCCGCTGATCAGCCCGCCGCCGCCCATGGCGATGAAGACATTGTCGATGCGCTCGGCCTGCTCCAGCAGTTCAAGCGCGATCGTGCCCTGACCGGCGATGATTTCCTTGTCGTTGTAGGGCGAGACGTAGCCGAGCTTTTCGGTCGCGGCCAGCTGCTGCGCATGCTGTTCGGCAAGCCCTGTTTCGGAACCGTGGAGGACGACGTCGACGCCGTAGGCGCGGATGCGTTCCAGCTTCGCCGGCTTGACGACCTCCGGCAGCACGACAGTCAGCTTTTGCCCGATCGCGCTTGCCGCATGGGCCGCACCGATGCCGTGGTTGCCGGAGGAGGCGGTGATCACCTGCTGGTCCCGTGGCAGCGAGGTCATCTTGCTCGCAGCACCGCGGATCTTGAAGGAGCCGGTCAGCTGCAGGTTTTCCGCCTTGAACAGCACCGTCGAGGATGTCTGCCGTCCGATCGCGCGCGAGGGGATCAGCGGCGTCTCATAGATGAAGGGGCAGATGCGCTGGCGCGCACGGACAGAGCGCGCCGCCGTTTCGAGGACGTCTTTGGTCATGCGGTTGTTCCTTGCGGGCGGCCGAGCAGGCCGAGTTCATCGAGCACGGTGCGGGCGATGGCGATGTCCTGCGTCGCGATCCCTGTGAGGTCGGCGATGGTGATGTCGCGGTCCGAGCGCCGGCCTTCGGCCGCACCGGAAAAGGTCGCGCCGAGCGCGACACAGCGCTCCTCTTGGATCAACCCGGCGCGGGCCGCTGCAGAAAATTCGCCATGGTCAAGGCATTGCTCGGCGAGATCGGCGACCAGCCGGTCGGCGCGCGCGACGAGGGCAATGTCGAGTTCCTGCTTGCCGGGTGCGTCCGCGCCCATGGCGGTGATATGGGCGCCGGGCGCAATCCAGTCCGATCGGATCAGCGGTTCCTTCGATGGCGTCGTGGTGACGATCGCATCGGACTGGCGACAGAGGGTTTCGAGATCGGTCGTTGCAGCGATGGAAAGGTCGAGGTCCTCAAGGTCGGCAAGCACGGCGTTCGCCCGTTCCATGGATCGCCCCCAGACCGTGAACCGCAGTGGTCGATCCGAGAGTGCGGCAAGCGCCCGGATCTGGATGCGCGCCTGCGTCCCGGTGCCGACGATCCCGATCCTCCGCGCGTCCTTGCGCCAGAGCGCCATGGTCGCGAGCGCGCCGCCGATGCCGGTGCGCAGATCGGTGAGCAGCCCCTTGTCGTCGAGCACGGCCATCACGTCGCCGGTCTGCGAGGATACGGCGACCATCATGCCGTTGCTCGACGGCAGTCCCTTGGCCGGATTGTCGTAGAAACCGGAGGCGATCTTCACGACGAAGATCGGATCGCCTTCGATGTAGCCGTATTTGATGTGGCAATCCGCATTGCGATCGGAAAGCGGCAGGTAGCCAACCGGCGGCAGGTTGGCGCGGCCATCCGTGACGGCGATGTAGGCGTCGCGGATGGCCGGTGCGGCGAGCGTCAGCAGCGGCAGGGATGCGAGTTTCTCGCGGCCGACGACGATCATGGCGCGCTCCCCTGGCTCAGATATTTGTAGACGGTCGCGCGGCCCATGCCGAGGATGCGCGAGATGTAGGACGCAGCATTCTTGCCGCCGAAGGCGCCGTCTGAAGAAAGCGCAACGACCAACGCCTGCTTGTCGGTCCGGCTCAATGTTGAGATCGTCAGCCCCCGCGCCGCCGTCCACTGCTGGACATATTCGTTGACGCGTTCGTGCCAGTCCTCCTTGAACAGGCTCTCCGGCTTGTCTGCATTGACCGGGACGCGCACGAGTGCGTTGAGCGTGCGGAGTGCTGCATGGAAGTCCGAGACATCGGCATTGATGCAAAGGACGCCGATCGCCTTGCCGGCCGCATCGCGCAAGACCGCGCTGATCGCCTTGATAGAGCGCCCGTCCCAGTTGACCTTTTCGTAGGGGCCGATGATCGCATCGCCTTCCCTGAAGCCGATTTCGCTCAGCAGCGAGGGTTCGCCGATCTCGCGCTTGGAGAAGTTGCCGGCGATATGGACGACGGTTTCGCTTGCGAGGTCATGCAGCACGACTTCGGCATAGGGCTGAAACAGCAAGGCGACCGCGTCGCAGACCAGGCAATAGGGGCGGAGTTCTGGGGTCACGGCGTTCCTCTTCCTCGATGCGTCCCTTAAAACATGCATAGACGAAATTGTCTATATTGGATTTATAGTCTTAAGTTGGTGCCGCCCAAACGACAACAGCGGCGCGCGATGAGTTCGCGCGCCGCTGTTCAAGCAGCCGACAGGGAGGGGATCAGCTAGCTCGTCGCGGTCTTCATGCGCTTCGCCTTCCTCCAGCCGACAAGAAGCGGCATCACGGCCATGGCGCCCGCCAGGATCCAGAGGATGATCGAGATCTTGCTCTGGAATAGGATCGAGATGTCGCCGCCGCTGATCGCCAGTGCATTGCGCAGGTTCACCTCCATCACATGCCCGAGCACGAAGCCGAGGATGATCGGCGCCATGTCGAAGCCGGCCTTTCGAAGCAGCCAGCCGATGACGCCGATGCTAAGCATCAGGAGGATCGAGAACACCGACGCGTGGGTGGAATAGACGCCGACAACCGACAGCACCAGGATGCCCGGAACCAGCAGCCAGTTCGGCACCGTCAGCACGCGGGCGAAGATGTTGACGAGCGGCAGGTTGAGGAGGAGCAAAAGCACGTTGCCGATGAACAGCGACGCGACAAGGCCGCCGACCACTTCCGGCCGCTCGGTAATCAGCATCGGGCCCGGCTGGATGTTGTAGAGCATCAGCGCGCCGAGCATGACGGCGGTCGTTCCCGAGCCGGGCACGCCGAGCGTGAGCATCGGCACGAAGGCGCCGCAGGCGGTGGCGTTGTTGGCCGCCTCCGGTGCCGTCAGGCCGCGCACGTCGCCCTTGCCGAAGGTGCCCTCGGTGTCGGAGATGCGTTTTTCCGTGGTGTAGGAAACCGCGCTCGAAACCGATGCGCCGGTGCCGGGCAGCACGCCGACGATGAAGCCGATGACCGAGCCGCGCAACGTCGCGCCGACGGACTTGCGGATGTCGTCGAGGCGGGCGGTCATGCGGCCGAGCTCGCGGATGACCGTGACGCCGCTTGCCTGGTGCTCGAGGATCAGCAGCGCCTCGGACACCGAGAACAGGCCGATGACCAGCACGACGAATTCGATGCCGTCGCCGAGTTCCGGCTCGTTGAAGGTGAAGCGGTAGGCGCCGGAGGTGGCGTCAAGTCCGACCGTTGCGAGCATCAGGCCGAGCGTGCAGCCGATCAGCGTCTTTACCGGCTGGCTACCGACCATCGAGCCGAGCGTTGCGAAGGCGAACACCATCAGCACGAAGTACTCGGCCGGGCCGAAGCCGATCGCGAGGCCCGCAAGCAGCGGCGCAAACAGCGCAAGCCCGACGGCGCCGAAGACCCCGCCGACGAAGGAGGAGAGGCCGGAGAGCATCAGCGCCTCGCCGGCGCGGCCCTGGCGGGCCATCGGGTTGCCGTCGAGTGCGGTCATCACTGCGCCGGCATCGCCCGGCACGTTCAGAAGGATCGAGGAGATCCGGCCGCCATACTCGGCGCCGCAATAGACGGCGGCGAGCAGGATCATCGTGCTTTCAGCCGGCAGTCCCATCGTATAGGCGATCGGGATCAGAAGCGCGATGCCGTTGATCGGTCCAATCGCCGGCAGGGCGCCGACCAGAGTGCCGATGAAGCAGCCTGCAAGACCGATGAGCAGGTTCTGCATCGTCAGGGCGACGGTAAAACCGTTCCAGAGATATTCGAGATTCATGGGTGTAACTCCTTGACCGGCGGATCAGCCGAACAGCCGGCCGGCGGGCAGATAGACGTCGAGCAGGTAGGAAAAGACGAACCACCAGAGGACCGCCTGTCCGACGCCGCCAATCAACGCGAGACGCAGCGGTGCGCCAAAGATCCAGCCGACGCCGAATGTCAAAAGGAAGATCGAGGCGGCGAAGCCGGCCGGTTCCAGAAGCAGCGCCGACGCGAGAAGCAGGAGCGGTACTGCAACGATCTTCACGAGAAGCTGCCCCCGCGGGAAGGCTTCGGCCGTTCCGGGGCTTTTCAGATAGAAGAGGCACAGGACGGCAAGGATGATGGCAAGCAGCACCGGCACGACG
Organism: Ensifer sp. KUDG1; assembly: GCF_050434285.1. Taxonomy (NCBI): domain Bacteria; kingdom Pseudomonadati; phylum Pseudomonadota; class Alphaproteobacteria; order Hyphomicrobiales; family Rhizobiaceae; genus Ensifer; species Ensifer sp. KUDG1. Next base: position 183,627 of record NZ_JBNDIG010000011.1, read on the forward strand.
CGCGGTCCGAGCGGATCCGAGGCGAAGGCATATTCGATCTGGCTGCCGCCGATGCCGTAGGCAATCGCCAGCGCGAGCATCAAGAGCCCGCCGATCCTGCCGATGAGGGAGGATGAGGATGGAGTGTCTGACATGTTGGGTTTCCCGATGATCACGTCGTCACGGAAAACGGGCATTCCTTCACGGCCGGATCGGATCGCCCGGTGCCCGTGTGCCCGCAGGATGATGGCGATCGGAGCGGGAGGTCGTCCCGCTCCGGTCTTCGGCATTACATGCCGGCTTCCTTGGCGATGATCTTGAAGCGTGCCACGTCCGCCTTGACCTGCTGGTCGAAAGCATCGCCGACCTGGTTGTATTCGTAGAGGCCGCGCGCCTCGCGCTCCTTCACGAATTCCGGCGTTGCGACGAGCTTGGTGAAGGCGTCGGCCCACCATTTGTAGTCCGCGTCGGAGACGTCCTTGCCGACATAGTAGCCGCGCCAGACCGGCCATTCGATGTCGACGCCCTGTTCCTTGGCCGTCGGCACTTCGGCGAGTTCGCCCGGAAGGCGCTCAGGCGCCATGACGGCGAGCACGCGGACCTTGCCGGCGGCATGGTGCTTGGACATTTCCGCCGCATCGCCGGCGCCGACCTTGACGTGGCCGCCTTCGAGCGCCGTCAGCACCGCGCCGCCGCCTTCGAGCGCCACATAGCGCATCTGCTTCGGCTCCTGGCCGGCAGCCTTTGCCAGGAGCGAACCCTTCATCCAGTCCTGCGAGCCGACGGCGCCGCCGCCGGCGACCGAGAAGTCGGTCGGGCTTGCCTTGTAAGCGGCGATTAGTTCGCCAAGCGTCTTGTAGGGGGAATCGGCGGCAACGACGAGCACGCCGTAGTCGGCGCCGAGCGCGCCGAGCCAGCGCACGGCCGTTTCGTCATATTGGCCGAACTTGCCCTGGGCGATCAGAAGCGCCGAGCCGGACGAGGCCGCGGTGATCAGGTTGCCGTCTGTGCCGCGCTTGCCGATGACGTGGTTGTAGGCAACCGCACCGACCCCACCTTCCATGTAGGTGACAGCCATCGGCTTGCCGATGATCTTGGCTTCGAGCAGCGCATTGGCGGCGAGCCGGCAGGTGAGGTCGAAGCCGCCGCCCGGCTTGGCGCCGGCCAGGCACTCAGGCTTGGTGGGCTCGGCGCCGGCCGGCGATTGAACGGCGGCAAACAGTCCGGCCGCCAGAAGGGTCTTTACGAAGGTTCGGGTCATGGTCTCTCTCCCATCCATGAGTTGTTCTTTCGAGGGCGCTGTCGCACACCTGCCCCACCGTGACATCCAAGGCCCGGACGGGCATCGACCAGCATCGACGGACCGCGTATGCGGCCGCCCGAAAATGCCCCGGCGATGATTGTCCTCCAGACCCTGGCCGCATCTCCCGTTGTCGCGGTCAGGCAACCCTCTTTCCTCCCCGAACCTGTCACCACGCTGTCACGAAAGCGGTCATATCCGCCGGGTTGATCGGCGGAATCTTCCGTGTCACTGCTTGCTCATGCGCATCTTTCTGGTGGAGGACACGAGGGATGTCGGGGAGGCAATCAGCCGTCGACTGGAAAAGGTCGGGCACACCGTCGATTGGCAGACGGACGGTCAAGCCGCCGCCGACATACTCGAATTTACCGATTATGATCTCGTGATCCTCGACGTCATGTTGCCGGGGCTCGACGGGTTCGAGATCCTGCGCCATCTGCGCGCCCGGCGAAAGACGACACCGGTGCTGGTGCTGACGGCGCGTTCCGAAATCGAGGACCGGGTCGGCGCGCTCGACCTTGGCGCCGACGACTACCTCGTGAAACCGTTCGATTTCCGCGAGCTCGAAGCGCGTACGCGTGTGCTCCTGCGCCGCCGCCAGGGCGATCCGACCAACTTTATCGAGTGCGGCGATCTGGTGCTCGACCGCAACAGCCGCTCCGTGCGCGTCGGCAACCGCGAGGTCCAGCTCAAGCGCCGCGAGATCACGCTTCTGGAGGTGCTCGCCGCCCGGCCGGGGCGGGTTTTCAGCAAGGACGAGCTGCTCGACCGGCTGTTCGGCTTCGACGAAAACGTCAACCCCAACGCCGTCGAACTCTATGTCGGAAGGCTGCGTAAGAAGATCGAGGGCTCGTCGGTGCGCATCGTCACCATCCGTGGTCTCGGCTATCAACTGGTGGCTGATGAAGCAGCGTGAAACCTCTCTCTTCTGGCGGCTGGTGCTGCGCGTGGCGCTGGTGCTTTGCGCTGGGGCGGCGCTGCTCTCGGCGGCTGCCTGGTACTATGCCCGCGCGGCTGCCGACGATGCCTACGACCGGCTGCTGCTCGGTGCGGCGATCCAGATCACCGCGAACATGACCGTTGACGCCGGCAATCTGGGCGTTTCGCTGCCGTCGTCGGCGTTCGAACTGCTTGGCCTTGCCGAGCGCGACCGCATTTTTTATCGCGTGGTTGGCCCGGATGGCCGAACCCTGACCGGCTACGACGATCTCGATACCGGCGTCGACGTGACAGCGGCGCGGGCCGGCCCAGTGTTCCTGACGACGGAATATCGCAAGGTGCCGGTGCGCGTGGCCGTGGTCTCGCGGGCGTTGTCGGACCCGTCCTTTTCCGGCTGGGCCTATGTGGTGATGGCGCAGACGACCGAAGCGCGGCGTGGGCTTGCCGGCGAACTGACGACGCGCGCGATGATCCTCGTCGGCACCATGAGCCTGCTTGCGCTTGCCGGCACCGTGCTTGCCATCCGCTATTCGCTGCTGCCCGTCGATGCCCTTGCCGCGACGCTGCGTGCCCGCGATCCGCAGGACCTGACCCCCGTCGAGGCCGACATGCCGAGGGAGCTCAAGCCCTTCGTCGGGTCGATCAATCACTTCATGGGCCGCCTCGACGAACGCGTCACCCTGCTTCAGCGCTTCATCGCCGATGCCGCCCACCAGATCCGCACGCCGCTGACGGCCCTTTCGGCGCAGGTCGACATGCTCGACGACGACGACCTCGACGTCAACCGCAGACGGCATCTGGGGCGGGTGCGCGATCGCGTCAGCCAGCTGGCGCGGCTCACCAACCAGCTGCTCAGCCATGCCATGGTCATCCACCGATCCGATTCCGTGCGTTTCAAGCCGGTCGATCTTGGCGATATCGCCCGCAAAGCGTTTCGCTCGACGGTACCGATTACCGTCGACCCGGATGTCGTCGTCTCCTTCGAAGACTGCAGCGAGCCGGTTTTCGTGCTCGGCGATGCGGTGAGCCTGCGCGAGGCGATCGCCAACATCATCGACAACGCGCTGCAGCACGGTGTCGCGCAACGGCTGGCCGTACGCGTGCGGCGCGACGACGATCGGGCCCTGGTGGAGGTCGCCGACGACGGATCCGGCATTCCGCCGGGCGAATGGGCGGCGGTGACCACGCGGTTCGTCAGTTCGAAGACGGGAGAGGGAAGCATGGGGCTCGGCTTTGCAATCGCGGCGGAGGTGGCGCTTGCCCATCGCGGCACTGTCCGGTTTCTGGAGAAAGGCGTGCACGACTTCACCGTCATTCTCGATGTTCCCCTTTACCGGGAGGGACCATGAGGATGTGGCGACAGCTTCCTTCGATCGCACTTCTCGCGGTCCTTGGCCTTGCCGGCCCGGCCGGCGCGGTCGAGGGGACGCGTGCGTTCTTTCCGGCGCTCGACGCTGAGCGCGGCCGGCTCGTCATCAACGGCGCGACCGACATCGAGGCGATGGAGCCGCTGATCCGCGATTTTCAGCTGACGGCGCGGGATGTGGCCATCGACTATACCGACTACGTGACCAACGAGCTTTATCACGATGCCGACATCGCCTGCCGATTGCAGCAGCCCTTCGGCGATCTCCTGCTGTCGTCCTCCGTCGACCAGTTGGTGAAGCTTGCAAACGACGGCTGTGCTCTGTCGCATGTCTCGCCGGAGACTGGCAGCGTGCCGGCCTGGGCGAACTGGCGCGACGAGGTCTTCGGCTTCACCTTCGAGCCCTCGGTCATGGTCTATCACAAGGACTTCGTGCCGCCGGAGGACGTGCCGCACACCCATGGCGAGCTGACCGATCTGCTGCGCTTCAAGCCGGATTATTATCGCGGCCGCATCGGCACCTATGATCTGCGCCAGTCCGGCATCGGCTATCTGCTCGCCTTCCTCGATGCCCAACAGGCCTCGACCACCTACGGCCGCCTGCTCGAAAGCCTGAGCCGCGCCCAGGCGGTACTGCGCTGCTGCAACAACGCGGTGCTGTCGGAACTCGACAGCGGCAACGTCTATATCGGCTATAACATCCTCGGCTCGTACGCCTATGCCGCCTCGCGCCGGAACGCCAAGCTCAGGATCGTGCTGCCGCGCGACTATACGCTGATCCTCAGTCGCGGCGCGCTGGTCCCGGTGGGGGCGAAACGGCGCGATCTTGCCGGACGTTTTCTCGACTATCTGCTCTCGGAACGAGGACAGGAGGTGGCGCGGGAGAAAGCGTTCTTCTTTTCGTGGAACGGCGCACTGCCGGCCGAGGTCGACGGCCCGGCAAAACTCGTGGAGTCCGGTATCGGCCGGCCGATCCGCATCGGCCCGGCATTGCTTGCCGCCCAGGACCGGCTGCAGCGGTCCCGCTTCATCGATGACTGGACCAAGCTGATCGTCGACACCCCGGTCCGGCTGCGCCCGAATTGAAGGACGGCGCCTGCGGCAGATGCAGGCGCCGGGATCGTGCAGCCTATCACCCGCCCTTGCGCCAGGCGCACAACAAGTGATCGAGCGACAGCTTGCCGGGACCGGAGGCCATCAGCGCGAGCGCCATGGCTGCCCAGGTAATGTGGATCGGCCAGCCATCCGGCACGGTCAGCTGCACGACGATCGTCATCACCAGCAGGCCGAGGGCGGCAAAGCGGGTTGCCAGGCCGAAAACGAGCAGAATTGGCAGAACGATTTCCGCCGAGCCGGCCGCAAAGGCCGTTACGGCAGGAGCGGGGTAGGGATAGGGTCCGCCCGGCAGATGCAGCTGGAACTCGGAGCTGAAAAGCAGCACCGCCACGTCGTTCAACTGCAGGAAGCCGTCCCACTTGCTCATGCCGGATCGGAAGAAGGGGACCGCAAGGCCAAAGCGCAGCACAAGCTGGGAGAGCCAGAGCGGCGCAAGCACGCCGACGGCGCGGTTCCCTCGACGGGCCCATTGCGACAGGTCGGCAGGACTGCCGTTCTGCGAAAATCTGGATGCGGACATCATGGTTTCATCCTCCGTGATGAACGGCCGCAAAAGCGCCGGCTTCGAGCGCGGTGGCGATTGCGGCTGTAAGATCGAGCGTGGGAGATCGGGTTGAAGCTTCCGCGGCGGCCGCGGCGAGGGGAACGCCTGCCAGCAGGCGCGAAAGCAGGAGATCGGCGCCGGGCGCGAGGTTTCGAACGATGACGTCGAGGCCGGGCCGGGTAATCAGCGCGCTCTCCGGATCAGCCGTTTCGATGCGCTCGACCGGTCCGCGCCCGCGGTTGACGGCAAAGATCGTGACGGCCGGATAATCGGAACGCACTATCCTGCTTGCCGGATGCCGTTCGAAAACGACGTCGCCAAGCCGCTCGGGCGGAACCAGGGAAAGCGCTGACGGCGCAAGCGCCGGCGCATCGGCGGCATGATAGGCGTCGAGCCAGGCGCGCTCGATCCTGGCAACGTCGGCAAGCCAGGGCATTCCCTTCGCGTATTCGTAGCGCGCGATGAAATCGGGAAAGTCGTGGCCGTATTCGAAAAGCAGCGGCGAGTTCGGCGGCGTCTCCCGCACGTGAAAGCGCGCCATGGCGCGGAAGAAGGCCTCGCCGGTGATGCGCTCGGTTGCCGGAAAGGTCGCCGCCAGCGCCTCGATCAGGCTGACCGTGACGTTGTTGCGATAGACATTGAAGCGCTTCACCGCCGCCTTGCCGTTCGGACCGGCGACAACGGCCGGTGTCGGCCGGTCGGGTGCAAGCAACGGCGGCACGAAACCGGCGGCATAGCTGCTGGCTCGGCCGATCGGGACGGGGAGCGTTGCGTCAGGCGCGGACACGGATCTTCTCCTGCGACAGCCGTTGCCCGTGAGCATCGAGGATCGCTTGCGCCGCCATGGCCTCGCGCTTCAGCACCGGCCAGTCGGGAATGGCGCTGTCCCATTCGATCAGTGTCGGGATGGCGCCGCTCCTGGCGATGACGATTTCATAGAGTTTCCAGACGGCGTCTGCGACCGGACCGTCATGGCTGTCGATCAGCAGAAGCTCGCCTTCGTCGTCTTCCTGCTCCGCATGCCCGGCAAGGTGGATCTCGCCGACATGCTCCAGCGGAAAGTCGCCGAGGTAGTCGCGCGCCGAATAGCCCTGGTTGGTGGCCGAGACGAAGACGTTGTTGATGTCGAGCAGCAGCCCGCAGCCGGTGCGTTTCACCAGTTCGCGGATGAAGGCCGTTTCGCTCATCGTCGATTCCGGGAACGTCACATAGGTCGAGGGGTTTTCGAGCAGCAGCCGGCGTCCGATCGTTTCCTGGACCTCGTCGATATGCGCGGCAACGCGCGCAACGGTCGCTTCGGTATAGGGCAGCGGCAAAAGGTCGTTGTAGAAGGTGGTTTCGTGGGTCGACCAGGCGAGATGCTCGGAGACGAGCGCCGGCTCATAACGGTCGAGCAGCGCCTTGAACCGGGCGAGATGCGCCTTGTCGAGCGGCTGCGGGCCGCCGATCGACATGCAGACGCCATGGAGAGAGACCGGAAACTGCTCGCGGATGCGGCTCAGCGCCGCGTGCGGCGGGCCCCCGGCGCCCATGTAGTTTTCCGCATGAATTTCGAAAAAACCTCCCGGGGCTTCATCGGCGAGGATCGCCTGAAGGTGCTGGTGCTTGAAGCTCGTTCCGGCCAGCCCGGCAATTTGATGGTTCGGCAGGCGAGGGCTCACCGGGGCAAGTCCGCTGCCGTCGTTGGTTGAAGTGCGCATTGCCAATCCCGTTCCAATCCTGTGAGCGTTGATGGCGGGCGGGAGCGTTGCTCGACCGGCCATCCCCTTGAAAACCGAAGTGCAACGGGAGGCGATTGCCCCGCCTCCCGTTTCCGTCTTGTCGTGGATCAGGACGCCATGTCGCGGGAGAGCGGTTCGGGCGAGCCCTTGCGGCCGTCGGGCAGTTCCATCGTCGTGCAGGTGCCGCCGTCGACGAATTTCCAGGCGTTGCCCTGGTAGTCGACCGTCGAGGTTGCCTGGCAGGTGGTGCCGGGCCCGGCAGCGCAATCGTTCTGGCCCTTGAGCGCGACGCCGAAGCATTTTTCCTTGCCCGCATCCATGGCGGACTTGACCTGTGCTTCGGTGAGCGGTGCAGCGGTCGCAAGCGACGACAGGGCCGCGGCCACAGCACCGGCCAACATTGCGGTGCTGATCGTGGACTTCGTGGACATGAATGTGTCTCCGTGTTGAATTGATCGAGTGCGCTCGTGACTGAGGCGCACATCGGGTCTTTCGCCACGCAGGTGTCGGGCGTTACATAACGTTGGCAACACGCTTTCGTGATGGGTTCGCGAGGCCGGTCCGAGCAGACAGCAGCCGTGAATTTGCGATAGCCGTGTAACAAATGCCGGGAATCGGCGAATGGGAGGAAGGGCCCGGGTGAGCGGCGCGGACGACGAACATCTCGCAGGGCTTCTTCGCGCGGCCGTGGCCGGCGACGAAAAGGCCTATGCCGACTTCCTGCGGGACGCGGCGCAGGTGATCCGTGGCTGGGCCCGGCGCTGGACCATCGGCGGTGGCGTCGATGCGGAGGACGTCGTGCAGGAGGCGCTGCTGGCGGTGCACGTCAAGCGCCACACCTGGCGGGAGGACGCGCCCGTCATCCCGTGGCTGCATGCCGTCGCCCGGCACAAATACGTGGATGCCGTGCGCCGACAAGCTCGCCGCCCGACGGTGGGCATCGAAGGGCTCGAAGAGACGCTGCCGAGCGTCGAAACCGAGACGGCCAGGGATTGGGAGATCGGCCGGGCGCTGGAGGGGCTCGCTCCGGGCCAGCGTTCGGTGGTCAGCGCGATCTCGGTCGAGGGGTTCACCGTGGCCGAGACGGCGCAGAAACTGGACATGAACGAAACGGCGGTCCGGGTGGCGCTGCACCGCGGCCTTGCTGCAATCGCCCGCCGATTTGGACGAAACTGAGATGGATACGAACGACCTCATCAAGGCTCTCGCAGCGGACAATCGGCGCCCCGGTCTGCCGATGAACACCGTATGGCCCGCTGTGGCGATCGGCGCGCTCGTCCTCGCCGGTGTCGCGTTTTCGATCCTGCTCGGCCCGCGGCCGGATATCGCCGCTGCTGCCGAGACGGTTCGGTTCCTGTTCAAGTTCGTGGTGACGATCGCGCTTGCTGCGGCCGCCTTTGCGGCCATGCGCGTCGCTGCCTGGCCCGATGCGGACCCGCGCCGGTTGGTGCCTTTTCTTGGCATCGCGCCGCTGCTCGTTGCCGGTGGCGTACTGTTCGAACTTCTTGCCGTGCCATCCGATGCCTGGGCGACGAAACTCGTCGGAACCAATTATCTGGTGTGCATGACCTTCATTCCGCTGATCGGCCTTGCACCCCTAGGACTGTTCCTTGTCGCGCTGCGCCATGGCGCGCCATCGCGCCCCGGCTTTGCCGGCGCCCTGGCAGGGCTTGCAGCCGGCGGCATTGCCGCGACCTTCTACGCCGCCCATTGCCCGGACGACTCGCCGCTCTTCGTCGCGACCTGGTACACGATCGCGGTCCTGATATTGACGGTGCTTGGGGCGTTGGGCGGTCGCTGGGCCGTGCGCTGGTAGCAGTCGCACGGGCGCTTGCCGGCGCTGAAAACAAAAAAGGCCGGCAATGCCGACCTTTTCCCGTTCGCTGCGTCACACTGCCAGTACATCCGTGGTCAGCATTTGCGCGCGAACTACGCCCGGAGCCTTCGGTTGATCATATCCGTCGCGCTCCACGGGCAATTCGTTGATGCCTATGTGTGGTGTCGGGTGAAGGGTTTCAAGCCCCCGGCAAAAATCGCTGCCGGCATCCCTCGGTACTGGCTCCCCCCGACGCTAGCAATGAACGCTGACGCCGTGCTCGCGCAGCAGGGCGACGATCTGTTCGTCGGGCAGCCGGTCGGTGACCAGCGCATCGATATCGGCAAGCGATGCCAGCCGTACCAGCGCGCGCCGTCCGAACTTGCTGCTGTCGACGGCGAGAATGACGCGCTCGGCCTGGCGCATGGCGGCCGAGACAGCGGCGACTTCGGCATGGTCGTCGTCGCCGATATCACCGTCCTGGTCGATGCCGCTGACGGAGATGATGGCGACGTCGAACTTGAATTTGCGGATGTAGTCGGCGGTCTCCTCGCGGAACACGCCGGCATCTACCTGGCGCACGAAGCCGCCGGGCACGGCGACGGCAAAGCTGCTGCTTTCGCTGAGCGTGGTCGCGACGCGCAGGCTATAGGTGACGACGCGCAGGTCGCGGCGCTTGAGAAGGCCCCGCGCCACCGCCTCGCACGTCGTTCCGGTGTCGAGAAACACGGCAGCGCCGTCGGCAACAAGTTCCGCGGTCAGTTGCCCGATGCGTTCCTTCAGCTCCGCGTTGTCGATGCGCCGCTGGCGGTAGATGTTGGGATCAACCGGGGTCGCAATGGTCGCGCCGCCGTGCAGGCGCCGCACCTTGCCCTCCTGTTCGAGCGCCATGATATCGCGCCGTGCCGTCTGGGTGGTGACGCCGAACAGGCCGGTAATCTCCTCGATCGAAATATAGTGGTTCGTTTGTAGATGGCTGAGAAGCTGCGCTTGCCTGCGCGCCTTCTTGTCCCCACCCACAATATCCCGATCGTCCATCACCCTCATCCTCATTGCCCCTCAGCACGTTTTGCTACCATAGGGCCAACGCCGATCTCCAAGGAAATCGGCGCAGCACCTGTGGGCCGCGCGAAATTTTATAGTGCCCTATGAAATGTTGTAAAACTGACATTTGACTCGCCTAATGTCCGTAATCGTACATTTCAGGGAACTCTTCCGCTCATCAACACCATCGCCATGAAGGTCTTGTGACGGAGCGTGTTCGCATCGCGACATTGGAGCAAGATAATGAGACAACGTGGACACGACCTCCGCGGGGTGCGGGCTTTCGCGCGCCTTACGCAACCGTTGCGCCTGGCGACGGCGATCCTTCTGTGCGGCACGAGCCTGACGCTCTCGGCGGCCGAGGCCCGCGCCGCTGACGACAGCATGAAGATCCTGACGCTGAATACCTGGCTGGACCGCTTCAAGGCCAACCCGAGCGTCATGTCGGACTTCTTCATCAAGGGGAACTACGACATCCTGACTTTCCAGGAGTTCCGCGCCAACAGCACTTACGCGCGTGACATTCCGGGTATTCTCAAGAATGCCGGCCTCGGCACTTACGCCACGCGCCAGGACAGCGATACCGGCGTGTTCTCGCGCCTGCCCGGCACCTTCGGTGCCAGCACGCTCGGCGACATCGTGACCTACACGGTGGTCGACCCGACGGTCAGCAAGCCGCAGGTGGTCGTCGGCACCACCCATCTCAACTATTACGACCCGGCGACGACGCGCATCAGCGAAGCCAAGGGTATCAACCAGTGGGCCAAGGGGGAGACGCGGCCGATCATTCTCACCGGCGACTTCAATGCCGGCGACGTCTCGGAACGCGGCCTGCATTCGGTCAGCCAGCAGGAATTGTTGCTGAAGACCTACGTCAAAAGCCCCAGCAACAGCTTCTATCTGAGCCTCCTGCGCGACTACGCCAAAGACCAGCAGAAGCTCGACGCCTATATCGCCGAGTGGAAAGGCAAGAGCGCCTCGGCGATCAACGCCTCGACGGTGCCGTCAGGCCTCTTTGCCGACGAGATGTATCCGGTTGCCGGCAACCTGCCGCAGACGATGAACATCCTGAAGAAACAGTTCCAGATCCTGCAGCTTCCGAACGAGCGCGAACAGTTCTCGCCGCATGCTCTGAACGACGGCAGCGTCACCTGGCCATCGCACGGCGAGGACGCCACCAACACCTGGGCAAGCTGGCACCGGGTGAAGATCGACCACTTCCTGGCGTCGCGCCCGTTCGGCAAGTGGTGGACGCTCGCCGACGATCCGAAGGACCCCTATTCCGGCGTCATCACCGACGTCAGCTACGTGACCAATCCGGATGGATCGAAGACGCCGCTTTCGGATCATGAGCCGGTTGCGCACACGGTGCGCTGGGTTGGCCCGGTGCTGCAGAACTACACGGATCCGGCGACCTCGGCGGCCAAGACCCGCATTGTCTGGGGCGACGAAGCCTCGACCTTCACTGAAAAGGGTGGGGTGTTCAACCTCAGCCGCAACAACATGCGCAACGACGTCTATCTCGGCCAGATCGCCGACGAGAATGGCCTGCCGATCCTTGCCGGCCTGACCGACCAGGAAAAGAAGACGTTGCTCGACTGCAAGAGCACTGATGCGCGCTTCCAGCAGGCGATCCGCGACTATTGCATCGACGACCACTCCTATATCGGCGAAACGCTGGTGACCGACGGCGGCACTGTGGTCGTCGAAGAGGATGCAGCCCTCGGCAGCGCAGCGGCGAAGCTCCGGCTCGACGGCGGGGCGCTCCGGATCGCCGGCCGCGACATGCACCAGATCAACCGCGATATCGTGCTGGAAGCGGGCGGCGGTTCGCTTGATGTCGCCGATGCGGCAAACGTCGTTGCCGTCAACAAGGCGATCAGCGGCAGCGGTGGCTTCACCAAGCTCGGCGCCGGGGCGCTCGTGCTCAACGGCCAGAACACCTATACCGGCGCGACCGTGGTCAAGTCCGGCCTGCTCTCGGTGCAAGGGTCGATCGCTTCGTCTTCGGGGCTCACCGTCGAAAAGGACGGCGCCATCGGCGGCATCGGAACGTTCGGCAGCATCACCATTGCCGACGGCGGCGTGATCGCGCCCGGCAATTCGATCGGTACGCTCAACGTTGCCGGCGATATCAATTTTGCGGCCGGCTCCACCTATCAGGTCGAGGCCAACGACAAGGGTGAGAGCGACAAGATCGTCGCGTCAGGCAAGGCGACGCTCAACGGCGGCTCGGTCCTGGCACTTGCGGCCAATGGCAGCTACGCGCCGCAGACCAGCTACACGATCCTGACGGCTTCAGGCGGCGTGACCGGTACCTTTGCGGACGTCGCATCCAGCCTCGTCTTCCTCGACCCGACGCTCGGCTACGACGCCAACAGCGTGACGCTGACGCTCAGCCGCAACGACATCCGCTTCGCGGACGTTACCGAGACCGCCAACCAGCGGGCAACGGCGATCGCCGCCGAAAGTCTCGGCTTCTCCAATGCCGCCTATTCGGCGCTCACCAACCTCGACCGCGCACAGGCGCGTTTTGCCTTCGACCAGCTCTCGGGCGAGATCCATGCCTCGACCAAGGGGATGCTGCTGCAGGGCGGTCTGCTTCTGAACGCGGCAGCCACCAACCGCATCCGTGCGGCCTTCGGCGATGACAGCACCAAGGCGACGCCGGTGCTCGCCTATGGCGAAGGCGGCATCGAAAGCGTTGCGGCCGATACCGAGCGCTTCGCCTTCTGGAGCCAGGCCTTCGGCACCTGGGGCGATACGGACGGCAACGGCAATGCGGCGGGCTTCCAGCGCAATGTCGGTGGTTTCCTCATGGGTGCCGACGGTCTTGTCGGTGACAACTGGCGCGCCGGCCTCTTTGGCGGCTACAGCCGCTCGACCTTCGACGTGGTCGATCGTCGTTCCTCGGGAGACAGCGACAACTACCATATCGGCGCCTATGCCGGGACCGGGCTTGGCGCGCTGTCGCTGACGGCGGGTGCGACCTATAGCTGGCACCGCATCGAAACGACCCGTAGCGTAGCCTTCGGCGGCTTCGACGACAGCCTGTCGGCGGCCTATGATGCCCGCACCGCCCAGATCTTCGGCGAGGCGAGCTATGCGGCAAGTGCCGGTCGCTTCGATTTCGAGGGTTTCGCCAATCTCGCCTATCTCAACCTCGACACGGACGGTTTCCGTGAAAAGGGCGGAGCAGCGGCGCTCTCGAGCCGCTCGGACAACACCGACACGACCTTCACGACGATCGGCGTGCGCACCTCGACCGACGTGTCCTTCGGCGAAACGGCGGCGGTCCTGAGCGGCACCGTCGGTTGGCGCCATGCCTTCGGCGATGTCGTGCCGACCTCGACGCTCGCCTTTGCCGGCGGCCAGGGCTTCACGGTCGGCGGCGCGCCGATCGCCCGGGATGCCGCGCTCGTCGAAGCGGGTATCGACTTCAAGATCGCTCCGACCGCGACCTTTGGCGTCAACTACACCGGCCAGATCGCCTCCGGCGTTTCCGACCACGGCGTCAACGCCAAGCTGAAGGTGAGCTTCTAAGGGGCGTAATATATCGCTTTGAATATCGAACGCCGCGCATGGCCTCCATGCGCGGCGTTTCTTGTGGCTGGTTGCGGCAGCCTGGTCGATCAGATCCAGACGGTCCTTCCGGCGCCATCGCAGCCAAGGGCGCGCAGGATGTTGAGGGGCACGTCGAGCATGGTCTCGCGGCCTGCGGTCAGTAGGAACGAGGCCGTCTGCGGTTCGCGATAGGCAAGAATCTCGTCGCGCGAGGCGGCGGTGTAGATGCCGCGCAGCGCCCTGAGGCAGCCGCTATGGGTAACCACGACATGGCGCCGGCCGCGCTCGAGCGTGTCGAGCCAGGCTTCGAGGCGCGCTGCAAGCGCCGTCCGGCTTTCACCGCCCGGCATCGAATAGTCGAAAGGGTCGGCGCTGTGCGCCTCGTACTGGTCCACAAGATCCCGCTCGATCTCGTCATGGGCGAGCCCCTCCCAGGCGCCATAGGAGCGTTCGGCGAGGGCAGCCGCCTCGGCAAAACGATCGAAGGGGATCGACCAGGTATCGGCGAGGATCGATGCGGTCTGGCGGGCGCGGCCAAGCGGGCTCACCCAGAAGGTGAGGTTCTTGTCCTCCTCGGCGATCCGTTCGGCAAGGCGCAGGCCGACGGCGAGCGCCTGGCGCACGCCATTGGCCGTCAGCGGCGTGTCCTTGCGGCCCTGCAGTCGACCGGCGACGTTCCATTGGGTTTCGCCGTGGCGGATGAGGATGAGGCTTGGAAGATCTTTTTTCATGCGGAACTCGGGTGTCAGCGGTATGGCGCTGCTTGAATGGAGGAGGGGTGCGTCCGCCGGCGAGATCGGCGGACGCGCGTCGCATGCTCTAATGGGCGAGCCATTGCGCCGACGACGGCTTGAGGCCGAGCGTTGTTGCCGCACCGGGTTCGAGAAGCGCGTCGCCGGAATGGAACGGCGCGTCGATCAGCACGGTCGCAGCCCCGATCCTCACGCCATAACGCACGGTCGCGCCCAGGAATTCGCGATGCGCGATGATGCCTTCGAGCGCGACGGCGCCGGGCTCGAGGCTGCCGATCGTCGCATATTGCGGCCGGAAGACGAGTTTGGCGCCTGCCGGCACGTCGGTGCCCGCCGGGATCGGGATGGAGCCGCCGCCAACCACTTCGAAGCTCCGGGACGCGCCTGATCCTGCCACCTTGCCGTCAAGGATGTTGGCCGTGCCGAGGAAGTTGGCGACGAACAGATTGGCCGGTTTCTCGTAGAGCCCCATCGGCGTTCCCACCTGCTGGATGCTGCCCTCGTTGAAGACGGCGATCCGGTCGCAGACCGTGTTGGCCTCCTCCTGGTCGTGGGTGACGAAGATCGTCGTCAGTTGCAGCCGCTGCTGCAATTCACGCAGTTCGCGCCGGACTTCGACGCGCATCTTGGCGTCGAGGTTCGACAGCGGCTCGTCGAGCAACAGCACCTTCGGCTCGATCGCAATAGTGCGGGCGAGCGCCACGCGCTGCTGCTGACCACCCGAAAGCTGCGACGGGCGTCGGTCGGCAAGGTGCTTGAGGCCGACGAGGTCCAGCGCCTTCTGGACGCGACTTTCGATCTCCGCGCGCGGCAGCCGACGCTCTTCGAGGCCGAAGGCGACGTTGGCGGCGACCGTCATGTGCGGCCAGAGCGCATAGGACTGGAAGACCATGCCGATGTCGCGCTTCCATGCGGGCATGTCGAGCACGTCCTGGCCGCCGATCACGACCTTGCCCTGGCGGGCGTTGTTGAAGCCGGCGATCAGCCTCAGAAGCGTGGTCTTGCCGCAGCCGGATGGGCCGAGGAAGGCGAAGAACTCGCCCGGCCGGATTTCAAGGTTGATGTCCTTCAGCACGTGAAGCGCGCCGTAGTAGAGATTGACGTCGCTGATGCTGATCGCCTTGGCGGGGCCGGCGGCGAGTGCAGCGCTGTTGATGTTCACTGTCATTGTTTTTCCTCCCGAATTACTTGGCCGTACCCAGCGCCTTCTGGCGGCGCTCGATGACGTAGTGGGACAGAAGCGTGCAGAGCGCGACCATGATCACGGCGATGACGCCGAGGGCTGCACCTGGTCCGCGACCGGCCGGCGATTGCATGAAGACGTAGAGCCCGTAGGCGATCGGCGCGTCCGAATTGCTCTGGATCAGCATCAGCGTCGCCGAGAGTTCGACGGCGGCCGTCGAGAAGCTGGTGACGAAACCAGCGAGCAGTCCGCCGGTCATCAGCGGCAGGACGATGCGGCGGATGGTCCGCTGCTTGGTCGCGCCGAGGTTTTCGGCGGCCTCTTCGAGCGATTCCGATACCTGCTGCAGGGCAGCGTAGCAGGCCCTGAGCGCATAGGGCAGGCGGCGGATGGCGAGCGCCAGAACCACCATGACCCAGAGGGTCGCCAGCGGCGTGCCGTCAGGCAGCGTGATGCCGTAGAAGGTTCTGAGATAGCCGATGCCGAGCACGACACCGGGGATGGCAAGTGCCGCGGTTGCTGCCCAGTCGAGCCAACGGCGGCCGATGACTTTCGTGCGCAGCACCAGATAGGCGATGGCGCCGCCGATGACCACGTCGATCAGGCCGGCAAGGCTGGCGTAGATTAGCGTGTTCTTGATGTAGAGCGAGCTTTCGCCGAAGACCCGGCCGTAGTGCGCGACGGTATAGGCGTCGGGCATCGGGCTGAACGACCAGACCGTTGCAAAGGAGAGCAGCAGCAGGCCGATATGCGGTGACAGAACCAGAAGCAGGATGAGCGCGACGACACCATAGGCAATGACGCTCTCGCCACGGCTGAGCTTGCGCCTGGAAAGACCACCGCCGCCGCGCTGCACCGTCGAATAGTCCTTGCCGCGCATGGCGACCGCCGAGAGCCACATGGCGAAGATCGAGACGACGATCAGGATGACCGAGATGACGTAGCCCATGGGATCGGTCAGCCCGACCGAGGTCACGCGCAGATAGGCCTGCGGCGCCAGCATGTCCTTGACGTTGAGCAGCAGCGGCGTTGCCAGATCGTCAAACACCTTGACGAAGACGAGCGAGGCGCCGGCGAGATAGCCGGGCATGGCGAGCGGGAAGACGATGCGGCGGAAGAGGCGGAAGCCGGAGGAGCCGAGGTTCTGGGCGGCCTCTTCCATCGACCGGTCGATGTTGCGCAGGCTGGTCGACAGGTTGATCAGGATGAAGGGGAAGTAGTGCAGCGACTGCACGAAGATGACGCCGTTCAGCCCCTCCATGAACGGGATGCGGATGCCGAACCAGTCGTTCAGAAGCAGGTTCACCGTGCCGTTGCGGCCGAAGAGAAGCTGCATGGCCACCGCGCCGACGAAGGGCGGCATGATCAAGGGCACGAAGCCGAGCGTCTGGATGATCAGCGAACCGCGGAAGTCGAAGCGGGTCGTCAGCACCGCGAGCGGAAGCGCAATGGCGCTCGCCCAGACGACCGACATCCCGGACACATAGACGGAGTTGAAGAAGGACCGGCGGAAGAGGTCGGTGTTGAAGAAGTCGATGAAGTTGACGATGGTCAGCGCACCGGTGCCCTTCTCGGTGAAGGCGGTGTAGATGACCGTGCAGGCGGGGATGACCAGGAAGATCGCGAGAAACAGGGCGATCACCGAGACAGCCAGGATCTGGCCAGGTTTGGCCGCGGCGGGCCTGATGGGAACGGAAGCGACGAGCGCCATGGGGCAGACTCCGGAGTGAGTTCGGCCAGCCCGGCGCGAAAGGCGCGCCAGGGTCGGCGAAGCTTGAATGTTTGCGGGAGCTTGACCGCCCGCCGGGATGGGCAGGCGGTCGCTGTCGTCGCTTAGTCGACGAGGTTCAGGGCTTCGTCAGCCTTGGCCTTGGCGGCGGCATACTTCTCCGTCGCGAAGGCAGCCCACTTCTGTTCCAGTTCCGCCTGGCGCGCGGTCTTGTCCTCGCCGCCGGTAAAGGCGTCACGGGTCTCCTTGCTCGCCGCCTCGTCCGCCGTGATCGGCATGGCGGCAACCAGGGCCTTGGCCTCATCGAGAAGCGCGCGGGCGGCCGGCTGCTCGTTGGCGGCAAGCGCCTTTTCGGCCGCATGGATCGCCTGGGTGGCGCCCTTGAGGTTTTCGAGCTGGAAAGAGATCAACTGGTCGAATAGCGTGTCGACGACATCCGTGCGCTTCTTCGAAACGTCGCTGTCAAACGTGATCATCGACTGGAAGCGCGGATCCTTGAAGGGGTTCGGGAAGCCTTCGGGCGCCTTGGCGTAGAGTGCCGGGTTGATCGGCAGACGACGGATTGCCGGCTCGAGCAGCACTTCCTGGCCCTTCTCCGACAGGATGTAGTTGACGAAGGCTTCAGCGCCGGCCTGGTTCGGCGCATTGGCGACGATGCCGATATTGGCCGGAACGACCGTCGTGACCGAGGGATAGGCGAAGCTGACCGGGAAGCCGCTCGCCTGGGCCGAGAAGGCGAAGAAGTCGATGACGATGCCGATGCCGGTCTGGCCGGAGTTGACCGCATCCGGAACGCCGAAGGAGCGTTCGGTCACCTGCTGCAGGTTGCCGCCGATGCCCTTCAGCGTACTCCAGCCCTTGTCCCAGCCTTCGCCCTGCAGGATCGTCTCGATCGTCAGGTGGGTGGTGCCGGAGCGCGAGGGCGCGGCGATGGCGACGTGGTCGAAATATTCCGGCTTGGCGAGATCGCCCCACTCGGCCGGCTTCGGCAGATTGTTGGCTTCCAGGTAACGGTCGTTCGACATGATGCCATAGCCCGATGCGGCAAAGCCGAAATAGAAACCATCAGGATCGTTGACCGGATAGGAGCCGACCTTTTCCGGCAGGCCCGTCACCGACGGGGTGAACTTGGCGAGCAGTTGCCTGCTCTTCAGGCTGTCGAAGGCGTCAGGGGCCGATGCCCAGAACAGGTCGACCTGATTGTTGACCTTGGTCTCGTCGATGTACTTGACGCCCGAGCTGGTGCTCTTGTTCTGGACGTCGAGGGTGAAGCCGGGGTTGGCGGCCTCGAAGCCGGCCTTGAACGGGTCGGTCACGTCCTTGGAGAACGAGGTGACGATCGTCACCTTGCCGCCGTCTTGCGCGTGGGCCGTCACGATGAAGGCAGCCGACATCAGCATCGCTGCTGCGATGGTTTTCAACATAGGTATCTCCTCCCAATAGACCGCCAATGCTTGGCGGCTGTCCTCTTGAGAGCAAGGCCCGTGCCAGATCGAAAATCCCGGAAAACCAGCCAGTTTCAGATCGAAATGGGTAAGAAAGGTAACATCGGGGCCGGTGAGGCGGGGTCAAAAGGGTAACATCACCCCTCGTCACCATCGGCCCGGGCATCGATGTCGAACTTGCGCATCTTCAGATAGAGCGTCTTGCGGGAGATCCCGAGCGCATCGGCGGTCGCACCCACGCGGCCTTCATGCCTGGCGAGACCGTTGATGAGGATGGTTCGCTCCAGCCGATCCATCTGTGCTTCCAGCGTCTCGCCGCCTGCCGTCGCGGCTTCGGTGTCCGGGCGCTCTTCGAGCCCGAGCACGAAGCGCTCAGCGACATTGCGCAATTCGCGCACGTTGCCGGGCCAGGGGCGAGCGTTGAGATCGGCCAGAAGATCCGCGCCCACCGGCGGTGGGGTGCGTCCCTGACGCTTCGCGGCAAGGCCGAGGAAGTGATGGAACAGGAGGCCGACATCGCCCTTACGGCGCGCGAGCGGCGGCAGTTCGACCCGAGCGATGTCGAGGCGATAGGCAAGGTCTTCTCGGAATTCTCCCCGTCGCGCGGCCTCGTGCAGGTCGGCCTTGGTCGCTGCCACCACGCAAATGTTGACCGGCAGTTCGACGTTCGACCCGAGCCGTTCGATCACGCGCTCCTGCAGCACACGCAGCAGCCGCACCTGGGCCGCGAGCGGCATCGACTCGATCTCGTCGAGAAACAGCGTGCCGCCATCGGCATATTCGATCTTGCCGATGCGTTTTTCGCGCGCACCGGTAAAGGCGCCGGCCTCGTGGCCGAAGAGCTCGGATTCGAGCATGGTCTCGGGGATGGCTCCGCAGTTGACGGCGACGAAACGGCCCTTGCGGCCGCTGAAGTCGTGCAGCGCCCTTGCGGTCACTTCCTTGCCGGTGCCGGTATCGCCGATGATCAGCACATCGGCACTGGCCGCCGCAATGCGCTGCAGTTTTTCGCGCAGTGTCACCATCGGCGCGGAATGCCCGATCAGCCGCGTTTCCCAGCCGTCCTTGTCGACGGAGAGGCGCAGCCGCCGGTTTTCGAGCAGCAGGCGCCGGTGATCGCGGGCGCGGCGCACGGTCTCGATCAGGTGGACCGGATCGGCCGGCTTTTCGAGGAAGTCCCAGGCGCCTTCGCGCATCGCGCGCAGCGCCATCGGGATGTCGCCATGCCCGGACATCAGTACGATCGGGATATCGGGATCGATCTTGCGCACGGCGGCGACCAGGTCGAAGCCGTCATGATCGGGCATGCGCACATCCGAGACGATCACGGTGTCGCTGTCGGCGCGCAGGCCGGCGAGCGCCGAGATGACGGAACCGTGCGGGGCGACGGTGAAGTCCTCCAATTCCAGCACCTGGCAGCAGGCCTCAAGCACGCTGGCGTCGTCGTCGATCAGGATGATGTCCGCTTCCGGTCTCATTCCGGGCCTTTCAGGGATACGAGGAATCGTGTGCCGGTCGGGCCGGTGTCAAGGACAGCGATATCACCGCCGAAATCCTTGACGATATTGTAGGAGATCGACAGGCCGAGGCCGAGCCCCGAGCCTACCGGCTTGGTGGTGAAGAACGGATCGAACACGGCCGGCAGGTTATCCGCGGCGATGCCGTGCCCGGTATCGCCGACGATCAGGCGGGCGGCGCCACCGGTCATTTCGACGCTGACAGTCACGCGCCGAAGCGGCCGGTCGGAGACCGCATCGAGCGCATTGCCGACGAGATTGACGGCGACCTGCTCGAGCCGGACCGGTTCGGCCATGACCATTGCCGGGCCGCCTTCCGGCAACGAAAGCTCGAGCCCGACGCTCTCCTCCTCGAAACGATGTTCGAGCAGGCTGAGCGCGTCCCGCACCGCTGCGGTCAGATCGACCGGCCGCAGCTGCGCGTCCGGCCGCCGGGCAAAGCGGCGGATATGGCTGATTTGGTCGGCCATGCGTCCCGTCAGCCCCTTCATCTTGTCGAGGTTGTTGACCGCCTGTTCGCCCTTGCCGCGGCCGATCAGCGTGGCGGCGTTGTGGATGTGTGCGCGAAGGGCGGCCAGCGGCTGGTTGAGTTCGTGGCCGATGCCGGCCGCCATCTGGCCGAGGGCCGCGAGCTTTGCCGACTGGATCAGCTCGTCGCGGGTCTGGCGAAAGAGGGTCAGCGCACGCGAGAGGTCGCCGAGCTCGTCGGCCTCGGGCGGCGGGATCGCCGTGGAATGCCGGCCCGCGCTGATCGCGCCGGCGGCCGTCGCCAGCAGGCGGATACGGGCGATGAGGTTGCGGTGGACGTAGAAGTAGCCGATGGCGCTTGCCACCAGCACCGAGAGGATGGCGATCGCGAGCAGCAGGCTGCGCCCGGTTTCGATTGCCGCGGCCGCGCGTCGCGCGGCGTCCCCGGCGCTGGCCTCGATCGCCACCACCTCCGTTTCGATCTTGCGGCCAAGCTCCTCGACCAGCCGGCCGTTTTCGCCGGCAAGTTCGGCAAGTGTGCCGGCCTGCAGCATTTCCGAGCGCTTGCGATTGGGGATGCCCGTCGAGGCGTTGGACTGGTCGAGAATGCGCCCGGCAAGCTGCCGCACGGTGATGCTGTCGGGCCAGCTGTCGAGCGAGCGGGTGCGGCTTGCCAGTTCGTCGGCGCTGTCTCCGAGGAAGGCGTTGGTCTCCTGCATTTCCTCTTCGGTCGTGGCGTTGACGAGCCGCCCGATGAGACCGGTCGCAAGGTTCGCCTGGGAGACGACGGTCAGCAGCGCTTCGCTCTTCTGCTGTTCGGCGAGCGCGGCCGCACCCTGGCCCTTGCGGGTTTCCGCCTCGATGTTGAAGCGGATGTCGTCGACCAACGGGTCGGCTTCTTCCAGAAGATCGGCCTGGACCCAGCGAAGCTCGTCGATGTCCGAACGCATCGCCTCGCGCAGCGTGAAGCGCTTGCCGGCCGCAAGGTCGATCTTTTTCAGGTTGGTGCCGATGGCCTCGGCGAGCGGCAGCAGCGCCGCCGTGCTCGATTGCGCCGTGTTTTCTTCGAGCAGGGCGCGGAGGGTCTGGAGGCGCGTCGCGTAGACAGCGCGGATCTCGTTGTATTCGGTACGGTTCTCGGCGCCGGCAAGCACCGACGTCACGGAGCCGATGTCGGCCCCGGCCTTGGAGAGGCGCGACGCGAAGGCGAGCTGCGGCATCTGCTCGTCGGCCATGCGCGACAGTTCGCCCGACAGCCGCTCATAGGAAAGCCAGCCAACCACGCAGGCGCCGACGGCAAGCCCGACGATCGCGACGAAGGCAAGCACGAGGCGGGCGCCGATACCGAAGCGCCAGCGCGGCTGCCGGGCGGTCGTTTCGAGCACCGCCATCGTCACTGCCGCCACGGATGGAGATTGACGGATCCGCCGGATCGCGCGGCCGAGGACAGCAGCTGTTCCGTCTCGCTGAGGTTCTGCTCGATCCGCGCGCGCAGGCGGCTCGCGAGTTCCGCATGGGCAGGGGAGCGGGCAACGCCACGCGGCCATTCGCCTTGCAGGGCCCCCGCCACATTAGCGACTTCGCTTGCCGAAAGCGGGGGCTGGCCCAACAGCCGTCGCGCCCGGGCCAGCATGCTCAGCCGTTGCGCGTCTTCGATGTTCATCGCCTCCAGATCCGCGGCCCTCTTCCACAGTCGGGCAAGGGTTGCCCGGCGGCGCACGATATAGTCGTCGAAAATCAGATTGACGAGCCCGTATCTGCGCGCCGAAAGCGCCGCGTCGAAGCCGCCGGATTTCAGCAGGCGCTCGCCGTCTTCCTGTGGCAGCAGGCTGCCGTTGAGCGCGGGATTGACCGGGATGCGCGCGATTGCCGGCGACAGCAGGAGTTTCTGGCCAGCCTCCGAAAGCACGAAATCGACGAAGCGTTCGGCTGCCGGCACGTTGCGCGCCCGGGTGAGGATGCCGATGCTTGCCGGTACGAACACGGTGTCGGGCGGCAGGACGAAGACATTGCCGGCGCCGGCGAAATCCGGCGAGGTGGCGAGGAAGTCGATGGTGATGCCGATGCTGAAGCGCCGCTGCGCCACGCCGGAGGCCACCCCGAAGCTGCGGGCGGTTACCGTCGAGAGATTGCCGCCGAGCTGCGACAGCATCGCCCAGCCTTTCTCCCAGCCGTAGGTTTGCAGCAAGGCCTCGACGATCAGGTGCGTCGTACCCGAACGGGACGGCGTGGTGATGCCGATCTGGCCGGAATAGACGGGGTTCAGCAGATCCTGCCAGTTCTCCGGCACAGGCAGCTTGCTGCGCGCGAGATGGGCGGGATTGTAGACGAAGCCGTAGCCCGACAGCGCGAAGCCCAGATAATAGCCTTGGGGGTCGTTCACCGGGTAGCCGAAGACATGATCCGGTGCGCCGGTGTTGCGCGGCGCGATCGGACGCAGGCTCCCGTTGCGCTTCAGGAGTTCGAAGGCATCGGCCGCCGAGGCCCAGAAGATGTCGGCCGGCACATCCGCCTTCTCGATGACGAAGCGGCTGGCGCTCGCGGTGTTGCGCTGCACGATCGTCACTCGCATGTCGGCATTGGCGCGTTCGAACGCAGCGCGGAAGGGCTCGAAGAAGGACGGCGGATAGGAGGTGACCACCACGAGTTCCTGCTTCTCGACAGCACGCGCGGTCCCTGCAAACGCCATGAAGCCAAGGGTGATCAGCGGCAGCAGGGCCGCGACGATATCGAACCGGAACCTTGTCAATTCACTCCCACCGCGCATCGCCGTCCGGTCATTGCCGGTGCCGGTTGTCGCGGACCCTCCCCAAGATGCCGCCGTTTCGTGCCATGCACGGTCGGCGATCGCGGCGTACTCTGCTACGAACAGCACATCGCCGTAAACCCCGCAGGCATGTCGGAGACTGTTGCAAACAGGTCGCAGCCGCGACGATTGGCACTATGGCAAGATTTCTGCACTTGGCGGTTGCGCGCGATTCGCCTATAGCTCGTCTTCCGGCAACCAATCAGGGAGGTTTCAAAAGATGCCAGCTTTTTCTTTCTCCCTACGGGGCGGCGTGCAGTCTTGAACTGGGCCGGGAAGGGCATTTTCGCCTTTCCGTCTTTTCCAGGTCGGATTTCGTTTCGCTGACCTTGGCCCTTCCTCTCTTGAGGATACGGTCACTCCAATGATGCCGCATCGGAAGCTGGGTTCCTTTTAACGGCATATTCCATTCTGATCTTGTTTGAGGCCGATGCGTCGCGCATCGGGCGATTGTTATGGCTTTTACTCGTATTGACCTGCGCGGCGGGGCGTTCCGCAGCGTTCTCGGATTCACCTGGTCGCACTGGAAAGCGCAGCCGCTGCGCATCAGCGTCATTCTCGGCATGGTTCTCCTGTCGACGCTTGCCGACGTCCTGACGCCGCTCTATTCGGGCCGGCTCGTGGACGCCGTCGTTTCCGGCGTGGCGACCGATCAGCTTGCCTGGGATGCGGCGCTTGCCGCCTTCTGGATGCTGATGGCGCTGTCGCTCGGCGCGATCATCCTCAGGCACTTCACCTTCCTGGGGGTCACCGATCTGACGCTCAAGATGATGACCGACATCGCATCGGCGGCGTTTTATCGCATCCAGCGCTTCTCGACCGACTGGCATGCCAACAGCTTTGCCGGATCGACGGTGCGCAAGGTGACGCGCGGCATGTGGGCGCTCGATCTGCTGAACGACACCTTGCTCGTCGCCCTGTTTCCGTCCGTCGTGATGCTGGTCGGATCGACAATCCTGATGTCGTTCTATTGGCCGATGATGGGCGTCATCATCGGTATCGGGTCGATCGTCTTCATCCTGATGACGATCGTGCTGTCGCTCGGCTATGTCGCGCCGATGGCAAGCCTTGCTAACCGGTGGGACACCAAGCTCGGCGGGGCGCTCGCCGATGCCGTGAGCTGCAACATCGTCGTGAAGGGTTTTGGTGGCGAAAGCCGCGAGGACGCACGTCTTGCCAAGGTGCTCGCCAAATGGCGTGACCGCACGCGCCGCACCTGGATCCGCGGCACGACCAACGGCACGTCGCAGGGCGCCATGCTGCTCATCCTGCGCGCGGCGGTGATTGGTTTTGCGTTGTTCCTCTGGTCGAAGGGCCAGGCGACGGCCGGCGATATCACCTTCGTGCTCACCTCGTTCTTCATCCTGCAGGGTTACCTGCGTGAAGTCGGGCAGCACATCCGCAACCTGCAGCGCTCGATCAACGACATGGAGGAGCTTGTCGACATCCACGGCCAGTCGCTCGGCATCGACGACAAGGCGGATGCCAAGCCGATCCGGATCACCGACGGCCGCATCGAGTTCAAGGATGTGACCTTCCACTACGGTGCGCACCGCAAGCCGCTCTACGACCGGTTCTCGGTGACGATCCGGGAGGGCGAGCGTGTCGGCCTCGTCGGGCATTCCGGTTCGGGCAAGACGACCTTCGTCAAGCTGATCCAGCGCCTGCACGACCTGAAAGCCGGGGAGATCCGGATCGATGGCCAGGACATCGCATCGGTGACGCAGACGTCGCTGCGCCAGCAGATCGCGATCGTCCAGCAAGAGCCGATCCTGTTCCATCGCTCTCTGTCGGAGAACATCGCCTATGCGCGGCCGGAGGCCACGCAGAGCGAGATCGAGAAGGCGGCGAAGCTTGCAAGCGCCCACGACTTCATCACGGCTCTGCCGAAAGGCTATGGCACGCTGGTGGGCGAACGCGGGGTCAAGCTCTCGGGCGGCGAGCGCCAGCGCATCGCCATTGCCCGCGCGTTCCTGGCGGACGCACCGATCCTGATCCTCGACGAGGCGACGTCGAGCCTCGATTCGGAATCGGAAGTGCTGATCCAGCAGGCGATGGAGCGGCTGATGCTCGGGCGCACGACGCTTGTCATCGCGCATCGGCTCTCGACGGTCCGGGCGCTCGACCGGTTGCTGGTTTTCGACCACGGCCGGATCGCCGAGGAAGGCACGCACGACGCGCTGATCCGCCTCGACGGCGGCATCTACCGCGGTCTTTTCGAGCGCCAGGCGCTGGAGCTGACCAAGGGGCTGGTGCTGAACGACCAGTAAGGCTTTGACGCCACTTGAAACCGTTGCCGCGCCCGTCAAGGGCGCGGCAATTTTTTATGCCGGCCGGTTAAGCCAGTGATCGAGCCCGCGAGCCGCCGCACGGCCCGTGGCAAAGCAGGCGGTCAGCAGATAGCCCCCGGTCGGCGCCTCCCAGTCGATCATTTCGCCGGCGACGAAGGTGCCTGGCAGCGCCTTCAGCATGTAGTCATCATCGATCGCGGCCCAGGCGATGCCGCCGGCGGACGAGATGGCCTCCGCGATCGGGCGTGGGCGGACGAGCGGGATCGGCAACGCCTTGATCAAGGCCGCAAGTTCTGGAGGCGGCAAGCGCGCGGCATCAGGCGAAACCTCACGCAGCAGCGCCGCTTTCACCCCTTCGAGCCCGGCCCCCTTGCGCAAGCGGTTGGAAAAGCTGGTCTTGGTGTCGAAGCGGCCAAGGTCTTTTGCCAATTTCCCGACGATACGTCCCGGGGTCAGGTCGACCACCAGCTCGGCCGGTTCCCCGCCGGACAGTCGGTCCCGAAGCGCGGTGGTGTGTGCATAGACGAGGCTGCCTTCGATGCCGGTGCTGCTGACGACGAATTCGCCCGGGACGGTGCCCGCTTCCGACGTCGCGGTGACGCCCTTCAGCGCCGCGCCGGCGAAACGCTCGCGGAAGGTCTCGCTCCAGTCGATGTCGAAGCCGCAATTGGCAGGCTGAAATTTGGCGACAGACACGTCCCTCTGTTCCAGCCAGGAAACCCAGGCGGCATCCGACCCGAGACGCGGATAGCTGGCGCCGCCGAGCGCAAGCAGGGTCGCATCGGCGCTGACAAGCGCCTTGCCGTCGGGAGTATCGAACGCAAGCGCGTTGCCCTCAAAACCTGTCCAGCGGTGCCGCGTCAGGATGCGAACGCCCCGACCTTCCAGCGACTTGAGCCAGGCGCGCAACAGCGGCGACGCCTTCATCACCTCTGGGAAGACGCGGCCCGAGGAGCCGACGAAGGTTTCCGTGCCGAGCGTCTTTGCCCAACGCCTGATGTCATCCGGCGTGAACGCGTCCAGCGCCGCGCGCAGTCGCGGTGAGGCATCGCCGAAGCGCTCGGCAAAGGCGGCATAGGGCTCGGAATGGGTGATGTTCAGACCCGACTTGCCGGCGAGCAGGAACTTGCGCGCCGCCGTCGGCATGCTGTCATAGACGGTGACCGCGTGGCCGCGCTCGGACAGCACCTCGGCGGCCATCAAGCCGCTCGGTCCGCCGCCAATGACGGCGATGTTTTTTTGTCCCATGCGCTTTGCCCGGTCACAGATTTCGCTTCGGCGCACTCTTGGCCCGGCCGCGCGTGGCACGCAACCCCCGTCGGATGCGGCTATCGGCGATGGCCACTGTTGAGCTTCCTCTCCAGCCAGAGGCTGTAGCGCGAACCGGAAAAGCAGATGGCGAAATAGACGAGTGCCGCGAAGATATAGGCCTCGCTGTAAAAGCCGAGCCAGGCGGGGTCGGTGGCCGAGGTCTTGGCGGCATTCAGCAGATCGTAGATGCCGATGACGGCCAGCAGCGAGGTGTTGAGCACGATGCCGATCGACAGGTTGACGATGGCCGGGATAACCGCCCGCAGCGCCTGCGGCAGCACCACCAGCCGGAGCATCTGGATCCGGCCGAGGCCAAGCGACAGGGCCGCCTCCTTCTGACCCACCGGGATCACCTGCAATCCGGCGCGGATGATCTCGGCGAGATAGGCGGAGAAGAACAGCGTGACGCCGATCTGTGCGCGCAGCAGCTTGTCGATGGCCGCGCCGCTCGGCAGCGCCATCGGCACGATCAGCATCGCCACGTAGAGAACGGCGATCATCGGCACGCCGCGCAGCACTTCGATGAAGGCGATGGCCAGGGACCGAACGATGCCCATGTCCGACTGGCGGGCAAGGGTCAGCAGCAGCGCGATCGGGAAGGCGAAGGCGAGGCCGGCGATCGAGACGGTGAGGGTGATCGGCAGTCCGCCCCAATGATTGGTCGAGACCGGCTGCAGTCCGGCCGCGCCCGCCATCAGCAGCCAGATGCCGAGAAGCGCCAACAACCAGATCGGCACCAGGCGGAAGCTCCAGAAGCGGGGAAGGGCGGAGACCGTCAGCAGCGCAGCGATCAGGACGATCACCAGCACGGGGCGCCATTGTAGCGGCGGCGGGAAGAAGGCGAAGAGCATGAACCGAAACTTGGCGCCGACAAAGGCCCAGCAGGCGCCAGTGCCTTCCGCGGCGCAATCGGCCGCCGTGCCGGTCCAGACGGCGTCGATGACGGCCCAACGGACAAAGGGAAGAGCAAGCCAGAGGAGCGCGGCGAGTGTTGCCAGCGTGACGAGGCCATTGGCCCAGCCACTGAAGAGGCCTTCGCGCCAGCGGTGCCAGTCGGGTGCAACCGGCGGCGCAAGTTCGATCTGGCTCATTGTTTTCCTTCTCCGCGCAGAACCACGCGCCGGTTGTAGAGGTTCATCAGGGCCGAAACCGAAAGGCTGATGGTCAGGTAGACGGCGCCGATGAGGATGATCGCTTCGAGCGCCTGACCGGTGGTGTTGGCCGTGGTGTTGGCGACGCTGACGAGATCCGGATAGCCGATCGCGACCGCGAGGCTCGAGTTCTTCGTCAGATCGAGAAAGCTCGAGATCATCAGCGGCGTGATCACGCGAAGCGCCTGCGGCAGCACGACGAGGCGCATGATCTGCGCCGGTTTCAGCCCGAGGGCGCGGGCGGCTTCCCATTGACCCGACGCCACCGACTGGATGCCGCTGCGCACGATCTCGGAAATCGAGGCGGATGCATTGACGACGAGGCCGATCAGCAGCGCGGCGAATTCCGGTGTCAGCGACAGGCCGCCGCGAATGTTGAAGCCGCCCTTGGCGGGCACGTCGACCGAGGCGCTGAAGCCGAGGGAGGTGAGCACGAGATAGAAGATTGCCAGCGCGCCGAGCACAGTTCCGGCGGTTTTCGGCAGATAGAACGTTGCGCCCGCCAGCAGGCGCCTGGAAATGACGAGTGCGGCGAAGGCGGTCAGGAGCAGCGCGGGCAGCCACACAGCGGCCGCCAGACCGTCGATCGAAAGCGAGGGCAGGAAGACGCCGCGATTGCTGAGATAGACGCCGCCGAGGAACGTATAGGCGCCGCGCGGTGGCGGCAGCGCGCGGATGATCGCGCTCCAGAGGAACAGTTGCAGCAACAATGGGGTGTTGCGCAGAAGCTCGACATAGCCATGCACGAAGGTCGCGAGCAGCAGATTGCCCGAGAGCCTGATAATGCCGAGCGTGACACCGAGCACGGTTGCAAGCAGGCAGCCGACGAGCGCGACCTTGACCGTATTGGCGATGCCGGCGGCCAGCGCCCGGGCGTAGCTGTCGCCGGCTGCGTAAGGAAGGACGCTTTCGCCAATCTCGAAATTGGCCTGATGGGAGAGGAAGGCAAAGCCCGGCGTCAGGCCCATGCGGTGCATGCTCTCGGCGGTGTTCTGGCCGAGAAACGCAAAGAGCAGCAGCACGCCGACAAACAGCAGGCCTTGCTGCAACGGCAGCGGCCCGATCCACGACAGGAGCCGCGAGACGGGTCCGGGCCCCGAAGGGCCCGGTTGGATGTGGCGTGTCATGGGAAATGCCATGAACCGGCTCAACGGAACGGCGGCGAATAGAGCAGGCCGCCTGCCGTCCAGGGCTGGTTGTAGCCGCGCTCGAAATTGAGCGGCGTGCCCTTGCCGACGTTGCGCTCGAAGATCTCGCCGTAGTTGCCGACGGTCTTGACGATGTTGTAGGCGAATTTCGGATCGAGACCGATGGCTTCGCCGAGCGACGGATCGACACCGAGGAAGCGCTTGATCGCCGGATCTTCGCTCTTGAGGAAGGTATCGACATTGTCCTTGGTGATGCCAAACTCTTCCGCCTGGATCGTTGCGTAGACGGTCCAGTTGACGATTTCGAGCCACTGGTCGTCACCGGCGCGAATTGCCGGCGCCAAGGGCTCCTTTGACAGGCGCTCCGGCAGAAGCACGTAGTCGTCGGGCTTGGAGAGCTGGGTGCGCTTGGCGGCAAGGTCGGTCGCATCCTGAGTGAGTGCGTCGACGCGGCCACTGTCGAGCGCCTTCAGGAACTCGCCGGTCTCCTCGATCGTGACCGGCGTGAAAGCCTTGCCGGTCTTGCGGAAGAAATCGGCGATGTTGAGTTCGCCGGTGGTGCCGCTCTGGACGCCGATCGTCGCGCCGTCGAGTTCTTCGCCCTTGGCGACGCCAAGGTCCTTGCGCACCAGCAGGCCCTGGCCGTCGTAGAAGACGACGGGGCCGAAGTGGAAGCCAAGCTTGAAGGCGCGGCTCACCGTCTGGGTGACGCCCGAAAGCAGAATGTCGAACTCGCCAGACTGCAGCGCCGGCAGACGCTGCTGCGGCGACGAATTGGTGAACTCGACTTTCTCGGCATCGTTGAAGACGGTGATGGCGATGGCGCGGCCGAAATCGACGAAGAAGCCCTGCCAGCGGCCGTTGCTGTCGGGCGAGAAGAAGCCCGGCGTGGTGCCGACGCCGACCTTGATGACGCCGCGCGCCTTGATCTTGTCGAGCGTTTCGCCGGCAAGCGCCGAGGTAGCGATCAGGCCCGCCGCCAGCGCCGCCGTCGCGGCAAAGGCTTTTGTGAAAAGTTTTCGGTGAGTGGAAGTTCGCTGCATAAGGGTCCCCAAAGCCAAAGAATGTCATTGCGCCACCGGCCAGAGCCGCTCGAGGCGTGCTTAAAAATTAAATCTATAGAAATTATATAATAGGCATGATTGTGCGAAATAAGCGCTGGACCCGAAACAGATTTCGCCGCCTCGTTTTTGCCGGGAACGTTTTTGACAAGAGCTCATCGGTTGATGGCGATGACCCCAGAAGGCGGGGATTGCATTCACCTTCGACCGATGACCGGCACGCTGCAGCGCAAAACTCCGGCTGCATATGCAGGCCTATGCCTCTTGTTGAGATCGGCGGAAGCTCCTAGGTTCCGCCCGTCGATTGGTTTATCTCCTTGGCGATGCAGCTTTTTGCGGGAAATTGGCGGGAACGGATGGGATGGGGCGCGCCGGTGTCGGTCGCCCTGCACCTCGTCGTAGCCCTTTTCCTTTTGTACGATCTGCCGTTCGAGCTGCCGAAACCACCGAAGGAGCAGACCGTCAACGTCGAGCTCGTTCCGCCGCCGGCGGAGGCAAAAGAACCAAAGAAGGCCGAACAGAAGCAGGCAGAGCAAAAGAAGGCGGCGCCGAAAAAGGGCGAAGAGAAGAAGGCTGAACAGCCGAAACCGCAACCCAAGCCTAAGCCCCAGCCGAAGGCAGACCCGAAGCCGCAACCCAAGTCGGCGCAACAGCTGCCGCAATCCTTCGCCTCGGCGATGGCCAAGACCAAGCAGGACAACAAGGAGGCAGAGCTTCCGCCGGCTGCGCGCGAGACGGAGAAAAAGACCGAGGCTTCCGAGCCGGCAAAGGCCGTAGACGACAAGGCAAAGCCAGCGGATAAGCCGGCAACGGCGCCTTCGACCGAGAAAAAAGAACCGGCCAAGGAGCCGAAGCCCCCGTCAACGCTTGCCGTGCCTGCGAGATCCACCGACAGCGCCACACAGAAGGCGGATGAAAAGCCTGCGGCGACGGTGGCCGAAGCCAAGCCTGAACCAAAAGAGACGCCTGACGCCAAGCCGCAGACGGCCAAATCGGAAGGGACCACAAAAACCAAGCCGGCCGATGCTGCGGCAAAGGTCGAACTCAAGCCCGTTCCGAGCAAGTTGACCGAAGCAAAAGAACTTTATTCTGCAAAGTCGATTGCCGATCCGCGGGTGAAGCAGGCCCTGATCAACCTGCCGGTCAAGAGGCGGATCCTGCAACTGTGCAATCTCGAGGCTCTGGAACAGATCCGCAGCCAACGGCCGGATACCCCGCCCGAAGGATTGGTGCCGTTCGGACCGAGGGGCGGCTTCATCGCCAAAAACCGCATGGACGCTAGCGGTGGAGCCTACCAGAACAAATCGACTTGGTATGACGTCGACTTCAATTGCGTCGTCAATGAAGATGCGACCGAAGTGACCTCCTTCAGCATAGCGATCGGTGGCGAAGTACCGAAAGCAGCCTGGAAGGAGCGACGACTTCCGGGGAATTGATCCTTGCGACGTGGTAGAGGGGGGTGGTCTCCGACCAAGCCCACTACGCTCGCTGTGTGCAGCGCCCGCCGTGACCCCTGGTCGCTGCGCGGCGCTGAGAATTGCTTTGCCTGCCGGACCCAATGAGCCCGGCAGGCGCAGGTGCGAGTTGCCACTCCCGCACCAAGCTGATGCGGTTGTTGTTACTCCGCCGGTTGAAGAACCCGCTCGCGATACACAGACACCAGCGAGGTGCCGAGCATCGCGGCCACGGCGGCAAAGAGGAAGACGCCGGCCGGGCCCTGCAGTTCGACAAGCAGGCCGCCGAGGATTGCGCCGGTCGAAATGGCGATCTGGAAGGTGGTGAGCGTTGCGGCCCCCGCACCTTCGGCCTCGTCGCCGGCAGCCCGGCTCAGGAACGACTGGACGCTGACCGGCAGGGCGCCGAAGGCGAAGCCCCAGGCGGCGGTGGCAACAATCGCGACGGCCGGCAGCGCGCCCGCCAGGGCCAGGACCAGCGTCGTGGCGGCGACGCCCGCGGCGGCCGACATCATCGACAGTCGCGTGCTGCGCTCGGCGAGGAAACCGCCGGCAATGTTGCCGAAGAAACCGCCGACGCCGAAGGCGAGCAGGATCGCGGTGATCGCCTCGACGCCGAACTGCGGCACCTGTTCAAGGAACGGGCGCACATAGGTGAAGCCGGCAAAGTGACCCGTGACGACGAGCAGGATGGTTGCGAGGCCAAGCCGGATCGCCGGCCGCCTCAAGACGTTGAGGATAGTGTTAAGCCCGGTGGTTCCCTTCGGCGGCAGGCGCGGAACGGTCAGCGCCTGGACGATGAAGGTGACGATGCCGACGGCGGCGGCAAGCAGGAAGGCGTAGCGCCAGCCGAGCGTCGCGCCGATCCAGGCGCCAACCGGGGCCGCGCAGACGGTCGCGATCGAAACGCCGGACATCACGATCGCCATGGCGCGCGGCATCAGCCGGCCGGGAACGAGCCGCATGGCAAGCGCCAGCGACAGGGCCCAGAAGCCGCCAAGGCCGATGCCGAGCAGGAAGCGCGCGACAAGCAGCATCGGAAGGCTGGATGCGAAGCCGGCGATCAGGCTGGAAATGATGAGAAGCGCCGTCAATGTGAGCAGCACGTTGCGGCGGTCGAAGCGACCGGTGTAGACGACGATCGCCGGCCCGGCGATGGCAGCGACGACGGCCGTGGTCGTCACCGATTGTCCGGCCGCGCCGACGGTAACGCCGAGATCGGCCGACATCGGCGTCAGCAGGCTTGCCGGCAGAAATTCCGCCGTGACCAGGCCGAAAACGCCGAGCGCCAGGGATACGACCGCCGCCCATAGCGGCTTTTCTTGTTCATCCGCCTCGCCCGAAGGCCTTGCGACGATGCCATCCATAATTTCTATCTCCATTGCAGTTGAGATGAAAATATGCATGGCTTGCTGGAGTTTCTATGCTAGAAAATCCAAAACACTGTGCCGTTTGTCCAAAGCTGGAGTGACCCATGACCGATGCGCTGACCGACATCCTGCGCGGCCTGAGGTTAGACGGAGTGGAATATGGGCGTTGTCAGCCCTGTGCGCCATGGGCAACCGCCTATCCGGCGCAGGAACCAGCGCGTTTTCACTTTCTCGCGTCCGGTTCGGCCCATCTTCAGAGCCCCGATGGCGCCTGGGTGGAGCTGACGCCGGGCGATGCCGTGCTCTTGCCGCGTGGCGACGCGCATGTGCTTGCCAGCAAGCCTGGCCTGCCGACGATCTCGATCCACGACCTGCCGAAACGGCAGCTTTGCGACGGCATCGTCGACGTGCAATGCCCCAATTCCGATACCCAGAACCTGCTGTTCTTCGCGGTGATGCAGTTCAACGTCGACCGGCTCCATCCGCTCCTGCAGCTCATGCCGTCGGTCATGCGCACCAGCGACCTTGCCTCAAGCGAGCCGTCGATCCCGTCGCTGCTCGATACCATGACGCGTGAGGCGGCGATGCAACGCGTCGGCTCCGGCGGCATCCTGGCGCGGCTTGCCGACGTGCTGACCGCGACCATCATCCGCGCCTGGGTGGAGCATGGCTGCGGCACGGCGACCGGCTGGCTTGCCGCCGTGCGCCACCCGGAGGTCGGCCGGGTGCTCGCCGCCATCCATCTCGACCCGACGAAGGACTGGACGGTGCCGGAACTGGCAAAGCTCATGGGCGCGTCGCGCTCCGGTTTCGCCCAGCGCTTCGCCGATACCGTCGGCGAGACGCCGGCGCGCTATGTGGCACGGATGCGCATGCACCAGGCGCATCAGTGGCTGCGCGAAGGAAAGCGCGTCGCCCATGTCGCCAACCGTCTCGGCTATGATTCCGAGGCGTCCTTCAGCCGCGCCTTCCGCAAGATCATGGGCGCACCGCCAAGCCATTCGCGAAACCTGATGCCGGCGCCCGAGCAGATCGCTTCGTGAACGACGTGGCCGGCGAACTAAAGCGCGTCGCGATTTTTCAGATTCGCTTCGTGCGCTTAGGTGATCGACTTGTCGCACGTCGTAGTCGCAAGACCGCTGGGCACTTTTGCGACTACGACATGCTCTAGAACTTGATGGCGAGATCGGCCCGCACGCCGTGATCGTGAGCGGTCGAAGCGATCTGCCCCTGATAGGAGATGCCAAGCGTTGCCGCCGGTGTAACCGCAAGGTCGAAACCGGCCTCGATGAGGGCGCTGTCGCGCGCAATCGGTGCGCCGGCGACGGAAAAGGCGTCACTGCCGGAAAACGCTTGAACGACCGACGGCACAACGTCGCCATAGGCGTGTCGCCAACCGATGAGGCCGCGGGCCGTAGCTTTTGCCGTTCCAAGGTCGAATTCGGTGGCGAGCCGCAGGCCGAGCGTGGTGAAGGTCATGTCGTCGGAGCCGCCGCGCACAGACAGGGCCGCTGCACCACCCTTCTCTGTGAAGCCGTCCGTATGCACGTTGACATAGGCCAGATTGGCAAAGGGCTCGAAGGAGAGACCGCTCGCTTGCATGTCATAGCCGAGTTCGCCGAACACCTGGGTGGTGCCGGCGCGGTAATCGGCGGTCAGGCTGTCGACCAGCGCCGGCGAGATCACATTGCGGCTGCTGTCGATATCGCTCCAGGTATAGGCAAGGCCCGAGCGGAACGACAGGGCGCCCCACTGCGTGCCGCCATAGACACCGAGATGATAGTTGTCGCTGGAGGCGGACGAACGGCGGTCGTCCACCTTGAAGCTCGACGAACTGTAGCCGGCGAGGAAGCCGAGCCTCCAGTCATCGTTGACGAGGCCGTCGAGACCGGCGACGAAGCCGCCGGTGGAACGCGATAGCGCGGCGGCGTTGCCGTCGCCATCCGTATTGCCCCAGGCGCCGAAGGCCGAGCCCCAGGCCCCCGGCTGCCCCGCTGCGGCGATCGACCCGGTCGTGAGGCCATCGGTGGCCACGATCGGCCGTGCCTTCGCGCCGACCGTTTCGAAGGCTGAGCGTAGCCGGTCGTTCATCTGGTTGCCGATGACCTGGCTGTTTTCGATCAGGCCTGTCACGGTCGAGCCGTAGACTTCGCCAGGCAGCTGACCGAAAAGATCGGAGGCGGTGCCGGCATCAAGGGTCACCGCGAGATCATGCAGGGATCGGCCGAGGCCGAGGCGCTCGATCGCTCGAGCCGCTGATGCTCCGTTGCGGGTTGTCGCAAGGTCCGCAAAGGCCACGCCGTTGCGGGCGACGTCGAGATAGACGGTGGTCGGGTCGTAGGCCAGTGAGAGATCGAGGAACGCGTAGCAGCCACAGTCATCCTCGAAACGCCCGCTGACGCCGCCCGCTGCGGAAAGGATGGTGTGGCGGCCATCACCCCGGTAGTTTTCTGGCCTGACCCTGACATCCACCATACCGGCGATGTCCGCCGTGCCGGTGACATCGAGCCGGCTGGTCCCGTCGGGGGCGTCGAGATTGACGAGGAACCAGGCGTCGCTTGACTGGCGATAGTTGCCGTTCACGGTCAGAGCGCCGCCTTGCCCGCCCCAGCCGGGATAGATCGCACCGCCATTGTCGATGTTGCCGCGGATGATGCCGTCGCCCGAAAGCGTGCCGGTTTGATCGACAGCGGTGTTGGAGGCGATGCTGCCGGAAAGTGCCAGAATGCCGCCATCGATGCGCGTATCGCCGCCATATGTGCTGTTCCCGTGCAGCATCAGCACGCCATCGCCTGATTTGATCAGGCCACCTTGTCCCGTGATGTCGTTCGACCAACTGCTCTGCCCGTCGGGGACGTCCGCGTGAAAATCGCCCCAGTCGAACTTGCCCGGACCACGCACCGCTCTGCCGGCGCTGACGAGGCCATAGCCGAAGATTGCGTCAACGCCCGGATCACCGGAGTCGGTCGCCGTCCCCAGCAAGACCTGCCGCACCTGGTGCATCGTCATGTAAGGAAAAGCCTGTGCAACCAAGGCTGCCGTGCCCGCAACGAAAGGGGCCGCAAGCGACGTGCCGGTTTCTCTTGAGTAGCCGCCGCCGGGCGTTGCAACCATGATGTTGTTTTCCGGGTTGGCCCATACCCATTCGCCTTTCTCTTCGTCCCATCGATCGACATCGTCGCCCCCAGGTGCCGCGAGGCACCAATTCATGCTGACGCCGCATCGGTTTGACCAATTGGCTATGCGCGAGGGGCTGGTTGCAGCGACGGCCAGAAACCCTGGCTCCAGTTCTGGAAACAGGTATGGCGCGCCCGCCAACAACGAAGACTCTGTTCCGCCCGCATTACCGCTTGCGAAGATCAGTAGCGCCCCCTCAGATACCGCATAGCGATAGGTGGCGAGATTGCCCGGCATTTCTGCTTCGAACTGTTCGGCAGACAATTCGCCTGCGAACCCACCGCCATAGCTGTTGTTGATGATCCGTACGCCCTGATCTACCAGCGCCCGGATGCCGTAATTGGTCGCATCGAAATCGACATAGCCCGGCCTGTCCGACGCCCCCACGGCGACGATGGTTGCGCCAGGAGCGATACCATGCATGCCGACCCCGTCGCGATTGGCGGCAATGACAGACGAAACCATGGTGCCGTGACCCTCGGCGACCGAATTCCACGGCTTGTCCGGGTTGAAGGTAATGCCTTCCGCATAACGCCCGGCAAATTCCGGATGCGTGATGTCGAGGCCGCTGTCGACCACGCCGACCTTGATGCCGCTGCCGTCGTAGCCCAGCATGTAGGCATACTCGGCGTGTATTGCCGCAAGCCCCCACTGCGCCTTGAATTCGGGCGTGCGCCAGGTCTCGGGATCACTGGGGTCGCCGACATCCTGTGCGAGCGCAAATTGCGACAATGCGGACGACAGCAGGAGCGTGGCGAGGTGGATGGCGGTACGGCAGTTCTTCTTCAAGGCAGGTCCCCGTGGGCCGGCGACGTGGCGCGGGGGGCGCAAGACGTTGAAAGGACATGGAATTCACGACGCGGGCCGCGCAAAACTATCCTTTGCAACCGGTAGGCGAAATACGGCAGTTGCCGTATTTCGTGTCGAACTGTTGATCGCATGGCAGGGAATGGTCTGTCGAGCTTGCTGATCGTGACGGCACGCGGTTTCGGGATCGTCCGGTGTCTCGACGCGCGGTCCGTTGCGCCCGTGATGGATGCCGTCAACAAGCTTTTGCGCGTCACTACGCCCAGCGACCCCGCGAGATTGGTCGAAGGTCAGAAAGAGCGGTGGGTCTGCTCCACCGCCCTCGTGTTCGGCTATTGTGCCGGCTGGCTCTCCGCCGGCAGCACCGCCGCCGGCGAACCGGGCGCAGGCTGGACGGTGCTTTCCACCGGCGGAACCGGGGAACGGGTGCGCAGCGTCTCGGCGCGGTGACGGCCGACCGAGACCCAGAACAGCGCAACGAGCGCTGCAACCGTTACGCTGACCGTGACATAGCGGATCCAGGTCGGGGCATGGCCGCCCGGATCGATGTGCTTCTCGTCGATCTCGCGCTTGCGGGTGATCGCCGCCGAGTAGAACACAATCGTCGAGATCACGAAGATCAGCGACCAGCGCGTCTGTTCGCCATCCGACCCGATGAGGGCCACCAGGCTGTAGATCGCCGCCGCCAAGCCAATGATGACGTACCAGTTGTAGGTGCTTGCCGGCATCTTCTTGTAGCCGAGCACCTTGATGGAGATTGCCGAGTAGATATAGGGCAGAAGCGTCATGATCACCGCGATCGAGGCGATCTTGCCGAACTGTTCGCTTGCCGTCGGCGACATCGTCGCAAAGACCTGAACCGTCATGATCACCGCGACGATCGCAAGGCCGGCCGAGGGAACGCCCTTGGAGTTGACCTTGGCGAAGATCGAGCCGAAGAGCCCGTCATCGGCCGCAGCCTTGGCGGTCTGGCCGACGAGCAGCGTCCAGCCGGCAAGTGAGCCTAGGCAGCCGAGGGCTGCGCAGATCGCAACGACGGCACCGGCCGTATCGCCGAGCGCCAGGCGCGCGGCATCGGCAAAGGGCGCCGAGGAAGCGATCAGCTCCTTGTTCGGGATCATGCCCATGATGACGGTCGACGACAGGATATAGGCGACGGCGGCGAGAATGACGCCGCCAACGGTGGCGATCGGCACGTTGCGCTGCGGGTCACGCACGACGCCCGCCGAGACCGAGGCGCTTTCGACCCCGATGAAGGCCCAGAGGGTGAAGTTGAGCGTTGCCATGATCGCTGCCCAGCTGTCCTTGCCCGACACGTTCCACCCTTCGGAGAAGGTCGCCGGCGAGAACCAGAACCAGCCGAAGATCGCCATGCCGAGGATCGGCACCAGCGCGAAGGAGGTGGTGAAGGACTGCAGCCTGCCGACGACGTTCGGCCCGAGGATGTTGGCATAGGTGAAGAACCAGATCAGCGCCACCTGC
The DNA here is from genome assembly GCF_050434285.1 of Ensifer sp. KUDG1. Lineage (NCBI taxonomy): Bacteria > Pseudomonadati > Pseudomonadota > Alphaproteobacteria > Hyphomicrobiales > Rhizobiaceae > Ensifer > Ensifer sp. KUDG1. The sequence goes on from NZ_JBNDIG010000011.1 coordinate 222,168, forward strand.
GCCAGCGCCGACACGAGAGGGTCGCGCAGCATCGGAAAGAAGGCGGTGAGGTAACCGAGACCGGCGACCGCCAGGCCGACATTGCCGACGACGTTGGCGAGCCAGTAGATGAGGTTGGTCTGGTAACCCATGTAGTCGCCGAAGGCCTTGCGCGTATAGGCGTAGGGCCCGCCGGCGGCGGGGTCGATCGCGGCCAGCTTGGCGAAGGTCAGCGCCAGCGCGATGGCGCCGGCAATGGTGATCAGCCATCCGAAGACGGCGATGGATCCGACCGCGGCAAGGTTCGCCGGCAGCATGAAGACGCCGGAGCCCATCATGTTGCCCGCGACCATCAAGGTCGCGGGCACGAGGCCGATCTTGGCGGATTCCGCGACGCCCGCGGATGTGGGTTTGGAAGCACTATCGACAGCAGCCATGTTCGTCGCTCCTGAAGCCGGTTCAACGGGTCAAGACATAGACGCGGTAAAGGCCGTCCTCGACCTCCACCCCGTGCGTGTCATGGGTGAAACCGGGGAACCGGAGGTCATAGGCCTCGAGCGCCTTGAGATAACCGAGAACCGGACCATCGGCGGGGCCGGCGTTTTCGCCCGGCATCAGCAGCGGAATGCCCGGCGGATAGGGCACGACGCCGGTCGCGACCGTGCGGCCGGCCAGATGGTCGAGCGTTACCTGTTCCACCTCGCCGCGCACCAGCCGCTCATAGGCGCGCACCGGGCTCAGGTCCGGATGCGGCAGCACGGAGAAACCGGCAGCCATGGAGGCCGTGGTCTTCAACTGGTCCATCGCCGAGAACATCGTGTCGGCAAGATCCTTGAGGCCCATGCCGGCGTAGCGCTCCGGGTGGTCCTCGATCAGCGACGGGATCGCCACTTCCAGGGTGAGGTTGGCGTCGTAGTCGCGCTTGAAGTCGCAAAGCGCGCTGACGAGCGAACCCCATTTCCCCTTGGTGATGCCGAGCGAGAAGAGGAACAGGATGGTGAAGTCGGTCGTCTTCTCGACGACGATGCCGCGGGCATCGAGATAGGCGGTGACGAGGCTCGAGGGGATGCCGACCGGCATCAGCCCGCCGCCGGGTGCCACGCCCGGCGTGACGATCGAGACCTTGATCGGGTCGAGCATGCAATAGCCGTCCTCGATCTCGCCGAACCCGTGCCATGCGGCTCCCGGCTTCAGCACCCAGCAGGACGGGTCGGTCGCAAGCGATTCCGGCGAGGCTTCGTGGAAGGGGCTGGTGCGGCCGGTCTTCGGGTCGCGCACCGTGTCCGGCTGCCAGCAATCGAAGAACCAGTCGCCGCGTTCGGCCGCGTCGTTGGCGAGCCGCGACATCATCAGGCGGAAGGCGACCGCTTCCTCGATCGACTCGTTGGTGAGGGCCGCGCCTCCCGGCCCGTCCATCATCGCCGCTGAAACATCGTTCGAGGCGATGATCGCGTAGTTCGGCGAGGTCGAGGCATGCATCATGAACGTCTCGTTGAAGATGCCATGCGGGATCGGCTTGCGGCCGTCGCGCACATGGATGAAGGACGCTTGCGAAAGGGCAGCCAGCAGCTTGTGGGTCGACTGGGTGGCAAAGACGGTCGGCTTGTTCGCCGTATGCGCCTTCGGGTCGCCATGCATGGCGTGGCGATCGCGGTAGATCGGGTTGAAGCGGGCGTAGCCGTACCAGGCTTCGTCGAAGTGCAGCCGGTCGACGCTGGCGCCGAGCAGTTCCTCGACCCGGGTGACGTTGTAGCAAAGCCCGTCATAGGTGGAGTTGGTGATGATGGCGTGTTTCGGTTCGCGGTCCTTGAGGTCGGCTGTGAGCGGGTTGTCGTCGATCGTCTTGCGGATGGCGGCCGCCGTCAGGCGCTCCGGCGGGATCGGGCCGATGATGCCGTAGTGGTTCCGGGTCGGCACCAGGTAGGTCGGCACGGCACCGGACATCGTCATCGCGTGCTCGGCCGACTTGTGGCAATTGCGGTCGCAGAGCGCGATCTGATCGCGGCTGACGCTCGCCATCAGGATGACGCGGTTGGAGGTCGAGGAACCATTGGTGACGTGGTAGCTGCGGTGCGAGCCGAAGACGCGCGCGGCATATTTTTCACTGGCGCCGATCGGCCCGGAATGGTCGAGCAGCGATCCGAGCTCGCCGACGGAAATCGACAGGTCCGAGCGCAGCAGCGGTTCACCGAAGAACTCGAAGAAGGCGCGTCCGGGTGGGGATTTGAGAAAACCCGTGCCGCCGGTATGTCCTGGCGTGTGCCAGGAGTATTCGTGCACCTGCGAAAACTGGGCGAGCGCCTTGAACATCGGCGGCAGCACGGTGGAACGATAGCGCTCGATTGCCGCCTGGATGCGCCCGCCGACGAAGTCCATCGTGTCTTCGAGCATCCAGACGAAGTCGTCGACCTTCGCCATGATGTCGGCGGGCACCGACGAGGCGACGCTGCGGTCGGCAAGCAGCAGCAGCGGAACGGTGCCGTTGCGCTTGCGCAGCGCCTCGACGACGCCGATCGATTGTTCGTGACCGTCCGGTCCGAGGTCCCAGTCGACCAGCACGCATTGGAGAGCGGGATCGGACCTGATCACGGCGATACCGTCGTCGGCGCTTTCGGCGGTCACCACCTCGATCTGGCGGCGCTCGAGTTCCGCGATCAGCGAGCGAACGGCGCGGCCGGCAGCACTTTCCTCGCTGATCTCGTCGTCAAGAACGAGTGCTTTCATGCCGAGACGGCGGTGACCCCTGTTCAACGTGCTCATATCCAATCCTCTCTCTAGTTCGGTGCTAGGTGCAGGTGGGGGTATTGTTCTGGCGTCAGCCTTTGGACGGCTCCTTCCTCTCGACTGACAGGTAAACGGGCAGTGCCACGAGCAGCAGCAGCAGGCACCAGAGGCCCGCCTGAGGTCCGCTGCCGTAGACCGTCCAAAGGGAAAAGACGAAAGCGACCAGCGCATAGGGCTTGTAAGGGCCGATGCGGATGCCGGCCCATTCCGCGTCGCGCGGACGCGCGAGCGCCAGGAAAAGCGCGCCCTCGACGAGACTGCAGAAGACGTAGGGCACCATGGCCGCCGTGGTCGAAAGATCGACGGCGAAGCGATAAACAGCCATCAGCCCGGAGACGCCCGAGGTCTGCAGCACCAGCAGTGCCGAGGCGAGCAGCATCGACACGACGATGCCCCACTGAGGGGCGCCGCGGCTCGACAGGCGGCCGAAAACCGGCGGGAACAGGCCGTCGCGCGCCGCCGCCATCGGCACCTGCGCCATCAGCAGCGTCCAGCCGTTGAGCGCGCCGATCGACGAAAGCACGACCGCGGCAGCCACGAGCGTGCTCCCCCACCAGCCCCACATCATGAAGGCCGCATCGGAAAAGGGGGCGGCAGAACGGGCAAGCGCCTCGCGCGGAACCGTGCCCATCACCACGAGCGTGCCGAGGATGAAAACCAGGCCGCAGCAGAGCGTGCCGAGCACCGTCGCCCGCGGGATCGTGCGCTTCGGATCGTCGACATCGCCGGCCGGGACGGTCGCAGACTCGATGCCGAGAAAGGCGAACATCGTCAGCGGGGCAGTGGCCGAGATCAGCCCCAGGACGGAAAGCCCGCTCGGGTTGACGGGTGTGAGGTTCTGCGGCTCGATCCAGAAGAGGCCGAGAAGGGCGATGGCGATGAAGGGAACGAGCTTCAGCCCGACGGTGACGATCTGGAAGCGGCCGGCGCTCTTGACGCCGAACATGTTGATGGCAGCGACCAGCCACATGGCGGCAAGCGAAACCGCGGTGAACCCGCCTGGCACATGCTGAAGGTTCGGGAAAAAGACGCCGAGATATCCGGCGAAGGCCATGGCGATCGCCAGCAGCGACGCCCAGATCGATATCCAGTAGGCCCAGGCGACGAGGAAGCCGGCAAACGGTCCGAAAGCCATGCGGCTGTAGGCGTAGGGGCCGCCGGTCGCGGGCCTGACGCTGGCAAGCCGCGCAAAGACCAGCCCGAGGCACATGGCGGCAATGGCCATGCCGACCCAGCCCACGAGCGCTGCGGCGCCATAGGGGGCGAGCGCTGCAGGCGACAGGTAGAAACCGGAGCCGATGATATTCCCGACGACGAGCGCCGAGCAGGCCCAGATGCCGAGGCTCGGGCGGACGTCCGTCCCTGCGGACGTCATTTGCGGAGAATTGCCGGCGGTTGCATCAAGCGGCTTCATCATCGAGTGCCGTCGTTCCAAATGCCAAGGACGAGGCGAACTTATGAACTGTTTCTTATGGTTGCAACTGCTTTATTTCACTCCACTATCAGTCGCCGCATGCGCCGACGCGGCGCTTCTGCAAGATCGGTTTTGACCGCCGCTCGTGACGAGCCTCGACGATCGCTGGCGTTGCAGGCTTCTCATGAAACTATTCCATTTTTGCGATGCCGTTTTGCCGCCGGGGGATGTAGGTTGCCCTGCGACGAAATGCCTGCTTCGCGAACGGGCCAATGGACGGGAAAACGACGAAAAAATGACGAATATCAAGCGCTTGCGCCTTCGAGATCTTGGTTTCCGGCCAGGTGTCTACGAGCCGGGTCCGCTCAACGCGATCACCGATGTCCCGGGCGTCGCCGTCGGCCAGGCAACCGTTGTCGATGCGGACCGCATCCGCACCGGGGCGACCGCCATCCTGCCGCATGAAGGCAACCTCTTTCAGGACAAGGTGCCGGCCGGCTTCGCCGTGCTCAACGGCTTCGGCAAGTTTGCGGGTTCCACCCAGATCGACGAACTTGGCGAGCTGGAAACGCCCGTCGTTCTCACCAACACGCTGGCGACGGGGCGGGCTATCGAGGCCGTCAATCGCTGGACGCTGGCGCAGCCGGGCAACGAGAAGGTGGTGTCGCTGAACGCGGTCGTCGGCGAGACAAACGATTCCCGCCTCAACGACATCCGCGCCGGTCGCCCGACGGTCGACGAGATCGGCGCTGCCCTTGCCGCTGCGAAGACCGGTGCCGTCGAAGAGGGGGCTGTCGGTGCCGGAACCGGCACGGTGGCCTTCGGGCTGAAGGGCGGCATCGGCACGAGTTCGCGTCTTGTGAAGGCGGCTGGCTCGGTCTTTACGCTCGGCGTGCTCGTCCAATCCAATTATGGCGGCCGGCTCACCGTCTGCGGCCGTGCCTACGAGGCGCCGGCGGCACACGACCGGGACGGCTCGATCGTCATCGTGGTTGCAACCGACGCGCCGCTGTCTGCCCGCAATCTCAAGCGCCTGGCCGAACGCGCCTTCGGCGGTCTCGCCCGCACCGGGGCGGCACTCAGCAACGGTTCCGGCGACTATGCGCTTGCCTTCTCGACTGCGGCTAGCGTGCGCCGCACCAAGGCGCGGCGAGCCGCGATCGCCGACTATCCCGACCTTCCGAACGACCTGATGTCGCCGCTCTTTGAAGCCGCGATCGAGACGACCGAGGAGGCGATCCTCAATTCTCTGACGATGGCGTGCACGACGTACGGCTTCAACGCCGCGAACGGCAAGCCGAGCACGGTCGAGGCGATCTCGCTCGAACGGCTTCGCGCGCTCAACGAACACTGATTTTGCGCACTTTGGATCGGGCCTTCTGGTGCGATCCATGCGCTTCCGCCAAACCAACTCCCACGGAGCCCCCATGTCCCAGTCGCCCATCCGCACCGTCTATCTCAACGGCGAGTTCTTGCCGGAGAACGAAGCGCGCCTCTCGATCTTCGACCGCGGCTTCCTCTTCGGCGATGGAATCTACGAGGTTACCGCCGTGCTCGAAGGCAAGCTGATCGACAGCGCCTCGCATATGGCGCGCCTGGAGCGCTGCGCGCGTGAAATCGATGTGCCGTTGCCGGTACCGACCGACGAGATCGTCGCGATCGAGAAGCGGCTGATCGAAGAAAACGGCCTTGTCGAAGGCATGGTCTATCTGCAGCTCACCCGGGGCGCCGAGGACCGGAACTTTCTGTTCTCCGAGGATATCAAGCCGACGCTGGTGCTCTTCACCCAGGCAAAGACGCTGGTGACCGCCACGACCAAGGGGCTGTCGGTCAAGACCGTGCCCGACCAGCGCTGGGCGCGCCGCGACATCAAGAGCGTGTGCCTGCTGCCGCAGGTGATCGCCAAGCGGATCGCCAAGGCCGAAGGCTGCGACGAGGCGTGGATGATCGAGGACGGGTTCGTGACCGAAGGCGCATCGTCGACTGCCTACATCGTGACTGCGGACAACCGCATCGTCACGCGCGGCAACAGTCAAAAGACGCTGCCCGGCTGCACCAGGCTCGCCGCTCTGGCGCTCGCCGCCGAACAGGGAATGACTCTGGAAGAACGCCCCTTCACGCTCGAAGAGGCGCTCAACGCCCGCGAAGCGTGTCTCACCAGCGCCTCGAATTTCGTTGCGCCGATCACCCGGATCGACGGCAAGCCTGTCGGCAGCGGTGAGCCGGGCCCGGTGGTCAAGCGCCTGCGTGAGCTCTATCTGGAGCACGCGCGGCGAACGGCGATCTAGCTCGACCGTGCGGGCCAGGCTGTCGCTTAGGCGACAGCTTCCAGGTTCTGCCAGACGCGACCGACCACTGGGCGGCGGTTCTCCTTGGACCGGTAGAGCCGGATCTCGACGCTCACCTCCCAGCGGGGGTCGGCGGCCCTGACCAGCGCGCCGTTCGCCAGCTCGTCCGTCATCAGGCTCTCGGGCACCCAGGCGATGCCCCAGCCGGCTTCCGCCATGGCCTTCAAGCCCACCGACATGCTGCCTTCGTGCACCCTTTGCGCCGGCGGCAGCGTGGGGCCGATCAGGTCGTCGAGAAGCTGACCGAAGAAGGACGACTTTTCGTAGCGCAGATGCGGGAAAGGTTTCGTGCCGCCTTCCAGCCGGTGTAGCGGCGCACCCGCTTCATTCGCCGCCGAAACGGGGATGATGCGCTCGTGCCCGAGTACGCGATGTTCGAAAGCCTGAGGATCGAGCAGGTGCGGGACCTGGGTGTGGGCGTAGGTGAGCAGGAAGTCGCACTCGCCGTCGACGAGCGAATTGAGGTTTTCCTCCATGCTGCCGGAATCCGGGCGAAGCCGGGAGAAGAGCGGCCCGCTGCGGGCGTTGACCCGTGTCATCCACGCGGGAAAGAAGGTGAAGGAGAGCGTGTGCAGCGCCGTCAGCTTGATGGTGCGGGCGTCGGAGCCTTCCTCCTGCTGCAGATTGCGCCGTGCCTGATAGAGTTGCTTCAGCGTGTCCTGAGCCACCGGCACGAATTTCGATCCCGCTTCCGTAAGGCGCGAAGGATAGGTCGCGCGGTCGACGAGCGTCGTGCCGAGCCAGGCTTCCAGCTGCCGGATGCGCCGGCTGAAGGCGGATTGGGTGACATGGCGCTCGTCCGCCGCCTTTGAGAAGTTCAGCGTGCTGGCGAGCGCCAGAAAGTCCTCAAGCCATTTGATTTCCACGGGCATGCACTCCTGAAGTCCGGCCCGTCATTCGCCGGCGACCGGGCTTCTTTTGAGGCAGCGCCCGCGCGCCATCAAGAAAAATCAGGCGCGGCGGCGATATTCGATCATCCGGGCACGGCTCGTCACCAGTTCGAGGTGATCGGGCCCGAGGAGATGCAAGCAGATGCGCTTGACCCAGGGCCCATCGCTCAACGTGAACAGGAAGCGACCGTTGCCGAGCGGAGTGAGCTTCATGATCTGACGGACGGGGCCGACGCCCATCAGGACCGCGCCGTTCTCGATCGTGAACTCCGCGCCTTCGTCCGAGCACCAGACCCCGGAAAGCGATGCCGGCACCGGCTCGGCCGTTGCGGCCGGAAGGAAGCGTCGCTCGACATGCCCGACCTCGCCGAGAAGGGCGGCGCCGTCGCGGCGCAGCCGCAGGGGCGATGAGGCGGAGCGCGACGAGACCCAGCCGTCGCCGTCGTCATAGAGCGTCTCGTCCGCATCGAGATAGGTGCAGGTGCTGCCCTTGACCTCGATCCACCAGGGGCCGGTTTCCGTCACATAGAAACCGTCACCGAGGTCAGCCGCGGGATCCGGCAGTGCGAGCCCTGTGAGCGCCGCCATGCTTTCGAGCGCGATCTTGTAGCCGTTGGTGTCCTCGCGGTTGGAGACGACGACGAAGCCGACACGCGTCTCGGGATCGAGCAGGAAATAGGTCTTGTAGCCGGGATGCGAGCCGCCATGGCCGACGAATTCGCGGCCGCGGAGCGACGAATTGCGCAGGCCGAGACCATAGCCCGTCGAGCGTCCGTCGGCGAGGTATCTGGGTGCCTGCAGTTTTTGCAGAAGACCGGCGAAGCGACCTTTGTCATCAAGCAGGGCCTGCAGCCAGGTGGCAAGCGCCCGGGCGCTACCGGTGAGACTGCCCGAAGCGGAAATGTGCAGGCCGGCGGCAGAGAGCTGCCAGCTTTCGCCCGAATGCCAGTAGCCGGGAACGAGGCCTTTCACCGGGTCGTTCCAGACATCCGGCGCTTTCAGCGCAATGCCAAGCGGGCCGGCGATTTCCGATTGGACGAAATCGTCGAAGCGGAAACCCCGGCGCTCCAAAGCCGCTTCGATGAGGCGATAGCCGGTGTTCGAATAGGAGACCTCGGTGCCGGCATCAAAGTTCAGCCGCTCCAGGCGTGAGAGGTATTCGAGGAGCGGTCCCGCCTTCGTCTCCGTGTAGACGGAAAGGCCGAGCAGCGACAGGCATTCGCGGGTATCCGGCAGGCCGCCCGTCATGTCGAGCGCCTGCCCGACCGTTACGTCCGCGAGCGGCGAGCGCAGTTCCGGAAGGTGTTGGCCGAGCGGATCGTCGAGACCGATGAGATCGGCATGGGCCAGCACCATCGCTGAGAACACGTGCTTGGTGAGCGACGCATAGCGCACGACGCTGTCGACCGTGAAGGGTGCGGATGTCGCGAGGCTCTCGACGCCAGCCGTATGCGAGAAGCATATGCCGGATGCGTCGAAGCCGATGACCGCGCCGCCCGGCTCGTCCGCCGCCCGTTGTGCGGTCAGGCCTTTCGCAGCCGCTTCGGCGGCCTGCCAATCGAGCGTTGCCGGCTTCGTCATGTCCATTCTCCAATCCTGACCGCAGCGGTTTCCCGCGCGTATTCTCGACTAAGCACGACAGTACCTTGTGCCGCCAATTCCGATTCCGGCAGGGGCTATGCACGGTTTGCATTTGCCCGGTCTGCCTGCATCGGGTTAGGGCGGCGGGGAAAAAGGGTGCGGTTCCCGCACCCAATGTCTATGGTCCGTCGGCGACTATCCATGAGTCGCGCTTGAGGACAACAGGTTGAGAAGGCGGTCCAGAATTGGCGACGCAAGCGAAAATCCCGGTCTTTGACGGACATAACGACGTGCTGTCGCGGCTCTGGCGTTCGCCGGGCGGCGCTGCCGAGCGCCGTTTCCTCGACGGTGTCGATACCGGGCATATCGATCTCGACAAGGCCGAGGCGGGTGGCCTCGCCGGCGGCCTCTGCGCCGTCTACGTGGCATCGCCGGGCCTCGCCAAGGACGGCAGCGGCGAGTTCGCAACGCCCGATCAACAAAGCGCGCTCGAAGCCACGCTCGGCATGGCGAGCCTGCTGATGCGGATCGAGCGCCAGTCAAAGGGCCGGCTGAAGATCTGCCGCAGTGCTGCTGATATCCGCTCCGCAATGGACAAGGGTGCCTTTGCCTCGGTGCTGCACATCGAGGGCATCGAAGCCGTTGGCGCTGACCTCGATGCGCTCTATGTCCTTCACGCCGCGGGTCTGCGCACGCTTGGCCCCGTCTGGAGCCGGCCGAACATTTTTGCCTATGGCGTTCCCTTCCGCTTTCCCTCCTCGCCCGATATCGGTCCGGGCCTCAGCGAGGCCGGCAAGGATCTGGTGCGCGCCTGCAACGAGTTGAAGATCATGCTCGATCTTTCGCATATGAACGAGCAGGGCTTCTGGGACATCGCCGCGCTGTCGCAGGCGCCGCTCGTCGCCTCCCATTCCAACGTGCATGCGCTCTGCCCGCACAGCCGCAATCTGACGGACCGTCAGCTCGACGCGATCAGGGACAGCGGCGGTTTGGCCGGTATCAACTTCGGCGTCCTTTTCCTGCGCGCGGACGGGACCAGGAACACGGATACGCCGCTCTCGCTCCTTGTCGCCCACATCGACTACATCGTCGAGCGTATCGGTATCGAGCATGTGGCGCTCGGCTCTGACTTCGACGGTACGGCCATCCCGGCGGCCATGCGCAGCGCGGCCGATCTGCCGCTGCTCGTCGACCTGCTGCGCACCCGCGGCTATGACGACGCGGCGCTCGCCAAGATCTGCCACGGCAATTGGATCCGCGTGCTGGAGACGACCTGGGGCGCGTGAGCGCCGGCCGGAGCCACGCAGGCGCTAGGTCCTGGAAGCGATCGGCAGGGCTTCGAGCAGCACGCTGATCGCGCAATCGACAGCGGCCGTGCGTCGATCCCGGGCGAATAGCCCATATTGCACGGCAAACGGCTTCGGCACGGCAGACGAAGCGGGTAGCGCCCGCATCGTGCCCGCGCGGATCGCTTCCGGCGGAAGCAAACCAATGCCGAGCCCGTTCTCGATCGCGGCCTGCAGCGCCGTGATGCTCTGGCTGGTAAAAGTGATCCGGTGTTCCCGGCCATGGTCGGCCAGCGTCTCGATCATGCGTCGGCGCCAGAGGCAGGGCGCGGCGAAGGCGACGAGGTCGATCGGCCGCGTTTCGTCGAAAGCGTAGTCCGTCGCACAGACCCATTGCAGGTCGACGTTCCAGGTGGTGAGGGCGTCGGCGGTGACCACCGAGGTCGGCACGACCATGATGTCGAGGTCGCCTTCGGGCCAGGTCTTTCCAAGCGCCACGCATTGCTCGACCACCACGTCGAGCCGGATCTCCTGGTAGCCGCGCCGCAATCGCCCGAGCGCTTCGGGCAGCGCCGTCGTTGCCACTTCCTCGGCAAGCCCGACCCGCACGCCGCCGCTGAGGTCCGCCTGTCGCAGCCGCGCCGCCGCTTCGTCGCCGAGCGCCAGCATGCGCGTGGCGTATCCGAGGAACAATTCGCCTTCGGGTGTCGGCACGACGCCACGACCGGTGCGGGTGAAAAGTTGCCGGCCGAGAAGATCTTCGAGCCGGCGCATCTGCATGCTGAGCGCCGATTGCGTGCGGCCGGTCTGGGTGGCGACGCGGTTCAGGCTGCCCTGTCGGCAGACCGCGACGAAGCTGCGCAGGAGGTCGATGCTGATCTGATCAGATATCACGATCTTTGAACTCTGTTGTCATTGATATCAGTCTACACGGGGGACTCACGCATGGCTATCTGTCAGATGTGATCAGCGAGGAAGGCGGAGCAGCAGCAAGCAGATTGGCATCGACCGTCGCTTGGAGGCTGCCACGGCCAGCCGACCAACCAGAGGACCAGATCCATGAAAGCTATCCGCGTGTATCAGCACGGCGGGCCTGATGTGCTCGCCTATGAAAACGTCGAACGCGGCGAACCCGGCCCCGGCGAAGTGCGGGTGCGTAACCGGGCGATCGGCGTCAACTTCGTCGATATCTATCTGCGCAGCGGCGCCTATCCGCCGCCGCAGCTTCCTTTCATCCCAGGCAAAGAGGGAGCGGGCGAGGTGATCTCGGTCGGGCCTGGCGTCGAGGGCTTCAAGCCGGGGGACCGCGTCGCCTACGCCGAAGCGCTTGGTGCCTATGCGGAGGAGCACAATGTGCCTGCCCGTGTCCTCGTGCATCTGCCTGACGGCATCGATTTCGAGACGGGTGCGGCGATGATGCTGAAGGGCCTGACGGCGCAATATCTGTTGCGTCGCACCTTCCGGGTCGAGGCCGGTCATACCATCCTCGTCCATGCGGCCGCCGGCGGTGTCGGCGTTATCCTGACGCAATGGGCAAAACATCTTGGCGCAAAGATCATTGGCACCGTCGGTTCGCCGGAGAAGGCCGAACTGGCACTGGCCAACGGTGCTGACCACGTGATCGACTACGGCAAGGAGAATTTCGCCGCCCGCGTGCGCGAAATCACCAAAGGCGAGGGGGTCGATGTCGTCTATGACAGCATCGGCAAGGCGACGTTCGAAGGTTCGCTCGACAGCCTTCGGCCGTTCGGTCACTTCGTCAGTTTCGGTGCCGCTTCCGGCCCGATCCCGCCCTTCGACATCACGACGCTGGCGCAGAAGGGGTCGCTTTACGCCACCTGGCCGCTATTGCCCGCGCATCTGGTTCGGCGCGACGACGTGCTGGCGATGAGCAAGGATCTCTTCGCCGTCGTAGCAAGCGGCGCGGTCACGATCCCCGTGCATGCGCGCCTGCCGCTTTCCGAGGCAGCCGAGGCGCATCGCCGGCTCGAAGGACGTCAGACGACGGGTGCCATGGTGCTTCTGCCATAGAGCGCGGGGCGAGCCACTCGACAAACGCGTGACGGCGCCGGTTGCGGCGCCTGTCACTTGTCCTCGGCGATCCCGCTGGCGTCGAGCCGGTTTTCGGCCCGGGTCACGGCAAGGCTGTCGGCAGGGCTTCCGGAGGGGGCGCCGTCGCCGAAGACGTCCATGGTACAGGTGTGCAGGATCGTGGTCGGCTCGCTGGTGTGGTTCCACATCGTATGGGTGCGCAGCGACGGGAAATGGGCGGAATCGCCAGGCTCCAGAACCATAGCCTCGCCGTCCACTTCCAGCGTCAGTGCTCCCTTCAGAATGAAGAAGATTTCCTCACCCTCATGCGACATCGGTTCGCTGCGATGGCCGGGCGGCTCGTGGATGATGGTGCTTCTGAGCACGTTGCCGGGAAAGGACGCGGAGAGCCGCTCGTAGGAGACGGCCTTGCCGCTTTCTCCGCCGAGCCCATAGACCGGCCGGTGTTCGCGTCGGGTGAACGGCGTTGCCACCTTCGGCGGGTTGAGAAAGCTGCCGGCCTCGACCTTCAAGGTCCGGCAGACGGCGATCAGCGAGGTCAGCGAGGGAACGGTGATGCCGCGCTCGATCTGCGAGATGAAGCCGACGGAAAAACCGGCCTCGTCGGCGACCTCCTGAAGCGTCATCTTCAAGCTCTTTCGCCGCTGACGCAGGCGATCGCCAAGCGACGGCGTTTCTGCCGCGCCGGTCGATGCGCCGCTGGCATGGTCCGCCGTCGTCACTGTCTGTCCCCTTCTCGTCTCTCCTCAAGCTAGGGTGCAGCCCGATTTCCTGTCAATCGTTTTTAGATATCCTAAAAATTTCGAGTGCGCCCGAAACGCCGGTTCGGGGTGAATAGCGCGAGATCGGTCAGTTGCTGCGCGGCTGTTCGACGGTGGCCGCCACGATGCGGCGCACGAACGGAAGGACCACCAACAGGCTCGGGAAGGCGACCAGCCAGGAAAAGGCCCAGGCCTTGATCCACAGTGCGAGAATATCGGGGTGGATGCCGTTGCCGATCGCCGTCGAGACGAAGGAAACGATGCCGGACATCAGGACGGAGAGAACGAGCGGCATGACGATGGTCTGGTATCGGTGCGGAAGCTTCTTTGGCATGAGGTGAACTCCGGGGGAATTGGAAGGGATAGGGTCGCCAGCCTTTAGGCCTGCGCCAGTTCGTGAATGAAACTTTCGAGATTGCGCGGTTCGCGCTGAAGTGCGGCGCGGAGCGTCAGGCTGTTTCCACCGAGGCCGACTTCGGCATAGTGGGCGTGGACCTTGGACAGCAGTTCCAGCTGGTGGTCGGTGTATTTTGCGGCGATTGGCTTTGCCCATTCGTGAAAGCCGATGGTTGCCGCAACGATCGGCCGACTGAGCGCGGCGCTCATCATTTCGGCAATTTCCTCGCGGTTGTGCCGGCCCTCGGCGCTAAGTTCCAGCGTCGCATAGGCGAGGCGGTCTTCCGTGAGCGCGATCGCCGCGACGTCGGCGACATCACGGTAGTCGACGCGGGCGATGCGCGTGGTCGTCGGAAACGGCTCTGCGAAGCTGCCGGTAGCAAGCACACTTGCCCAGGCGGACCGCAGGTTCTGCATGAAGTTTGCCGGATGCAGGATGGTGTATTCGAGCGGTGAGGAATAGAGCGCATCCTCCACCGGGATCTTTGCCGCGTGGTTCTTCAGCCGCACATGGGTCGGCTGGATGACCGAAGAGAAAACGAACTTCCTGACGCCGGCGCGCACGGCGGCTTCGACCATCGACACGCCCATCGCCGCCTCATCCGGTGCAAAGGCCGGACCGATGTGAAAGACGCCGGCAGCACCCTGAAGCGCCTGCTCGAGGCTTGCACGCTCGCGCAGATCGCCGATCGCGATCTCCGCTGCGCCGAGCGATTTCGCAAGCGCGCCCTGCGCTTCGTCGCGGATGAGGGCGCGAACCCTGGCGCCGCGCCGCGCCAGTTCCGGAACGACGAGGCCGGCAAAGCGGCCGGTGGCGCCGACGACAAGGATCGTGTTGGAGCGCTGGTTCATGGGTGTCTGCCTTTCGAGCCGTCGTGATGTGACGATCTCAAGCTAGTGGCGCGCAACAATGGGGACAATCAGCGAGAAATGTGATTTATTCTCCAGCAAAACGGGATTATCGCATGAGCCGGATCGAAGACCTGGAAGCCTTTCTGGCCATCGTCGAGCAGGGGAGCCTGACGGCCGCGGCGAAACGCCTGGAGCGGCCGCTGCAGACGGTCAGCCGGTCGCTCGCCATGCTCGAAGCCGATGTCGGGGTCGAGCTGGTGCATAGAACGACCCGCCGCTCGATGCCGAGCGAGGCGGGTGAGAGCTTCTATCTGCGCGTCAAGCCCGCAGTGGAGCAGATTCACGAAGCGCGGGAGGAGGTGGCACAGCGTCGCTCCGAGCCGTCAGGCGTGCTGCGCCTCGGGGCGCCCAGTCTGTTTGCTCCACGGTTCCTGATGCCCGTGATCGCCGAGTACATGGCGAAATATCCTGAGGTCGAGGTCGATCTCGACCTCTCCGATGCTTTCGTCGACCTCGCCGCAAGCGGGCTCGATCTGGTCGTGCGGATCGGCGATCTTCAGGATTCCGGGCTGACCGGCAAGCGCCTGGGCGCGCTTCGCCGCGTCGTCTTCGGTTCGACCGCCTATTTTGCGCGCTTCGGCCGGCCGGTTCATCCGCAGGAGCTCTCGGCCCATCGTTGCGTCACGCGCACGGGCGACGAGCGACCCGGCGTCTGGATGTTCACCATCGACGGGCGGGCTCGGGCGTTCAAGGTGAGTGGCGCGGTTCGCACCAACTCGATGAACGCGATCTATGCGGCGGTGGAACAGGGGCTCGGCCTCGGTTTTTCGCCGCTCTGGCAGATCAAGGACCTGATCGATGCGGGCAAGGTCGAAACAGTGTTGGAAGACTTCGAGCCTGCTCCGGTGCCGATCCATGCGCTCTGGCTGGAGGGGCGGACCCCATCTGCAAAGATCCGCCGCTTTCTCGATCTGCTCGGAGAACGGTTGAAACTCGACCGGCTCTAGGCGGGCGCAGACCTGCTTGCCTGCACCCGCCTGATCCGTGAAGTCGCCTACTTCGCGAACTTCTTGGCGCCGGCGACGCAGAGCACGATCGCGCCGGTTGCGGCTAGCATGCTCCAGCTGACCGGCTCGCCGAGAAGCGTTGCCGCTAGCGCCAGGCCGAAAAAGGGCTGCAGAAGCTGCAACTGCCCGACGCCGGCGACGCCGCCGAGCGCGAGGCCGCGATACCAGAAGACGAAACCGACGAGCATGCTGAACAGCGAGACATAGGCAAGGCCCGCCCAGGCGCCGGTCGTGACGGTCGCGAAAGAGGCTGGCAGCGTGAACAGTGTCAGCGCCAGCATGATCGGTAAGGACAGGACCAAAGCCCAGCAGATCACCTGCCAGCCGCCGAGCTTGCGCGACAGGCTGGCGCCTTCGGCATAGCCGAGGCCGCAGACGATGATGGCGCCGAGCATCAGGAGGTCGCCGATCGGCGAGGCGGCAAAGCCCTGCACCAGCGCAAAGCCGACGACAGCAGCGCTGCCGAGCGAGGAGAAGAGCCAGAAGGCCGGGCGTGGCCGCTCGCCGGCGCGCATGACGCCGAAGATCGCGGTTGCCAGCGGTAGCAGGCCGACAAAGACGATCAGATGCGCCGAGGTGACATGCTGAAGGGCCAGCGCGGTCAGCAGCGGAAAGCCCAGTACGACGCCGAAGGCGACGATCGCCAGCGAAACGAGGTCGGCCTTCGCCGGGCGCGGCTGGCGGAAGATGAGAAGCAGGACGAGGCCGAGCAGGCCGGCGATCGCCGCGCGCGCCACCGTCAGGAACACCGGGTCGAAATCCATCACCGCAACGCGGGTCGCGGGCAATGATCCACTGAAGATCAGCACTCCGAGAAAACCACTCACCCAACCGTCTGCCGTCTTGTCCATAGCATTCTCCTTTTTTGCCTGTATCGGGCGAATGGGCTGGCCCGGCCAGAGACAATGCGGTACAGTTTTGCAAAACTGTATTGGATGTGCGAGCAGTACGGATGACGGTCCAGGATTTGGAAATCGGCAGCGAAACGCTGCTCGAAGGCGTGATGGCGACGATCCGGCAGCGGATCGCCGGGCGTATCCTGACGCCGGGGACGAAGCTTCCATCGATCCGTGCCTTCGCCAACACCATGCGCGTTTCGAAGTCCACCGTCGTCGAAGCTTATGAGCGGCTGGTGGCCGAAGGCGTCATTCGCTCAAAACCCGGCGCCGGTTTTTTCGTCTCGGCGCCGCTGGCGCCCCTTTCTCTGGCTGAGATCGGTCCGCGGCTCGATCGGGCCGTCGATCCGCTGTGGGTGTCGCGCCAGGCGCTGGAAACGGGCGATAACGTGCTGAAACCCGGCTGCGGCTGGCTGCCGCCGAGCTGGATGCCGGAAACTGCAATCCGCCGTGCGCTCAAATCCGCAACCAAGCTGGAGGCGAGCGGGCTGACGGACTACGGAACGCCGCTCGGTCATCGGCCCCTGCGCCAACTTCTCGCCCGACGCCTCGGCGAACACGGCGTCGAGGCATCGCCCGACCAGATCATCCTGACGGAGTCGGGCACGCAGGCGATCGATATTCTCTGCCGCTTTTTGATCGAGCCAGGCGATACGGTCGTGGTCGACGACCCCTGCTATTTCAATTTCCATGCGCTGCTGCGCGCCCATCGGGCAGAGGTGGTGAGCGTGCCCTATACGCCTTCGGGGCCTGATCTCGAGAAATTCGCTGAGGTTCTCGCAACCCACCGGCCGCGGCTCTACATCACCAACTCAGCGCTTCATAATCCGACGGGCGCGACGCTCTCCCCGGTCGTTGCCCATCGGCTGCTGAAGCTGGCCGAACAGGCCGGGCTGACAATCGTCGAGGACGATATCTTCGCCGATTTCGAGCATGCGCCGGCGCCGCGGCTGGCCGCCTTCGACGGGCTTGAGCGTGTCGTGCAGATCGGCAGCTTCTCCAAGACCCTCTCGGCCTCCATCCGCTGCGGCTTCATCGCCGCGCCGCGGGAGTGGATCGAGGGACTGGTCGACCTGAAGATCGCCATCACGTTCGGCGGGCCGAGCCTTTCGGCGGAGCTGGTCTTTGCGATGCTCAAGGACGGCAGCTACCGCAAGCACATGGAGGCACTACGCCAGCGCCTGTCGCGGGCAATGAGCGATACGGTGGCGCGGCTCGCCGAGATCGGCATCACGCCATGGATCGAGCCGCAGGCGGGCATGTTCCTCTGGTGCCGCCTGCCCGAGAGTATCGATGCGGCCGAGGTGGCGCAGAAGGCGCTGCAGCAGGAAATCGTTCTGGCGCCCGGCAACGTCTTTTCCCGCGCCGGCACCGCCAACGGCTTCCTGCGCTTCAATGTTTCCCAATGTGGTGACGCGCGGCTTTTCAAGGTTCTGCCCACGATCATGCGCCAATGCGGGAAGCCGCCGGCCGGCTGAGCGAGCTGTTTATCGCGCCGCTGCACGTTTTGCAGGCAATCGCTGGCGTTTGCCGGCACTCGATCATCTGTCGCCGCGTTGTTGCCCTGGTTTGCTGCGGAGTCAGGCAGTATTTGCCTATTTTTTGTGCGATTAGCTGCTTCCTTGCGCTGCCGCACCGGTCCGCTGGCGCCGCATCTGTCGCCAATGATCGTTTTATCTCGACTTTCGGCCTTGAATCCGAGTTGGCACGATTAATGCTTCTTAATTGGCATCGGTCGTCGGGTAGCCAATCTGGATTGCCCAACCGCCTTCGGAACCCAGCCATTCCTGGCGTCATGTGAGAGAACGAAATGACAAAGTTTAAGCTCGAATACATCTGGCTCGACGGTTACAAGCCCACCCCGAACCTGCGCGGCAAGACCCTGATCAAGGAATTCGACGCTTTCCCGACGCTTGAGCAGCTTCCCCTCTGGGGCTTCGACGGTTCCTCCACGATGCAGGCCGAAGGCAGCAGCTCGGACTGCGTGCTGAAGCCAGCCGCCGTCTATCCGGATCCGGAGCGCAAGAACGGCGTTCTCGTTCTCTGCGAAGTCATGATGCCGGATGCCAAGACGCCGCATCCGTCCAACACCCGCGCGACGGTCCTCGAAGACGACGGCGCCTGGTTCGGCTTCGAGCAGGAGTACTTCTTCTACCAGGGCGGCCGCCCGCTCGGCTTCCCGGACGCCGGCTTCCCTGCGCCGCAAGGCCCCTATTACTGCGGCGTCGGCTTCAGCAACGTCGGCGACGTGGCCCGTAAGATCGTCGAAGAACATCTCGACATCTGCCTTGCTGCCGGCATCAACCATGAAGGCATCAATGCGGAAGTCGCGAAGGGCCAGTGGGAATTCCAGGTGTTCGGCAAGGGCTCGCGCAAGGCTGCCGATGAAATCTGGCTCGCCCGCTACCTGCTGCAGCGCCTGACGGAAAAGTACGGCATCGACGTCGAATACCACTGCAAGCCGCTCGGCGACACCGACTGGAACGGCTCGGGCATGCACGCCAACTTCTCGACCGCCTACATGCGCGAAGTCGGCGGCAAGGAATACTTCGAGGACCTGATGGCGGCTTTCGCCGAAGCCCGTGCCGACCACATCGCCGTCTATGGCCCGGACAACCACATGCGCCTGACCGGCAAGCACGAAACCGCTTCGATCCACCAGTTCAGCTATGGTGTTGCTGACCGTGGTGCGTCGATCCGCGTTCCGCACAGCTTCGTCAACAACGACTATAAGGGCTATCTCGAAGATCGCCGCCCGAACTCCAAGGGCGACCCCTACCAGATCGCTTCGCAGATCCTGAAGACGATCTCCACCGTTCCGACCGACGTCGAAAAGCGCGAAGCCGCCTGATTTTTTGGCCCGGCGCACACGAGGGCGCCGGGCCAAAAATCGACGGGGTTGCGCTTTTCGCGACCAAACAAAAACGCCCCGCGGTCAGCGGGGCGTTTTTTTGTTTGCCGATCGGTGGGCGGCTCAGGCCGCACGCACGAAATGATCCGGTTCGACCTCGCGGATCGTCGCCTGATCTGCCGCCGAGCGCCGGCGGGTTTCGTCTGCTTCAGCGGAACTGACCTGCGCGTTCGGGTCGTCGAAGCGGATATCCGGATCCGGCACCGCGGACAGCAGCAGCTTCGTATAGGGGTGGGCCGGGTTGTCGATGACCTTGCCGGTATTGCCCCATTCGACGATCTGGCCGGCATACATCACCGCGATATCCTCTGCGACGTAGCGGGCGGTGGCGATATCGTGGGTGATGTAGAGCAGGCCGAGGTTCATGTCGCGCTTCATCTCGCTCAAGAGATTGAGCACGCCGAGCCGCACGGAAACGTCGAGCATCGAGGTCGGCTCGTCGGCAACGATGACCTCGGGCTTGGCCGCAAGCGCCCGGGCGATGTTGACGCGCTGGCGCTGGCCGCCGGAAAGCTCGTGCGGGTACTTCGGCGCGACGATCTCAGGATCGAGCTTCACCTGGCGAAGCAGGGCCTTGATCTCTTCGTCGACCGCAGCCCCCCGGATGTCGGGACGGTGCAGCATCAGCGGCCGCTTCAGGTGATAGGCGATCGTGTGCGCCGGATTGAGCGAGGCGAAAGGATCCTGGAAGATCATCTGCACCGAGCGGCGATAGTCGGCGATTTCCTTGGCTCCGGCCGCGTTGACGGGCTTGCCCTTATAGAGCAGCCGCCCTTCGCTCGGCTCATATTCGCGCATGGCGATGCGGGCGCAGGTGGTCTTGCCGCTGCCGGATTCGCCGACGACGGCAAGCGCCCGTCCGGCATGCAGCGAGAACGAGATGGCCCGCGCGGCGCGCACCGCGCCGGGGCCGTTTCCGAAGGTCTTGCTGACTTTATCCAAAGTCAGAATGGGTGCGGATAGGCCGGTCATCGAAGAACGCCTCCATGCAACGAGGGGAAGGAGGCCCAGAGCTTCTTGGTATAGTCGTGCTCCGGTGTCCGGTAGATGGCGTCGGCGGTGCCCTGTTCGACCAGCTTGCCGCCGAGCATGATGCCGATGCGGTCACAGAACTGCACCATCAGCCCGAGATCGTGGGTGATGAAGAGCACGGCAAATCCGAGCTTGCGCCGGAGTTCGTTGATCCGCTGCAGGATTTCGCGCTGCACGACCACGTCGAGCGCCGTCGTCGGCTCGTCCATGACGATCAGCCGCGGATCGAGCGCAAGGCAGATGGCAATGACGATGCGCTGGCGCATGCCGCCGGAAAACTGGTGCGGATAGTCGCGCATCCGGTCCGGCGAGATATCGACGAGCTTGAGCATCTCGGCGGTGCGGTCCCGCGCCTGGGCGCGAGTGATGCGCTTGTGTGTTCTCAGCACGTCGTAGAACTGCTGCTCGATGCGCAGCACCGGGTTGAGCGAGTTCATCGCGCTCTGGAACACCATCGCCACTTCGCGCCAGCGGAAGTCGGCAAGATCCCTCTGGTCGAGGTCGAGCACGTTGCGGCCGTCGAGCAGGATTGTGCTTTCCTTGCGGATCAGCGCCGGCGGCTTGTGCAGCCGGCTGATGGCAAAGGCGATCGTGCTCTTGCCACAGCCGCTCTCTCCAGCAAGGCCGAAGACCTCGCCGGGGGCGACGTCGAAGCTGACATTGTCGACGGCGCGGAAGTCGTTGGTCTCGCCAATGTAGTCGATGGTCAGGTTCTTGACGGAAAGTAGAGGTGCGGTCACAGGCGGCCCTCCCCGGAGCGGATGAGTGCGGACCAGCGGCCGAGCCGGTTGCCGGTGCGCAGCCGCGGATTGGCGATTTCGTCGACGGCGAAGTTCAGCAGCGACAGGCCGATACCGAGGAAGGCGAGCGCGAAGCAGGGTGTCAGGATGTCCCACCAGGCACCGACCGAAAGCGCAGAGGCCTTCTGCGCGGCATAGAGCATCGTGCCCCAGGAAACGACCTTGGGGTCGCCGAGGCCGAGGAACTCCAGGGTTGCCTGGGTGATGATCGCGAAGATCACGCTGCCGATAAAGTTGATGCCGACGATCGAGATGAGGTTGGGGAAGATCTCGAAGGTCATGATACGCCAGCGGGGCTCGCCCATCATCTCGGCGGATTTCACATAATCCTTCTGCTTGACCGAAAGCGTCTCGGCGCGGGTGACGCGGGCGCCCCAGGCCCAGGAGGTGCAGCCGAGAATGAGTGCGATGACCCACGGGCTTGCCTGGCCGATGAAGGCGGCGAGCACGAGCAGCAGCGGCAGGTTCGGGACGACGAGCACCATGTTGGTGAAGAAGCTGATGACCTCGTCGATCTTGCCGCCGCGATAGCCGGCGATGATACCGAGCGCCGTGCCGACAACGGTGATCAGAAGCCCGGCGCCGAAGCCGACGGCCAGCGACGTGCGGGCACCGTAGACGAGGCGTGCGAAGACGTCCTGGCCGATGCGCGTGGTGCCGAGCCAGTGTTCGAGCGACGGCGACTGGTGCGGCCGCCCGACGCGGGCGCTCGGATCATAGGAGGTCAGCAAGGGGGCGGCGATCGCGACCAGCAGAATGAAGGCGACGATCAACGCGCCGACCATGGCCTTGCGGTTGTGGATGAGCGGGAAGGAGGAGGTCTTCATTTCACGCCCTCTTCAGTCGCGGGTCGAGCAGCACGTAGCTGACGTCGACGATGAAGTTTGCAATGAGCATGGTGGCGGTCATGATCAAGAGCTGTCCCTGGATGACGGGGTAATCGCGGGCGAGGATCGCCTGGTAGAGGATGTTGCCGAGGCCGGGGTAGTTGAACACCACCTCGGTCACCAGCGAGCCGCCGAGCACCGTACCGATGGCGATCGCAAGGCTCGACACGGTCGGCAACAGGGCGTTGCGCGCCGCATACCAGATCATCACGCGGGTGTCGGAGAGCCCCTTGGCGCGGGCCATGACGATGTAGTCCTCGCCGAGCAGGTTGATCATGTTGTTGCGCATGGTCACGGCGAAGCCGCCGGTCAGAACGGCGCAGAGCGTCAGCATCGGCAGGATGCCGTGGTAGAGGATGCTGCCGATATATTCGAACGTGAAGGCCGGATCGAGCGCCGGATCGGCGGCATAGCCGGTCGGGAACCAGCCGAGCGTGAAGCCGAAGGTGAAGACGACGATCAGCGAGGTGACGACGGCCGGAACCGAGGTCGCGAAAATCGCGCCGACGGAAACGATGACGTCGAACAGGCTGCCGCGCCGCCATGCCGCGAGAATGCCGAGGAAGGTGCCGAGCGCGAAGCTGACGATGGTCGCGGTTCCCATCAGGCCGACGGTCCACACCAGCGCGTTGCCGAGCACGGTGGTCACCGGCAGCGGGAAATACTTGATGGAACGGCCGAGATCGCCGCTGAAGATGCTGCCGAGATAGGTGAGGTACTGCTGCCAAAGCGGGCCGTCGACGAAGCCGAAGGTGAGTTTCAGGGCCTGCAGGCTTTCGGGCGGCAGTTCAGCGCCGGCACTCGAAAACATGATCTGCACCGGATCGCCGGGCATCAGCCGCGGCAGGAAAAAGTTAATCGTCGCCGCCGCGACGAAGGCCGCCAGATAGAAGCAGAGGCGGCGAAGCAGAAAGGCCATCGGGAACTCCATCGACTGGGGCTGCCGCAAGAGCGCGTCAGGTGGCAGGGCTGTCTTCTTGTCGAACCGCCCGTGGAGACGGACCCCAAGGACGATTGCGTGGCGGACGAAAAGCGCCCGCCACCGTTGCCGATCGAGATGCGACGCCCTCCCGGATCATCGTCCGAAAGGGCGCCGCGCCTTCGATCAGGGATCACTTCACCGGTTCAAGCGCCAGCAGGTGCAGAAGACGCGCCGGGTTGTTGCGCGTGATCGACGGGTTGACGAAGGGGTTTTCCGCCGTCGCCCAGCCCTTGAAGCGCTTGGTGTTGTACTGGTACCAGTTCGGGTTGTTGAACACCGGCATGACAGGCATGTTCTCGGCGACGATGCGCTGCGCCTTGTTCATCGCTTCCTTCTGCTTGGCAGGATCGGCAGTCTGTGTGAACTCGGTCAGCAGAGCCTCGACTTCCGGATTGAACCAGCGTTGCGAGGTGAAGCGGGTCTTGCCCTTGTCCGACGCGCTGAAGGCGCGCTTGTAGGGATAGTAGGGCGAGGCCGATGCCGGCAGGCTGTTGATCGCGGCGTCGAAGGTGCCGTTGATCAGGTTGCCAGTCCAGACGGCTTCCTCGGGCGTCTCGATCTTGGCGTCGAGGCCGACGGCCTGCAGGCCTTCAACGGCGATCGTCACGGTGTCGATCCAGTCGGTCCACGAACTCGGTACGATGATCGAGAACGAGATCTTGCTGCCATCCGGGTTATCGCGGAAGCCGTCACCGTCCTTGTCGGCATAACCGGCCTCGTCGAGCAGCGCCTTGGCGGCATCCGCATCGTACTTGCCGTACTTGCCGAAATCGGCGGCAACCGACGGATCGGCCCAGCTCTTGTAGAGCTCGCCCATGCCGGCCGGATCTTCGTTCAGCGTCGGGTAGCCGTAGCCGGCGACGTCGACCATGGTGCCGCGGTCGAGCGCCATCGAGGCGGCACGGCGGAACTTGACGTCATTGAAGGCCTTGCGGTTGTTTTCATTGGCTGTTTCCTGGTTGAACAGGAAGGCGACCATGCTGCTCGGCGAATACCAGAAGTGGAAGTGTTCCGGATCCTTGGCGACGTAGACGTTCTCGATATCCGGGATGAAGGAGACGCCCCAGTCGAGCGTGCCCGACGCGGTCGCCGTCAGGATCTGGTTGTTGTCGGCAAGCTGCGGGAAGCGCACGCAGTCGACTTTGAGCGTCGCTGCATCCCAGTAGTGCGGGTTGCGGCACTGGTCGTAGGTCTGGCCGGTGAAACGCGGAATTTCGGTCAGCGGACCGCTGCCGACAGGTGTTTCGTTGGCGAAGGTCACCGGCTCGGCGATGTCCTTCCAGACGTGCTCGGGCACGATCGGCAGCTGCGCCAGCTGTTCGGCTGCAAGCGAGCTCGGGTTGGCGAGCGTGAAGCGGACGGTCTGGGCGTCCACGGCCTCGACACCGGTGATGAAGGTCCAGATGCTGACGAAGTCGAGCGCCGGGAACTTCTTCAGGTAGTCGTAGGTGAACTTGACGTCGGTCGCCGTCAGCGGCTTGCCGTCCGACCATTTCAGGGTCGGACGAAGCTTGAACTCGATCGACTTCAGGTCGTCGGCGAGCTTGAAGCTTTCTGCAAGGCGAAAGACCGGCTTGTTGCCGTCGAAGCGGTTGAAGACGACCAGCGGCTCGTAGATGAAGTCGAGCGTGCTCTGGCGCGCCGAGGTCTGGTTGAATGGGTTGAAGTTGCGAACCCAGGTGGTCGCCGGCTCGATATTGGCCGTCAGCACGGTCTGTGCCGCTGCCGGGCCGGCGATGAGGGCGAGCGCAGTGGCTGCGCCGAGAAGCGATTTTTTCACGGTAGTTCCCCTTTTAGATCGCTAGGATTTCTTGTTTCGGTCAGGCAACGAGGGCGCTGTTGAAGATGTCCTCGACTTCGGCATGGGCCTGGCGAACGTCGACCTTCAGCGTGCCGAGGCGCGCCTTGCCTGCCGCGATGCGTTTCAGTGCGGCCTCCGTTAGCGGCCTTGCTGCCTTGGCTGCCGCTTCGCTTTCCGCGAGTGTGCCGTGGCTGTGCAGCGCAATGTCGGAGCCGGCATCGAGCACCTGGCGGACGCGCTCCGGCAGTGTGCCGCGCAGCGATTCCATGAAGATGCAGTCGGAGACGAGCACGCCGTCATAGCCCATGTTGTTGCGGATGACGTCGTGCATGATCGGCGAGATTGACGCCGGCAGCTCCTTGTCGAAGGCGGAATAGACGACGTGGGCGACCATGGCCCAGGGCGTGTCGCGAAGCGCAACGAAGGGCTTGAAATCGGTGGACGTCAGCAATTCGCGCGAGGCGTCGACAACAGGACGCTCCTTGTGCGAATCGAGCGTCGCGCGGCCGTGGCCGGGAATGTGCTTCATAACAGGCATGTTGCCGGTCTCGAGCAGGCCATCGACGACTTCGCGGCCGAGGGCTGCGATGAAATCCGGGTCGGCGCCGAAGGAACGGGCGCCGATGACGGAGCTCGTCGTCGAGAAGACGAGGTCGAGCACCGGCGAGCAGCCGCTCGTCAGGCCGAGCTCGGTCATCATCGTGCCCATGGCCTGGCTCGACAGGCGCAGCGCCTTTTTGCCGAGGGCAAAGTCACGGCGGGCCAGTTCGGCGAATTCGCCGAAGGAACGGAACAGCGGCCAGGGGCCGGCGTCGAGATGCTGAACGCGTCCGCCTTCCTGGTCGGTGAACACGGGAGCGTCTTCACGGCCAACGGCTTCGCGGAAGCGCTCGATCAGCACTTTCACCTGGCCGGGTTCGCGCTGGTTGCGGCGGCCGACGAAGAGGCCGAGCGGGTTGGTTTCGCGAAACAGCGCGAACTCGTCGTCCGAAAGCGTAGGGTTCGGAAGACCGACAAAAAGGGCGAGGGGTGTCGAGGACATTATTCAGGCTCCGAGATTGGAATTATTTGGAGGGGCGACGCAGCATGCCCTGGTAGATCCCCTTGTCGGGGGCGGGGATCGGCACGGCGCCGACGGTCTTTGCGTAGAAATCGACGGGACCGGCGTCACCGATGAAGGCATAGGCGTGGCCAAGCGTCTTCATGGTGTCGAGGCAGTCGGAAAGCAGCGCGACGCCGATGCCCTTTCCCCGGGCGACGGGATCGACGCCGGTCGGGCCGAAGAAGCCGGGCGCGGTCGTGTCGTAGCAGGCGAAGCCGACGAGCTTGCCGTCGTCAACCGCGATAAGACAGGCGACGGGCCTGCGCGTGAAGGCGACAGTCACCTCGCTCGCCCAGTTTTCGCTGAAGTTCTCCCGAACCCAGCCCACGACCAGGCCCATTTCCGGCGGCAAGGCGGGACGGATCGTCAACTTGTCGGTTTCGGTTCTGCGCTTGAGTTCACCGAGGATCGGCGAATACAAGCTCACCAGCATGTCAGGCATATGCTCCTCCACATATTCCTTTATTAAGGAATTGCTGCCTTTGTAATGCAATAGATGGAGCCAACCTGACCGGCTTGTCAATCGCCAATCGTCAGTTTTGGGGGTCTATCTGCGTTCAGCAGGTCCCTATGTGAGCGGATGAAACGTTTCCACGGCCGTTCGCGTTGTCTAAAATCACGCGATCGTGCATCGCGTGGATCCGAAACAACGGTCGAGCGAGAGAGCGAGCCGATGCGGGGCTGCGGAAATTGCACATTTGTACAACTTTGTTCTTGAGTTGTTCGAAGTATATTTTGATTTACAAAAACACTAAGTATGGATGTATACGCTTATAGCGTGTGCGCCCGGAGAATAGTTCGACCTTTTCGCGCGCAATCAAGTATTTCTTGAGAGGAAAAGTATCGTTTCCCGTTTGCACCGGCCTGGTTTGTTGGCCGGGCCGACCGGCTACTCCGCTGGGCGCGTCAGGATGAACACCGCGGGAAGCGCCATAGCGGCTGCGACGATAGCGGCGAGCAACAGGCTCGGATTGCCGAAGAAGAGGAAGAGGCCGAAGCTGGCGGCCATCAGGCTGACGGCCCCGGTCTTGGCCCGCCGGGAGATCGCCCCCTTTTCGCGCCACAGCCGCAGCGAGGCACCGAAGACCCGGTGGTTGAGCAACCATTGCTCGAGCCGGGGCGAGGCACGGGCAAAGAGCCCGGCCGCCAGCAGCAGGAACGGCGTCGTCGGCAGGATCGGAAGGAAGGCGCCGATGACGCCGAGGCCGACCATCAGCCACGCGAGGCAAAGGTAGAGAAGGCGAAGCGCGGGGTTCACCGGATGGCTCCAAGCTGGGTCATGCTTCGGATGCCTCGGCGCTCGCGACCGTTGCGGTCTCGAGCGGGGGCCAGCGACGAAGCGCCTCGGCGCCCTGTTCCGACAGCGCGTAGACGCCGCGGTCGATCTTCTCGAACCAGCCATAGACGTTGCTGAGCAGGATTTTGGCCGCATCCGGCGCGACCGGGCGCAGATCGCGCGGGCGTTGCTGGCCGGCTTGAAGGGCGGCGGCGCAGGCGAGCGCCTGCTGCCGGTAGGCGGTCATGATCGGCGTGCGCGTCGCGCCGCCCGCGGTCGGATCGCCCTTGCGGCGGCGGTGTTCGCTGATCAGGCGCGCCCGCTTCCTGTTGTTCTTGCGCGGCATCACCGCAGAGGCGGTGAGAATGACGTCGACCATGCCGTTGTCAGCGACCGAAAGCATGCCGAAACCGAGCCTGCGGCAGAGATCGCGGAAACGGCGGTCACTCTCCCGCCCCTTGCCCTTGGCCGAGACACGGGCGGCGACCCACACCTCGTCGCCGGCGGTGGCGCGATCGACCGCCTGGAGGATCAGTTCAAGATTGAAGCTCAGCTTCAGTTCGCATACGACCACCAGCGGCGGTTCGTCGTCGCTGAGCGCGACGATATCACATCCGCCGATCTCGCCCTTGACGTTGTAGCCGCGGGTTTCAAGGAAGCTCTTGATCGGCTGGTAAAGGGTCGTCTCCAAACCCAAAAATCCTGTTCTGCTGAAACCGGAAGGCGCCAAAGGCGGCCTCGAATAGGCGGCGAAGCGTTGCCGCTGGAATGAACATCTAGCAGATAACGCCGATCGCCGCCGTTGTCATCCCGTCGCAGCCGAGAGGCCGCGGGCGTCCCACACTGATTGCGGGCTCGGGTGAGCAGTAGCAGCCTTCGCTTCGTCCTATCCTTGTGTTGTGCTATCATGCGGCGAGTGACCCTGTTCGCAGGTGTCGAGCATGCGAGGTTCTGACGACGGATGTTGCGAACCCTCACGCTGTTGTTTTTGTTGATCTTGTCCTTCGCGTTTCCAGCTTCGTCGCGGGCCGAAAACGATCGGGTCGCCTTGGTGCTGCATGTCAACGGCGCCATCGGTCCGGCGACCGCCGAATATGTCAGGCGCGGCCTGACGAAGGCGGAAGAGCGCCGGCTGCCGCTGGTGGTTCTGCAGATCGATACGCCCGGCGGGCTCGACACCTCGATGCGCGAGATCATCCGCGCGATCCTTGGCTCGCCCATACCGGTCGCAACCTACGTTGCGCCGAGCGGCGCGCGGGCGGCGAGTGCCGGCACCGATATCCTCTATGCCAGCCACGTCGCGGCGATGGCGCCGGGTACGAACCTTGGTGCGGCGACGCCGATCGCGATCGGCGGCGACATGTTCGGTCAGGGTAAGGACAGCGACACCGGCAAGGACGGCGACAAACAGCCGGCGGCGCAGAGCCCTGCCGAGGCGAAAATGGTCAATGATGCCGTGGCCTATATCCGCGGGCTGGCGGAGTTGCGTGGTCGCAATGCCGACTGGGCCGAAAAGGCGGTGCGCGAGGCTGCAAGCCTCTCGGCCGAGGCGGCCGTCCGGGAGAAGGTTGCCGATTTCACTGCGACCGACGTTGCCGATCTGCTGAAGCAGGCGAACGGTCGGACGGTGCGCGTCGGGCAGCGGGAGATCGTGCTCGACACGGCAGGTCTTGCGAGCGAGGACTTCGTGCCCGACTGGCGCACCCGGCTGCTTTCGGTGGTCACTGATCCCAACATCGCGGTCATCCTGATGATGATCGGTATCTACGGCCTGATCTTCGAGTTCCTCGCGCCGGGGTCGGTGGCGCCGGGAACCATCGGCGGCATCTGCCTGCTGCTCGGGCTCTATGCGCTTTCGGTGCTGCCCGTCAGCTATGCCGGCATCGGGCTGATCATGCTCGGGATCGGATTGATGGTCGCCGAGGCGCATTCGCCGTCCTTCGGCGTGCTCGGCGCCGGCGGCAGTTTTGCATTGGTCTTGGGCGCGGCCATCCTCTTCGACACGGACACGCCGGGTTTTGGGGTCTCCTGGTCCGTGCTGGCGGCGCTTGCGGTTGCAAGCCTCGCTTTCAGCCTTCTGGTCGCTCGGCTCGCCTTCAGCTCGCGCCGCCATGCGGTGGTGACCGGCGGCGAACAGATGATCGGCCTTGCCGGCACGGTCGAAAACTGGACCGGAGCGGCCGGCTACGTCATCGCCCATGGCGAGCGCTGGCAAGCCGTCAGCGCGGAGACGCTGTCGAAGGGCGAGAATGTGAAGGTCATCGCGCGAAACGGACTGACGCTCGAAGTGATCCGGGACGGGCCAAAGACATAGCGCCCGCGGATCCGGTGAGGGCGCGGTGAAGGCGCCCGGAATGGAGGAATGGTCATGGACATGTTCGGGAGCCTTGCTCCTTTTGCCGCGTTGCTGGTGCTCGCCATTCTCGTTATCGCCTATTCGATCCGGATCCTGCGCGAATACGAGCGCGGCGTCGTTTTCACGCTCGGCCGGTTCACCGGCGTCAAGGGGCCGGGGCTGATCCTGCTTGTGCCCTATGTGCAGCAGATGGTGCGGGTCGATCTCAGGACCCGGGTGCTGGATGTGCCGAGCCAGGATGTCATCTCCCACGACAACGTGTCCGTCCGCGTCAGCGCCGTGATCTACTTCCGGGTGATCGATGCGGAGAAATCGACGATCCAGGTCGAGGATTTCATGATGGCGACCAGCCAGCTGGCGCAGACGACCCTGCGCTCGGTGCTCGGCAAACACGACCTCGACGAAATGCTGGCCGAGCGCGACCGTCTGAACGACGATATCCAGAAGATCCTCGACAGCCAGACGGATGCCTGGGGCATCAAGGTGGCGACGGTCGAGATCAAGCATGTCGACATCAACGAGAGCATGGTCCGGGCGATCGCCCGTCAGGCCGAAGCCGAGCGCGAGCGGCGCGCCAAGGTGATCAACGCCGAGGGCGAGCAGCAGGCGGCGGCCAAACTGCTTGAGGCCGCCGAGATCCTCGCCCGGCAGCCTCAGGCCATGCAGTTGCGCTATCTGAGCACCTTGAACGTCATTGCCGGCGAGAAGAACTCGACCGTGATCTTCCCGTTCCCGATGGAACTCGGCGGCCTGCTGGGCTTCAAGCCCGACAAGCCCACCGGCTCGACTGAGCGGTGATCAGGCTGCCGCCCGGTCGAGCTGAGCGACCTTCAGCAGGTCGTCGACGGCGCCGGGGGCTGCCGCCAGCACCGGCGCCCAATGCGTCAGCGCCTCGCCGCGCGCCGGGAAAGGCAGCGTCCAGCCGCCGGCTTCGGTCACCAGGCAATAGCCGCCGAGGCAATCCCAGGCATGCATGTAAGGCTCGTAGTAGCCGACGAGGCGACCGGCGGCGACATAGGCGATCATCAGCGCGCCGGAGCCGTTGCGCATGAAGTTGCCGCCGTCCGAAAGCAGGCGCTCGACGATAGCGCCCATCTCGGCCGGTTTCACCTGGTCGTTGGCGCCAAGCCCGGTGACGGCGTTGCGGATCGTGCGGGTACCGTCGAGACGAAGCGGCTTGCCGTTCAGCGTTGCGCCTCGGCCGGTTGCCGCGGCATAGGTTTCCTGATGGCAGGGTGCGTGGATGACGCCGATCACAGGCTTCTCCGCATGGACCACCGCAATCGAGACGCACCAGTTCGGCATGCCGTTGACGAAGGGCGTGGTGCCGTCGATCGGGTCGAGCACCCAGGTGAAGCCGGACGTGCCGTCGAGAAGACCATGCTCCTCTCCGAGCACGCCATCGTCAGGAAACGCGGCCGCGATCTTGTCGCGGATCAACGTCTCGACGTTGCGGTCGGCGATCGACACGACGTCGTGGGCGTCACGCTTGGTTTCGATGACGAGCGTTTCCCGCTTCAGAAAGTAATCGTAGGCGAGCCGGCCGGCCTCCTCGGCCATGGATTTGGCAAGCGCGAACCGGGCATCGAGGCCGGCAATTTCAGCAGTCATGCAAGTGTCCTTCTCGTATCCAGTTGTGAAAAGTCATGCGTCAATCAAAGCGAGGCCCCGGTTGCGAAAACCGATGGCGACCTCCGTTGCCGGAGATAGCATTTCCTCCACCGCCTGATCGACAACAAAGAGGAGGCCTGCCGGCGTTTCGACCTCGTATTCGACGTGGCCGCCGAGATAGGCGGCGCTGCTGATCGTGCCTGAAAGGGCGGCACCCTTGGCCGGCGTCAGCGTCACCGCGTTGGGCCTGACCGCGAGTTTCGACGGACCCGGCCGGGCGCCCTTGGAGGGCAGGCGGTGCTCAAGTCCGCCGATGCGGATCGTCGCCTGGCCGGCGTCTGCCGCGGTCACTTCGCAGGGCAGCACGTTGGCCTCGCCCATGAAGTCGGCGATGAAGGTGGAGGCGGGCGCCTCATAGAGGTCGCGCGGCGCACCTTGCTGCGCGATCGCACCATCCTTCATGACGATGATGCGATCGGAAACCGCAAGCGCCTCATCCTGGTCGTGGGTGACGTAGACGGCGGTGAAGCCGAGGCGCTGCTGCAACTCGCGGATTTCCGTGCGCACCTTGCGGCGCAGGCGCGCGTCGAGGTTGGACAGCGGTTCGTCGAGCAGCAGCACCTGCGGTTCGAGCACGAGCGCGCGGGCAACGGCGACGCGCTGCTGCTGGCCGCCGGAAAGTTCGGCCGGAAGCCGCTGGCCGAGACCGCCAAGGCCGACGAGCTGTAGGCCCTCTTCGGCACGCTCGCGGGCTTCCTTCTTCTTGATCCCCGAGGATTCGAGGCCGTAAGCGACATTGTCGAGCGCGGACATGTGCGGGAACAGCGCATAGGACTGGAAGACCATCGACACGTCGCGTTCGTTTGCCGGCAGCATGGTCACGTCCTTGCCGCCGATCAGGATCCGGCCGGCGGACGGGTGTTCGAGGCCCGCCAGCATGCGTAGCGTCGTCGTCTTGCCACAGCCGGAGGGGCCGAGCAGGGTCACCAGCGTGCCCGGCTCGATGGTGAGCGACAGGTCGTGGATGGCGGTGAAGCTGCCGAACTGCTTGCGCACGTTCTGGAAGACGACCGAGCCGGTGCGCGGGGTGTTCATGGAGGTGCTCATGCGGTTTTCTCCTGGGAGATGGTGTTGGACGAACGGGCCGGAGCGGCGCCGAGGACGCGGTTTTCGCGCCTCAGCTTGCGTTCGCCGACGAGGAGTTGCAGGCCGGTGATGACGGTGATCATCACCAGAATGAGGGCCGAGGAGTAGGCGATCGCCACGCCGAACTCGCCGTTTTCGACAAGGCCGACGATGTAGGCGGTTGCCATGTTGTATTCGGCGCTGACGAGGAAGACGACGGCGCTGATCGAGGTGATCGCTCGGACGAAGGAATAGACGAGTGCTGCGACGATCGCCGGCCTGAGCAGCGGCAGGATGACCTTACGCAGCGTGCGGAAGCTGGTTGCCCGAAGCGTCAGCGACGCCTCGTCGAGGCTCTTGTCGAGCTGGCTCATCGCCGCAATGCCGCCGCGCACGCCGACCGGCATGTTGCGGAAGACGAAGCAGGCGACGAGGATCAGCGCCGTGCCGGTCATTTCCAGCGGCGGCAGATTGAAGGCGATGATGTAGCTGATGCCGATGACGGTGCCGGGGATGGCAAAGCTCAACATCAGCGCGAACTCGAAGACATCACGCCCGGCGAAACGCTGGCGCACGATCAGATAAGCCGTCAGCAATCCAACGATAGCCGTCAGCGGTGCTGCGATCAGCGAGATCTCCATGGTCGTCCAGAAGGAGTTCCAGGCGACACCGGTCCAGGCAATCGCGCCGTCGGCAAAGGAGATCGAGAAGGCCTTGGCGTAGTGGTCGAGCGTCAGCGAGTTGTCGAGGCCCCAGGTCTTCACGAAGCCGCCGAAGAGGATCATGCCGTAGACGACGACGGTGAAGATCATCCAGGGAATGACGATGGCGTGAACGCCGATCGAAATGGAGCGCGGCAGCGCGCTGTGGGCGCCGGAGTCGCCCTTCCCGGTCACGGTCGAATAGTTCTTGCCGGCAAGCCAGTAGCGTTGCGCGACGAAGGCCGTGAGCGTGAAGCAGAGAAGGATGATGGCGAGCACGGCCGCACGGGACGGATCGTTTTGCGCGCCGACGACGGCGAAGAAGATTTCGGTCGAAAGCACCCCGTGGCTGCCACCGAGCACCAGCGGATTGCCGAAGTCGGCCATGCTTTCGATGAAGCCGATGAGGAAGGCGTTGGCGAGGCCAGGCTTCATCAAGGGCAGCGAGACGGTCCAGAAGGTGCGCCAACGATCGGCGCGCAGCGTCTGCGACGCCTCTTCCATCGAAGGGCTGACCCCTTCGACGACGCCGATCAGCACGAGGAACGAGATCGGGGTGAAGGAAAGGACCTGGGCGATCCAGATGCCGGTGAGGCCGTAGAGCCAGCGCCCGGGTTCGATACCGAAGGCATCGGAGAGAAATTCGGTAACGACACCGGCGCGGCCGAAGAGCAGCGTCAGCGCCAGGCCGATGACGAAGGGCGGGGTGATGATCGGCAACACCGTCAAGAGCCGCATGCCCTTTTTGAAGGGGAAGCGGGTGCGGGTGGCAACGAGCGCGAAGGCAAGGCCAAGCAGCGTCGAGCCGGACGCCGTCATCAGCGCCAGCCACAGGGTGCGCCAGGCGACGCCGCAACGACCTTCGCCGACGACGCAGCTCAGGCTCCAGATCGAGGCGTCCTGGATATTGCGGATGAAACCATCCGGTTTGAACGAGCCGTCGAAATCCTGAACCGAGGCGGCGAACATGCTGCCGACCGGGTAGAAGACGAAGACGATGACGAGGGTCACGAGCAGGGAAATCGCCGCGACGATGAAGGCGTCGCCCTTGAGCACGCCGCGCTCCGCAAGCCCGAAGGCGAACAGAAGCACGAAGGTGAGGGCCATGAGCACGGCGCCGGCGCCCATCGACGGCTGACCGTCGGAAAGCGTGCCGAACAGCGTCTCGCTGATGGTCCAGGTCCAGCCGGAAAAGCCGATCGCCAGCCCCTGGAGAGCGAGATAGAGAACGCCCGCTGCGCCGGCGACGGCAAGCAGCAGGCCCCGACGCGCGGGATCGCGGACGAAACGCGCTGCCACGCCGATGCCAAGCAGCACCAGCGCCACGATCAGCCACGGCTTACCATGGGCGAAGATCTGCATCAGGCCGGGGGCAACGGCTGGATCCCCGGGGAAATCGGCGAGCCAGCCGAGCCCGAAGAAGCCGCCTTCGATGCGATACCAGGGGACAGCCAAGAATGCGGCCAGTCCGAGCCCGAGCGTGAGGTCGAGCCTGCGGTTGCGATGTTCCATGACGGTCCTCGCGCAATTTGGAATGAAAGATGATGTACATCGCATCGCCGCGGCGCCTGCCGGAAGCGATGAACGACGGTTGGGACCGTTGGGCGGTGCCGGCCGGATCAAACACCCGGCCGAACCGTTCAAACCGCGATCAGTTGGCGCTCGCGCCGACTTCGCGATCCCAGCGCTCGAGCAGCGCCTTGCGCTTCTCGGCATCGCCGAAGGTGGCGAAGTCGTAGTCGATCAGCTTGATGTCCTCGAACTTAGGTGCTTCTTTCGGTACCTCGGCCGACTTGTTCGACGGCAGCTGGAAGGACTTGGCGTCCTTCATGCGCGACTGGACCTCGGGCTTCAACGCCCAGTCGTACCAGGCCTTGGCATTGTCCAGATTCTTGGCGCCGCGGATGATCGACATAGAACCGATCTCGTAGCCGGTGCCCTCGCAGGGTGCGATCGACTTGATCGGGAAGC
Source organism: Ensifer sp. KUDG1 (assembly GCF_050434285.1). Taxonomy (NCBI): domain Bacteria; kingdom Pseudomonadati; phylum Pseudomonadota; class Alphaproteobacteria; order Hyphomicrobiales; family Rhizobiaceae; genus Ensifer; species Ensifer sp. KUDG1. The sequence continues at coordinate 257,029 of NZ_JBNDIG010000011.1, forward strand.
CTTCGGCAGTCTGTGCCACGGCGTCGTGCATGAAGACGATGCCGAGGCCGGCTTCGCCGCGTGCGGCTGCCTTCACCGGTGCCGAGCCCGACTTGGTGTACTGCGCGATGTTGCCGTTGAGTTTCTTGAGGTAATCGAAGGCCTGGTCCTCGCCCATGATCTGCACCAGCGAGGCAAGCGCCGTGTAGGCGGTGCCCGACGAGTTCGGGTTGGCCATCTGGATCTCGCCCTTCAGCGATGGGTCGAGCAGGTCGGCCCAGCACTTCGGCTCTTTCAGGCCCTTCTTCTGGAAGATCTCGGTGTTGTAGCCCCAGCCGAGCGCGCCGGCATAAACGCCGACGGTGCGGAAGCCCGAGCCTTCAGCCTGCTTCTTCGCCCAATCCTGGAGCTGGTCCAGCATCGGTGACTTGTACTCGAGCGTCAGGCCGTCGGAGGCTGCCTGCAGATGCGGGTCGCCGGTGCCGGCCCACCAGATGTCGGTCTTCGGGTTGCGCGCCTCGGCGCGGATCTTGGCGTAGGTTTCGCCCGAAGACAGGCGAACCATGTTGACCTTGATACCGGTTTCCTTCTGGAAATCGCCGGTCATCTGCTCGCAGATCACCACGTCTGCGGAGCAGATGAGGTTGAGGCTGCCGGCAGCCTGGGCGGGCAGGGCGGTAAGTGCGGTGCCTGCAAAGAGCATGAGGGAAAGCGTCGTTGTTTTCATTGGGGCATCCTCCTGTTGCCTGTTTGAAACTTGGGCGTGAACGGGCACGGCGCGGCCATCGGCCTGCCCGCCGGGCGGCACGTTCACGATTTCGGTGCTGCGGATTGCTAGGCTCCTGCGGAGCGCTCAGTTCGTCGCGGCGATCTCCGCGTCGAACCGTTTGAGCAGTCGACTTCGTTCGTCCGGCGAGCCGAAGGTGGCGAAGTCGAAATCGACCATCTTGATCAGCGAAATGTCGGGTGCGGCCGGCGGCAGCTCGGCGCGGGCGTTGGACGGGACCTGGTTCTGGCCGGCGGCCGCACCCGTGCCCTGGCCTTCCGGGGTGAGTGCGAAGTCGACGAAGCTCTTGGCGCTTTCTAGGTGCCGCGCGCCCTTGACGATGCTGACGGCGCCGATCTCGTAGCCTGTGCCTTCGCAGGGCGCGACGATGACGAGCGGCGAGCCGGCCTGCTTCTGCGTGACCGCGTCATGCATGAAGGAGATGCCGATCAGGGTTTCTCCGCGTGCCGCCGCCTTGACCGGGGCCGAGCCGGCCGTGGTGTACTGGTCGATGTTGCGGTTGAGCGCGGCCATGAACCGGAAGGCCTCGTCCTCGCCGAAGAGCTGCACCAGCGTTGCAAGCGTGGTGAAGGCGGTGCCGGACGAGTTCGGGTTGCCGCTGCGGATACGGCCGCGATAGGCCTTGTCGGCGAGATCCTTCCAGCAGGTCGGGGCCGGCAGTTTCAGGGCATGCAACAGGTCGGCATTGTAGGCAAAGCCGAGCGCTCCGGCATAAATGCCCGCCGAACGTCCGCCGGAGATGGCGAAGAAATTCTGTGCCCAGGGCAGCATCTCGCGTTCATGCGCCGGGCGGTAGGGCTCAAGCAGGTTTTCCGATCCCGCCTGCAGATGGGTGTCGCCGGTCCCGCCCCACCACACGTCGATGGTCGGGGCGTCCTTTTCGTCGCGGATCTGGGTGAGGATGTCGCCGTTGCTCTTTCGGGTCATGGCGACCTCGATGCCCGACTTCGCCTCGAACGCGGCCTTCATCGTCGCGCACCACGCTTCGTCGACACCGCAAAGCACTGTCAGTGCCGGTGCCGTCATGCCTGACGTGGCGGCGCACAGCCATAGGGCCACGCCCGCGCCGATAGCGGTAATGCCTTTCACGATGTCCTCCCATTTGGAGCGTTGCCGCCCCAATCTCCGCAATCAGGATGTCGGTATTCCCCGCGGGTCGCAACCCGCAGAATGGTTACCGTTCTTACAACACGGATGCGGCTTTGCCGTTTCAAGATTACAAAGATTACAAATGTGACAATGCGCATAACGCGAGCCGCTTTGATCATTGGGACAGCCCCGCCTATGATGGCGACGGGAGGACGTGCATGCTGAGTGAGAGAATACGGATTCTGATCGTCGAGGACGATCCGGACATGGCGGAGCTCGTTTCCGATCTGGTGGAGGCCGAAGGCTGGATGCCGCTGACGGCGCCTTCGGCGGAGGCTGCCGCCATCGTCCTCGAGCGGGAAACGGTGCACCTGGTGCTCGTCGACCATAACCTGCCTGGAACGTCGGGCCGGACCTTTGCCCAGCGACTGCGGGCGCGCACCAATATCGGCATCGTCATGGTCACGGCGGCCGGCAGCGCGGCCGACCGGGTGCTGGGACTGGAGACGGCCGCCGACGATTATGTCGTCAAACCGTTCGAGCCGATCGAACTGACGGCCCGGATCAAGGCCGTGCTTCGACGGACCTACCCGTCGCTGAAGCCGGAGCGGGAGACCGAGCGCGAGCACGAGCCCGCGGCGCTAAAGCTCGGCGACTGGTCGATCGATCTCAAGAGCCGGCGCGCGGTCTGCCTTTCCGACGCGACCCGGTCACTGACCAGCGCCGAGTTCGCGCTGCTCGAAATCCTCGCGGAAACGCCGAACACGCCGGTCACCCGCGCCCACATCCTCGATCGGCTGGGCGCCGAAAGCGATCGCTACATCGACCGCAACGTCGATGTGCTCGTGCTCCGTCTGCGCCGCAAGATCGAGCGCAATCCGGACCTGCCGCGCCACATCAAGACGCGGCGCGGCAAGGGCTATGTGCTGGATACCGACGACGGCGAGGCCCGGCCGTGATCAGCCGCCCGTTCCTTTCGTCGATCGCCTTCCGCCTGCCGTTTGCGATCGTCTTCATCTGCGTCCTCGTCTTCAGCCTGGCAACGGTCGCCGTGTTCGGCCTGCAACGGGCGCGTGACGAGATGGCGGCCTACGGGCTGCAGGCCTTTTCAAGCCTCGCCAAGGCCTCGCTGGTTTCGCGTCAGGTTTCCGACCTCGTGTCCAGCGCGCCGTTCCTGATGAACGCAACATCGCCCTATCGGGTGTCGAGCGAAAGCCGTTCGGTCGTCGCGCAGGTCGACGTCCTGCTTCAAACGATGGCGCCGGAGATCGGCAAGACAGCGGTCGACGGCTTTGCCAGCGCCCACATCGTCGAGCTGCTGGATGCGATCCGCACGCAGACGGTGACACTTGCCGCCGACGCGGATTCGGCCCAGCAGTACAAGGCCGATGCGGCGGCAGCCCTTGGAGAGATCGCCACCGGCAACGGCATTGCCAACTCGGAAGTCCGCCAGAGCCTCAATGCGATCGTGCAATCGGCGTCCAACTCCGACAGCCTGTTCCAGCTTGGCGAACTGCGCCGCCGCTACGTTGCCGTCACGACGCCCCGGCTGGCGCCCGCCGGGCCCGATAGCCGGATTTCGGCCGCCGAGCTGACGCCCTATGAGCGGGTGTTCGAGGCGCAGACGCACTATCTTCTGGAAATGTTCGCCATCCGCGCCGCGGTGGCGCGGCTGCACACGGTCTCGCGCGATCTTTCGCACGCCACGGAAACACAAAGCGAGGCCGTTGCCCGGGGGCTCAACGAGGATCTCGCCTCGACCTCCGATGCGCTGAGCCGACTGCTCGTCATCGTCGCGGTCTCCGCCCTGCTGGTGCTCGTCATGGCGATCTTCTCGATCCGCTCCGTCATGCGGGTGTCGCGCGGGATCGTTTCGCTCTCCAAGGGCATGAATGCGCTTGCGCAGGGGCGCCGTGATGTCGACACGCCGAGCTACAACGGCACGGAGACCGAGTTCCTGCGGCTGCTCGAAGCCTTCAGCGCGTTTCGCGAAAGCGTCGAGCGCGTGTCGCGGCTGCGCCGCACTGCCGAGGCGGCGGCGCGCACCATTCGCTCGACCTTCCGCAACATGAACGAGGGCATTGCGCTCTTCGACCCGAATGGCAAACCGATCACGATGAACCGGCGCGTCATGGAGCTCGTCGGCTGGCCGGGCTCGGCGCGGAAGTTGCCGCTGCGCCGGTTCGTCAGCCCGATGCCGGAGATCGACCCGACCCTTTTGCCCGCTGATCGGGAGGCGGGCTCGCTCGATGACCGGCTGGTGCTGCGCCATCGATCCGGTGTGGGCCGGGTGACCGAAGTCTCGCTGTCGCGGCAGCCGGACCGGGGTATCGTGTTGCTGGCGCGGGACGTGACGGAGATCGACCGCCAGGAGGCCGAAGCCGCCAAGGCGCAGCGGCTGGACGGGATCATGCGCATGACCCACCAGGTCAGCCACGAGGTCGGCAACATGATCGGCATCATCACCGGCAGCCTGGGGTTGCTGGAGCGCGAAACGGGCTTTAGTGACCGGCAGAAACGTCATATCGCCCGCATTCGCAAGGCGGCCGATCGCGGGCGCTCGCTGGCCTCGAGCATGTTGTCCGTCGGCAGCCAGCATCCGCTTCAGCCGGGGGCGCTCGAAATCGGCGCGGTGCTGCGCGGCATGGCCGACGTGCTGGAAATTGCCGTCGGCGAAAAATGCCGGCTCGCCTTCGAGATCGCCGACAGCCTGCCCAACGTGCATCTCGATGCAGCACTCTTCGAGCAGGCGATCCTCAATCTCTGCCTCAACGCCGCCGCGGCGATGCCGCTCGGTGGCACGATCCTGATCCGCGCCGGCAGCGCCGAGGCCGATGTCGTCGTCTCCGTGACCGATGCGGGGATCGGCATGTCGCCGGAGGCGGTGGACAAGGCGTTCGAGCCCTACTTCACCACCCGCGACCAGGAGGGCGGCGCCGGCCTTGGCCTTGCCGTCGTCTACGGCTTTGTCCGGCAAAGCGGCGGCGACGCCCGCATTCTCTCGCAGCCGGGGCGCGGAACGACGGTGGAACTCGTCTTTCCGCGTTGAAGCTCTGCCGGTTTCGCGGGCGCTCTATGGCGCGCTTCGGCGCGAAAGGCGCCGCACGGCGGCATCGATCCGTTCGCCGTTTTCGGTAAACACGGCCCACAGCCACGCCATCAGCCACAGCATCAGGCACCAGGCCAGCACGACATCGGACAGATAATGCGCGCCGAACACGATCCGGTTCAGCGAGAAGGCGAGGACGAGGGGGACAAGGGCGATGATCGCCGTTCGCCGCCATTGAACCGGCAGCAGCAGCGCAAGCGCCACGAGCGCGATCGCGGTGGCGGATTCGCCCGACGCAAAGGAGCAACTGCGCGAGCAGGCACCAGACACTTGCCAGGCCGGCGTAAACGGCAGGCTGCCGCCGAAATCGGTGATCTCATAAGGGCGCGCCCGCCCGATCAGCCGCTTCAGCGCCTGGATGAGGAGCCCCGGCCCGACCGCAAAGAAGGTCAGGAAGAACAGCGCCTTGTGCGGGCGGGGCAGCCAGGGGCGGGGTGCGACGGCCTGCGCAACCAGAAGCGCCAGCACGCAGGGCAGAATGAAAACCGGCAGGATACGGTTGAGGTCACGAAGGGCACGCAGCTCCGGCTCCCGCGAGAGCGGAAAGTCGCCGGTGGCAAAGGCGGCCCAGCGCGAGACGGCAAGATCGATACCGGGAAAGGCCATGAAGATGAAAGCCGCGCAAATGGTCAGCGCGCCGGCGGCCGCAATCGGCTGCTGTTCGAGGCGGGCGCGCGCCTGCCCCGGCCAGAGACGAGGATTGGGGCGCGGCCATCGGCTGCTGTTTGAGGAAGTCGCCGTGGATGAGTAAAGGCTGGACATGCGGTCGCTCGCAAGTTGTCGGAATGTGTGGGCCGGACACTTGCTCTGCTCTGTCAAGGCTGCGTCGAGGAACGGGGAGCGCTTGATGCGCAAGAGCGGGCGCGAGTTGCTGCCGGCCGAATAGCCACGGCGTCGCGGTCGATTGGATATTCCGGTTGAGGCGCTGCCACTTCTCCGTGCGGTTGGTGGCGCGCGAGGGCACTTCGCCCTCGCCAACCCGAAACTGCCGGCCGCTCTGTCGCTGCGCTCGGGATTACGCCGCTTCGAGATAGGCGGCGATCTCAGCCTCAGCGACCAGTTCGCCTGCGACCAACGCCTCGCCGCGATAGCGCCAGATGTTGCGGCGATAGGCGATTTTCGTCATGTGGTATTCGAGGGTATCGCCAGGTTGGACCGGTTTGCGAAACCGCGCCTTGTCCACCGCCAGCATGTAGATGATCTTCGGGGTCAGACCTTGAGCGATTTTCGACGCCGCGCAGGCGACGCCGGCCGTCTGCGCCATGCCCTCTATGATCAGCGCGCCGGGAAATACCGGATTGTCGGGAAAGTGCCCCTGAAACTGTGGTTCGTTGATCGAGACATTCTTTACGCCGACGCAGCGCTCCTCTCCACGCATCGAGGCGATGCGATCCACCAGTAGAAACGGATACCGATGCGGGATCGTGCACAGAATTTTCACAATGTCTGCGGATTGCAGACCGTCGGGTTGGGCGTTCATGGCGGACTTTCGACTGGATATGGGATTGTTGGCCTTGTGAACCTTGGTGGATGTCGCCCCAGGTGAGCTGTGGCAGAGCGCTCGGCGCAGATGCGCCGAAATATGCCTTCGCCCTGGCCTGCTCGAAGCTCAAGCTGGCCGAAATCCGCCTCTGTTCGTTTTTCAAACGCCGCCAGTGCGCGTCACCTGCGACGTTTGTCACCGGACCCTCAAAGCCATTTGCCAAGGTTTGGTGAAGATTTGTCGGGAGCTCTATCCGGAGGGGCGCTCAAGCGACCATCGGGCCGCTCGGATGAATTGCAACGCGGCTTCATTCGTCACATAAGCTGCTGATCACAACATCGCGCGCAAGGAGTTCTTTCATGGTCGATAAGGGTCTCATTCTTCTGGCGGAAGACGAGCCGGAGATTGCGCAGATCCTGGACGCCTATCTCGTGCGCGACGGTTTCCGGACGGTGCGTGCCGCCGACGGCGAGACGGCGCTGACCCACCATGCCGTGCTGTCGCCGGACCTGGTGCTGCTGGACGTTCGCATGCCGAAGCTCGACGGGTTCGAGGTTCTCGCCCGCCTTCGCCGCGAGGGGAACACGCCCGTCATCATGGTCACGGCGCTGGCGGAAGATCTCGACCGGCTGACGGGGCTGAGGCTCGGCGCGGATGACTACGTCATCAAGCCGTTCAACCCGCAGGAGGTGGTGGCGCGCGTCAACGCGGTGCTCCGCCGTACCCGCAACGGCGCCGGCGCCACCGTGCTCCGCTTCGAGAGTGTCGAGGTCGATCTCGACGCCCATGTCGCCTTCGTCGAGAAAGCCGGCAATCGCCACTCCGTGCCGTTGACGCTCAGCGAGTTCCGCATTCTTGCTCATATGATCCGCCGCCCGACGCATGCCTTCGATCGCGCCGATATTCTCGACGCCTGCCTGCCGGACAGCGACGCGCTCGCCCGCACGGTCGACACCCATATCGCCAATCTCAGGCGCAAACTGGAAGATCTCGGGGCCTGCGGCTTCTTCAGCGCCGTGCGCGGCGTCGGTTATCGCTTCGTGGAGCCAAGATGAAAGTCAGCCTGTCGCGCCTTCCGCTGGGAATCCTGACCGCCCTGGTGATCGTCGTCCTGCTCGTGTTCAGCGTCGTCATCGTCTACGGCGGTGTGAACTCCATGGAGTCGCAGCTGGAGGCAAAACTGATGGAGAGGATGCCGGCAAAGGCGGTCGAGGCTTACAAGGATCTCAATAGCGGCAAGGTGCCGTCGCCGGACTCGCTACAGGTCCTGCTGGCCAGCACGGAGGAGCTTGAGGAGTGGGGGAACTGGGAAGTCGACAAGCTCATTCTCGGTTTCGGGGGCATCGCCGTCGCGTTCTGCGGCTTGGTCGGCTACTGGCTGGCACGCAAGATCAGCCGCCCGCTTGAAGCGTTGGCACGGGCTACACAGGACCTCCGGGCCGGGGACTTTGCGGTGCGTGTCGGCTCGATCCGCAAGGGGGCCAAGGAGGTGGCTACTCTCGTGAAAACATTTGATGAACTGGCGGCCGAGCTTGAAAGCATGGAAGACAGGCTCCGCTTCAATACAATGGCCGTGGCGCATGAACTGCGCACGCCGCTGACGATCCTGCAGGGCAACCTTCAGGGAATGGCCGACGGCGTTTTCCCCCTTGAGCAAGAGAGGGTGCGGCAATTGCTGCTGCAGGTGGAGGGGCTCTCCGCGCTGGTGGAGGACCTGCGCACCCTGTCGCTTGCCGCCGGACAGAAGCTGGTCACGCAGCGCCACCCGGTGGATCTCGCAGTTGAGGCGACCCAGGTGCTTGGCGCGTCGAACACCCTGCTTGGCTCGGTTGGCATGTCGGTGGAGGTCGCGCTCGAGCCGGTGCGGGTTTCGGGCGATTCGCAGCGCCTGCGCCAGGCGCTGCTGGCGCTGATCGAAAACGCCACGCGCTACGCCGCAGACGGCCGTGTCCTGCGCTGCGAGACCGGGCGACGGGGTGTCGACGAGGCTTTTGTCCGGATGCTGGACCGTGGTCCCGGTCTTCCGGACGACGTTTCGACCCATTCGATCGACCTGTTCTGGCGCGGCGACGCCTCGCGATCGCGCGCGACGGGCGGAACGGGTCTGGGGCTTTCCGTCGTCCAGGCGATCGCCAAGGCGCATGGCGGACGGCTGGAGTTTGCCGCGCGCGCCGGCGGCGGCGCCGTGATAACGCTCGTCCTGCCGCGGGAACCCGCCCTCTGAGCGACGGGCGCTGCTGCTGCCGTACTGTGCAATTTTTCGTTTCTTGTCCGGCCGGAACTTCGACGCGTCACCATCCTTGCGCGTGTATGGAACCGGTGTGCAATTGCCCACCGGTTCTCCGCAAATCCTTGACAGTGCCCGGGCAAACCTGAACTCGGCCGAGTCCTTCGGCCAGCAGCGTTTGCTCTCAAGGATAGCACCATGTCCCTGGAATTCAGGCAGGAATACAGCGCGGATCTGCGGTTGCCGGTCGACGGCAAGGCATTCATCGGCGAGCCGCTGGCGCCTTCGGGCCGGTCGGTTTCTGCGCCCGTCGTCGGTGAAAATTCAGGGGAGAAAACGTCGCTCACCGGCCATGTGCTCAAGCTCGGCCTGAGAGTGAGCCTGAAGCGCGCAGTCGTCTTTTCCATGCGGTTTGCGCGCCATCCGCTCCTGACATCGCGCTGGATCGGCTTTCTTGGAGATTTCTCCGAGCGCTACCGACTGGGCTTGCCGCATGACGACCTTGTGCGCAAATCGATCCCGACATTCTTCCTGCACGGCGCGTCGTCGGCTGCGAGGCTCGACCTGCTGCTCAATCACTTCGATGTCGCAAGCGAGGTTCTGTCGCGTCGATCGCTGATGGCGCTCTGGCGCGGCAGTACCCTGGAGATGGGCACGGTTTCCGGTCGCAGCGAAAATTATCGCATCCAGCTGCAACTGGCCGATCATAGCGGCGCCCGCCACGAGGGAGCTTTCGCAATCCGGCTGCGCCGGCAGAGCGACGGCTACGCGCTCTGCACCGTCGGCTTCGTCTTCGTGCGGTGCGAGGGAGACAGCTATAGTCTCGCCATCGGCGGAATGCAGGGGCCGAAGGGCGAAGAGGCTAAGCGAGCGCTGATCACGGCAACACGCGATCTCGGCGGGCTTCGGCCCAAGGATGCGGCCCTGCTCGTCCTCAACGGCCTGGTGACGGAAGGCCAGGCCGGGCACGTCTTCGCGGTTTCGAACGACAGGCACGTCATCAACCGCCGCCGGCTCAAGCGGCGCCGGATGATGCGCGCCGACCTCGATGCCTATTGGTGCGATCGCGGCGGTGTGCCGGCCGAGCCTTTCGGCTTCAGTCTGCCGATCGGCGACGATCAGGTGGCCCGCGACGGCAACAGGCGCGATCAGAGCAAACGCGCGTTTCGTGATATCGGCGCGTGGTTTTACTGAGCCGGTGCCGGCATGTAAGCTGCCGCGATTACGGGATCTTCGTGAAGTCCATCTCGAAGGCGCCGGAGACGATCCGGTCCTTCGGCATTGGCCCGGTTGCAGACGGGCGCACACCATCCTCGGCCATTGCCTCGCCTGCGATGCCGCCGAAAACCACAAGGGCAGATATCGCCCGAACTGCACGCACGGATGCCTCCAATTTGGTCGCGGATGTTTATACTGGCGCCGATTCGAAGCCACAACTGGAGGTAAGTATGACGCGGTCCGTTGCCAAGAGGCTCAAGCCGCACACGGGCGGATGCCTTTGCGGAGCAATCCGGTTCGAGGCGCAAGGGACAGCCGGCAAGCCGCATACGTGTTCGTGCAAGATGTGCCAGCGCCATTCGGGCGCCTTGACCCTGGCGTGGGTCGAATTTCCGAGCGAAGCCGTGACCTGGACCGGACCGGGCGGCGCGCCATCGGTTTATCGTTCCTCTGACTATTCGAGCCGCGCCTTCTGCCCGACTTGCGGCAGCAGTCTCGGCGCGATCGACGATGCGCCGGTGGTTGCCCTTCTGCTCGGCGCGTTCGACAAGACGAGTGCCGTCGATCTGATCCCGAAGAGCCACAGCTATCGCACTGCCCGACCCAAGTGGTGGCACGTGGAGGCGGTAAAGCCCGCGACCTGACGCTTAGGGGTCGAAAGTGAATTGACGCAGCCGGTAAAGGGCTGCGTCAACAGGCGTTAGAGCAGCCCCTTCGCGGCGGCGCCGATGGCAATGATGCCGAAGGCGATCAGAACCAACCCCGAAATGCGCGATACCCAGACGACGAAGCTGTCGGGCAGTCGCGACCGGGCGATCGCTACACCGCCGCTTAGGAAAAACCACCAGCCGAGCGATCCCAGGAAGACGCCCAGGACCACGACGGCAGCGCTGAGCGCGTCGCCCGCTTCGGCAAGGCCGAGGCCGGCGAAGATGGCGGCAAAGGAAAGGATCGTCGCCGGGCTCGTCATCGTCAGGAAAAAGGTGGCGATGGTCGTGCGAATGAGATCGCGTCCACCGACATCGGCCGCCGCCGTCACCGGCTTCGGCCGCAATCCACTCCAGCCGAGCCAGATCATGAACAATCCGCCAGCAAGACCGAGCGGCATGGCGATGATCGAAAGCACGGCGGCAAAGGCGGCAAAGCCGATTGCCGCAAGGGCCGCATAGGTGGCATCGGCGGCGGCCGTTCCGAGGCCGCCGGCCACGCCCGCCCAGAAACCGCGCTCCAGCGTGCGGTTGATGCAGAGCGCCCCAATGGGGCCAAGTGGAGCTGCGACCGCGAGGCCGACGAGCAGGCTTTTTCCAAACAACAATGTGGACATGGCATAGGGCTCCGGCCGTGGCATGGTCGCACCGATCCGCTTGAAGGACGGTGCCTGCCCGGCAAAACAAAAAAGTTGCAGCGGTTTGCGCGTCCGTCAGGCGCGCGGCGCGATCGTCAGGCTTTCCCGCACGGTCGACAGTGCGATCACCGTTTCGCTTCGCGCCAGGAACCGTCGTTGCTTCATTTCGGCAAGGAACGGCTCGAGGTCACTGAGCGACGGCATCCGCACCTTGACGCAATAGGACCAGGCGCCGGTGACATGGTGGCATTCCGCCACGGCGGGATGGCCGGCCATGAAGCTGCGGAACGCTTCCTCGTCCGCGTCCGGCGCAAGGCCGACCCAGACGAAGGCGAGTACGTCGAGGCCGAGCGCGCGATGATCGACCTCGACGGTGAAATTTCGGATCACGCCATTGGCGACGAGCCGGCGAATGCGTTCGTTGACGGCCGACGGCGACAACTCCACCGCAGCACCGATATCGGTCAGCGATCGCCGCGCATCGTCAGCGAGAATTTCGACGATTTTTCTGTCAACGTCATCCATGGCCAATGAATACGATGATTCTAATGTAATGTACAGAGGATTTTTCTGTTTTATATCGTGGTAGCCGCGGAATCGGTGGTGTTCTGGGCTATTCGATGTCTTTCAACGCGTCGAGCGGGCCTGTCAGCGCCGTGCGCGGCTGCACCAGCTCGGGCTGGATCAGGTGAATGCGCGGCTGCGGCCGGGCTTCCTCGATGACGTCGAAGGCCTTGGTGATCATGCCCTCGACGTCCTGGCGGATCATGATGACCGGGAAGGGCAGGAAGGACGCGAAGGGGTCGTAATCGTAACAGCCGACGACCAGGTCGGCGAAATTCTCGTGCGGGTGACCGGCCATGAAGCGCAGCAGGCCTTCGAAGTTGATCGACGAGTTGACGAAGAGGCCGCGCGGCAGCTTGCCGTGCTTCTCGTAGAAGGCCTCGAAGGCGAGGCGGGCATTGTTCGGCGCATAGCCCGTCGGCTGGATGCATTCGTCCGGATCGGCGCCGAGCAGTTCGCTTTTGACGGCGCGGAAACCGCGGATACGCTCGCGGCTGGCGTGGTCGTTGCGGCCGCCAAAGAGGTAGAGTTCATGCGGTGCAAGCGGACCGGCGGCCTGGAAGTGGCGGATGATCGCTTCCGTCAGCATGCGCCCGCCCTCGTAGTTGTCGCTGATGACGGAGGGCACCTTGGTGCCGGGCAGGTCGATATTGATGTGCTTGAGGCCGGCCGCCTCGCAGACCTCGTGCACGCCGTCGGGGTCGGTCGCGCCGCAGATGAACAGCTCGTCGATCGAATAGGAGATGAGCGTTTCGGCGGTCTTGCGCTCTTCCTCCGGATCGCGGCTGGCGCTGACGACAATCGGGCATTGGCCCTTGCTTCGGACATGCGCCTCGAAGGTTTGCGCCATCGACGAAAAGTAGCGGTTGTCATGGATCGGAAGCAGCAGGCCGATCAGGCCGGAGCGCGAGCTGCGCAACCCGCGCGCCTGGCGGTTGGCCGTGTACTGGTGGGTCTCGGCCAAGCTGCGGATCAGTTCCGCGGTGCTTTCCTTGATCCGGCGCTTCTGCCAAGTGCCGTTCAGAACCGCACTTACGGTTGAAGGCGAGCTCCCCGACAACACCGACAGGTCGTAGATCGTCGCTTTCTTCTTGCTGCTGCTGGCCATCGTTTTCTCCCCTCGTGGTTTTAGTGCCGATTTCCCCTTGACGAAAGATTAAGTCTGCACAATAGTTCTTGCACCATCGATTGTGCAAACAAGAAATATCGATTGTGCAAATTTGATGGTGTCGTCTGAGGAGGCGGCGTTTCAGGGAGGCGAGGAACACTTCGCCAGTGATGATTTGAAACTGGAGGCCGGCGCCGAGGCGACCGGGCGCGTTCCCTTGATGGGAACGAGTGGAGGAGAGAACATGATCAGGAAAATTCTCGTCGCCGCCCTGGCGACATCGCTGGCGCTTGCGAGTTCGGCGGCCGCCTTTGCGCAGGATGCCGGCAAGGTCGGCGTCGTCGTCAAGATCGGCGGCATTCCGTGGTTCAACGCCATGGAGGCCGGCATCAAGGAGCGCGGCCAGAAGCTCGGTATCGACGCCTTCATGGTCGGCCCGACCAGCGCCGACCCGGCGCTGCAGGTGCGCGCCATCGAGGATCTTATCGCCCAAGGCGTGAAGGTTATCGGTGTGGTGCCGAACGACGCCAAGGTGCTGGAGCCGGTGCTGACCAAGGCCAAGGAAAAAGGCATCATCGTCATTACCCATGAATCGCCGAGCCAGAAGGGGGCCGACTGGGACTTCGAGCTCGCATCCTCGACCGGTTTCGGTGAGGCGCATGGCAAGCTGCTCGCCGAAAAGATGGGCGGCAAGGGCGAATATGCCGTCTTCGTCGGCTCGCTGACCGTGCCGCTGCACAATGCCTGGGCCGATGCGGCGATCGCCTACATCAAGAAGAACCATCCGGATATGACGCTGGTCGGCGATCGCTACGGCGTAGCCGAAGACGTCGACAAGAGCCGGTCGACCGCGCTCGACCTGATCTCTGCCCATCCGAACCTGAAAGGCTTCCTTGCCTTCGGCAGCCAGGGCCCGATCGGCGCTGGCCGCGCCGTTGAAGAGCGCCGCAAGGTCGGCGAGATCTTCGTGCTCGGTCCCTTCTCTCCCGGCCAGGGCCAGAAGCTGGTGAAGTCCGACGCGATCTCCGGCGGCTTCATGTGGAATCCGAAGCAGGCCGGCGAAGTCTTCGTCACGCTTGCCGACAAGCTGATGAAGGGCGAAGAGGTCAAGGACGGTGACGAGATCGAAGGTCTCGGCAAGGTCAAGCCGGACTTCGAAAACCGCAACATCATCGTTGACCAGCTCGTACCGATTAACAAGGACACGGTCGCGGATCTCGCGGCCATGGGCCTCTGAAAACCCGAGTTTAAGGGTTCTCCCGGCTGCTGGGCCGGCTTCGGCCGGCCTGGCAAGTCCCTCAACCGTACCGGAGCCGGATGAGGAAAGGTGTTTGCGGTTCTGCCCGCATCCTGCTCGGACTTAACGTGATTTAGGGGCAGTCCATGCACCAGCTTGCGACCGCGGGAGGAGGCGAGACGCCGCTTCTGTCCCTCAGCGATATCAACATGACGTTCGGTGGGGTTCGCGCGCTCAAGAATGTGAGCTTCGACGTCCGCCCGGGCGAGGTTCATTGCCTTGCCGGCGAAAACGGCTGCGGCAAGAGCACACTGATCAAGATCATCACCGGCGTCTACCGCCCCGCCGATGGCGCCTCGATCGAGTTCGATGGCGAAACCTATTCCCACATGTCGCCGGTGACCGCGCAGGACCGCGGCATCCAGGTGATCTGGCAGGATCTGGCGCTGTTTCCCGAGATGAGCGTCGCCGAAAACATTGCCTTCCAGACGGTGCTCGGCCGCTGGCCGAAGCTCGTTGACTATGGCCGCATGCGCCAGATCGCGACCGACGCGCTCGCCCGTCTTGGCGTGACGCTCGATGTCGACCTGCCTCTCAAGGAATATGCGATTGCCCAGCGCCAGATCGTGGCGATCGCCCGGGCGCTGGTCGGCGAGGCGAGGCTCGTCTTCATGGACGAGCCGACCGCGTCGCTGACGCAGTCGGAAACCGACCATCTGCTCGATATCGTTCGCGGGCTCTCCGCCTCCGGTGTTGCCGTCGTCTTCGTCAGCCACCGGCTTGCCGAGGTCTTGGAAATTTCAAGCCGCATTACGGTCTTGCGCGATGGTGCCCTGGTCGGCGTCTATCCGGCCACCGGCATGACCCAATCGCGCATCACCGAACTGATGACCGGCAAGACCTTCGACCAGCAGGTGCGAGCGAAATCCCGCGACGGGCAGCCCGTCGTGCTCGAGGTCAAGGGGCTCTCTCGCCCGGGCCAGTTCGAGGATATCTCGCTCACGGTCAGGCGTGGTGAAACGCTTGGAATTACCGGCCTGCTCGGCGCTGGGCGCACCGAACTGGCGCTGACGCTTTTCGGCATGCTGAAGCCGGCATCCGGCACCATTGCGCTTGAAGGCAAGTCGGTCCGCTTTTCCTCCAACCGCGATGCGATCGCGGCGGGCGTCGCCTATCTCTCGGAGGACCGGCTGTCGCTCGGCCTCATCCAGCCGCAGTCGATTGCCGACAACCTCGTCATCAGCTCGCTCGACAAGATCCTTTCGGGCGGTCTGCTTTCCGAGGATCGCAAGCGCAGCCTTGTCGGTCGCTGGATCGCCGATCTCGGCGTCAAGATCGGGCTGCAGCAGGACGCGATCTCGACGCTTTCCGGCGGCAACCAGCAGCGCGTGGCGATCGCCAAGTGGCTGGCAACCGATCCGAAGCTCCTGATCCTCGACGCCCCGACTGTCGGCGTCGATGTTGGCGCGCGTGCCGGCATCTTCGACATCGTCGCGCGGCTTGCCGAGACCGGCCTTGCGATCATCCTCATCTCCGACGAGGTGCCGGAGGTCTATTTCAACGCCGATCGCGTGCTGCACATGGCGCAGGGCCGCATCGTCGGCAGCTATGATCCGCGCAGCGCTTCGCTCGCCGAGATCGAAGGAGCGGTCTATGCGTAGCTTCGTCCGCACCCACGCGACGGAAGTGTCGCTGCTTGCCGTCATCATCGCGATCAGCGCCGTGCTGTCGGTCTCGACCGCCAACTTCTTCTCGCTCGGCAACGCTTTTGACCTGCTGAACATCAGCTCGGTCAACATCATCTTCGCCGTCGGCCTGCTCGTCGTGCTGATCGCCGGTGGCATCGATATCTCCTTCGCCGTCGCCGCCTCGGTCGTGCAATACGGTACGGCCATTGCTCTTGGATGGATTGGCGGCGGAGGCTGGATCTCGGGGCTCCTGATCGCGGGCTCGCTCGGCATCCTGCTCGGCGCCATCAACGCCTTCCTGATCCATCGCTTCCGGGTGATCTCGATCGTCGCGACGATCTCCACCTTCAACATCTACTTCGGCCTGTTGATGTTCTTCACCAAGGGCGTGTCGATTTACGACCTGCCGGACTGGTTGACGGACCGCGTCATCCTGTTCGAACACGAAATGCCGGATGGGACCTGGATCGAAATCACGCTTCCGGTGCTGGTGATGGTGCTCTGCGTCATCGCCACCTGGGTGCTGATCACCCGCACCACCACCGGCCGCCAGCTCTATGCCTTCGGCGACAATCCCGAGGGTGCGCGCCGCTTCGGCATCAATATCGGCGCCATGCAGTTCATCGCCTTCGGTTGGCTCGGTCTGATGGCCGGGATCGGCGGGCTCATCCAGGCGCACTATGCGCAGGAGGTGGTGCCGAACGCGCTCTATGGTCGCGAACTCGACGTGCTTGCGGCGGTCGTCCTTGGCGGCGCGCGGCTTGGCGGCGGCAAGGGCTCGGTGCTCGGCTGCGTGCTCGGCGTGCTTCTGATCTCGATCACCCAGAACGGCCTCAACCTGATGGGCGTCTCGCCCTTCGCCTTCAAGATGATCATCGGTGCCATCATCCTCGTGGCGATCACGCTCTCCAACACCCGCATCGAAAGGCTTCTGCCTTTCGTCAGCCAGAAAGGAGCCGGACGATGAGCGCGATTGTCGACCGCGTGAAGACCTTCATCGGCCCGGAGATGGCCGGGCCGGGGCTGGCTTTTCTCGCCGTGATGCTGGTCTTCGGCACCGCCTCGCCGCAGTTCCTCAGCGCAGCCACCTTCGGCTCCGTCGCCTTCCAGCTTCCGGAGCTTGGCCTGCTGACGCTCGCCATGCTGCTGCCGATCCTGACCGGCGGGCTCAATCTTGCGATCACCTTCACGGCCAACATCGCTGGGCTGACGCTTGCCTGGGTGCTGCAGGCAAACGGCGGTGTGGAGGCAGGCCCGGGCGCCTTCCTGCTCGGTTCGGTGCTCGCCATTCTCGTTGGTGCGGCAAGTGGCGTGGTCATGGGGCTGGTGATCGCCTTTACCCGCGCGCATCCGATCCTCGTCTCGCTGTCGATGATGATCTTCCTGCGTGGCCTCGGCGAGTTCCTGACGCGTGGCGGCGACGTCTCGGGCTTCCCGTCCTTCCTCGGCCCGCTCGGCCACGGGTCGTTTCTCGGCGTGCCGATCCCGCTCGTCGTCTTCATCGTCTGCGTGCTCGCCTGGCACGTGCTGCTCACCCGCACCAAGCTCGGTTTCAACACCTACATGATCGGCTCCAATCTCGAGGCGACGCGATATTCCGGCATCAACACTCGTAAGGTGATCGTGCTCGTCTATGCGCTCTCCGGCGCCATGTGTGCAATTGCCGGGATCATCATGCTGGCGCGCTTTAACTCCGTGCGCATCGGCCACGGCGAAAGCTACCTGTTGATCACGGTGCTCGCCTGCTTCCTCGGCGGCGTCAATCCGTTCGGCGGCTTCGGGCGGGTCATTCCGGTCTTCGTCGCCCTGGTGGTGCTGCAGCTTCTCTCCTCCGGCCTCAACCTCGTCGGGGCCAACCAGCATCTGGCGACCGCCGTCTGGGGATTGCTGCTCGCCGGCGTCATGGTGCTGCGCTTCATCGCCACCAAATTCAAGATTTCATTTGTCAGAAAGGAAACATGACCATGCAGGGTTTTGGCGTCCATACGAGCATGTGGACCATGAATTGGGATCGCCCGGGTGCCGAGCGCGCCGTTGCGGCGGCGGTGAAATACGGCGTCGACTTCATCGAGATCCCGATGCTCAATCCGCCGGCGGTCGATACCGCCCACACCAAGGCGCTGCTTGAGAAACACAAGCTGCGTGCCGTCTGCTCGCTCGGCCTGCCGGAGCGCGCCTGGGCGTCCGTTCGCCCGGATGCCGCGATCGAGCATCTGAAGGTGGCGATCGACAAGACGGCCGATCTCGGCGGTGAGGCACTGTCCGGCGTCATCTATGGCGGCATCGGCGAGCGCACTGGCGTGCCGCCGACCGAAGCCGAATACGACAACATTGCCCGTGTGTTGCAGGCCGCCGCCAAGCACGCGAAGACGCGTGGCATCGAGCTCGGCGTCGAGGCGGTCAACCGCTACGAGAACCACCTGATCAACACCGGCTGGCAGGCGGTCGATATGATCAAGCGGGTCGGCGCCGACAACGTCTTCGTCCACCTCGACACCTACCACATGAACATCGAGGAAAAGGGCATCGGCACCGGCATTCTCGATGCCCGCGACTTCATCAAATACATTCACCTGTCCGAAAGCGATCGCGGCACGCCCGGCTACGGCAACTGCGCCTGGGACGAGATTTTCGCGACGCTGGCCGCGATCGGCTTCAAGGGCGGTCTCGCGATGGAAAGCTTCATCAACATGCCGCCGGAAGTCGCCTACGGCCTCGCCGTCTGGCGGCCGGTCGCCAGGGACGAGGAGGAGGTCATGGGCAACGGTCTGCCGTTCCTCAGGAACAAGGCGAGGCAATACGGATTGATCTAGGCGGGCGCGCTTTCGGCGCCGTCTCGATCAGGACGGAGGGTTGCAGCATGGCAGTTTCAGCGGATGCGGACACGGGGACGGTTGCCGTCCTTGACGTCGGCAAGACCAATGTGAAGCTGAACGCGGTCACATCAGACGGTTTCGTCCTGGAAACGCTGAGCGTCGCCAACCCGGTGCTGCCAGGCCCACCCTGGCGGCATCACGATCTCGAAAGCCTCGGCGAATGGATCTTCGCCAGTCTCGCAGATCTTGGTCGCCGCCATCCGCTGCAAACCTTCGTCGCCGCCGGTCACGGGTCCGGCGGCGTACTCGTTGGCGACGACCCGGATATGGCCGCTGGCGCCGCTCTGCCGATGATTGATTACGAGCAGCCGGTGCCGGAGAAAATCCAGCTCGGCTACGCGCCGCTCTCCGGCTCGTTTTTCGACCGCGGCAGCGCGACGATGCACAGCGCCACCCATCAGGCGCGCCAACTCTACTGGATGCAGGAGCATGCGCCCGATGCCGTCGCCACCGCGCGCTGGTATCTCGGCCTGCCGCAATATTGGGCGTGGCGGCTGTCGGGCGTTGCTGCGTCCGAGGCGAGCCTGCTCGGCGCGCAATCGCATCTCTGGAATGTCGCCGAACGCCGCTTCGCGCCCATTGTCGGGACACGCGGCTGGCGGAGCCTGATGCCGGATTTTGCCGATGCCTGGCAGGTCCTCGGTTCTGCTCGTCCCGAGCTTGTCCGGCGCCACGGGTTGCCGGAAGGCTTGGCGGTGCTTACGGGCGGTCACGACAGCAGCCTCAACCACTATCGTTATCACGCCGGCGGGCTCAACGATTTCATCGTCGTTTCGACCGGAACCTGGATCGTCGGCTTTTCCGGTCGCACGGCTCTTGACCGGCTCGACGAGCACCGCGGCATGACGCTGAACAGCGACGTCTTCGGGCGCCCGCTCGGCGGCGTGCTCACCATGGGCGGCCGAGAGTTCTCCCATGTGGCGGGCCGCGAACCGCCGGGCGCTGCGGTGCCTGACGACGTCGTTCTCGGTCTGATCGCCAAGCGCACCATGGCGCTGCCGTCCTTCGGCGACGATGATGGCCTCTTTCCCGGAAGTGCCGGTCGCGGTCGTATCAGCGGGCCGCCGCCGGAAACGCCGATCGAACGCAAGGCGCTGGCGCTACTCTATTGCGCGCTTCTGACGGCGGAGTGTGTGGAAGCGCTGGGGCCGGGGCCGCTGGTCGTACTCGACGGAAGCTTCCTTCGCGATCCGCTCTATGCCCGTCTCGTCGCCGCACTCATGCCGAACCGGCGGGTGCGCTACAATCTCGATGCCTATGGCGTAGCCTCCGGCGCCGCGCTGCTTGCAAATGAGGGCCGGCGCCAGCGCCCGGCGCCGCTTTCGCTCGCCGATCCCGGCGACGTGTCTCACCTCTCGCCTGCTGTCGCCGTCTATGCGTCGCAATGGCGAGCCCGCGCCCGGGCCGGGCACAACAATGGTTTCAGTCGCGACTTCGAAAGGACATATCGATGACCAAGGCCGACACTCTGTCGCTCCGCCGCGAGATGGTGGACATCTGCCGCCGCATGAACTCGAACGGCATCAACCAGGGCACGGCGGGCAACATTTCCGTTCGCACCGAGACCGGTTTCCTGGTCACGCCGTCGTCGCTGCCCTATGAGACGATGCAGCCCGAAGACCTGGTCGAAATGGATTTCGACGGTACCTACGCAGGTCTTCGCCCGTCGTCCGAATGGCGTTTCCACCGCGATATTCTGCGGGAGCGCACCGATATCAACGTCGTGCTGCATTGCCATTCGGTCTATGCGACCACGCTTGCCTGCCACCACAAGACCATTCCAAGCTTCCACTACATGACTGGCATTGCCGGCGGCACCACGATCCGCTGCGCGGAATATGCGACCTTCGGCACCCAAGCGCTGTCCGACAATGCGCTGGTGGCGTTGAAGGACCGCACCGCCTGCCTGCTTGGCCAGCACGGCCAGATCTCGCTTGGTAAGACGCTCGAAGGCGCTCTTTGGCTCGCGATCGAGATCGAAACCCTGTCGCGCATGTATGTGCAGGCGCTGACGCTCGGCGAGCCGCCGGTTCTGCCCGACGACGAGATGGAGCGCGTCATCGCCCAGATGCGCCGCATGAGCTACGGGCAGGCCCCGGATGACGAGGGCGTCAACGATCTCGCCCGCCCGCGCGAGGCGGTTTGAGGTCGTCCGGGGACGTGTCGCTGAAGAGCGCCGGTGCCACTTGAAACAATCGATTTTCAGGGGATGAAACTGCGCGCTTGTGCCCGGTGGCATCTCTGCCCCCATACTTCGCGGGTTTGCGAAATGGGGTGAATCAACTAATGCTCAGCCATGATGCAACGATATCTGAGTCGGAGATTCGGCACGTCGGAGAGACGGCTGCGCCCTGCACGAGGTTGGCGTGTGGCTGCAGTGTCGCTGGTGGCCGCGACCGTGCTGTCGGGCTGCAACACGCGCCAGGACGTCGGCACGCCGACCGGTAGCATCATGGTTCCCTCGGAAAACGCGCTGATCCTGCCGCCGCCCGGCGGACCTGCAGTGCTGAACGTCGTCGAACGGCGCAGCACCAACGCGATCGAGCAGGATATCTATCTTTACACCTCGGCGGCGACCCCGGGTCAGAACCTGCTGCGGGCCAAGTTCTTCGGCCCGATGAACGCCAAGTTCGACCAGCAGTCGCGCTCGAACTATGCCGGTGTGCGCGACAACAAGATGATGGCTGAGGCGCGCCGGGCGCTGCCCGGCGTTTCGTTGTCGCTCAACCCATATTTCCTGCAGAACAATTACGGCCCGTTCGGCTATGCCTTCGGTCAGGGCCGAGGGAACGACGCCTGCATCTTTGCCTGGCAGCAGATCCGCCAGGCGGAGAACCACCGTTCGCCGCTCAAGGGTTACGGCACGATCCAGGTGCGGCTGCGCTATTGCGCGGCAGGCGCCAGCGAGACCGAGCTTCTGGCCCCGGTCTACGGCTACACGATCACCGGCACCTTCGGCGACCCCGCCTGGAACCCCTATGGCGCCCCGCCGCCGCTGGAGGCGGGTCTCGGCCGAACCGGCAGCCCGATTTATCGCAAGGAAGAGGCAGCGCCCGACAGCGCGCCGGCAGTGGTCATCAGGCGCCAGGCGCAGCCGGTGGCGCGACGCGAGGTCACCAGCGTCCCGGCCCGCGTCGAGCAGCCTGTTGTCGCGCCCACCGCGGTAACGTCGATCCCGGTTCCGCAACCGGACGGGACCGTCTCGGTGCCGCAGGCGCAGGTAGGCACCAGGGCGCAACCACTGCCGAACGTGATCGTGCCGGCTCCGGCATGCGCAGGGCAGCAGGCCGGAGGAGCCTGCCCTTAATCGACCGCTAACCATCCTTTGTTATGGGCTGGTGTCGGTAGGGGAGACTCGGTCGAATATGGGTCGGGCAATACCAGTGGCATGATGCCGAACGCTGGAAGGCAAATGTATGAGCAGGATCGGATCGGTTGCGGCTTGGGCGTTTTTTTCGCTTTGCGTGATGGCGGTCATCACGCTGCCGGTGAACCTCCAGACGCAGCTCATCGTTAGCGTTCTCATCGTTACCTTCATGGCCGTGCTCAAGCTTGCCAATGCCGGCGGCCGCTGGCGGCTGATCGCGCTCGCCTTTGGCACAGCGATCGTGCTGCGCTACGTTTACTGGCGCACGACGAGCACGCTGCCGCCACTCAACCAGCTTGAAAACTTCATTCCGGGCTTCCTGCTCTATCTCGCTGAAATGTACAGCGTGATGATGCTGTCGCTCAGCCTGTTCGTGGTGGCGATGCCGTTGCCGCCGCGTAAAGCGAGCTCGATTTCTCCCGGCAAGTTTCCGAAGGTCGACGTCTTCGTGCCGTCCTACAACGAGGACGCGGGCCTGCTCGCCAATACCTTGGCGGCCGCAAAGGCGATGGATTATCCGGCCGACAAGCTGACGGTGTGGCTGCTCGACGACGGCGGCACGCTGCAGAAGCGCAATTCGGCAAACCTCGTCGAAGCGCAGCGCGCATCCGCCCGCAATGCCGAACTGCAGGCGCTCTGCGACGATCTCGGCGTGCGCTATCTCACGCGCGAGCGCAACGAGCACGCCAAGGCCGGCAACCTCAACAACGGCATGCTGCACTCCGACGGCGAGCTGATCGCGGTCTTCGACGCCGACCACGCGCCGGCGCGCGACTTCCTGCTGGAGACCGTGGGCTATTTCGAACAGGACCCGAAGCTGTTCCTGGTGCAGACGCCGCACTTCTTCCTCAACCCGGACCCGCTCGAGCGCAACCTGCGCACCTTCGAGAAGATGCCGAGCGAGAACGAGATGTTCTACGGCATCATCCAGCGCGGTCTCGACAAGTGGAATGCCGCCTTCTTCTGCGGCTCGGCCGCCGTTCTGCGCCGCAAGGCGCTGGAGGACACCGAAGGCTTCAGCGGCATGAGCATCACCGAGGATTGCGAAACGGCGCTGGCGCTGCACGGACGCGGCTGGAACAGCATCTATGTCGACCGCCCGCTGATCGCCGGCCTGCAGCCGGCGACCTTTGCCAGCTTCATCGGCCAGCGCAGCCGCTGGGCGCAGGGGATGATGCAGATCCTCATCTTCCGCTTCCCGCTGTTTAAGGGCGGCCTGTCGATCCCGCAGCGGCTTTGCTACATGTCGTCGACGCTGTTCTGGCTGTTCCCGATCCCGCGGACGATTTTCCTTTTCGCACCGCTCTTCTATCTGTTCTTCGACCTTGAGATCTTCACGGCGTCTGGCGGCGAGTTCCTCGCCTATACGCTGGCCTACATGGTCGTAAACCTGATGATGCAGAACTATCTCTACGGCTCGTTCCGCTGGCCCTGGATCTCCGAACTCTACGAGTTCGCCCAGACGGTGCATCTGCTGCCGGCGGTCATCTCGGTGCTGCTGCGGCCGAGCCGGCCGACCTTCAAGGTGACGGCGAAGGATGAATCGATCCTCGAAAGCCGGCTCTCCGAGATCGCCCGGCCGTTCTTCGTCATCTTCGCGGTGCTTTTCGTTGCCCTGCTGATGACGGTCTACCGGGTCTACACCGAGCCCTACAAGGCAGACGTGACGCTCGTCGTCGGCGGCTGGAACCTCCTGAACCTGATCATGGCCGGCTGCGTGCTCGGTGTCGTCTCGGAACGCGGCGAACGGGCAGCCTCCCGGCGCGTCAAGGTCAGCCGCCGCTGCGAGTTCGGGGTCGCCGACAAATGGTATCCGGCAACGATCGAGGACGTTTCGGCCAACGGCGCGCGGGTCCAGGTCTATGGCATCGATGCATCGACGATGCCGACCGACACCGAGGGCGGCATCCGCTTCGAGCCCTACAGCGGCAGCGGCGGGGTCGAAACACTGCCGGTCGCGATCAGGAACAAGGAGATTGCCGGCGATATTACCGTCATAGGCTGCCGCTACCTGCCGCAGGTCGCTCGCCATCACGGTCTGGTCGCAGACCTGATCTTTGCCAATTCGCGGCAATGGAGCGAGTTCCAAAGCGCGCGGCGCGGTAATCCGGGCCTTGTGCGCGGAACGCTCTGGTTCCTCTGGCTGGCGCTCTATCAGACGAGCCGCGGCATGATCTATTTCCTTCGCAGCCTGCGCGGCTCCGAGGCGCAGAAGGAGGGGGCTTGATGCTCAGGCGCCTCGTTCTCCCGGCCCTCTTGCTTGCGGGCCTTGCAACCGGCGTGTCTGCGCAGCCTTCGCCTTTCGACATGTCCGGCGAGCGCCCGGCGGATGCCCCGATCCTGCAGCCGCCGGCAGACACCGGAAGCAACGCCGGGCCGGCAGAGCCCATGGTCACGCTCAAGCCGCCGGACGACTTCAAGCGCTTCATCATTCCGTTCAGCGCGTTGTCGCTGACCGGCGAGGTCGATGAGCGCACCTGGTCCGTCTATCTGACGCCGGCACAGGCGCAATCGGCTGCCTCGCTCAATTTCGCCTATCAGAACGCAATCGTCGTTGCGCCGGAAGCGTCGACACTGTCGATTTTCGTCAACGGCGAGCTGGCCGGCGAAAAGGCGATCGGCTCGGCGGAGGCAGCCACGCCGCTGAGCTACGACCTGAAGCCCGGGCTGCTGCGTGCCGGCTCAAACGACATTCGCGTCAAGGTTCGCCAGCGCCACCGCACGGACTGCACGGTCGAATCGACCTATGAGCTGTGGACCGAGATCGCGCCGGAATCGGCCTTCATCCGCTTTGCCTCCGGCGATAGCGCGACGCTTTCCAGCCTCGACGACGTGCGCGCCGTCGGCCTCGACGCGCGCGGCCGGACCCAGTTCAACCTGGTCGTTCCCGGCCTCCAGCAGCCGAGCCGTACTGCGGCGCTGATGCGGCTTGCGCAAGGTTTGGCGCTGCGCGGACAGATGCCCGCCCAGGAATTCGCTCTCAGCGAGACCATGCCTGAACTCGCAAAACCCGGGCAGATGACGGCACTCGTCGGCACGGCCGAGGAAGTGACGCCTTTCCTCGAACGCCCGCCGGAAGGCGCGTCGAGCGGTCCGGTCGCCATGTTCGTGCGCGACGGCAAGACGAAGTCGTCGGTGCTGGTGATCAGCGGTCCGGACTGGTCCGCGGTGCAGGAGGCGATCGAGGGGATCACGCAGCCCATGGACCGCCCGAGCAACGTGCCGCGCGACGTCATCGCCACCGGGCGCTGGCAGCTGCCGGAGACGCCGCTGGTCGTGACGCATGCGCGCCTGCGCTTCTCCGAACTCGGGGTCGAGACCAGCGAATTTACGGGCCGGCGCTTTCGCACGCGTTTTTCCGTCGCCGTACCGTCGGACTTCTATGCCGATGCCTATGGCGATGCGACGCTTTTGCTCGACGCCGCCTACACGGAAGCCGTGCTTCCGGGCAGCCACATCGACATCTACATCAACGGCAACATCGCATCGACGATCCCGCTGAATTCGGCCAACGGCGACATTCTGCGCCACCTGCCGATCAAGGTAACGATGCGGCATTTCAAACCCGGTCCGAACCTGATCGAGATCGAGGCGGTGCTCTCCGCCGAGCCGGACAAGGCCTGCGCGCCGGGAACGCCTGCTTCCAACGATCCGCGCTTCGCGCTCTTCGATACGTCCGAATTGAGGATGCCGGATTTCGCGCGCATCGGCCGCCGGCCGAATATCGCCGCGATTTCGGGTGCTGCCGCCCCCTATCGCAGCGATAGCGCCGCCGTTCCGCTTTTCCTCGATCGTGCCGACGAAGACACGCTGTCGGCCGCCGCGACCTTCCTTGCCCGCCTGGCCGTTGCCGGCGGCAGGCCGCTGTTGATGGAGGTGATCACCTCGCCGCTTGCGGCCGGCAGCCGCAATGCGATCTTCATCGGCGCCATGCCGCAGCTACCGAAGACGGTGCTGACGCAGGTCGGTATCGATCCTGCCCGGCAGATGTCCTGGGGCAATGCGGAGGACACCGGCCGTCCTGACGACACGCAGAAGGCCATCGACGAGTGGCGCACGCGCCTGAGCGGCGGCGCCTGGCGCAACCAGGTCACGGGGTTCCAGACCTGGGTGAAGCAGGAGTTCGACATTTCGCTGAGTTCGCTGCGCATCCTGCCCGAAGCGCAAGCCGCCTATGTTCCGCCGGAAAGCGCTGGCCTGGTGATCGCGCAAGGGGCCAACCCGAGCGACGACGCGACCTGGACGCTGCTGACGGCGCCAACCGGCAAGCGCCTGCGCGAGGGCACGGCGGCGATCGCCGACGTCACGCGCTGGCAGCAGCTTGCCGGACGGGTCTCGGCCTATGAGCCGGCGACGGACAAGATCGAGGCGACGCCGGTCGCCGGCTTCGATTTCGTCCAGACGCAGCCGCCGTCGCTCACCAACTACCGCCTGATCTTTGCCAACTGGCTGTCCAGCAACATCATGGTCTATGCTCTGCTCTTGATCGTGCTGTCGGTGCTTCTGGGGCTGGCGACATCCTCGATGCTGACCCGCCTGGGGCGGCGCCAATGAGGTGGCGGGCCGCGCTCCTCGCCGGATTGCTTGCGCTGCTGCTGCCGATGGCAGCCGGCGCCGACGCACAGGGGGGCTCGGTGAAGGCTGGCGAATGGGACCAGTACAAGGCGCGGTTCCTCGATTCCGGCGGTCGGATCATCGACGACGCCAATGGCAATGTCAGCCATAGCGAGGGGCAGGGCTATGGCCTGCTGCTCGCCGTGCTCGCCGAAAACCCGGCCGACTTCGCGCTGATCTGGTCGTTCACGCGCCGCGAGCTGTTGCTGCGGGACGATGGACTGGCGGCCTGGAAGTGGAGTGCCAGCGAAACACCGCACATTATCGACATCAACAATGCCACCGACGGCGATATCCTGATCGCCTATGCGCTGGTGCTTGCCGGTGAACGCTGGAAGCGGGAAGACTATCTGCAGGCGGCGTCGCGGATCGCCAAGGCCATCCTCGACAACACCCTGCTCGACCATGGCGGGCGAACCTTGCTGTTGCCCGGCGTTACGGGCTTCGGCACGACCGATCGTCCCGATGGCCCGGTCGTCAATCCGTCCTATTGGATCTTCGAGGCTTTTCCGGCCCTTGATCGGGTGGCGCCGTCGCCGCGCTGGAAGGCGCTCTCGGATGACGGCCTGGCCTTGATCAATGCTTTGCAATCAGGCCCGAGAAAGATGCCGGCCGACTGGGTCAGCCTGCGTACGATGCCGAAGCCGGCCCAGGGCTTTCCGGCCGAGTTCGGCTACAATGCCTTGCGCATCCCTCTCTACCTCGCCCGGGCCGACATGGGTGGCCGCGATCTGATGGTGCGGCTGCGGGCGGGAATGGCCGGCGACAACGACGCATTGGTCCTCAGCGACGTCTCCACGGGGGCGGTTCAAACCAGCCTCACGGACCCCGGTTATCGATTTGTTAACCATATTCTGGCCTGTGTCTTGGACAGGGTCCCGATACCCGACAGCGTCAAGGTGTTCAGCCCGACGCAATATTACCCTTCCACGCTGCACCTGTTGGGGTTGTCTTACGTGAGGGAGAAGCGTCCGGAGTGTCTATGAAGTCCTCAATCGTTGCCATTGCCGCTGTGATGACTACGGCGATCGGGGTTGCCGGACTGACCGATGGCGGCTTCTTGCGCCAGGACAACAAGAAACTCGGCAGCTTGGCCGGCGAGAGCCAGGAGGCGCCCGCCGTCGGCGGCGGTGCCGGCCAGGGTGCTCGCGGTGCGCCGCCGCAATTTACCGAGGTGGCCCAGGCAGACAGGCCGTCGGAGGAAGCACAAAGCGCAAGCAAGCCGCAGCCGGTCGTCGACGAATCGGCGCTTCGCTACTTTGCCGCCAAGGGCGATACGGCGCGGCTGCAGGCGGAAATCTCGCGTCTGCGCTCGCTTTATCCCGACTGGGTTCCGCCCGCCGATCCGCTGGCCGTGCCGCGCAACAACGACGTCGCGCTCGAAACCATGTGGCGGCTCTATTCTGAAGGGCGCTACGCCGAAGTGCGCAAGGCGATCGCCGAGCGTCAGGCGAAGGAGGCCGCTTGGCAGCCGCCGTCGGACCTGCTTGAGCGCCTCAATGTGGCCGAGGCCCGCGCACGGCTGGTGAACGCCTCCGAGCTCAAGCAGTATGAAACCGTGATTTCGATTGCTGCGAGCACGCCGAGCCTTCTGACCTGCTCGGAAGTCGATGTGCTCTGGCATGTGGCGCAGGCCTTTGCCGAGACCAAGCGGCCGGAGCGGGCCCGCGATGCCTATCTCTATGTGCTGAAGAGCTGCGACGACGCGCCGGAACGGCTCGCGACGGTGCAGAAGGCTGCCGCGGTACTGCCCTACGCGACGCTGCAGGATCTGCTCGCGCTGGAGCGCACCACGCCCGAGGGCGTGCCGGAGTTCGAAAGCATCCGCGACGATCTCGCTCGGCGCTTCGTTGCCGAAGGCGACGGAGACAAGACGCTCGCGGTTGATCCCAAGTATGTCCAGCGCGTCGAAAAGCTGGCCGAGACCGGCGGCACGGCAAGCGACGCATTGCTGCTCGGCTGGTATCAGCTGCGCCGCGACAATATGAGCGCCGCCGAGCAATGGTTCCGGCGCGCCCACGACAAGGAAGACAGCGCTTCGGCCGCGCAGGGCCTGGCGCTGACGCTGATCGCGCGCAAGGCTCCGCTTGAGGCTGAGGCCGTGCTCTATCCGTGGCGCGACAGCTCGCCCGACGCGCTTGCGACCTATTTCGCGGCGACGGCCAATCTGCTGGCCATCGATCCGCCGGTCGCCCTCGATGCCGCCGTGCTGGCGCGGATCGCGCAGGAAACGACCAAGGCCCGCGAGCCGGCGACGGCCCAG
The DNA here is from genome assembly GCF_050434285.1 of Ensifer sp. KUDG1. Classification (NCBI taxonomy): domain Bacteria; kingdom Pseudomonadati; phylum Pseudomonadota; class Alphaproteobacteria; order Hyphomicrobiales; family Rhizobiaceae; genus Ensifer; species Ensifer sp. KUDG1. The sequence continues at coordinate 285,983 of NZ_JBNDIG010000011.1, forward strand.
CAGTTCGGCTGGTATGCGCGCGCCCTCAACCAGCCGGCAACCGCCGCACAGTGGTTTGCAACAGCGCTGCGTTGGAAGCCGGATGACGAGCCGTCGGCCTATGGCCTCGCGCTCAGCCGCGACCAGTTGAACGACAAGGATGGCGTCGTCGAAATCCAGCGTTTGTGGTCGGGCCGCTCCGAACGCATCGCCCGGCTTGGCGAAGTCAAGGAGAAACTCGACGAAGTCAGCCGCGCGCCGCTTCCGACCGCCGAGGTGCAGCAGCGGACGCAACAGCAGTCGGCTGCGCGCACCACCGTCGTCACCGAGGTGGTCGAGCAGCCCGTCGCTCAGAGGCCGCGCATGGGCGGTGTTGTCCAGAAATCGGTGCGCAGCGGCGCTGGCTGCCGCACCACCATCAATCCCGCCGGCATGGCGCCGCAGGCGGCGCTCGCGCGCGGCTGGTGCCTGATGGACCTCAACCGTCCGCTGGAAGCCGCAGAAGCCTTCGAGGTCGCCTTGCAGGCACCTGCGTCGCAGATCCGCGAAGATGCTGCCTATGGCCAGAGCCTGGCCTACCTGCGCGCCGGTCTCACCAACAAGGCGGCGGTGTCGGCGACGAAGTCGACGCAGAGCCGCGGTCGTGTCGACGAGCTGCAGACGGCGATCCTCGCCGACCGTGCCATTGCCGCCTTCAATGCCAATCGCTACCGCGAGGCGATCCTGTTTCTCGATCAGCTCGGGCAGATTTCGCAGCGCCGCCAGGACCTGATGGTGCTGCGCGGCTACGCCTACATGAACCTCAAGTACCACGCGGAAGCGCGGCGCATCTTCGAAGCGCTTGCCGCCACCGGCAATCGCGACGCGATGCAGGGGCTTGCGGCCGTCGACGCCAGCCAGGAAATCTGGCCGAACAAGAACTGATCGTCGATCCCGCGACGTCACGGCGCCTCTTATCGCCGTACCACGAGTGCAACGCCCACCGCCGGACTCGGCGCGAGGGCGCGCCAACCCGTTCGCGCACAGGATGCAATCGGCGGGCGCCTCTGGATTTGCATATCGTGCTTGGCTTTGCCCCTCTTTGGAAGGAAATTAGCGAAACGCGGTGCTATCGTCCGGCCATGTCGCGGCGTTGATATCATTGCATTCGCCGCGATCCGCGTAGAGGATGGAGCGTTATCGTCCGGCCGCTGTGGGAGGAGACCGCACTGGCCGGAACGGTGGGAGGATAGACATGTTTCAGGGCGGATTGAGCTTCGCGCTTGGCGAGGACATCGACGCGTTGCGCGAGAGCGTGCGGCGCTTCGCAACGGACCGTATTGCGCCTTTGGCGGACGAGACCGATCGCAACAACGCCTTTCCGATGCCGCTCTGGCGCGAGATGGGCGAGCTTGGTCTGCTCGGCATCACCGCCGGCGAGGAGCATGGCGGCGCTGCCATGGGCTATCTCGCCCACTGCGTGGCGATGGAAGAGATCAGCCGCGCATCGGCCTCGATCGGCCTTAGCTATGGCGCGCATTCCAATCTCTGCGTCAACCAGATCAACCGCAATGGCAACGACGACCAGAAGGCGCGCTACCTGCCGAAGCTGATTTCCGGCGAGTATGTCGGTGCGCTGGCGATGTCGGAGCCCGGCGCCGGTTCCGACGTCGTGTCGATGACGCTGAAGGCTGATAAGCGCGGCGACCGCTATGTGCTCAACGGCAACAAGATGTGGATCACCAACGGCCCGGATGCCGACGTGCTCGTCGTCTACGCCAAAACCGATCCGACCGCCGGCCCGCGCGGCATAACCGCCTTTCTCGTCGAGAAAGGCTATGCCGGCTTTTCGACCGGCCAGAAGCTCGACAAGCTCGGCATGCGCGGCTCCAACACCTGCGAGCTGATCTTCAAGGACTGCGAAGTGCCGGAAGAAAACGTGCTCGGCACCATCGGCGGCGGCGTGCGGGTGCTGATGTCGGGGCTCGACTATGAGCGCGTCGTGCTGTCGGCCGGGCCGCTCGGCATCATGGCCGCTTGCCTCGATGTGGTTGTCCCCTATCTGCATGAGCGCAAGCAGTTCGGCCAGGCGATCGGCGAGTTCCAGCTGATGCAGGGCAAGCTCGCTGACATGTATGTGACGGCGAATGCGGCGCGCGCCTATGTCTATGCCGTGGCGGCCGCCTGCGATCGCGGCGAGACGACGCGCAAGGATGCCGCTGGCTGCATTCTCTATGCGGCCGAAAAGGCGACGGCACTGGCGCTTGAGGCGATCCAGGCGCTCGGCGGCAACGGCTACACCAACGACTACCCGGCGGGTCGTCTGCTGCGCGACGCCAAGCTCTACGAGATCGGCGCCGGCACCAGCGAGATCCGCCGCATGCTGATCGGGCGGGAGCTGTTCACCGAGACACGGTAGCCGCCGCCAACTGAAACGGCCGAACTCGATCGAAAGAGGACTTGATGACCGTTCTGAAATCTCACATTTCTCCGTCCTCCGATACGTTCAAGGCAAACCAGGCGGCCATGGCGGAGGCGATCGCGACTGTCGAAGACGCGGTGAAGGCGGCGGCCGCCGGTGGTGGCGACGCGGCGCGCGAACGCCATGTCAGCCGCGGCAAGCTTCTGCCGCGCGATCGCGTCGCCAACCTCATCGATCCGGCAACGCCGTTCCTCGAAGTCGGCATGACGGCGGCGCACGGCATGTATAACGGCGATGCGCCGGCCGCCGGGCTGATCACCGGCATCGGCCGGGTGTCGGGCCGCGAATGCATGATCGTTTGCAACGACCCGACCGTCAAAGGCGGCACCTACTATCCGCTGACGGTGAAGAAGCACCTGCGCGCACAGGAAATCGCCGCGGAAAACAATCTGCCCTGCATCTACCTCGTCGATTCCGGTGGCGCCAACCTGCCGAACCAGGACGAGGTTTTTCCGGACCGCGATCACTTCGGCCGGATCTTCTATAACCAGGCCAACATGTCGGCTGCGGGCATCCCGCAGATCGCCGTGGTCATGGGCTCGTGCACGGCGGGTGGCGCCTATGTGCCGGCCATGTCGGACGAGACGATCATCGTCGAAGGCCAGGGCACGATCTTTCTCGCCGGGCCGCCGCTCGTGCGCGCCGCGACAGGCGAGGTTGTCTCGGCTGAAGATCTCGGCGGCGCCGACGTGCACACGCGCCTCTCCGGCGTGGCCGACCATCTGGCGCGCGACGACGCTCATGCGCTGGCGCTCGCCCGCCGGGCCGTTTCGGCACTCAACCGGCACAAGCCGCTGACGGTCGAGCTAGCGACACCGGAGCCGCCGCTCTACGATCCGCAGGAAATCGCCGGCATCGTGCCGTCCGACCTGCGCACGCCCTACGATATCCGCGAGGTGATCGCCCGCACCGTCGACGGTTCGCGCTTCGACGAGTTCAAGGCGCGCTACGGCACGACGCTCGTCTGCGGCTTTGCCCATGTGCACGGCATTCCGGTCGGCATCATCGCCAACAACGGCGTGCTGTTTTCGGAATCGGCATTGAAGGGCGCGCATTTCGTCGAGCTCTGCGCTCAGCGCAAGATCCCGCTCGTCTTCCTGCAGAACATCACCGGCTTCATGGTCGGGCGGAAATATGAAACCGAAGGCATCGCCAAGCATGGGGCCAAGCTTGTGACGGCGGTGGCGACGGCGCGGGTGCCGAAGGTGACCATGCTGGTCGGCGGCTCGTTCGGAGCCGGCAATTACGGCATGTGCGGCCGGGCGTTTTCGCCGCGGTTCCTGTGGACCTGGCCGAACAGCCGCATCTCCGTCATGGGCGGCGAACAGGCGGCCGGCGTGTTGACGACCGTCCGCAGCGAAGCGCTGAAACGGGCTGGCACGCCCTGGAACGACGAGGACGAGGCGCGTTTCCGCCAGCCCATCCTCGATCTCTTCGAGCGCCAGAGCCATCCGCTCTATGCCTCGGCCAGACTTTGGGACGACGGCGTCGTCGATCCGCGCAAGACGCGCGACGTGCTCGGCCTGTCGCTGTCGGCGGCGCTGAATGCGCCGATCGAAGACACGCGCTTCGGCCTCTTCAGGATGTAGGAACACCGCCATGAAACGCGACAACATCAATGCCCCGAACGCACCGCAGCCGCGCGGCGGCTATTCGCAGGCCGTCCGCCTGGAGAATTTCGAGCGGCTGCTCTTTATCAGCGGGCAGGTGCCGCTGACGCCTGAAGACGCGCTGCCGGAGGGTTTTGAGGCGCAGGCGCGCCAGGTCTGGGCCAATATCGACGCGCAACTGGCCGCGGCGGGCATGACCAAGGCCGATATCGTCAAGGTAACGGTGCTGCTTGCCGACCGCCAATATGCCATGGCCAACCGCGCGGCCCGTGCCGAATATCTCGGTCCGCTCGCGCCGGCGATGACGGTTGCGATCGCCGGCATCTTCGATGCCGGCTGGTTGCTCGAAATCGATGTCATCGCAGCGCAATAGGGCCAGGAGATGCCGATGTTTTCCAAACTCCTGATCGCCAATCGCGGTGAGATCGCCTGCCGGGTGATCCGCACCGCCAAGCGCCTCGGCATCCGCACGGTCGCCGTCTATTCCGATGCCGATGTCGGCGCGCTGCATGTGGCGCTCGCCGACGAGGCGATCCGCATCGGCCCGGCGCCGGCGCTCGACAGCTACCTTGTGGCTGAACGCATCATCGCGGCGGCGCACTCCGTCGGCGCCGACGCCATTCATCCCGGCTACGGCTTCCTGTCGGAGAATGCCGACTTTGCCGAAGCCGTCGAGGCGGCCGGCATCACCTTCGTTGGACCGTCGGCGTCCGCCATTCGCGCCATGGGGCTGAAGGATGCCGCCAAGGCGCTGATGGAGCAATCCGGCGTGCCGGTCGTTCCTGGCTATCACGGCGAGACGCAGGATCCGGATTTCCTTGCCGGGGAAGCGGCGAACATCGGCTATCCCGTACTGATAAAGGCGCGCGCCGGCGGCGGCGGCAAGGGCATGCGGCGGGTCGACAGTGCCGCCGATTTTCCGGCGGCACTGGAAGCGGCGCGTCGCGAGGCGGAAGCGGCCTTCGGCGACGGCGCGGTGCTGATCGAGAAATATCTGACGAAGCCGCGGCATATCGAGGTGCAGGTCTTCGGTGATCGGCACGGCAACATCCTGCACCTTTACGAGCGCGACTGCTCGCTGCAACGACGCCACCAGAAGGTGATCGAGGAAGCGCCGGCGCCGGGCATGACCGCGGAAGTGCGGCGCGCCATGGGTGACGCGGCCGTTCGCGCGGCTCAGGCGATCGGCTATGTCGGCGCGGGCACCGTCGAGTTCATCGCCGACGTGACCGACGGGCTCTGGCCGGACCAGTTCTACTTCATGGAAATGAACACCCGGCTGCAGGTGGAGCATCCGGTCACAGAGGCGATCACGGGTATCGACCTCGTCGAGTGGCAACTGCGTGCTGCAGCCGGTGAAGCGCTGCCGAAACGCCAAAGCGAGATCGCCATCGACGGCTGGGCCTTCGAGGCCCGCATCTATGCGGAAGATCCGTCGCGCGGCTTCCTGCCGGCGACCGGGCAACTGACGACCTTGAGCTTTCCGGAGGAGGGCGTCCGTGTCGATGCTGGTGTCCGGCAGGGAGACAGGATCACGCCGTTCTACGATCCGCTGATCGCCAAGCTGATCGTCCACGGGCCAAACCGGTCGACGGCGCTGGCCAGGCTCGAGAACGCGCTCAGGGCCTGCCGCATCGGCGGCACGGTCACCAACCTCGATTTTCTGGCCCGCCTCGCGGCCGAACCGGATTTTCGCGCCGGGCACCCGGATACCGGCCTGATCGACCGCTCGATCGACCGGCTTTCGGCGTCGCCGGTGCCAAACGACGCGGCGCTTGCGCTTGCGGCCATCATTTCGACCGGAGCCCTGCAGCCGGACGGATCGGCCGATCCCTGGTCTTCGCTCGGCCACTGGCAGATTTGGGGTGACGCCAACCGCAACATCGCGATCGAGCACCTGGGCGGACGGACGACGGTGGCGCTTGCGGCGCGTGGCCGGGATCAGTTCGCCGTTCACACCGGGACGGCAGCGTTGCCGGTCGTGATCCTCAATCGCTCTGCCGATGGCGCCCGTGCGGAAATCGCCGGGGCGCAGCAGGAGTTCCGTTTCCTGCGCGAAGGCGAGCAGATCACGCTGTTCCTGAATGGCGAGACCTATGTGCTTCGCTTGCCGGACGCGCTTGGTGCGGGTCATTCCAGCGAGGTCGCCGATGACGCGGTGTCGGCGCCGATGCCCGGCATCGTCAAGCTGATCCGGGTTCGCCCCGGTGATGCCGTCGAGAAGGGCCAGGCGCTTGCCGTCATGGAAGCGATGAAGATGGAGCTCACGCTGTCGGCCTCGCGGGCTGGCGTGGTCGAGAACGTGCTGGTCAGCGAAGGCGAGCAGGTGACCGCCGGCGCCGTGCTGGTGATGCTCCAGCCGGAGAGCGCGGAATGAGCGGAGCGGCGGCGCAGCATGTGACGATCGTCGAGATGGCGCCGCGCGACGGGCTGCAGAACGAAAGCACGCTGGTCTCAACCACCGACAAGATCCGCCTCGTCGATATGCTTTCGGACTGCGGCTATGAGCGGATCGAGGTGACGAGCTTCGTCAGCCCGAAATGGGTGCCGCAGATGGCCGACGCGGCCGAGGTCATGGCCGGCATCCGCCGGCGCCCGGGCACCCGCTATGCGGTGCTGACGCCCAACTTGCGTGGGCTTGAAGCCGCCATCGAAGCCGGTGCCGACGAAGTGGCGATCTTCGCCTCCGCGTCCGAAACCTTCTCGCAAAAGAACATCAATTGCTCGATCGCCGAAAGCATCGAGCGCTTCCGACCGGTCGCCGAACTGTGCCGCGAACGCGGGCTATTGCTGCGCGGCTATGTCAGTTGCGTCGTCGAATGCCCTTATGAGGGTGCGATAGCACCGGCCAGCGCTGCCCGCGTTGCCGGTCTGCTCGACGATCTCGGCTGCTACGAGATCAGCCTCGGCGACACCATCGGCCGCGGTACGCCAGAGGCCGTGGACGCGATGCTGGCTGCGGTGCTGGAACGCATTCCGGCCAACCGGCTCGCCGGGCATTTTCACGACACGTCCGGCCGCGCGCTCGAGAACATTGCCGTGGCGCTCGACCGTGGCCTCAGGGTCTTCGACGCTTCGGCCGGCGGTCTCGGCGGCTGCCCCTATGCGCCGGGTGCTGCCGGCAATGTCGATACGCTCGCCGTCAACGCCTTCGTGACAGCCAAGGGCTTTTCGACCGGGCTCGACGTAGCAAAGCTCGAACAGGCGGCCGCCTTCGCGCGCACCCTAAGGACAGGATCATGACTTTCGAAACGATCCGGATCGAAACCGATGCGCGCGGCGTCGCGCGGCTGACGCTGGCATTACCGCAGAAGCACAATGCCCTTTCAGGGCAGATGATCGGCGAACTGGCCGAGGCGGCAGGGCAACTTTCGGCCGACCGTTCGGTCCGCGTGGTTGTCCTTGAGGGTGAAGGCCGCAGCTTCTGCGCCGGCGGCGACCTCGGCTGGATGCGCGAACAGTTCGATGCTGACAGGGCGATCCGCATTGTCGAGGCGACGCGGCTGGCGATGATGTTCAAGGCGCTGAACGAGATCGCCAAGCCCGTGATCGGCCGCCTGCATGGCAACGCCTTTGGCGGCGGCGTTGGCCTGATGAGCATCTGCGACGCGGCGGTTGCCTCGGCCGACGCAAAGTTCGGTCTGACCGAAACGCGCCTCGGCCTGATCCCGGCAACCATCAGCCCCTATGTCGTCGCTCGCATCGGCGAGGGCAAGGCGCGGCCGTTGTTCATGTCCGCCAGGCTTTTCGGTGCGGAGGAGGCGCGCGCCTTGGGGCTCGCCACCACCGTTGTTGCCGCCGACGCACTGGACGCGGCGATTGAAGCGGAAATCGAGCCCTATCTGGCGGTGGCACCCGAAGCCACCGGCCGGGCCAAACGGCTGGCCCGCTCACTTGGCGCCCCGATCACCGAAGAGACCATTGCCGCGACGATCGAACAGCTTGCCGATTGCTGGGAATCCGATGAAGCGCGTGAGGGCGTCGGCGCCTTCTTCGACAAGCGCGAGCCCACCTGGCGGCGATAGGCGTCCTTGATTTGGGCGTGTTTTGATCTTACTTTGATAACATGATGATCAAAACAAGCGCGGATCGTGCCATGGCTGCTGTCGGTCTCAACATCTCCACCGCCCATTACGGCGAAAACCACTCGTCCTTTCTGTCCGCTCGGCTGGTTGCCGAACGGCTTGGCGTGACGCTTGCCGAACTGGCGAAGCTGATCGGTGTCGCACGCAACACGCTGACGGCCAAGTCGAGTGCCCGCAAGGTCGATGCGGCCTTGAGCAGCGTCGTCCGTATCCTTGCCATGGCCGGCGAAATGGCGGGCGACGACAGCCGTGCCGTCATCTGGTTCAAGCACCAGCCGATCCCCGGCTGGGCCGGCAAGACCGCTTATGACCTTGTCGGCGAAGGCAAGGCCGACACGGTGCTCGCTTATCTCGAAGCCGTGCGTTCCGGTGTCTACGCCTGATGGCGGTTGACGAGCCGGTGCGCCTGTGGCGCGCCTATGTGCCGCGCTGGGCGCATGCGCCGCTTTCGGGCGAAGGGGCAGGGCGGTATGGTGGGCGGTGGAATCCCTTGGGAATGCCGACAATCTATGCCGCCCGCGAACTCTCGACCGCCTGGGCCGAATACAATCAGGGTTTCGTCCAGCACCCTGCGCTGATCGCCCAGCTTGAACTGCGCTTCGCGCGGCTCGCGGATTTGACGACGCCGGAGATCCTTTCCGACCTCGGCCTCACGGAAGACATCCATCGTTGCGAATGGCGCGATGCGCTCGATCGCGGCCTCGTGCCGGAAACGCATCGCCTGCAGGGGGAGTTGAGCGACCGCGGCTTTGACGGTCTGATCTACCCGTCCTTCATGTCGCCCGGCGGCACCTGCGTCGCGCTCTGGCGCTGGAACGCAGGCGAGGGGGCCGAGCTGAAGGTCATCGATCCCGATGGGCGCTTGCCGAAAACGGCGGCCTCCTGGCTCTGAAGCGACTTGCTAAGAAGCGATGTTTTCCGGAAACGGCCCTTCGCCAGCGGTCCGCTCAGATCACCTTGCCCGGATTGAGGATGCCGTTCGGGTCGAGCGCCTGCTTGATCCGCCGCATGAGTTCGAGTTCGGCCGGACTGCGCGAATGGTCGAGGAAATCGCGCTTTAGCGCGCCGATGCCATGTTCGGCCGAGATCGACCCTTTGTAGCGCCGGACGATTTCATAGACGACGCCGTCGACGATATGCGGGGTGTCCGCGTCGCCGTTCGGTTCCGAGAAGGCGATGTGCAGGTTGCTGTCAGCGACATGGCCGAAGAAGGAGACATGGGCTGCCGGGAACCGGGCGGATAGAGCCTCGCCGCATTCCGCGGCGAAACGACCGATGTCGCCGATCGGCAGGCTGACGTCGAGGTTGACGAGATCAGGCAACTGGCTGTCCATCGCATGGCCTTCGCGCACGCTCCAGAAAGAACGGCTCTCCTTCTCCGACTGGGCGATCAGCGCATCGGCAATGATGCCATCTTCAAGCGCCTCTCCGAGAAAGGCCTCGAAGCCGTCACGCTCGCCGGCATCACCGAGCAGATCCTGCTCGACGATCACCGCGAAGGCTGGGATCTCATCAAAGAGCTTCAGCTTCTCCGCGTCGGCATTGAAGCGGAAATAGTTCTCCCACATCGCCTCGAAAGCCGAGAGGCCGGGCAGGCGGCGTTGGCAGCGGGCGAGGAAGGCGACGACGTTGTCGTAACCGTCGAGCGCACAGAGTGCCGTCAGCCGGCCGACGGGCAAGGGCCGCAGCCGCAGAACCGCGCGCGTGATCACGCCGAGTGTTCCCTCCGAGCCGATGAAGAATTGCCGGAGGTCGTAACCGGTGTTGTTCTTGATCATCTTGTTGAGCGACGAGATGATCGCGCCGTCGGCAAGCACCGCTTCGAGACCGAGAACGTTGTCGCGCGTCACACCATAGCGCAGCACCCGGATGCCGCCGGCATTGGTAGCGAGGTTGCCGCCAATCTGGCAGGAGCCACGGGCGCCAAGATCGATCGGCAGCAGGAAACCGGCGTCTTCGGCGGCGCGTTGCGCCACCTCCAGCGGGGTGCCGGCTCGCACGGTCATGGTTCCGGCTTGGGGGTCGATTTCTTCGATGCCGGTAAAGCGTTCGAGCGAAATCACGACAGCGTCACGGTCGGCATTGGCGCCGCCGGCAAGCCCGGTCAGGCCGCCTTGAACGACGACCGTTTGGCGGCTGTTATTGCAAAGGCGGAGGGCCGTGGCGATCTCTTCGTTGCTTGTCGGGCGGATCACGGCCTTTGGCAGCTCACGGCCGGTCAGGCTGGCGTCGCTGCGATGGCATTCGCCGATTTCGGTGCCGGTGAGCACGATGTCGCCGAGGGCTTGTTTCAGGTCGTCGACGATCGTCATGCGCTTCTCCCGTTTCCGCCGCCATTGTCGGCAGCGGCGTCCTTGCTTAGCGCATCCCGAGGCAAACCGATATCCGAGCGGCGACGTTCCACCCGTCGTTTGCCGGCGCGCATGCGCGCTCGGGGCGACGAGACAGGCGAAACAAGGCTGGGGAACGGACCGATCAGCTGCCGGTGCGCGCCAGCTCGAAGGGTTCGGCGGCCGCCACTTCGGCCGGGGCCTCCGGCGCTGCCTGCGTTGTGACCATCTTTGGCCGCTCTTCCCTAAACAGTTTCCACTTCGTCGGCCGGAAGGCGATGCGGCTGTGGTCGCCGGCGGCGGCGCGTTCGGGAGAGAGTTCGATCTCGACATGCGGATGGTTGCGGCCAAGGTCGAGTTCGAGATGGCGGGTGCCGGCAACCCGGCGGCTGGCGGCAACGAGGCCGGCGAGACAACCGCCGCAACCGTCGATCAGCTCGATGTCATGCGGGCGGAAGTGCAGCTTGGCCGGGCCGTCGGCTTCGGACGGCGCGCGCAAGCCGATCGGCCGGTCCTCGAACCAGATCTCGCCGTTCTGGAGCGTAACATTGAGGCAGTTCGACTGGCCGATGAAGCCGTAGACGAAGGGCGAGACCGGATGGTCGTAGATCTCGTCGGGCGTGCCGACCTGCTCGATCACACCCTTGCTCATGACGACGACGCGGTCGGCGAGCTCCAGCGCCTCGTCCTGGTCATGGGTGACGAAGATGGTGGTGTGGCCGGTGCGGTCGTGAATGTCGCGCAGCCACTTGCGCAGCTCTTTCCGCACCTGCGCGTCGAGCGCGCCGAAGGGCTCGTCGAGCAGAAGCACGTTCGGTTCGACCGCCATGGCGCGGGCAAGCGCCACGCGCTGGCGCTGGCCGCCCGAAAGCTGCGCCGGATAACGCTTGTCGAGGCCGGAGAGCTGCACCAGATCGAGCAGGTCGAGCGCGCGCTTGCGGATTTCGGCGGCCGGCGGCCGGCGGTTGGCGGGGCGCACCTTCAGGCCGAAGGCGACGTTGTCGAGCACGGTCATGTGGCGGAACAGGGCATAGTGCTGGAAAACGAAGCCGATGTTGCGCTCCTGCACGGTCTTTTGCGAGGCATCCTCGTCGCCGAAGAAGATCGTGCCGCCGGTCGGGCTTTCAAGGCCGGCGACGAGCCTGAGCAGCGTCGTCTTGCCGGAGCCCGATGGCCCCAAGAGCGCGATCAGTTCGCCGGAGCGGATGTCGAGCGAGACGTCGTCGAGCGCCGGGAAGCGGCCGAATTCCTTGCGGATGTTGTGAACGCGCACGTCCATGGCGATACCTTTCGAATGCTGGTCAGTGTCTGCGGCTGGCGGCGATCTCGGCGCTGTAGCGGATCTCCAGCGCCGTCTTCAAAATCAGGGTGATCAGCGCCAGCAGCGCCAGCAACGCCGCCACCGCGAAGGCGGCGACGAAGTTGTATTCATTATAGAGGATTTCCACCTGCAACGGCATGGTGTTGGTCTCGCCGCGGATATGGCCCGACACCACCGACACGGCGCCGAACTCGCCCATGGCGCGGGCGTTGCACAAAAGCACGCCGTAAAGCAGCCCCCATTTGATGTTGGGCAGCGTCACATGCCAGAAGGTCTGCCAGCCGGATGCTCCCAAGGAAAGTGCCGCTTCCTCGTCGCTCGATCCCTGTTCCTGCATCAACGGGATCAGCTCGCGGGCGACGAAGGGGAAGGTGACGAAGACGGTGGCGAGCACCAGGCCCGGCACGGCAAACAGGATCTGGATGCCGTGGCTCTGCAGCCAGGGGCCAAGCAGACTGTGCGAGCCGAACAGAAGCACGAAGACGAGGCCGGAGATGACCGGCGAGACCGAGAACGGCAGGTCGATCAGCGTCGTCAGAAAGGCCTTGCCCTTGAACTCGAACTTGGCGATCGCCCAGGCGGCGGCCACCCCGAAGACGAGGTTGAGCGGCACGGCAATGGCCGCGACGATCAGCGTCAGGCGGATGGCGGAAAAGGTCTCGGCATCGCCGAGCGCCGAGATGAATTCGCCCACCCCCTTGCGCAGCGCCTCGGTAAAGACGGCGGCAAGCGGCAAAAGCAGAAACAGCGCGACGAAGGCAAGGGCTGCGATCGTCAGCGTCAGCCTTGCAAAGCGGCTTTCGGAGGTGGCGGCGGCCAGTTCCGGCAGCGCCGCGCGAGGGCCGGAGGCCGGACTAAGACCGGGACTGGGTGCCGAAGCGGCGGTCAGGTCATGCGACATAGACATATCTCCGCCGGCTCCAGGCCTGGATCGAGTTGATGAGGAGCAGCA
>NZ_JBNDIG010000012.1:0-244866 GCF_050434285.1 Ensifer sp. KUDG1
CACAGCGAGTGCGCCCTTCGTCTATCGGTTAGGACACCAGATTTTCATTCTGGGAAGAGGGGTTCGACTCCCCTAGGGCGTGCCACTGTGTTGAATTTCTCCCCGACATTACAAGCATTATCAACGCCGCCAGCTTGGGCGCGCGACCGAACGATCCCGTTTCAAGCGCCCTGCCCGGTGTCGGAGAAAGCCTATCGTCGATTTCGCGGAAAAGGCTTAGTATGCAGCGTGCGCAGCAATTCTCAGCGCAAAACGAGCTTAATGGCGCCCATCGTCTAGCGGTCAGGACGCCGCCCTCTCACGGCGGCAACACGGGTTCGATTCCCGTTGGGCGTACCAGGCTTCGGGCGTACCTCGGCAAATTTCGCCGCATGGCGGCGAACGCGTGGACGGCTACGCTTGCGCCTCCAAACACTTCACTCCCCGACAGCGATGCTGGTGTGCCGCCGGGCGGCCCCCTCGTATCATTTGACCGGAAGCAACGGATTTGTAAGGTCCTGCAGCGTCCTGACCACCCCGAATCCGTCACAATTCGGCGACCCGCACCAACAAACGTTCGAAACAGGGGATCTATTTTGTTACGCGTCATTGCTGCGGGGCTCGCCGCAATCACTATTTCGTCCTATCCCAGATCGCCTGCGGCCGCTCCTTTCAACGCCGCTTCTGTCGAGCGACCGCTGATGCCTGCAGACCTGGTACCGAGTTCGGTATTCAAGCTGGGGATGTCAATCGACGAGCTGGAAGCTTTGCTTGCGCGGGATTTCAAAGGCTGGGAACGTTCCGATACGACGCGAAGCCTGAACAATCGCAAAGATCCGAAGCTCCCCGCTTATGCCAAAGCCCCCTATCTGCAGCGAATACACATTACCCAATTCGACCAGCAACAAGGTCTTCGTCGAACCTACTCGCTCACACTGAATTCGCCACTCAGCGGCAGCCATCTCTACTCCGTGGTTTACAATGTCGAAGCCTTGCAGCCGTTCGATGATCTCGGATCTTTGAGCGCTGTGGCTCAATATCTGAGCGTCACTTGGGGCAGCGCTCATCGTGAATCACACAAGGGAGAGTTCGCACTCCTCAGCTATCTCTTCGATCGACAAGGGGAACTTGTTCGTGATGGCGGTGCAAGTTGCGTTCCCTTGTATCCGGCTCTTGTCAGGCTGGACGAAAAGACGCCCGACGAGGTCGAAAAAGTTATCGCAATGATCGACGCAACGAACTGTGGCGGCAACAAGAGCGTACATTTTCGCCTGCAAGCCGATGGCGACACGATCGTCGAAACGACGTTCTTCAACACCATCCTCTCTGTGAATCCTCGAGATGTTTTGAAGCGGGTGCGATACGGTCAGCCGTAAGACGGCCCAGAGAAATATCTGTCAGCACTCTTCGCGACAGGTGCTACAGCGCCTTCGCCGCGTCCGTGACGCGCAGCTGTACCCGTCGCTGGCCCTGCCACAGATCGGCTGACACCGATCCCGCGACGTGAATAGACGTCCCACGGCTCGACAGCAGGAAGTCGCCGAGCGGCGTTTCGGTCGCCCGGAACGCAATCCCATCGAGGCGGCTGCCGTCCTGGCCTTCGAGCGTCACCTTGACGTGGTTGGCGCCCACCTGCCGACTGTCGCGCAGGCGATGCTGCGGAAAGGCGAAGACGGGTTGCGGGTGGGCTGAGCCATAGGGGCCTGCCTGCTCCAGGAGGTCGATCAGTTCCAGCGTGGCACCGGATGCTGCAAGCGCGCCGTCGACCTTCAGCGTCTGGATGGCGACAAGCTCACGCACGGCGGCTTCCGCGCGTTCCTCGAAGAACTGCCGGAGCTTTCCGAGTTTCGCGCGCTCGACGGTGAGGCCGGCCGCCATGGCATGGCCACCGCCTTTGACCAGCAGGCCGCCGTCGACGGCAGCGCGGACCATCTTGCCCATGTCGAAGCCGTTGATCGAGCGACCCGAGCCGGTTCCTCTGCCATTGGGATCGAAGGCGATGGCAAAGGTCGGCCGGCGGAATTTTTCCTTGATGCGGGCTGCGAGCAGCCCGACGATGCCCGGGTGCCAGTTTTCGCGCGCGGTGACGATCACCGAAGCGCCCTCGCCCGTGCCGTATTCGGCCAGAACCTCAGCCTCCGCCTCGGCCAGCATGACGGCTTCCATCGCCTGCCGCTCGCGGTTGAGTTCATCGAGCTGGGCTGCGATCTTCTCCGCCTCGGCAGCGTCTTCCATCGCCAGCAGCCGGCTGCCGAGTGCCGCATCGCCAATGCGTCCGCCGGCATTGATTCTCGGGCCGACGAGAAAGCCCAGATGATAAGGCGTGACCGGACCACCGATCGCCGCTTTCCGCAGCAGCGCCGAAAGCCCGACGTTGCCCATATGGCGCGCTGCGATCAGTCCCTTGACCACATAGGCGCGGTTCAGCCCCTTGAGTGGCACGACGTCACAGACGGTCGCCAGTGCCACCAGATCGAGCTGGGCCAGCAGATCGAAAGAAGCGACGCGGCTGTCGCCGGCGTTGCGCAAGACACGCAAGGTATTGACGAGAACCAGATAGACGACGCCGGCGGCACAAAGGTGCCCCTGCCCCGAGAGATCGTCCTCACGGTTGGGATTGACCAGCGCATGGCAGGGCGGCAGCGACGCGCCGACCTGATGATGGTCGATGACCACGACATGGACGCCGCGTTTCTCGGCAACGGCAAGCGACTCATGGCTGGTCGAGCCGCAGTCGACGGTGACGATGAGATCGGCGCCGTTGTCGATCAATTGCTCGATCGCCGTCGGGTTCGGGCCATAGCCCTCGAAAATCCGGTCCGGAATGTAGATTTCCGCATCGATGCCGAAATGGCGCAGGAAACGCGCCATCAACGCCGAAGACGCGGCACCGTCGACATCATAATCACCGAAGACCACCGTCTTTTCGCGGCGCCTGATGGCCGCTGCCAGACGCTCTGCAGCCTTGCGGCAATCGGTCAGTTTGTCGGGGTCCGGCATCAGCGAGCGAAGCGTCGGATCAAGAAAACTAGCGGCATCGTCGAGCACGACGCCACGGCCGGCAAGGACGCGACCGAGCAGGTCGGAGTAGCCGTGGACCTGGCTGATGGCGAGCGCCCGGTTCTGACCCGCCTGGTCGAGGCGCGACACCCATCGCTGGCCGCTCACAGACCGCTCGACGTTCAGAAAGGCCCGCTGTACCGGATCCACCAATTCTTCCATGCTCGTCCACCCGCTTGGCGCTTCGTTCCTCTTAGCGCATAACCCTGGAAATCGTGACCGTTTTCAGAACGGCATACACAAAGATCCACGTTTCGCGGGGATCTGCGTTGCTATCGGCGCCCAAGGCATAAAGAAAGAAGCCTCGCCGGCTTGCTTGCGCGGCGAGGCTTCCAATCTATCGGTGGCAAACGGCACTAGGCGCCGCCGTGCCAAACGACCTAGCGCGCTTGTCGCCCTCAGTTTGCCTTCGGGCGTTCGATGCGGATGACCTGCGGTTCGCCGACGAGGTAGCCCTCGCCCTTGATCGCCTTGATCGCATCGCGAACGGAGTGCTCCGAGGTGGCATGCGTCACCAGGATGATCGTCTGCGGCTCGCCCGTGTCCATCAGCTGCTTGGAATGCTGCATGATCGATTCCAGCGAGATGCCGTTGTCGGCCATGCGGGTCGCGATGCTGGCGAAGACGCCGGTGCGGTCGACCACCTTCAGGCGGATGAAATAGCCGCCCTCGTGGCTCTGGATCTGCGCACGCTTGTAGGGAAGCAGCGCATTGGTCGGACGGCCGAAGGCCGGAACATGCTGGGCGCCCGGGCGGCTCTTGGCGATGTCGGCGATATCGCCGAGCACGGCCGAAGCCGTCGCGTTGCCGCCGGCACCGGGGCCGACCATCAGGAGTTCGCCGAGAATATCGGATTCGATCGCAACCGCATTGGTCACGCCATCGACCTGAGCGATGACGGAATCATAAGGCACCATCGTCGGATGGACGCGCTGCTCGATGCCGCTTTCGGTGCGCTGGGCGACGCCGAGAAGCTTGATGCGGTAGCCGAGATCGGCGGCCGCATGGATATCGTCGATCGAGATGTTGGTGATGCCTTCGAGGTAGATGTCGTCGGCCGCGATCGCCGTTCCGAAGGCAAGGCTCGTCAGGATCGAAAGCTTGTGGGCCGTGTCGTTGCCCTCGATGTCGAAGGCCGAGTCGGCTTCGGCGTAACCGAGGCGCTGGGCTTCCTTGAGGCAGGCTTCGAAGGACAGCTGTTCCTTCTCCATCTTCGTCAGGATGTAATTGCAGGTGCCGTTCATGATCCCGTACACGCGCGAGATCGTGTTGCCGGTCATGGATTCGCGCAGCGCCTTGATGACGGGGATGCCGCCGGCCACAGCCGCTTCGTAGTTGAGCAGCGCGCCCTTCTCCTCGGCGATCTTGGCAAGTTCGATGCCATGGGCAGCCAGCAGCGCCTTGTTGGCGGTCACCACATGAATGCCGCGCTCAAGCGCTGCCTTGACGGCTGAATAGGCCGGATCGCCCGAGCCGCCCATCAGTTCGACGAAGACGTCGATATCCGCGTCGCGCGCAAGCGAAACGGCATCCTCGAACCAGGCGGTCTTCGAAAGATCGACGCCGCGATCCCTGTTGCGGTCGCGCGCGGTTACGGCCGTGGTCTCGATTGCCCGTCCGCACGTTGTCGCGAGCATCTCGTGACGATCCTGGAGGATTCGCACGAGCGAGGCACCGACGGTACCCAAGCCCGCAATGCCGATTTTGAGGGCATCTGCCATAGCCATTTCCTAACATGTAGAGGGCGCACCGCGAGAACAGCGGGGCCAGTGTGGAAGGAGGCGCGCGTCAAACACGCCTCCCGACTTATTTAGTTACGCGGGATGCGGGCGGAAAACCGACTACACTTTTCCTCATCCCGCTCCAATTACCTGTGCGCGTTGAGCGAGATGACGTTGTGCATCGTCTCGTCGGCGGTCGACAGGAACTTCTTGATGTTGCGCGCCGCTTGACGGATGCGGTGCTCGTTCTCGACGAGAGCGAGACGAACGTAGTCGTCGCCCTGCTCGCCGAAGCCGATACCGGGAGCGACCGCGACATCAGCCTTCTCGACGAGGAGTTTTGAGAATTCGAGCGAACCGAGATGACGGAACTTCTCCGGGATCTTCGCCCAGGCAAACATCGTCGCTGCCGGCGGCGGCACTTCGAAGCCGGCCTTGCCGAAGCTGTCGACCATCACGTCGCGGCGGCGCTTGTAGATGTTGCGCACTTCAGCGATGTCGCTGCCGTCGCCGTTCAGCGCCTGGGTGGCGGCCACCTGGATCGGTGTGAAGGCGCCGTAGTCGAGGTAGGACTTCACGCGCGTCAGTGCCGCGATCAGACGCTCGTTGCCGACGGCAAAGCCCATGCGCCAGCCCGGCATCGAGAATGTCTTCGACATCGAGGTGAACTCGACCGTGCAGTCGATCGCGCCCGGAACTTCCAGCACCGACGGCGGCGGCGCGTCGTTGAAATAGATTTCCGAGTAGGCGAGATCGGACAGCACGATGATGTCGTGCTTCTTCGCAAACGCGATCACGTCCTTGTAGAAATCAAGCGTCGCGACCTGCGCCGTCGGGTTCGACGGATAGTTGAGGATCAGCGCCAAGGGCTTGGGGATCGAATGGCGAACGGCGCGTTCCAGCGGCCCGAAGAAGGTTTCGTCCGGCTCGACCGAGATCGAGCGGATGACACCGCCTGCCATCAGGAAGCCGAAGGCGTGGATCGGATAGGTGGGATTCGGGCACAGGATGACGTCGCCAGGTGCGGTGATCGCCTGCGCCATGTTGGCGAAGCCTTCCTTCGAGCCAAGGGTGGCGACGACCTGGGTATCCGGGTTGAGCTTGACGCCGAAGCGGCGGGCGTAATAGGCGGCCTGGGCACGACGCAGCCCGGGAATGCCCTTCGACGACGAATAACGATGCGTGCGCGGGTCCTGAACGGCCTCGCAGAGCTTGTCGACAATCGACTGTGGTGTGGGTAGATCCGGATTGCCCATGCCGAGGTCGATGATGTCAGCACCGGCCGCTCGCGCGCTTGCTTTCAAACGGTTGACCTGTTCGAAAACATAGGGCGGCAAACGCCGGACTTTGTGAAACTCTTCCATCTCCAAACCTCGTTTGGCGCACGCTCCCGCCAGCGGCTCAAGCCTTTGCGAAACCGTGCGCTGTGGTGAACGGCCGTCCATGCGGCCATTGAACGCTTTGCGTCCAAATCACCGGAAAGGCAAGCGCTAATTCTGGATCTCTTTCAGCGTGTCCGTGCCGTGCTGTTCGGCGAGCGCGCGCATCTCCTTCAGGCGCCGCTGATATTCGGCTTCGGAGATCGCACCGGACTTGCGTGCAGCGCCGAGCGAGCTCAGGCGCGCCTGCATGTCGGTCGCTTCTTCGTTGGTCATCTGCGTCGTCGCGGCCGGCTTCTGGCCGTAGACCGAAGGATAATTCTCGAAGTTGGTCCCCTGGCTGTTGCAGCCTGCAAGCGTGCCTAGCAGAACGATCCCGGCAACCCAGGTGATGGAACGCTGTTTTCCGACGGCAAGCATACTGGAGACGACCTCTATTTTGATGGCGCGACGATGCGCTAGCCCTTGTAATCATTTTCGGGCAGAATGTAAAAATACAAAACAAACAAGATGCTGTGGAGGACGCCGGGTGACAGCAGAGAGGAATGCGGAAGGCAAGGACGGCTACGCAGGCTTCGATCCCAAATCCGTCGAACCCTACATCGTCAAGGATCCGGAAAGCCTCGCCGTCAACCTCGCCCGCGCCATGGAACAGCTTGGCAAGGCGGCCTCCGCCTGGCTGGCGCCGCGGGAATCGGGCCAGAAGTCCGATACCTTCGCCGAGCCCGTCACCGACATGGTCAAGACGCTGTCCAAGGTCTCGGAGTACTGGCTTTCCGACCCTCGCCGCACGCTCGAAGCGCAGACTCACCTGATGGGCAGCTTCTTCGAGATCTGGTCTCGCACGCTGCACCGCATGTCCGGCGAAGAGACGGCCGCGCCTGCCGCCCTCCAGCGCAACGACAAGAGATTTGCCGACGAGGACTGGGTGAAGAACCCGTTCTTCGACTTCATTCGCCAGGCCTATTTCGTAACGTCGGACTGGGCCGAACGCATGGTCGAGGACGCCGAGGGGCTCGACGACCACACGAAACACAAGGCTGCCTTCTACGTCCGTCAGGTTTCGAGCGCGCTGTCTCCGACGAATTTCGTCACCACCAACCCGCAACTCTACCGCGAGACCGTTGCCTCAAGCGGCGCCAACCTGGTCAAGGGCATGCAGATGTTTGCCGAGGACATCGCCGCCGGTCGTGGCGACCTCAAGCTTCGGCAGACGGACACCAGCAAGTTTGCGATCGGCGAGAATATCGCGATGACACCGGGCAAAGTCATTGCCCAAAGCGACGTTTGCCAGGTGCTGCAATACGAGGCGACGACGGAGACCGTGCTGAAGCGGCCGTTGCTGATCTGCCCGCCCTGGATCAACAAGTTCTACGTGCTCGATCTCAACCCGCAGAAATCCTTCATCAAATGGGCGGTCGACCAGGGGCACACGGTCTTCGTCATCTCCTGGGTGAACCCGGACGAGCGGCACGCGACCAAGGACTGGGAAGCTTATGCCCGCGAAGGCATCGGCTTTGCGCTCGATATCGTCGAGCAGGCGACCGGTGAACGCGAAGTCAACGCCATCGGCTATTGCGTCGGCGGCACCCTGCTTGCCGCAACGCTGGCATTGCACGCTGCCGAGGGCGACGACCGCATCCGCTCGGCGACACTGTTCACGACGCAGGTCGATTTCACCCATGCGGGCGATCTCAAGGTGTTCGTCGACGAGGACCAGATCAGTCAGATCGAACAGAACATGAGCGTGACCGGCTATCTCGACGGCTCGAAGATGGCGACCGCCTTCAACATGCTGCGCGCTTCGGAGCTGATCTGGCCATACTTCGTCAACAACTACCTCAAGGGCCAGGAGCCTCTGCCCTTCGACCTGCTTTACTGGAACTCCGATTCGACGCGGATGCCGGCCGCCAACCATTCCTTCTACTTGCGCAACTGCTACCTCGATAACAAGCTTTCGAAGGGCGAGATGGTGCTTGCCGGAAAGCAGGTGTCGCTCGGCGACGTGAAGATCCCGATCTACAATCTTGCGACCAAGGAAGACCACATAGCGCCGCCACGCTCTGTGTTTCTCGGCAGCGCTTCATTTGGCGGCAAGGTCACCTATGTTCTCTCGGGCTCGGGCCACATAGCCGGCGTCGTCAACCCGCCGGACAAGGGCAAGTATCAGTTCTGGACCGGCGGCGCGCCCAAGGGCGACTTCGACGATTGGTTCAAGGCGGCCAAGGAAACACCGGGATCCTGGTGGCCGCACTGGCACCAATGGATCGAGAAACTCGACAAGCGACGCGTTGCGCCCCGCAAGCCGGGCGGGCCGCTGAACTCGCTCGAGGAAGCGCCAGGCTCCTACGTGCGCGCCCGCGCCTGAACCATTTTGCAGGACACGCCTTGATCTTCGATCCTCCGCTGACGACCGCGACCCTCGTGCAGCGCTACAAGCGCTTTCTCTTCGACGCCCTACTGCCCGATGGCACAGCCATGACCGGATCCTGCCCCAATACCGGTTCGATGCGCGGGCTGACGACACCCGGTTCACGCATCTGGATGTCGGAACACGACAGCCCGACGCGGAAATACCGCCATATGCTGGAAATCGTTGAAGCCGACGGGACGATGGTCGGCATCAACACCGGCCTGCCCAACCGGCTTGCGGAAGAAGCCATCGGATTGGGGCTCGTTTCCGACCTGCATACCTATGAGCACAGCGCGCGCGAGCAGAAATACGGGCGCAACTCGCGCATCGACATTCTCCTCAGCGATCCCGAGCGCGGCCGTGCCTATGTCGAAGTCAAGAATGTGCATTTCAGCCGCACGCCCGGTCTTTCCGAATTTCCTGACAGTCCGACGACGCGCGGTGCGAAACATCTCGACGAACTCGGTGATATGGTCGAGGCGGGTCACCGTGCGGTGATGATCTATCTCGTGCAGCGTGATGACTGTGACCGGTTGAGGATCTGCCGCGAGTTCGATCCCGCCTATGCACGGGCCTTCGACCGCGCGATGTCACGTGGTGTCGAGGCCTACGCGGTCAAATGTCAGGTTTCGCCAACGCAAATCCGCCCGACCGGATTGATGGCAGTGGACGAAGCGGCCCTCGCTGCTCTATGAAATCCGACTGGAACAACTGAAAGCTTTGGAATGGTGACTTACATCGAGGCAGGGTCTGCGCCCTACAAGAACACCGGCGTAATCCGGCTCTACGGACCGGAAGGTTTCGAGGGCATGCGAAAAGCCTGCCAGGTGACTGCGCGTTGTCTGGACGAGCTCGTCTCGCGGGTGCAGCCGGGCGTCACCACCGACGAGATCGACCGGTTCGTCTTCGAGTTCGGCATGGACAATGGCGCGCTACCGGCGACGCTCAACTATCGCGGCTACACGAAATCGTCGTGCACGTCGATCAACCACGTCGTCTGCCATGGCATCCCGAACGACAAGCCGCTGCGCGAAGGCGATATCGTCAACATCGACGTCACCTATGTCGTCGATGGCTGGCACGGCGATTCGAGCCGGATGTATCCGGTCGGCGAGATCAAGCGTGCCGCCGAGCGACTGCTCGACGTCACCCATGAAAGCCTGATGCGCGGCATCGCCGCCGTGCGCCCCGGCGCCCGTACCGGCGCCATCGGCGAAGCGATCCAGGTCTATGCCGAAGCGGAGCGCTGCTCGGTCGTGCGCGATTTCTGCGGCCACGGCGTCGGCAAGCTCTTCCATGACGCGCCGAACATCCTGCACTACGGCCGCGCCAATGAAGGCCCGGAACTGCGTGAAGGCATGATCTTCACCATCGAGCCGATGATCAATCTCGGCCGCCCGCATGTGAAGGTGCTCTCGGACGGCTGGACCGCCGTCACCCGTGACCGGTCGCTGTCGGCGCAATACGAGCACACGGTCGGCGTCACCGCCGATGGCTGCGAGATCTTCACGCTTTCGCCGGCGGGCCTGTTCAAGCCCGGCGTCAGTACGATCGGCGCCGCATGACGAAACGTCCGATCTCCCCTGGCGGCGATTTGGCGCCATCGGCGGACGAGAGGACGTTTTTTCCGCAGTTGCAGCTGGACGGGAAACCGGCGACGAAGAAGGCGCCGGAACCCGAGGCCCATTACCACGGTCATCGCGACCGGCTGCGGACGCGCTACCGGGAACAGGGCGACTCGGCGCTTGCCGATTACGAAATTCTGGAAATGCTGCTCTTTCGGCTGATCCCGCGCAAGGATACCAAGCCGATCGCCAAGGCCCTGCTCGCCCGCTTCGGCACGCTCGCCGGTGTCTTCGGCGCCCCGATCGCGCTGTTGCAGGAAGTGAGCGGTATCGGCGAAGCAGTTGCCCTCGACCTCAAGCTGATCTCCACGATCGGTCACCGCACACTCAAGAGCGAACTTCGCCAGAAGCAGCTTCTCTCGTCCTGGAGCGCCGTCATCGACTATTGCCACGCGGCGATGGCCTACGAGACGAAAGAACAGTTCCGCATCCTGTTCCTCGACAAACGCAACACGTTGATTGCCGACGAGGTGCAGCAGCAGGGCACCATCGATCACACGCCGGTCTATCCGCGCGAGGTGGTCAAACGGGCGCTGGAACTCTCAGCGACGGCGCTCATTCTTGTGCACAACCACCCATCAGGCGATCCGACCCCGTCGCGCGCGGATATCGACATGACCAAGCTGATCGTCGAAACGGCAAAACCGCTCGGGATCGCCGTGCACGATCACATCATCATTGGCAAGGACGGCCATGTCAGCCTGAAGGGCTTGCGCCTGTTCTGATCACGCCGGCACCCAGCCGTTTCGCACGGCGGAGGCACCGGCCCGGTAGTGGCGCCCCTCTGCCGCAAACGGTGGCGAAAGCGGTCACCCCGAAAGGCCGGATTCGACAGATTCCGTCCCCGCCGAGCGAGAAGCCTCGACGACCATGTGCACGAACTGCAGTTTCGCCACTGACGGTTTCGACATCACGAAGGGGTAGAAGTCCGGCTGGCCCATGCTGCGCGCCAGTTCGTTAAGCACCATCGTCATTTCGATCCAGGAGTTCAACAGCGACAGAAACCCGTCGGCGCCGGTGTCTTCGGGCGCATACAAGGCGTCGCGCTCAAACGGCTCGACAATCGCTTCAAGATCCTCCGCATCGAGCCCAAACCCGAGCGCTGTGCCAAGGCTATCGATCATATGCAGATAGTGTGCCCAGGTTTCCGCCCAGTCTTCCCAAGGATGTGTGGAAGCATAGGCGCTGATGTATCGGTCGGCCCAGTCTACCGGAGGGCCATTCTCATAGTTCGCCTTCAATGCCGCCGCATAGTCGGCGCGCTCATCTCCGAAAAGCGAACGAAAGGGCTCCAGCCAAGGGCCGTTGAGAATAAGCCTGTCCCAATAGTAGTGACCGACCTCGTGTCGCAAGTGACCGAGCAGCGTGCGATAGGGTTCATGCAGTTCGAGCCGCATCTTCTCCCGCTGAACAGAATCCGCTTCCTCGATGTTGACCGTAATCAAACCGTCGGCGTGCCCGGTCAGAACGCGCGGCCCGTTCTCCGGCGAACGCAGGAAATCGAACATCAGACCGTGCTTCTCATCCTCGTCGACCTTTGACTTCACCGGCAAGCCGAGCGACAGCAGCTGCGAAACGAGTCGTCGCTTCGCCGCCTCGATCAGCCCCCAGTGACGGGCATTGTCCTCACAATCGAGATTCGGAATGGTCCTGTTCAGCCGGCAGGCGGTGCAAAGGCACCTCGGCTCGCTCGCCGACAGCATCCAGTTGCACAACGCGGCAGTGTCACGATTGCTGCAATACTTCAGCAACGGCCGCCCGCCACCCGCGTCCCAAGTGCCCGGCTGCGGGCCCGGTTCAAGCGGTATCAGGACGTCTTCACCCGGCAGATATCCGAGCGGCGCCTGGCAGCTGTTGCAAAGGGTGTTGCCGAAGAAGATGTGACTGCCACAGCGGCAGACATAGGTGCGCGAGTACCGCTTGGCCACGTCGCGGCGCTTCCAGTTCGTACCGATCAGGTCCCCAAGCGTTTCCAGAAGGCTTGCCACGACGTCCTCCAAGTTCGGAACTGGCAAAGTCGGCCTGATTGGCGCACGGGCCTAAAGCCATTTCGCGCGGCGGAAGAAGCGGTAGAGCGTGCCGCACAGTCCGATGATGACAGCCAGCACGACGAAGTAGCCATAGCGGAACTTGAGCTCCGGCATGTCGTCGAAGTTCATGCCGTAAATGCCGGCAATCGCCGTCGGCACCGCGAGGATCGCGGCCCAGGACGCGAGCTTGCGCGAAATCTCCGTCTGCTCGGATTGCCCGACCATCAGGCTCGCCTCGAAGGTGAAGGCGAGCACTTCACGCAAAGCATCGATATCCTCCTGAACGCGCCGCACGTGGTCGGTGACGTCACGGAAGAGCGGCTGCAGTGCTGCATCCATGCCCGGCAGATCGATGTGCTCATGCCGCCGGCAGACGTCGACCAGCGGTACGACCGCGTTTCGCAGGCGCAAGAGATTGCGCCGCAGCAGATACAGGCGTTCGATGTCGCCCTTGACCAACCGCTCGCGCAGCAGCCGGTCCTCCAGTTCCTCGACTTCCTCGTGGATCGCCTCGATCACCGGCATGTAGTTGTCGACGATGAAATCGAGGATCGAATAGAGGATGTAGTTCTCGCCATGGGCAAGGGCTGCCGGCGACGATTCGCAGCGCTGGCGCACGGCCATGTAAGAGGTCGACGCGCCATGCCGGACCGAGATAACGTAACCGCGCCCGACGAACAGATGCGTCTCGCCGAAGGCGATTTCGTCGCCGACCATGTGCGCGGTGCGGGCGACGACGAAGATCGAATCGCCATAGATCTCCAGTTTCGGCCGCTGATGCGCCTTGCAGGCGTCCTCGATCGCAAGGTCATGCAGATCGAATTCCTGCTGGATCTGCCGCAACAGTTCGGCATCGGGCTCATGCAGGCCGATCCAGACCACCGCGCCCGGACGGTCGCGCCACTTGCCTGCGTCTTCGATGCGGATATCGCGGACGCGCACGCCGTTCTCATAGACCGCGGCCGCAACGACGCCGGCGCGCGGCTGCGAATTCGGCATGACAGCTTCACCGTCAGACTGTGGCAAAGCCCTGTTCGTCAGCTCCAATCCCATCGTCAGCCTCCCAGGCAAATACGACACCGACGGGCTCCGGATGTCGTAACGGAACCAAGCATACGCGCACTCCCTTATATATTCTCATCCGGCTGTTTCGGCTATGAAAACCACTTCATCAAACCGTGCCATTGACGGTATAGAGGCTTGCGAGCGAGAGTTTTCGCAACGCACAACGATTCCACCTTCTAACGGAAACGCCTATGAACCAGTTCGATCTCATCGTTGTCGGAAGCGGACCTGCCGGCCGCCGCGGCGCCATCCAGGCAGCCAAGCTCGGCAAGAAGGTCCTCGTCATCGAACAGGGAAAACGCGTTGGCGGCGTTTCGGTTCACACCGGCACGATTCCCTCCAAGACGCTGCGCGAAACGGCGCTCAATCTTTCGGGCTGGCGCGAGCGCGGTTTTTACGGACGCTCCTATCGCGTCAAGCAGGAGATCAGCGCCGACGACCTGCGGCAGCGCCTGATCATCACCCTCAATCATGAGGTCGAGGTTCTCGAACACCAGTTTGCGCGCAACCGCGTGCAGCAGATGCGCGGCAAGGCGAGCTTCGTCAATCCGACCACGCTGGAGGTCGTCAAGGACGACGGCGAGACCATGCTCGTGTCCGGCACCAGCATCATGCTTGCCGTCGGTACCAAGCCCTTCCGCCCGGATTACATGCCGTTCGACGGCAAGACCGTGCTCGACAGCGACGAACTGCTCGACATCGAGACCCTGCCCCGTTCACTGGTGGTGATCGGCGCAGGCGTCGTCGGCATCGAATACGCGACGATCTTCAGCGCGCTCGACACCCAGGTAACGGTGATCGACCCGAAGACGACGATGCTCGATTTCATCGACAAGGAAATCGTCGAAGACTTCATCTACCAGCTGCGCGACCGCAACATGAAACTGCATCTCGGGCAGAAGGCCGAAACGGTCGAAAGGCTCGAGGATGGTAAGGTGCTGCTGACGCTCGACAACGGCCGCAAGATCACGACCGACATGGTGCTCTTTGCCGCGGGCCGCATGGGCGCGACCGATACGCTGAACCTTCCGGCCGCCGGGCTTGAAGCCGACAGCCGCGGGCGCCTCAAGGTCAATCCCGAGACCTTCCAGACCTCCGTGCCCAACATCTATGCCGCCGGCGACGTCGTCGGCTTCCCGAGCCTCGCCTCGACCTCGATGGAACAAGGCCGCATCGCTGCCCGCGTCGCCATTGGCGCGATCGCGATGGAGCCGCAGAAGTACTTCCCCTACGGTATCTATGCCGTGCCTGAGATCTCCACCTGCGGCCTCTCGGAAGAAGAGGTCAAGGAACGCGGCATCCCCTACGAATGCGGCATTGCCCGCTTCCGCGAGACCTCGCGCGGCCACATCATGGGGCTCGATTCCGGCCTGTTGAAAATGATCTTCTCGCTGAAGACCCGTCGCCTGCTCGGCGTGCATATCATCGGCGAAGGCGCGACGGAGCTGGTGCATATCGGCCAGGCGGTGCTGAACCTCAAGGGCACGGTCGAGTATTTCGTCGAAAACACCTTCAACTACCCGACGCTGGCCGAAGCCTACAAGATTGCCGGCCTCGACGCCTGGAACCGCATGGGCGAGATCAAGCAGGAAGTACCAAAAGCGTAAGCTTCCAGCGACAGAGCCGACCGCCGTCAACGATG
Source organism: Ensifer sp. KUDG1 (assembly GCF_050434285.1). NCBI lineage: Bacteria > Pseudomonadati > Pseudomonadota > Alphaproteobacteria > Hyphomicrobiales > Rhizobiaceae > Ensifer > Ensifer sp. KUDG1. The sequence goes on from NZ_JBNDIG010000012.1 coordinate 14,915, forward strand.
ACGGTGGCGGCCAAACGCCCAAAGGGTACAGATGGTGGCTCCGCGCTACGGCCGGCTCTCCCCCCTTTCCCTCAATACCGGCATCTGAAATGCGCGGGACGCTGGCGAATCGGCTAGCTTCACCTCTCCCGATCAAGAGAGCCGAACACCATGCGCATCCTTTCGCTCAATGCCTGGGGCGGCAAGCTCCATTCGCCTTTGATGAGCTATCTCGCCGATGTCGATGCCGACGTCCTGTGCCTGCAGGAGGTCGCGCGATCACCGACGACCGAGGCCGAATGGCTGAGCTATCGCGATGCGGACGTGGAACTGCCGCAACGCGCCAACCTCTTCGACGAGATCGCCGCCGTACTTCCGGGGCATGATGGATTCTTCTGCCCGACGGCGCGAGGGACGCTCTTTGCCGGTGACGCGCCCGTGGCATCGGAATTCGGCCTGGCGACCTTCGTTCGGCGGGGCTACTCCGTCATTGGCCAGGCGCTCGGCTTCGTACATGGCGGCTTTTCGCCCGACGGCTGGGGGCCGCATCCCCGTGCGCGCAACGCCCATTGCATCCGACTGTTCGATCACGACGCCGGCACACCCATCACTATCGCGCAGATGCACGGGCTGCGGGAGGTCGGCGGCAAGAACGACAGTCCGGAACGCTGCGCGCAGGCCGACGCGCTGGTAGGTCTCATCCACCACGTCTGGCCCGGCGACGAGCGGCTTGTCGTTTGCGGTGACTTCAACGTGCTCCCGGACAGCCAAACGTTTCAGGCCCTCGGGCAGTTGGGCCTCGTCGACCTCGTCGTATCCCGCGGCCACACGGACACGCGCACCTCGCACTATCGAAAGAGCGGCCGCTTTGCCGATTACATGCTGGCGAATGGCACAGTCAGCGTCGCTCGCTTCGATGTCGTCGCAGCACCCGAAGTCTCCGACCACCGCGCCCTCCTCCTCGACATCGCTTAGTCAGTCGCGCGTTCGGCCGGGCCAAAAATCGGCGCCCAGTCAGCGCTTCGACAGGACGATGGGTTTGCCGAGCCACAACGAAAAAGGCCCTGCCGCAAGCGGCAGGGCCTTTCGATTCCTAAGGCTTTGTTCCGATTACTCGGCGCTGTCGTCAGCGGCCTTCTTCTTGGCCGGAGCCTTCTTCTTCGGAGCGGCAGCTTCTTCGCCTTCGGTGGCGTCAGCCTTGGCAGCGGCCTTCTTCTTGGCCGGAGCCTTCTTGGCAGCCTTGCCTTCGGTCTCTTCGTCGTCAGCCGTCAGTTCTTCCTTGGAAACCGTCTTGTCGATTACCGAGATTTCGCCGAGCAGGTGGTCGACAACCTTTTCTTCGAACAGCGGAGCGCGCAGCGAAGCAGCGGCGCCGGGGGTGTTCTTGAAGTAGTCGAGGATCTGCTTTTCCTGGCCCGGGAACTGGCGCAGCTGTTCGAACAGCGAACGCTGCAGTTCGTCGTCGCTGACCTGAACGCCGGCCTTTTCGCCGATTTCCGAGAGAACGAGGCCGAGGCGAACGCGACGCTCAGCGAGCTTGCGGTATTCAGCGCGGGCTTCTTCTTCGGTGGTTTCTTCGTCAGCGAAGGTCTTGCCGGCCTGCTGGAGGTCGGTGTTGATCTGGCGCCAGATGTTTTCGAATTCGGCTTCGACGAGACGCTCCGGCGTTTCGAACTGGTAGAGTTCGTCGAGCTGGTCGAGGATCTGACGCTTGACCTTCTGACGGGTCAGGTTGCCGTACTGGCTTTCGATCTGGCCGCGGACGATTTCCTTCAGCTTGTCAGCCGATTCCAGGCCGAGTTTGGTGGCCAGTTCGTCGTTGATTTCGATGTCCTGGGCGCCAGCCACGTCCTTGACGGTGATGTCGAAGGTGGCTTCCTTGCCAGCAAGGTTTGCAGCCGGGTATTCAGCCGGGAAAGTCACGGTGATGACCTTCTCGTCGCCAGCCTTGAGGCCAACGAGCTGCTCTTCGAAGCCCGGGATGAAGCGGTTGGAGCCGAGAACCAGCTCAGCGTCTTCGTCCTTGCCGCCGTCGAAGGCGACGCCGTCGACCTTGCCGAGGTAATCGATGGTGACGCGGTCGCCGTTGGCGGCCTTGCCCTTCTTCGATTCGTAGCTGCGGGCGCTTTCGGCGATCTTCAGGATCTGCTCGTTGACTTCGTCTTCAGCGATCTCGACGACTTCGCGGGTCACCTTGATGCCGCTGACGTCCTTGAGTTCGATCGCCGGGATGATTTCGTAGGCAACGGTAAACTCGAGGTCGGCCTGGGCGTTGAGGATCTTTTCGGCTTCGGCCTCGTCCTCGGTCATCGCGATTTCCGGCTGGGTTGCCGACTTTTCGCCACGGCCCGACAGGATCTCGGTCGGCTTGTCGCGAACGATCTCGTTGACGAGGTCAGCCATGATCGACTTGCCGTAGATCTTCTTCAGATGCGCGGCCGGTACCTTGCCCGGGCGGAAGCCGTTGATCTTCACACGGTCCTTCACTTCGGCCAGACGCTCGTTCATCCGAGCTTCCATGTCCTTGGCCGGGATAACGACCTTGAGTTCGCGCTTCAGCCCTTGAGCGAGCGTTTCGATAACCTGCATGTTCAAACCTTCATTTCACGTTGACTGTGCTCTTCCCCTTCGAAAGGTCTGGCGAGCACGTGAGCCGATCCATTTGCCGGGAGTGGCTTTACGCAGTTCTGCAACCGTTTTGCAAGCAAAATGGCACTCCAGCCCCCTTCATCCTCGCAGAATCCGGACTTTAGGCGCGATCGCTGTCTGGTGCGGGTAGAGAGACTTGAACTCCCACGCCTTGCGGCACCAGAACCTAAATCTGGCGTGTCTACCAATTTCACCATACCCGCGTTCAGACAATCGCACCGCCTGATCGTATTCCCGCAAGACCAACCAGCGGAATACCGCGGATACAAAGGCATGCTGAAAGTTCAGGGCTTTCCCGAGCGCGGCGTCTCTATATCACTCGTTCTCGCGGGATCAAAGGGAAAATGCGGGAATTCCACCACCGATCCGGCAGGGGACGGCGCAGCTTAATAGAGAGGCTCCTCATAGACCGGGCTGCCATTGACTGAGATCTCGCGGATCTGGGCCTTCCCCTTGGCGTCCACGCGGATATCGACGGAGAGCGCCTCGGCGTTGCGCGCCTCCTCCAGCGTCCGCCCCTCACCTTCCGGCACATAGAAGCGCTCGATCCCGTATTCGACACTGACGGACGAGACCACGGACGAGGGATAGTAGATAAAGGGCAGCGAGCGAAGGACGACGCTGTCGCCGGCGGGGCCAAGCGGCTGGAAGGACGCTTCGGTCGCCGCCCAGAAACCGTCGATCTGCTTTTCCAGCCGAACGTAGATCTGCGCCTCTTCCGACTGCTTCGGCGTATCGCCCTTGAACAATTCCGGCTGGAGCCTGGAAATGTCGTAGCTCAGGATCACGTAGTCGCCCCGCAGCAGATCACGGGGATCGACGGGCACGGTCTTCAACAGCACGTCACGGCCGCTTCTAAGGATCGATGCCCTGCTCTCGATCATATAGCCAAGGGCCGCCGTCTGCACGCCCGCAACCAGCAGGGCCGCCAGCAATGGGTTCAGCCAACGGGTCTTTGCAGCGGTCATTGTGGCGCCTCCGTCCCGCGCGCATTTGCCAAGTGCCCCTCGATGCGGATGACGAGCCAGGCGATGCCGGCAACCACCAGCCCCGAAATCAGGAAGAAGCCCGAGGTGCCGAGCATCGAGCCAAGGGTCTCGAAGGCGAGATAGAGAAGCTCGCCGGCGAAGGCGACGTAGCCGAGATAGCGCACGGCGCCGTTCTGCGCGCCGGCAAGCGCAATGCCGAGGAGCGCCGCCAGCAGCGTCCCTGCCCCGGTCGCGACCTCCGTTGTCACTCCCACGGCTTCATATTGAAGAGCGGTAAAACCGAGCAAGGCGAGCGCGAAGGAATAGAAGGCGGGTGCCGACCCGGCATCGACAGCAAGCGCGCGAAGCGGCGAGCCGGGCAGCGTCGCCGCGAGAAAGGCGACGAGGCCGAACGCGGCGAGGCCACCGGCAAAGGCGAGCGATGCATTATCGAGATAAAGCCAGGCGAGCCACGACAGGACGAGCAGATAGGCGAGATGACGAACCCTGTCGGCAGCCGTGAAGCGCACCAGCAGCACGACGATCACCGCAAGCGCCGGGACGGACCACATGCGCCAGTCCGGCGTGGCACTGAACCCGTCGTCTTTCAGCACCGTTGCGAAATAGAACCAGGCGAGCCCGCCCGTAACCGCGGCCATGGCTGCGGAGCGAAACGCCACGGCAGAGAGCACGGCGCCGGCAAACCACAGCAGCGCGGCGTCGGCCGCATCGCCGGACAAATGATACATCTGCCCGATCAGGGCGATGCCACCGCCAAAGGTAGCCGCCCCCAGAACGAGCGCGGCTGCGGCGAGCGTCGGGCGCCCGGTGCGGATCAGCCAGGCGGCGGCAAAGTGAAAGCCCCAGACCAAGGCGACGATGCCGGCCACGCGGGCAAGGCGCGGCAGCGCCTCCCAGTTGGCGGCAACGAGCAGCAGGATTGACGCGGACAACAGAAGCGCGGCGAGAATGAGCAGGACGCGCCCGGCCCGGAACGTCGACTCGCGACCGTCATATTCGGCGAGCATTGCACGCGCCACATTCTCCTGCAGCAGCCCCTTGTCGACCCAATGCTTGAAGTCTCGTTCGAGACGCGCGCGGTACATCCTGCCCCCAGCCTAGAATCCGGTGCTTGAATTGGTTCGGTTCAGTCCCCAACTAACCACGTATCGGCGCGGAAACACAATCGCCCTGCGGCAGTTGCCCACCAAACCGATAGGGACGAATGAACGGCTTGCGTAACGCGCATATCTTCCATGCGGATATTGCACTGCACAAATCGATTTAAAGACCCTATATTCAAATCATCAAAGGCGAACGAAGGCATGAAGCCAGACGGTCGCCAGCGGAAATGGCCAACCGCCTCAGTTTACTGAGAAAGGCCCGGGTAAAACCGACGGAATTCGGACGAGCGCACTCCTCCTCCCAGCGCTCTTCCGATCAGATTGGCAACACTCCTCCTCCCAGTTGCCAATCACTCCTAATGACGCTCGCTGGACCTCCTCCCCCAGCGGGCGTTATTCTTTTTCAGCTCCTCCTCCAATAGCCCTCTGCAACAGGCCTGCCTGCACATTTTTCGTGCACATTGGGCCGGCACGCGTCTCCAGCCATGCGAATTTCACATAGGTGCCATTCAGCATCGGCGCTACACGTCCACCCGCCCGCATACTATATTCAACTCATCGATCGGGGCGGCGCACTCCTCCTCCCAGCGCCCCTCGATTTGGATCGGCGACACTCCTCCTCCCGGTTGCCGATCAGAACAAAGCGACGCTCGCTGGATCTCCTCCCCCAGCGGGCGTTGTTTGTTTCTGGCCCCTCACATTTCGGGCAGCTTCCAGCCACGACAAGTCGATTGCGCCGCGCGTTTTAGACGCCAGCCGCGAACGCGCCATCGCGCAGAGGCTTGCATGGCCTGCATGGGTGCGATGCAGCATTGTCTCTGTAACTTCTGCTCAAAACGATTATATTCCAGAGCATCAGATGACGGCCAGCAAGAGAGATTAAGCGCTGGCACACGACCCTAGAAAGGATAGGATCATGAACCTCGCACGCTCTTTCAACAATTGGCGCAAGTATCGTCAGACCTGCAACGAACTCGGCCGCATGACCGATCGCGAACTGTCTGACCTCGGCATCGGCCGTGGCGACATCCCGTACGTTGCCCGCCAGGCGATCAAGTAATTCAGGCTGCGCCTTACGCGCAACCGACCTCCAGTAGACGCCCTCCGGTTCATTCCGGGGGGCGTTTTCTTTTGGCGCGGCCAGTGCGATCCAGGTGACGCCTTCGCACGTGCGAGAGACACCGGATGCTCCGCCAACTGCGACTGCCCAAGCAACGGAACCGGTTTCACAGAGAGACGCTTCGTCGCTCCGTGCCATCAGCTCTCAAATACGTTTGAAAACAGTCTCTTACCGGCGGACAATTAAGATTTTAATCAATCCTTAATCGATGCCGCCTTTTGAAGCGGTGCCCATCTATGCGGCGATGCACTGCACAAATGCATAGCAGCTGCATTTTCTTTGCACTCCACCTTCTAATTAGACAAGCGTATAAGAACCTCAACGACGCAGACAGATGGCTGTCGCGACAACCTGATTTTGAGGAAAAGACCATGAACCCGATTCGTATCGCAAAAAGCTGGATCAACTACCGCCGCACCGTCAGCGAGCTCGGCAACCTGTCGAACCACGCTCTCAATGACATCGGCATCACCCGCTACGACATCCGCAACATTGCGGCCCGTTCCTTCCGTTAATCGGAACGAACGACCAGGACTTCCAAGACGGCGCCTTCAGGGCGCCGTTTTCGTTTATAGGCGTTGGAACGGAAGGCCGAGCCGTGATAGGAAGCCGGCCATGAGCAAAGACACTTCTTCCCACTCCCCCATCCACGTCATCGGCGGCGGCCTCGCCGGATCGGAAGCCGCCTGGCAGATCGCCGAAGCCGGCGTACCGGTCGTCCTGCACGAGATGCGCGGCGTGCGCGGTACCGATGCGCACAAGACCGACGGCCTTGCCGAACTCGTCTGTTCCAATTCCTTCCGCTCGGATGACGCGACCAGCAACGCGGTCGGCGTTCTGCACGCGGAAATGCGCCTTGCCGGCTCGCTGATCATGAAATCGGCCGATGCCAACCAGGTGCCGGCCGGCGGAGCGCTCGCCGTCGATCGCGACGGCTTTTCCGACGCGGTCAGCGCGGCGATCGCCGCCCATCCGCTGATCACGGTGGTGCGCGAGGAAGTCACCGGCCTGCCGCCGAAAGATTGGGACCTCGCCGTCATCGCGACCGGCCCGCTGACCGCACCCGGCCTTGCCGAGGCGATCCGCGCAGAAACGGGCGCCGATGCGCTCGCCTTCTTCGACGCCATCGCGCCGATCGTCTATACCGAGACGATCGACATGGACGTTTGCTGGTTCCAGTCCCGCTACGACAAGGTCGGTCCCGGCGGCACGGGCAAGGACTACATCAACTGCCCGATGACCGAGGAGCAGTACAACGCCTTCGTCGATGCGCTGGTTTCCGGCGACAAGACCGGCTTCAAGGAATGGGAAGGCACGCCCTATTTCGACGGCTGCCTGCCGATCGAGGTGATGGCGGAGCGCGGCCGCGAGACGCTGCGCCACGGGCCGATGAAGCCGATGGGCCTCACCAATGCCCATAACCCCACCGTCAAGCCCTACGCCGTCGTACAGCTGCGCCAGGACAATGCGCTCGGCACGCTCTACAACATGGTCGGCTTCCAGACGAAGCTGAAATACGGCGCACAGGCCGAAGTCTTCCGCATGATCCCGGGCCTGGAGAATGCCGAATTCGCCCGTCTCGGCGGCCTGCACCGCAACACCTACATCAACTCGCCGACACTGCTCGATGGAACGCTGACGCTGAAGTCGCGGCCGGGCCTGCGCTTTGCCGGACAGATCACCGGCTGCGAAGGCTATGTCGAAAGCGCGAGCATTGGCCTGCTCGCCGGCCGCTTCGCCGCCGCCGAGCGCAAGGGCGAGACTTTGGCCCCACCGCCGGCGACCACCGCCTTCGGCGCGCTGCTCAATCACATCACCGGAGGGCATATCGTCTCCGACGATGAACCGGGCAAGCGCTCGTTCCAGCCGATGAACGTCAACTTCGGCCTGTTCCCGCCGCTCGATCCGGGCGCGATCGTCAAGCCGGAAGGCGTCAAGCGTTTCCGCGGCAAGGAGAAGGCGGTCGCCAAGAAGCAGGCGACGGCGTCGCGCGCACTCGCCGATTGCGCCGCCTGGCTCGGCAAGTCGGCCTGACGGCTCGCAGACGCATCAAGGAAACCACAAAAGGCCCGCTTGCAGCGATGCAAGCGGGCCTTTTCCTATAGCAATGCGCGGAAAGAGCTTACTCGGTCGCCTGCGCCGTGTGCGGCGGCTCGGCGGCCGGCTGTTCGAACTCCGATTTCGGGCTGAAGCTGCCGAGCAGCCAGAGCGAAACCTCGGCCGCCTCGCCGGCGCTCTGAAACTCGAAGTCGTTGTCGAGATAGGCAAAATCGGGGAAATGCACGATGAGGCCGCGGCCAGTCTCGGAGCTGTTAACCCGAACCTTCCCGGGTTGGATCACGTGGCAGACATAGTGCGTGCCGTGCGACTGAATAAAGCCCGCCTTGCCGTCATGCAGCCGCAGGAAGATCGCCGTGCGGTCCGCTGTCGAGTGCAGCGCCCGGATCGCCTCGTCCGGGAAGGCACGGCCGAATTCCACCATCGCGGAACCGGCATCGGGATTGTCCCAGTCCCGCTCGGCGCGGGCGTTCATCCACATGTAGAATGCGCCGACCAGGACGATGACGGCGATGAGCAATAACCAAAGCATCCGCGGGCGCTCCCCTTCGCTCGGCATGACGCCGATAAAGCGCTTCTATACGCTGCGAGGCTTGTGCCAATTTGTCGTCTCGGCAAACGCGCCCACGAATGCCTGAGCAAACCGAACCACTGGTCGATCGTCCGGATGGATCAGAAGCGACGGCGGCGCGCGGCACGCCACATCCACCATTGCCGCTGCCATTGGGCCGGGCGGACGGGCTTCTGCAGAAGCCCGGCACCCGCAGCCTCGGCGCGGTTGAGGATAGGCTCGACGAGCGCAAGCGGGATGAAAGCGGGGAAATTCGACGGCGCGATCGCTGCCATCTGCGCACGCGCCTTGGCGAGATGATCCCGCCCGAAGCCCGCGAAAGCCCGGATCGCCTGGCCGATCGCGGCGCTGTCTTCACCGGCGATCAGCGTTTCGCGATCGAGACCGGTGGCGCGCAGCAACTCGGCCGGCAGGTAGACCTGGCCGCGGCGCAAATGCAGCGGCAGCAGCATGAGGAGGCCTGCGACCGTCTGCGCCACACCCCCATGCCCGGCGACTTCGGCCGATTTCGCGGCATTCTCTGGATCAAGCACCAGGGACGAGAGCTGGATCAGCGCCGAGGCGGTCTCGCCGGCATAGCCCTCGAGGGCCGAGCGGTCCTCCATCGGATCGTCGTAGAGATCGAAGATCCGTGCATCGATCATGTTCTCGAACACGGAGACCGGCAGGCGGTGCTTGCGAATGCAGCCAAGGAGCGCTTCAGCGAGCGGATGCCCTTCCCCGGTCGACGCGTCGTTGCCGATGAGGTCTCGCCACCATTGCATGCGGATCTCGCCCGGGATCGGCTCGTGCACGAGATCGCGGATACGCGCAATCTCCGCGTTGAAGGCATAGAGCGCGGCAAGGGCTGGCTGCTTGTCGGCAGGGGCAAGCAGGCAGGCGAGATAGCGGTCGCGGTCCGTGTCCCTGAGGTCAGCCAGGATCTGGGCGGAGTTATCGTGCACGTCGTCTTCCCCAGGTCCGATCAGACGGCGATCAGTGCGACGGCGACGGCGCGCGATTCGGCCAGCATCACATTGTAGGTGCGGACGGCGGCCCCGGTGCTCATGGGATCCGACGATATGTTGGCGGCGCGCAAAGCTGTCTTCACATCGGCCGGCAGCGGGCGAATGTCCTTGCCGGTGCCGACCAGCAGCACCTCGATGTCCTTCGCCTCATCGATGACCTTGTAGAACTTCTCGACCGTCAGCGCATCGCCCTCGGCGACCTCCCATGCATAGACGCCCGAGGGCAGCATCAGGATCGAGCCACGATGCGACATGTCTGCGAAGCGAAAGCCACCATTGCCGTAGGCATCGATGGGCGCACGTCCCGGAAAGTGGGCTTCGCGAATTTCAATTCCCTTAGGCATTTCAAACAGCACCCTTCGCCGCGCCGGCGGCACCCGTATCCGCGCCGGAGGCGTTCTCGTCCCCCGGAATGTGGTCTGTCCGCTTCCTGAACAGGATGAGGATCGGCCCGGCGATGTAAATGGACGAGATCGTTCCGACGATAACGCCAAACAGCATTGTAACACTGAAGGCGCGGATGAGGCCGCCACCGAAGAGATAAAGCGCTGTCAGGGCCAGAACCGTCGTCAGCGCCGTCAGGATCGTGCGCGACAGCGTCTGGTTGATCGAGGTGTCGATCAGAACCGACAACGGCATGCGCTTGTAGCGTGCGAGATTTTCGCGGATACGATCGTAGATGACGACCGTGTCGTTCAACGAGTAGCCGACGATCGTCAAAACTGCGGCAATGCTGCCGAGATTGAACTCGATGCCGGTCAGCACCAGGAAACCGATCGTCAGCAGCACGTCGTGCGTCGTGGCGATGATCGCGCCGACGGCGAAGCGCCATTCGAAACGCAGCCACACATAGAGCAGGATCGCCAGGAACGAAACGGCAAGCCCGATGGTGCCGGCACGTGTCAGTTCGCCGGATACGACGGGACCGACCACCTCGACGCGGCGGAAATCATACTCGTCCGAAAGTTCCGAGCGGATGACGCCGGCAGCCGTCTGCTCGGCGTTGTCGCCCGCTTCCTGCGACGGCACCCGAACGAGAACGTCTTCGCCCGAGCCGAGCTGCTGCACCTGGACCTCGCCGAAATTCAACTCGTCGAGGCGCGCGCGAAGATCGGCGACATCGACCGGTCCGCCCTTGGAATGCAGCTCGATGATCGAGCCGCCCTTGAAATCGACACCGAGATTGAGCCCGATGCCGGCAAGGAGCAGCACGGAGGCAAGCGACAGGGCGGCCATCAGGATGAAGACCGGGTTGCGGATCCGCATGAAGCGGATGTCCAGGTCGCTGAAGCGGCCGGTGCGAATGCCCTTCGGCAGGCGCTCCGACTTCCAGTGGCGCAGCCAGCGCTTTACGATCAGACGGGTCACCGTGTAGGCAGTGAAGAGCGTCGTAACGCTACCGATTGCGAGCGTCACGGCAAAGCCGCGCACCGATCCAGAGCCGAGATAGAAGAGAATTGCGCTCGCAATCAGCATCGTCAGGTTGGCGTCGAAGATGCTGCTGAACACGCGCGAAAAAGCGTCGTTGATCGTGCGCCGCAGAGGCTCGGCGCCGCGAACCTCTTCCCGCAGGCGCTCGTAGATCAGCACGTTCGAATCGACCGCGACGCCGATCGTCAGAATGATGCCGGCAATGCCCGGAAGGGTCAGCGTCGCGCCCGAGAGGGAGAGCGCCGCGATGATCAGGACAATGTTCAGGGCAAGCGCAATGACGGCAAAGACGCCGAAGACGCCGTAGAAGAAAATCATGGAAGCGGCGACCGCGACCGCAGCAACCAGGCCGGCCTTCAGGCCATCGGCGATGGCGTCGCCACCGACGCCGGGGCCGACCGTCCGCTCTTCGACAAAGGTCAGGGGCGTGGGAAGCGGTCCCGTGCGGACGAGAGCGGCAAGGTCGGTCGCACCTTCGGTCGGCAGGTCCGCAGAGATGCGCAGGGTATCGCCGTTGACCGCCTCCGACAGCTTGAGCGTCGCGATGACCTGTCCGTCGAGAACGATCGCTGCGTCCCTTGGCGGCTGCTGCGCCGCAAGGGCGGCAACGCGTTGCTGCGACGCGGCATCGATCTTGATGGCAACCGACGCGCTTTCGCCAGAAGCATCAGGTTCCGGCTGGGCTGCAACATAATTCGCGGCGGCAAGCAGCGGCGCCTTTTCGACGAGATAGGGCACCGGCGGGTCGTCGAAGGAATAGAGGACTTCCGTTCCGGACGGCGGCTGCCCCTCGACGGCCCGTTGCACGGGCACGGAGGTATCGAGCATCCGCAGAGCCAGATTGGCCCTCTGGCTGAGCAGGTCCTTCAACCGCTGCGGATCGCCGAGGCCGGGCACCTGTACGATCAGCCGGTCGTCGCCGCGGCGCTGGATCAGCGGATCGGTGGCGCCGACTTCGGCCACGCGGCGGCGCACGACATCGATGGACTGCGCCACGGCGAGCGAGAGCCGGTAGTCGATGCCTTCGTCCGTCAGGCGCAGGCGAACCAGTTCGTCCGGTTCTGCACTGTCGAACACAACTTCGGAAATCGGCTCGGAGCCGAAGCCGCCGATCTCGACAGGCGCCGTCAGCGGCTTCAGCCGCTCGCGAGCGGCTGAAAGTTGCGACCGGTCGCGAACGCGGAAGGTGATCGACTGGCCTTCGCCGGAAAGGCCGATATAGGCGATGTCGGCATCGCGCAGGGATTTGCCGACCTCGTTGGCGATCGTCCCGAGCCGTTCGGCGACAATGTCGCTACGCGCGGCCCGCAGCATGAAATGGGAGCCGCCCTGGAGATCGAGCCCAAGCGCCACCTGGCGGTGCGGCAGCCAAGCCGGAAGCTCGGCTGCCTCTTCCCGGGTCAGTACATTCGGCAGCGCAAAAGCGATGCCGGCAAGCGCCACCAACCAGACGAGGATACGTTTCAACGGCGGTAATCTGCGCATGCCTCAAACGCTCCAATTGCTTGGCTGGTGGTGACTGTTCCTGCCTTATTCCTTGACCGGCTCGCCCTTGACGCGAACTTCCGACACGCCGCTGCGGACGACACGGATCTTCACGCCATCGGCGATTTCGACTTCGAGTTCGCTGTCGTCGACGACCTTGGTTACCTTGCCGACGATGCCGCCGCCGGTCACGACCTGGTCACCGCGGCGAATGTTCTTCAGGAGCTCCTCGCGGCGCTTCATCTGAGCGCGCTGCGGACGGATGATCAGGAAATACATAACGACGAAAATCAGCAGGAACGGCAGGATGGACATGAGAATGTCCGCGCCGCCGGCGGAAGGGGCGCCGGCAGTCTGCGCAAAAGCTTCGGTAATGAACATCGATCACTCCTTGAGTTCAAATATCGGCGGTTCCTCCGCGCCAAATCGGCCGGAATATAGGGACGCCCGGCCGCTCTGCAAAGCCGCGGGCACCCGTACCCGTTCCTGTGCCTCTGACACAATTTACACAAGAGGAGAACCCCTCGCGCGGGCCTCGGTGACCTTTTCCAGCGTAAACCTGCGTGCTACCGGGTTTCTGGTGGGACCAGGCCGCGACGCGGTTACGGTAAACACCAGGGCCACGCCGCCTCGAATCAGGACGGTACGGCCAAACACCTGATTCAGCGAGTGGAGAGAGACATATGCCGGAAGCAAAGATCGACGTACTCATCAGGGAAATGCAGAAGCTTTCCGCGGCGATCGAGCGCATGGCAGGGCCTGCCGCCGCAGCCAACGACTGGACCGCTGCCGAGTGCTTCGTCTGGGCACCGGCGACGCACCATCTGCAGCCGGTCGCCAAGCCGAACCGCATCGAACTGTCCCTGATCACCGGGGTCGACCACGTCCGCGACATCCTGCTCGACAACACGCTTCGCTTCGCCGAGGGCTTCACGGCCAACAACGTGCTCCTCTGGGGCGCGCGCGGCATGGGCAAATCCTCGCTGGTGAAATCGGTCCATGCGCAGGTTGCGCGCGACACCGGCGTTGCGGTGAAGCTCGTCGAGGTCCATCGCGAAGATATCGCCACCCTGCCGGCGCTGATGGACATTCTGAAGACCGCGCCGGTCCCGGTGATCGTCTTCTGCGACGACCTGTCCTTCGATCACGACGATACGTCCTACAAGTCGCTGAAGGCCGTGCTTGACGGCGGCGTCGAAGGGCGCCCTTCCAACGTGCTGCTCTATGCCACGTCGAACCGGCGGCACCTGCTGCCGCGGCACATGATGGAGAACGAGCAGTCGACGGCCATCAATCCGTCGGAAGCGGTCGAAGAGAAGGTATCGCTGTCCGACCGTTTCGGCCTGTGGCTCGGCTTCCACAAATGCAGCCAGGACGACTATTTGGCGATGATCGACGGCTATGCCGAGCACTATGGCTTCAAGCGCGATCGCGAAACCCTGCATGCCGAGGCGCTGGAATGGGCAACGACCCGTGGCGCGAGATCCGGCCGCGTCGCCTGGCAGTTCATCCAGGATCTCGCCGGGCGCCTGCGCCACAGGATCGACGGGTAACCGGGCGCGTCGCGAGCGACGCACTCCACCGATATCGTGAAACAGAAAGCACCGCCTGCCCAAAAGGACAGGCGGTGCCATAATATCGGATCGGGTTCTGTTCTGCGACCGACCGAGACTATTCGAGGAAGGTCGCCGGGTTTACCGCGGTGGCATTCTTGCGCACCTCGAAGTGTACCTGCGGCTGGCTTGCCCGGCCGGTCATGCCGGAGGCTGCGAGCGTCTGGCCGCGCTGAACCTTCTGACCGCGCTGAACCTTGAGTTCCGACGCATTGCCGTAGACCGTGACCGTGCCGTCGTCGTGACGGACCAGGACGGCGTTGCCGAGTTCCTTCAGGCTGCTGCCCGAATAGATAACGACACCGTTTTCAGCCGCCTTGATCGGCGTGCCCTCCGGCACCGAGATGTTGATGCCGTCGTTGCGGTTGCCGTCGACATTGGCGCCGTAGCCGGCGACGACTGCGCCGCGCACCGGCCAGCGGTACTTGCTGATGCCGGTCGACTTCGGAGAATCTTCGCCCATGTCGGTCGACTTGCTGGCGACTTCGCTGACGCTCTGCTTGGCAACCGGCGCCTGGTATTCAGCCGGCTTGTTCTTGTCGAGCGAAGCGACCTGCGGCTGCTCTGCCTTCTTCGGAACCGAGGCCGTCTTGACCTGGTCCGGAGCGGCACCATTTGCGCCCGGCAACTGCAGCGTCTGGCCGACGCGGATCGATTCGGCGGTCAGGCCGTTTGCCTGCTTGAGGGCGGCAACGGAGACGCCCGTCGTCTTGGCGATACGGTTGAGCGAGTCGCCCGGCTTGACGGTGTAGGATCCGCCGCCGGCACCCTCGCCGTTCGTTGCCGGCTTGCCTGCAACGATGTCGGACTTGCCTTCGCCCTTTTCGCGGGACTGGGCCGAACCCGGCAGGATCGCGACGTCGCGCTGGTTGACCGGCAGCGGCGACGGCTGGCGGTTGCTGCCATCGAGATCGGCGATCGAGTTGGTGGCGGCTGCCTTGGCCGCGCTGCCTGCGACGCCGAAGGTCGGGATGACGAGACGCTGGCCGGTTTCGACCTGCGCTGCGGACTGCAGGCCGTTGGCCTTCAGGATTTCCTTTTCCGGAACGCCGAAACGCTTGGAGAGAACGGCGACGTTGTCACCCGGGCGAACCATGATCGTCGGGGCGTTCTGTGTCGTCCAGCCGCTCTTGCTTGCGGTTTCCTTGACCGTCGCGGGAAGCGTCTGCTGCGTGGCGAGTGCGGCCTGCTGGCGTGCTGCCGGGAACGGCTGGGCTTCGGGACGCTGATGGGCAGCCTGGCTCGGGTCAGCCAGGGTGTTGCGCTGAACGGAGATTGGGGTCGAGGCGACGCGGGCGTTGGATACAGGCGTGGATGCGGTGTTTACCGGATCGTAGGCACCCTGCCCGGCTCCCGCCGGATAGGGCTGACCGAGAGCCGAGCCGCGGTTATCAACCGGCGCCGCAGCCATCTGACCGACGGACACATCCCCACGCGGAACCGGCGTTGCGTCTCGGGGGATGGAATTTGTGGTGATGTTGTCGGACCGCGAAAACAGGCCGTCAAACCGGCTTGCATCCGAACTGCAGCCTGTTGCGACGCCTGCCAGCAGGACCGCCACGCAAAGGCGGATCGTCGACTTTCCAACCCCGGGAGATACAAACTTACGCATGACGCTTACCCACTCCGAACGCAACTCGATGTGGATTGATTAAAGCGTATTAGAGTTACCGCGTGGTTAAGGTAGACCCCACCAAAGGACTAATTTGACCAAATGCTAACCATAGGCCGGCCGCCGCCCGTCAAGCGCCTGTTAGCAGCAGCCGCCGCAGCGGCCGCCCGGGCAGGAAAGCGTAACGCTAGATCAGTTCGGAATAGAGGCGCTCGATCTCGGACACGGACCGGCGCTCCGTCTGGTCTTCCTCGTAGCTGATGCTCGTCAGGTCCCAGGCAAAAATCTGCCGACCGGCCGGCTGCGCCAGGGTTTCGGACTGGGCCGTCTTGTCTTCCTCGAGCAGCACGCTCACCAGCGTCTGGAAGGCGGTATCTCCGTCCGCGCCGCTTGCTTCTTCATATTCGAGCGACCGCAGGCCGGCCACGGCCGCTTCGCGTGTCCCGAAATAGCGCAGACTGTTCTGGTCCTCCGGCCGAAGACCGTCGTAGTAGTCTATGAAGCTCTTGTAATAGGCTTGGTGATCGCCGGAATCGAGAAACCTGCCGAAGGCCTGGTACTCGCGCGAGGCCAGTTGCGGCGACAGGCGATTGTTCCATTCCTCGCGGGTGAGCGCCGGCTGGCCGTCGGAGGCCTTCTTGGTCTGGCCGAGATAAAGCAGGGCATCGGCCGAAAGCGAGATGCGTGGCGTCGGATCAAAGAAGGTCGCGGCGAGCGCCTGTGCCGCCTGCTCATCCTTGCCCGCGGAATTCGTCTGGCCGGCATTGCGCCCGGCAAGATTGTTCAGCCCGTCGCCCGATGCTGCCGCCGTCAACCTGTTCGCGATCTGCATGTGCCGTCTCCGTACCTCGCGACCGGTGTCCGCCGACGTCGCAAGGCAAGCGACGACTCACAGGCGGGAACCCTGTCCGTGCACGGCAGGCGTATGGCGCGAAGCTTGCGCGAGGCTGGAGGAAGTTAAGGACTCGTTAATAGTCGATATCGGCGCGAGCCGCGGCTTCTTACCCGAGCGGACGGGATTTCGACGTTCAGAGAAACGATGCCAGTTGCGGCACGATCGGAAGGTAAGGCGCGTCGAACAGATCCTCGCGATCGAAGCGGCTGCCCGTGCGGCTGACGCGCACGACCCGACAATGGGTCTCGCTCATCATGATCGGCACCAAAAGGGTGCCGCCGGAAACCAGGTGATCCGAGAACATGCGCGGCAGGCTGTTGAAGGCGGCGGTGATGAGGATCCGGTCGAAGGTGCCCTCACCCGGCACGCCGGCACTGCCATCAGCGTGCCGGACGATGACGTTGCGAATGCCCGTTTTTTCGAGGTTCTTCTGGGCGATGCCGACGAGCGTCTGATAGCGGTCGATCGTCAGCACCCGCTCGGCAACGCGTCCCATGACCGCGGCGGTGAAGCCGCTGCCGGTGCCGACTTCGAGAACACGCTGGCCGGATTTCAGATTGAGACTGTGCAGCAGACGGACCGCAAAGTCGTATCCCTCCATGAACGAACCGCAATCGAGCGGGATCGTTCGCTGCGAATGGGCTTCGGCCTGGTACTGCGGCGGCGCGAAATAGCTGCGCGGCGTCTGCTCGACGGCCTTCAGCAAGTCATGGTTGGTAATGCCTTCGGCGCGCAGCCGCAGCACCATCTTGGCAAAGCCTTCCTGTTCCGACACCCGCGCGCTCAATCAACGGCTCCCTCGTTGAGCGCCCGCGCCAGGCGGTCCTGGACACTGTAGTCGGTGAGGTCGAGCTTAAGCGGCGTGACCGAGATCATGTTTTCACGCAGGGCGTGAATGTCGGTGCCAGCGCGGAAATCGCCGAAGCGCTCGCCGAAACGCAGCCAGAAATAGGGAAAGCCGCGACCGTCGGTTCGCTCGTCGATCGACAGGCCGAAATCGAGCTTGCCTTGCGACGTCACTTCCGTGCCGGCGACGGTATCCGCCGAGCAGTTCGGGAAGTTGACGTTGAGCAGCGTGCCGTCAGGCAGGTCCACCTTCATCAGCTTGCGGATCAAGGCCGGCGCATGGGTTTCGACAACATCCCAAGGCACCGTCTTTCCGACCGTGTGATTGTAGGCCTGGCTCAACGCGATCGAGCGGATGCCCTGCAGGGTTCCCTCGATGGCGCCGGCGACGGTGCCGGAATAGGTCACGTCGTCGGCCATGTTGGCACCGATGTTGACGCCGGACAGCACGAGATCGGGCTTGCGATCGAGCACCTTGCGGACCGCCATGATGACGCAATCGGTCGGCGTGCCACGAAGTGCGAAGCGCTTTTCCGCGATCTGTCGCAGCCGCAATGGCTCCGACAGCGTCAGCGAATGGGCAAGGCCGCTCTGGTCCGCCTCCGGCGCGACGACCCAGACGTCGTCAGAAATCGTCCGGGCGACCCGTTCGAGCACCGACAGGCCCTCGGCGTGAATGCCGTCATCGTTTGTCAGCAGGATCCGCATGATGCCGTACTCCCCTCGACGTTCGCTCAGGCAACCTTTTCGATGCGCGTCTGGCCGCCCATGTAGGGAACCAGCACCTCCGGCACCGATATCGAACCATCGTCATTCAGATAGTTCTCGATGACGGCGATGAGCGCGCGGCCGACGGCAACGCCCGAGCCGTTCATCGTGTGAACGAAGCGCGTTCCCTTGTCTTCCTTGGTGCGATAGCGGGCATTCATGCGGCGTGCCTGGAAATCGCCGCAGACCGAGCACGACGAAATCTCGCGGAACGTATCCTGACCCGGCAGCCAGACCTCGAGATCGTAGGTCTTGCGGGCGCCAAAGCCCATGTCGCCGGTGCAAAGGGTCATGACGCGGTAATGCAGGCCGAGGCGCTTCAGCACCTCCTCGGCGCAGGCGGTCATGCGCTCGTGTTCGTCGATCGACGATTCCGCATCGGTGATCGACACCAGTTCGACCTTGTTGAACTGGTGCTGGCGCAGCATGCCGCGGGTGTCGCGACCGGCAGAGCCTGCTTCCGAACGGAAGGACGGCGTCAGCGCGGTGAAGCGCAGCGGCAGCTTTTCGCCTTCGAGGATCTGTTCGCGGACGATGTTGGTCAGCGGCACTTCCGCGGTCGGGATCAGCCAGCGGCCGTCGGTGGTGCGGAAAAGATCCTCGGCGAACTTCGGCAGCTGGCCGGTGCCGTACATCGCATCGTCGCGCACGAGAAGCGGCGGCTGCACTTCGGTGTAACCGTGTTCCTGGGTGTGCAGGTCGAGCATGAACTGGCCGAGCGCGCGCTCGAGCCGCGCCAATTGCCCCTTCAGGATCGTGAAACGCGAGCCGGAAATGCGGGCCGCGCCCTCGAAATCCATCAGGCCGAGTGCTTCGCCGACCTCGAAATGCTCACGCGGCTGGTGGTTCCAGCTGGGCTTCTTGCCGACGACGCTCTTGACGACGTTGCCGCTCTCGTCGGAGCCGACGGGAACATCGTCCAACGGGATATTCGGAATGCGCGACAGGGCATCGCTAAGCTCGGCCTCGATCTTGCGGCTGTCCTCTTCGAGCGCCGGCATGGCGTTCTTGAGGTCAGCCACCTCGGCCTTCAGCCTATCGGCGAGCTCGGCATTCTTCTGCGCCATGGCAGCGCCGATATCTTTCGAGGCCGCGTTGCGGCGCGACTGCATGTCCTGCAGCGCCTGAAGGTTCGTGCGGCGGCGTTCGTCGAGCGCGATCAGAGATGCCGACAAAGGCTCCGCGCCCCGCTTCGCCAGGGCGGCGTCCAGCATCTCGGCATTCTCACGGATCCATTTGATATCAAGCATTTTCGTTCCACGCGTTGGTCAGATCACGGCGCGAAATCTCGAATGCTCAGCCCTTGGCGGGGCCGACCTCTCCGGAAGATCCTTCCTGCGACTCAGCAGCCTCGCTCTTGAGCGCGTCCGCTGCCCGCTGCCTTTCGACGAGTCGCGCCGTATAGATCGAAATTTCGTAGAGAAGGATGGCTGGCAGCGCAAGGCCGATCTGGGAAATCGGATCGGGCGGCGTGAGCACGGCCGCGACAACGAAGGCGATCACGATCGCGTATTTGCGCTTCTCGGCAAGGCCCTGAGACGTCACGAAACCGACACGGGCAAGAAGCGTGGTGATGACTGGCAGCTGGAAGACGAGCCCGAAAGCGAAGACCAGCGACATGATCAGGCTCAGATATTCCGAGACCTTCGGCAGAAGCTGAATGGCCACCTGCCCTTCGCCACCACCCTGCTCCATGGCCAGGAAGAACCACATGACCATCGGCGTGAAGAAGAAATAGACCAGTGCGCCGCCGAGCAGAAACAGGAGTGGTGACGCAATCAGGAACGGCAGGAACGCTGCGCGCTCGTTCTTATAGAGCCCAGGCGCCACAAACTTGTAGATCTGTGCCGCAATTACGGGAAAGGCAATGACCAGCGCACCGAACATCGCGACCTTGATCTGGGTGAAGAAGAACTCCTGCGGCGCCGTGTAGATGAGCTCGACGTTGCGATGGTTGAGGCCCGCCCAGCTCACGGCCCATTTGAACGGCAGCACCAGCAGGTTGAACAGGCCCTTGGCGAAGTAGAAGCAGACGAGGAACGCAATGAAGAACGCGCCGATGGCCCACATCAGGCGCCTGCGCAATTCGATCAGATGCTCGATCAGCGGCTGCGGCCGGTCCTCGATTTCGCCGCTCATGCTTCACCTTTCTTGCGCGCGCTGGTGCGCGGCTTTGACGTCTTGGCAGCAGGCTCAGCCCCTGTCGGCGTCACTTTTTTCTTTTCAGCGGCCGGATTCGCGGGCGCCTTGGCAGCAGACTTTGCCGTGGCCGCCTTGGGCGCTGCCGTTGCCGGCTTGGGCGCAGCCTTCTTTACCACCGGCGCCGCGTCGGTCTGCGCCTTGACCGCGCGCTTCGGCTTTTCTGCCGGTACGGATGCGACCTCGGCGCGCTCGATCTGGCGATTGGCCGAACCGATTGCCGCGGCGGCAACCGCATCTGCAGGCTTGGTTTCGACCGCCGCCGGCGCGACAGCCGGCTCCACGGCGGTCACCGGATCAACGCTGCTCGGTGTCGCGGGCTGGTCGGGCGTTGCCGCCTTCTGCAGGTCCGCCTTGATATCGTTGCCCATCTGGCGAAGCGGATTGATCGCATCGCGCAACGCATTGGCCGGATTGAGGCTTTGCGCGTCGCTGATGGTCTTTCGAACCTCGTCGAGGTCCGCTTCGCGCAGCGCTTCATCGAACTGCTGACGGAAATCCGATGCCATGCCGCGCATCTTCGCAGTCATGCGGCCGAAAGCCCGCAACATTGGCGGAAGGTCTTTCGGCCCGACAACCACGATCAGAACGATTGCGATGACGACGAGCTCGGTCCAGCCGATATCAAGCATGCGATATGTCCTGCAAACCCTTGATGCCGCCGGCCCGGTACGGACACCGGACAGGCTTCACCGACACCAGACTGTTAGCGAACTTCGTCAGACTTGTGGTCAACGGTCTTGCCGTCGAGCGTCTTGTCGGTAGCAGCCGCATCGTCGTCGGACATGCCCTTCTTGAAGCTCTTGATGCCCTTGGCAACGTCACCCATCAGTTCGGGGATCTTGCCACGACCGAACAAGAGCAGCACCACGACCAGAACGATCAGCCAGTGCCAAATGCTTAACGAACCCATGCTCTTACTCCTCTGAGCCTTCCCCGATTTAGGCTCTATCACATGTCAATTTTCAGGCGTGCCCCAAGCACGCGTCTCGTTGTGACAGACCCTAAGATGCCGAACTGCTTTTTTCAAACAGTAATATATCCCGCTCGTTAACTGAAAGCATTACATCACGCAATCCATGCGGCAATCGGTCCGCCCTGATGCGCGCCCGGACCACCTCCTCACAACGAGGCACGGCAAGCTCCAGAAGCTCGACCACTCCGATGAAGCGACGGGAGAGAATGCGGGCAGGAATGTCGCCACCTTCTTCGCCGACGCGTACCCCAGACAGCCTGACGGCCACCGAGAGGCGCTTGCCTTCCGGGTGGGGGCCGGCTGCAACGCTTCCGACCGGCGTCTCGACGCGGCCGCCACGAACCTGGGCATCGAAGACGTTGATTTCCGAGAAGAAACCGGCGGCAAAAAGATCCCGCGGCTCGCGGTAGAGTTCATCGGCCGTTCCCACCTGAACGAGGCGCCCGTCCTTCAGGAGCGCGATGCGATCCGCCATGCGCATCGCCTCTTCAGCGTCATGCGTGACGACGATCGCAGTTGCCCGCGTTTCCCTGAGGATCGCGAGGGTGTCGGCACGGATGGAATCCTTGAGGCGCGAGTCGAGGCCGGAAAAGGGTTCGTCCATCAACAGCACCGCCGGACGCGGCGCGAGCGCGCGGGCAAGCGCCACGCGCTGCTGCTCGCCGCCCGACAGCACATGCGGATACTGATCGGCATAGTGCGACAGGCCAACACGCTCGAGTGCCGCATCCGCCTGGATCAGGCCTTCCTTCTTGGGGATCGCCGTCAGACCGAAGCGGACGTTGTCACGGATCGTCATGTGCGGGAAAAGCGCGAAGTCCTGGAACATCAGCCCGACGCCACGCTTTTCCGGGGGCAGGAAAACAGAGGGACCGGAGATTTCCTGGCCGTTGAGCATCAGACGCCCGGCGCTCTGCCGCTCGATGCCCGCGGCGATGCGCAGCAGGGTCGTCTTGCCGGATCCCGAAGGCCCGAGCAGGCACAGGACCTCGCCGGCCTTAGCCGCCAGGCTGACGCCCTTGATCGTTTCCTTGGCGTGATAGCTGTGATGGATATCTTCGAAGGTCAGGCTCGCCGCGAAAGAGACGCCCGCTGTCCGTCGCGTGGTCATGACGGGAGCGTCCTGCGGATCTGAAACCATGCTCTTGCATTCCTTGACACCAGTGGCGCAGGGCCAGCAGGGCCCGACGCCATGGAAAGCCGATATCTATAATCAGGTTTTTCTAATCGGCTTCTTCGCCCTTCGGTGTCAAGAGCCCCAGTTCCTCCAGATCGAGCTGGGTGATCGGATCCTCGTTCTCGGCGAGTTCGTCGTCGCCGGTCGGAACAGGGATGTTGAGGTTCGAAGGCACGCGGCCGGAAAGCAGCCCGGCGCCCTTCAATTCCTCGATGCCCGGCAGGTCGCGCAGTTCCTCAAGGCCGAAGTGATCGAGGAAGTCGCGCGTCGTGCCGAAGGTCACCGGGCGTCCCGGTGTGCGCCGGCGCCCGCGAAAGCGGACCCAGCCCGCCTCCATCAACACGTCGAGCGTGCCCTTCGAGGTCTGCACGCCGCGGATATCCTCGATCTCGGCGCGCGTGACCGGCTGATGGTAGGCAATGATCGACAGAACCTCGAGGGCGGCTCGTGAAAGCTTGCGGACCTCCTGTTCGTCGGTCTGAACGACGAAGGAGAGGTCGGCGGCCGTGCGGAAGGCCCAATGGTCTGCCACCTGGACAAGGTTGACGCCGCGCGTCGCATAAAGGGCCTTCAGCCGGAGCATGATCGCGCGCACATCGGCACCCAGCGGAAGCCGGCTCTCGATGTAAGCCTCGGACACCGGCTGCGCCGAAGCGAACACCAGGGCTTCGGCGATACGCTCGGCTTCCTGCTCAAGCCGTGGATCGAAAGATGCCGCTTCGATCTCGTCCTCCTCGTCGGGAACGCCAGGCAGGTACTTCTGGGCTTCAGCCACGGGCTGCCTCCATCTCGGCAAGGGTCTCCGCATCGATCGGATTTGGTCCGCGTCGAAGATAGATCGGCGCGAAGGCTTCTTCCTGGCGAATTTCGAGGCGGCCCTCGCGAACCATTTCGAGCGACGCGGCAAAGGAGCTGGCGATTGCCGTTGCCCTCTCCTTCGGCGTCGTCATGTAGCGAACGAGAAAGTGATCGAGCGCCGTCCAGTCGTCGAGGCCGCCGATCATACGGGCCAGGATCAGCCGCGCATCGGACAGCGACCAGACGTGGCGCTTCTCGATCGTCACCTGGGTGATCGCCTGTCGCTGGCGCAGGCTCGCATAGGCGCTCAGCAGATCGTAGAGCGAAGCGTCGAAACCGGATTTCCTCTCGGTGACGATATGCTCCGGTGCACCGCGGACGAACACGTCCCGGCCAAGCCGGTTTCGGTTGATGAGCCGCGTCGCCGCCTCGCGTATCGCTTCCAGCCGCTTCAGCCGGAAGGCGAGCGCCGAGGCCATCTCTTCGCCAGAAGGACCGTCATCCTTCGCCTGCTGCGGAATCAGCAGCCGCGACTTCAGATAAGCGAGCCACGCCGCCATGACGAGGTAATCGGCCGCAAGCTCGATGCGGATGCTGCGCGCCCGCTCGATAAAGGCGATGTATTGCTCGGCGAGCGCCAGGACGGAAATGCGCGAAAGATCGACGCGTTGGCTTCGGGCGAGATGCAGCAGCAGGTCGAGCGGGCCTTCGAAGCCGGCGATATCGACCACCAGCGCTTCCTCATGCAGTCCGCGCTCGGCAGTCTCGTCCTGCCACAGCGGGTCCATCGGCGCCTTCGACGCAGGCTTGCCTTGTCTTTCGCCCGCATTGCTCACTGGCAGCCCGACCCTTTCTTTCAGTCTCTGTTGCCTTCAGTCTTCGTTGCCTCAGACCGTTGCAAACAGGGCGTTGAACTCC
This sequence comes from Ensifer sp. KUDG1, assembly GCF_050434285.1. NCBI lineage: Bacteria > Pseudomonadati > Pseudomonadota > Alphaproteobacteria > Hyphomicrobiales > Rhizobiaceae > Ensifer > Ensifer sp. KUDG1. Next base: position 39,109 of record NZ_JBNDIG010000012.1, read on the forward strand.
GCCCGCAAATCGACTTCGCTCGCATCGTCGGGCGCACGGAACGCGGCTTCTGCGGCCCTCGCCCGGCGCAAGCTCTCACCTGCCAGAACCGGCACGACATCCGCGACGGCCTTCATTTCCTCCATTATGCCATGACAATGCAAGACGAGATCAAGTCCCGCGGCAATGATGTTGCGCGCGCGGGTGGTCATGTCGCCGGCAAGCGCGTTCATCGACACGTCATCCGACATCAGCAGGCCGTCGAAGCCGATATGGCCACGAATGATCTCGCGCACGACCTTCGCAGAGGTGGTGGCCGGATTGTCCGGATCGATCGTTGTGAACACCATGTGCGCCGACATCGCCATTACCTCGTCCTTCATCGCAACGAAGGGCAGGAAGTCGCTCGCGGCAAGCTCGTCGAAGGTGGCGCTGACGACGGGCAGATTGTGGTGCGAATCGACGAAGGTGCGGCCGTGGCCCGGCATGTGCTTCATCACCGGCAGCATGCCGCCGGCCTTCAGCCCCTCGCCCATCGCACGGCCGATGGCCGTGACGGTTTCCGGATCGTGGCCGTAGGCGCGGTTGCCGATGACGTCGTGGCTGCCGGGCACCGGCACGTCGAGCACCGGCAGGCAATCGACGGTGATGCCGAAGCGCATCAGGTCAAAGGCATGCAAGCGCCCCATCAGCCAGGCGGCGCGCAGACCGAGCTCCCCGTCGCGGCGGTAGATCTCGCCGATCGCCGCGCCATTCGGATACTGCTGAACGAGCGGCGGGCGGATGCGTTGAACGCGTCCGCCTTCCTGGTCGATGAGCACGGGCGCATTCGGATTGCCGATGCTGTCGCGAAGGGCTGCCACCAGATCCGAGATCTGCTGCGCCTCGCCAATGTTGCGCCCGAACAGGATGAAACCCCACGGGCGTTCTGCCGCGAAGAAATCGCGCTCGTCGCTCGTGAGGGAAAGGCCCTTGCAGCCGGAGATAAATGCTTTTGATTCGCTCATCCCAAAAGCATAGAGCGCGGGCTGCCCGGCGCGAAGTCACAAAGACAGGGCCCCCCACTCATTTCACAAGGTCATGGGGCAATTGGAAGCCCGAAAACGCGAAAGGCGCGGCCTCCTCGGCCGCGCCTTTCGTCAACTCGATCACTATGCCCGTTTACTTGGTAACCAGGCAGCTTCCGCCGGCGCCCTTGTACTTGGAGCAAAGGGCATTGGCCTCGTCCTTCGAACCGGCCGGGATACGGACGCGGTAGTAGGTGCCCTTGCCGGCGATTTCCGCCTTGCGGATGTCGACACCGCGGCCGCCAATGACGCTTCCGAACTTGTTCGACAGGCTGTTGTAGGACTTCTGCGCCTCGGCTTCGGACGGCAGAGAGGCGACCTGGATGAAGTAGCCACCGGCCGGAACCGATGCGGTGGCAACCTGCTGTGCCGGCTGCGTCTCAGCCGGGAGAGCGGCCTGCTCTTGCGCCGGGCGGGCGTTTTCCACCGGCTGTGCGGCCGGGCGGGTCTGCGGCGTCGGAGCCTTTTCGCCACCGGCGGAAGCCGTCGTCGTAACGCTGCGCACCGGAACCTGCTCGATGTTGGCGTTGCCCGTTGCTGCGAGCGCGACCTGGTCGGTGCTGGCGGAAGCCTGACCTGCAGCCGCGACGTCGTTCGAAGGCGTTGCGGGCAGCGGCTGGGTCGTGCCGGCGACATCGGTCGCCGGTGCTGCAACCGGCTCTTCGCGAGCGACCAGCGTTCCATCCGGCTTGACGATCATCGTGCGCACCTTCCTCGGTGCGACGGCCGGCGTCTTGTCTTCTTCTTGGGCCGCGGTCTCGCTATTGCCGCCATCCGGCAGCAGGCGATCGCCGTCCTCTTCGTTCGGCAGAGCCGTCTGCAGGGTTTCGGCCTCGTTGCTGCCTTCGAGCGGCAGGGTTTCCGGCGTCAGCGTCCTCTGGACGACATCCATCGGCTCCTCGGTCGAAGAGACCAAAGCTTCCTGCTGCGGCGCGCCAGCCTGAGCACCGGCAACGCGATCATAAACCGCCTTGTCCTGGTTCGGCACGGTCTTGCCGCCCTTCTCCTCGGGCACGACCTTGACCGGGGCCTTGTCCGCCAGAATGATCTTCGGGCCTTCGGCCGAGTTGACCGCGCCGCTACCGCCCATCCAGGCGTAGACGGCAGCGCCACCAAGGATGATGACGCCGGCAACGCTTGCCGCCAGCAACATCGTGCGCTGCGAGCGACGGCCGGTGCCATATTCGCGGTATTCGCCGGCATCCTGCTGGCCCTGCGCCGCGGAAAGCCGTTCGGCATCGCGGGCGACGGCCGGGCGTTCGACGATCGAGCGGCGGAAGTCTTCTTCCATCGCCTTCTCAAATTCGTCGAAATCGTCAAGCGAGCCCTGACCCAAGGCCGGAGCAGCGGCAACAGCCGGCGCCGGACGGGCCGGTTCTACCTTTTCGACGGCAGCCGGACGGGTTTCCTTCACCGGAGCCGGCGTTCCGAAGAGCTGGGCCATTTCCGCATCGATATCGAGATCGTAGTCGGCCGGATAGGCGACCGGCTTCTCCGTCTCGATGACCGGCAGCTGCGGCACGTCCATGTCCGCGATCGGCGCCACGCCGTTCTCGGCTTCGGAAATCATCGAAGGATCGAAGGGCAGCGTGCTCTCGGGTTGTGCTTCCTGGCGCTCGACCGGCGCGGGGGCGACGTAAGGTTCGACGAACCGCTCCGGCTCGCGCTGCGGAATGGCGGCCTGCACGGCCGGCTTCACCGGTGTTTGCGGTACGACGGCGGCAACGACCGGCTCATCGAAAACAACGTCAGCAAAGTCGAGCTTCAGCGCCTCGTCGGAGAGCTCCATTTCGAAGTTCTCGATGTCGAAGCTCGGCTCGTGCTCCGGCTGCGCAACTGGCTTGGCCGCCTCGGCCACGGGTTCCGCGACCTGGACTGGGGCAGCAGCGACGGCAGTAACCGGCGCAGCAACAGCTGCAACGGGCGTTGCGACCGACGATACCAGCGGGCCGGCAAAGGCACGCTGCTGGCTGGCACCCGAGGCGGATGCGACCGGCGTCGCCCGGCTGAAGGTGGGCGTAAAGGGATAAGGGCTCTTCTTTATCGGAGCGGCAGTGGCAGCCGCTGGCGCGACCACCGGTGCCACGACAGGCTGCGTTTCCGAATGAAGAGCGGGATGCGATTGGACCGCGGCGGCAACCATCGCGGCAACCGGCGGAACCGGGAACCGTTCGATGTCGGCCAAGAGATCGTCGCGAGCGACATCCTGCTCGACGACTGGCTGAGCTGCGATCAGGTCTTCCTGATAGGAAGGCTCAATCTGATAGGAACGCTCAACTTCGCGCTCTTCGGCCACCACATCGAAGCGCGGCTGTTCAAAAGCTGAAAACGCATCTGCAACCGGAGCCGGCTCGACCCAGGCCGAAGCGGCCTCGACGGCCGGCGGCTGCCACGTATCGACGATCTGGTCACGTGGATCGCTTTCCTGCGGCTCGACGTGAGGAGCAACCTCGGCAACATCGTCCGACAGCAGATCGGCTTCGCCAAGCGACAATTCGAGTTCGCGTTCAAGGTCGAACGACGGCTCATCGACGTAGGCCTCAGTGTTGCCGGCTTCGGCAACCTGCGGCGCGACGGAGAAGGCATGAACCTCGGCATAGTCCTCGTCAGCGACGGGGGCTGGCGCCGCCTCGACGCGTTCGGGCTGGAGGAACACCGGCTCTTCAAGCTCGGCAACGGGCTCCGCCACCGGCTCTTCGTGCACGACGACGTGTTCTGCTACCGGCTCGAACCGAGGCTCATCTTGTTCGGCTACAGCCTCGAACCGCGGTTCTTCGATCGGAGCCGGCTGGACTGCAGCCGGCTGCGGCACGGACCGCGGCGCGTCGTAGCTGTCGAACGCGCGAAGCAGTTCGTCTTCGAGATCGAAGGCGGGGTCTTGGCGCACCGCCTCCTGGTGTCGCTGCAGTTCCTGCAACTGTTGGACGGCCGGCCGGGCATCGTAACCGACGATCCGGGCGAGTTCGGCCAACGGATCATCGTCTGCCAATACATCGAATTCAGCCGGCCCGCTTCGTGCGAATTGTTTGTCTGCCATGCTCTCCACTCACAATTGCCTGTATCGCTGTGCCAGTGCATTGTGGGAAAATGGTGACAATACTTATCGCATTTCCTCCGGTGCGGAGGTGCCTGTAATAGACAGGCCGGATTTCAATACCGAAGCGACAGCATGCACCAGCCCGAGTCTGGCAGTACTTAATTCTCTATTTTTATCGTTAACAAAACGTAATTCTGGATTCTCTTTACCTTTGTTCCAATGACCGTGGAAGGCGGCGGCAAGATCATACAGGTAAAACGCGATGCGATGCGGCTCCTGAGCCTGCGCCGCAGCCTCGATGACTCGCGGATATTCTGCGAGCTTCGCGACAAGCTGCAGCTCCGCCGGATCCGAGATCTGGCCCAGAACGGCACTGGCGAGATCGACCGATTCGAGGTTCAGGTCCGGGAATGCTTCCGCAGCCTGGCGGAAGACCGAGCGGCAGCGCGCATGCGCATACTGCACGTAGAAGACCGGGTTATCCTTCGACTGTTCTGTTACTTTAGCAAAGTCGAAGTCGAGCGGTTCCGAGTTCTTCCGGTAGATCATCATGAAACGAACCGGATCGCGGCCGACTTCATCGACGACGTCGCGCAGCGTGACGAAGTCGCCGGAGCGCTTCGACATCTTCACCGGCTCGCCGTCGCGGAAGAGCTTGACCAGTTGGCACAACAGAACCGTGAGCTTCGACGAACCGCCGGAAACAGCCCGCGCCAGCGCTTCCAGGCGCTTGACGTAGCCGCCATGGTCGGCGCCGAGCACATAGATCATCTCGTCGAAGCCGCGGTCGAACTTGTCCTTGAAATAGGCAACGTCGGCGGCGAAGTAAGTATAGCTGCCGTCCGACTTGATCAGCGGCCGGTCGATATCGTCACCAACCTCGGTCGAGCGGAACAGCGTCTGCTCGCGATCTTCCCAGTCTTCCGGCAACTGCCCCTTCGGCGGCGGCAGCGTGCCCTTGTAGACGTGACCCTTGAAGGTCAGGTCGTTGATCGCGGTGCGGATGGCGGCAGCACCGTTCGCGTGCAGCGTGCGCTCGGAGAAGAAGACGTCGTGATTGACGTTCAGCGCCGCGAGATCCTCGCGGATCATCGCCATCATCGCGTCGATCGTCCGGTCCTTGACGAGCGGCATCCACTTGTCTTCGGGCATCAGTCGAAGGCTGGTGCCGTATTCGTCGGCGAGCGCCTCGCCGACCGGCACGAGATAATCGCCCGGATAAAGGCCGGGCGGGATCTCGCCGATCTCTTCACCAAGAGCCTGGCGATAACGCAGGAATGCCGACCGCGCGAGAACGTCGATCTGCGACCCCGCATCGTTGATGTAGTATTCCTTGGTGACCTCATAGCCGGAGAAGGCCAGAAGGTTGGCCAGCGCGTCGCCGACAACGGCGCCACGGCAATGGCCGACATGCATCGGGCCGGTCGGGTTGGCCGATACGTATTCGACGTTGACCTTGCGGCCACCACCGAGTGCGCTGCGGCCGTAGTCGACGCCCGCACGCGCCATGTCCGACAGCAGCTTCTGCCAGTAGGAAACCGAAAGGCGGACGTTGATGAAGCCCGGACCGGCAACGGAAACGTCGGTGACTTCCGGGTCCTGCTTGAGCTTCTCGACGATGAGTTCGGCAAGCGCGCGCGGGTTCATGCCGAGCGGCTTTGCCAGCACCATCGCAGCATTGGTCGCAACATCACCATGGCTCGGATCGCGCGGCGGCTCGACGTTGACACGGCCGAAGTCAAGCTCGGATCGCTTTTCTCGAACGCTTTCAAGCGTTTCGAGAATGTCCTTAATTCTTGATTCGAAGTCCGTGAAGAGATTCATCTGATCCGTCCGCTTTTCCCGGCCACGAGTGACCGGCGCAAAACTCAAAAAGGAGGCTCGGTTCGGCCGAACCGTAAGCCTCCGGGCGGGGCGTCCCTAGCGCAAATCGGGCGTATGGTCAAACAAGCGCTTGTGCACGCTGATCGCAAAAGTGTCAGTCATGCCGGCGAGGTAGTCGCCGACGTGCCGCGCCCGCGCCGGCTCCGCCATGCCGGCAATCTGGTCGATCCAATAGTGCTCCCGCATCAGCTGCGGGTCGTCCATGAAGGCATGGTAGAGATCGCAGACGATCGAGGCGGCATTTTCGCGCACGCGCATGACTTCCGGGTGCCGGTAGATCCGGGTCATCAGCAGGCGCTTGATCTGCTTGTCCGTCTCGCCCATCTCCTCGGAGAAGGTCGCCATCACGGTGCCGGCCTGGCGCACATCAGCAGCGCTCTGCGGGCGTATCTCGCCGATGCGCTGTTGCGCGACGCCGATCACGTCCTCGACCATCGCCGTGATCTGCCGGCGCATGATCTCATGCGTGAAGCGGCTGCTTTCAAGACCGGGATAACGGTCGTGAACCTCGCGCATCAGGCGCGCGAGAAACGGCACGTCCTCGAGCATTTCAAAGGTGAGATAGCCGGCCCGCAAGCCGTCGTCGATGTCATGGGTGTTGTAGGCGATATCGTCGGCGATGGCCGCGACCTGCGCCTCGAGGCTCGCAAAGCTCGCCAGTTCCAGATCATGCAGCGCGCAATAATCAAGGATCGGCTGCGGTACCGGCCCACGGGTGCCCTCACCGTCTGCAGTCAGCAACGGCCCATTGTGCTTGACGAGGCCTTCCAGGCTTTCCCAGGTCAGGTTCAGCCCATCGAACTCGGCGTAGCGCCGCTCGAGCTTGGTGACGATGCGCAGCGACTGGGCATTGTGATCGAAGCCGCCATAGGGCTTCAGCATGTCGTGAAGGGCATCCTCGCCCGTATGGCCAAAGGGCGTGTGGCCGAAATCGTGCACGAGAGCGACGCCCTCGGCCAGATCTTCGTCGAGCTTGAGCGCGCGCGCCAGAGCCCGGGCGATCTGCGCCACCTCGATCGTGTGCGTCAGGCGGGTGCGGTAGTGATCGCCGTCGGCGGCAATGAAGACCTGCGTCTTGTGCTTCAGGCGGCGAAACGCCGTGGTGTGCACGATGCGGTCGCGGTCGCGCTGAAAATCGGAGCGCGTCGCGCTCGTCGCTTCGGGAAAGAGCCGGCCGCGTGTCATCCAGGGATTCGACGCGAACGGCGCATGTTCACCATAACCGAAGCCGAGCGCATTTTTGTCGAATGTCATCTTCCACCTAATTCGTCGTCCCATTGACGGGGCATTCAAGCCTTCATACCTATAGTGAAAGCTACGGAAACGCGTGATGCAAGATCGACCGATTCCGCAAGCGGAAGCAACGGCTTGGCCGCCGGTCTTGAATAAAGCCCCGAAACCGGCCAGATCGCGTGCTTGAATATAGGGCAATTCTCTCCGGTTCTTGACCCCGGCAGGAGGCAGATATGACGCATGAAACCGTGACCCTCTCGGATGCTGCAGCGAAGCGGATCGCCACGATCCTGCGTTCCGACAGCCACAACAACGCCATGAGGGTGTCCGTCGAGGGCGGCGGCTGCTCGGGCTTTTCCTACAAGTTCGACCTGGTCGACAGCAGCAATGATGACGACCTGGTCCTGGAAAAGCACGAGGCCAAGGTGCTGATCGACAGCCTGTCGCTTGTCTATATGGGCGGCTCGGAAATCGACTTCGTCGACAACCTGCTCGGCCAGTCGTTTCAGATCAAGAATCCGAATGCGGTTGCAAGCTGCGGATGCGGAACGAGTTTCTCCATCTGACGCCAGCGCCTCACGCCTTCTTAGCCGGCTCCGTTTCAACCACGAACGGAGCCGTTTGCGTCAGAGATAGGGCGATCCCAGCCAGAGAATGCGGTTCGCCAATCGATCGGCGAAGGACTTCTTGCGCAGCCTTTCGAGCGTGACCGGCTCCGCTGAGGCGAGAATGTCGGAGATCGTGCGATTGATCGCCTCGGCGAACCCTTGGTCGAGAACCTCAAGGTCGAACTCGAAATTAAGCCGCAAGGAGCGTGGGTCGAGATTGGTGGACCCGACGTAGGCCCAGCGGTCGTCCACGGTCAAAAGCTTGGAGTGGTTGAAAGCCCCCTTCGCCCGCCACACGCGACAATGGCCCTTCAGCACCTGATCGAACTGCGCAGTCATCGCCCTGTCGACCAGTAGCAGATTGTTGACCGCGGGAACGATGACATCCACCTCGACGCCGCGGCGCGCGGCCGTGACGAGCGCGCTGATGAGCTCGCGGTCCGGCAGGAAATAGGGCGACATCACCCGGATGTTCTTCTGCGCGACCGAAAACGCCCCCATGAGCATCTTGTGATTGGTCTCGTTGGTGGCGTCCGGCCCGGATGGCACGGCTCGCATCAACACCGACGGCGCCTCGGCCGGCAGCGGCGCCTCTTCGATCGCCCAGGCGGGACCCGCCAAAACCTCGCCGCTTGAGAATTGCCAATCTTCGGCCGAGACCTGGAAGATATCGGCGACCACCGGCCCGAGCATGCGGAAATGCGTGTCCTGCGCCGGTGACTGACCGGCGATATCACTGGTGAAGCCCACCCGGATGTTCATGCCGCCGGCAAAGGCAACCTGACCGTCGACCACGAGGATCTTGCGGTGCGTGCGCAGGTTGGCATAGGGCAGCCGTAGCCCCATGATAATGTTGCCGTTGAACACCGCCGTCGGAACGCCTGCCGCCTCCAGGTACCCGACAATGCTCGGCACCGAGTAACGCGCGCCAACGGCGTCGATCAGCACCCGCACCTCGACGCCGCGCGCCACGGCCGCGATCAGAGCGTCGGCAAAGCGCAGGCCGATGACGTCGCGATCGAAGATATAGCTTTCGAGCAGGATCGAGCGCCGCGCGCCAGCGATCGCTTCCAACATCGCGGCATAGGCGGCATCGCCGCCGGCGAGCACCGATATGCGATTGCCCGTGCACATGCGATGGCGCGAAACGCGGTCGCCGAGGATCTTCATCGCCGCAAACCGGTCGCCGAACCGCACCGCTATGTCAGCGTCCGACACGTCGAAGTGGCCGAACTGATCCGGCCCCTGCCCGCGCAACAGCGCGCGCTGCGAGCCGATCGAGGAGCGCCTGATGCGGTTGATGCCGCCAACGGCGTAGATCAGTGCGCCGACGATCGGCGAAAGCAAGACGACACCGACCCAGCCGGCCGCGGCGCGCACGTCGTCCTTCGTCATCGCGGCATGAATGGCCGCGGGGATGCCAAGCGCGAAGGACAGGAGCGCCAGGATATGCGGCCAATAATTCTGCACGAGATCGATCATGGGCGGGACTATAGCCGGCCATCGGGCGGAATCAATTCGGCGCCTGAAGCGTATACCGTATCGACCGCCGCTGCCCCGATAAGAAGCGCCGGCGCGCTTCGCGCGCGCTGTTGAAAACCCGCAGGTAGCGGATTTGTCAAAAGAATCCGGAGCGGCTAGAAATGAGCCCGCCAAGGACTTAACCGACATGGAAGGGCGTTTCGAGCCATGAAGATTGCCACCTGGAACATCAATGGCGTCAAGGCGCGAATCGACAGCCTGTTGGCCTGGCTGAAGGAAAGCGGGCCGGATATCGTCTGCCTGCAGGAAATCAAGTCGGTGGACGACGGCTTTCCGCGCCTCGAGATCGAGGCGCTCGGCTATCATGTCGAAACACACGGCCAGAAGGGCTTCAATGGCGTCGCGCTGCTTTCCAAGCTGCGGCCGGACGAGGTCAACCGGGGCCTGCCTGGGGACGATACGGACGAACAGTCACGGTTCATCGAAGGTGTCTTCTCGGTCGAAGGCGGCGTGATTCGCGTCTGCTCGCTCTACCTTCCGAACGGAAATCCCGTCGACAGCGAGAAGTACCCCTACAAGCTCGCCTGGATGCGCCGGCTTGAGGCCTATGCGAAGCAGCGCCTGTTGCTCGAAGAACCCTTCATCCTTGCCGGCGACTACAACGTCATCCCTGAAGAACACGACTGCTGGGACATCCGGGTCTGGCAGAACGACGCCCTCTTCCTGCCGGAAACGCGCGCGGCATTTCGCCGGCTGCGCAATCTCGGCTTCACCGACGCGGTGCGCGCGACGTCGGACGCTGTGCCGCTCTATACGTTCTGGGATTATCAGGCCGGCTGCTGGCCGAAGAATTTCGGCATACGCATCGACCATCTGATGCTGTCGCCGGAGGCAACCGACCGCCTGGTCTCGACATCCATCGACAAACATGTCCGCGCCTGGGAGAAGCCCTCGGACCACGTGCCCGTCATCGGGACGTTTTCGTTCGCGTCCGCTTCGGCCTAAGGCGCGTTGTTCCAGATCTTACTATGCGGAGAATGATCCCTGGGCCGGGCCGGTTTGGGGATCGTCCGACGAAACAATCAGTCGTCGTCGCCCTGCATATGCAGGTTCTGCGACAGTGCGATGGCCGTGCGCCGATCGTCCTCGCTGGCAAGCGAGAAGGCCTGCTCCTGCATCGACTGCATCCAGGGCCGATCCTTCGGCGAACACTGATCGAGCGCTGCGGTCATGAACGCAAGACCACGAACGGTCTGGCCTTCCTGGAAAATCACGTTGCCAAAGACACCCATGGCGCCGGCGTGACCGCTCTTGCGCGCACGGTTGAGCCACTTCTTGGCCTGCTGAACATTCACGCTACCGCCCTCGCCTGACAAGAGCATGCGCGCGAGCTGGAACTGCGCCTCGGCGACGCCGAAGGTCGATGCCGCCTGGAAATAGAGCTGGCGCGCCTGGGACATGTCGGACTTGATCGGGCTGTCGGGAATACCACGGCGATAATAGCCGGCAAGGGAGATCAACGCGTTGACGAAGTAACCGGTGTCTTCCGAGCCCGGCTCTACGCCCTGCTGGGCGATTTCGCTGTAGATCTTGAAGGCTTCGAGGTCGTTCTCGGCGACACCGTCGCCATAGGCGTACATGTTGGCGAGAGCCCAGCGGGAGCCGGTGTGGCCCTTCTCGGCCGCGTATTTGTAAGCTTCTACGGCCTCGTCCTTGCGGCCATTCTTGTAGGCGGAAAACCCGAACTTGAAGAGGGCGAAAGGACCCGATTCCTTGGTGACGCCCGCACCGGGATCAAAAGCGTAGGCCGGCATGGCGAGGGTCCCACAGACCGCCAGCGACACGCCGAGTATCGCAACCTTTAGTGACTTTAGTTCACCCGCAAGCATCACAGTCTAATTCTTCCGTTCCAGCCGGCCACGCCGAACCCATCACCGCTGCAAACACACAAGCCCGGACGACCCACCGCCGCGAACTTCACCAACTTCGCCGACAAAGCCGACGCAACCTTTCCACAATGAAACTTCGACATAGTTCCCGAAGCTGTCATTTTAATGGACCACTTGCACTGGCGTGCCGCAGGCCACATCTGTCATGACGGTCGTCGATCCAAGTTTCATTTCGCCCCAAACGCTGCAGGTACAACACTCACATTGCAGGCTTGTTCCTATATCGCTGCTCCCTGTTTGTGGCGGGAAATGGACATAGCCGGAACGAGTCTGATCCTAGCAAACTCTAGCATTAAAAGTGTTGCTGAATCGTCACATTGCGGGACAGTGCGGACGCGTGGTTAAGGGGCTCCACACAAAAGAAAGGCCCGGTAAAAACCGGGCCTTGCAGGATCAGATGACGAAGGATCAGAACTTCACTTTGATCGAAGTCGAGACGGCGGCGAAGAAATCGTCGTCGAAATCATACTTCACGTCGGTCCCTACCTGCTCACCGTTGAAGGTTTGCGGACCTGAACTGCCGCCCGTCAGGATGCCGACTGCGCCTGCAAGTCGAAACTCGAGGTTCTCTGAAGCGGCGTAGGAAAGACCGGTACCGAAGGTCCAGGTGTCAGTCTGCGTGCCGAAGCCGTGGCTAGTGCCTCGGTCCCAAGTGATGCTGGCCGCACCGCTGAGCTTGTCGGTAAATTTATGGCCGACCCCGCCCGAGATCGTCCAGCCGTCGCGGTACAGCAGGTTGAGGCTGGTGCAGGGCGTGCGCGGATCGCGAACAGCCGGGCAGAAATTCAGGACTTGGAGTTGGCTCCAATCGGTCCACTTGACCGAGCCGAACGCCACCCAGTCCGGCGCAATGCCGGACTGTATCTTGAACTCGAGAGAGTCTGGCATGGAAGCATTGCCGAATACGTCATACTTCGTGCCAACAACCGGACGCGGCGGCGAGCCGGGTATAACCGCAAGCGCTACATTGCGCAGATCGATCGAACCCGACAGGTCATCGAGGTCGACGGCGCTGTTATAGACCAAGCTGGCGCGCACAGCATATTCCGGGATTTCATAGCCGACGCCCGCGCGCCATCCCCAACCGGTGCCCTCAAGATCCAGACGCCCAACACCGCTCAATCCAGCCGCGGGGATCGCCGGCGAAACCAGACGCTCCTTGAAGCCGCCGACTTCCTGATAGAAGACACCACCAATGACGCGGAACTGCCCCGGCCCCACTGCCCATTTATAGGAGCAGGTCGCCGCGTAGTTGTCGCTTTCGACCTTGGTTTCGCTGTTGTCGTTGGCGCCAGCCCAGTTCACACCGGGCTTAGAATGTGCGCCCCAGGGCTGCGAATAGTCAGCCATACAGTCAAAGCCTTCACCGATCGCAGCCTTGATGCCAACGCGCGGCACCCAATAGCTCTCGGTATCGCGAACGCCATCGGTCGGACCACCGGGTCTGCCGTTAGCCGGATTGATATCCTGAACGTTGTTCAATTCGCGTTGCGGATTAACATAGGTCGCCGACGCTTCGGCGGCGTAATCTGACGGGTCGAACAGCAGATCGATGTTGTAACCACCGCGCTCAAGACCGCCCGCGTGCGCTGCCGACGCGAACAGCAAACCCGCTGCTACCGACAGAACACCCCGCTTGAAATTCATGTGAGCCATCCAGCTCCTCCCCCTGCACTGCAAACTGCGACATTCCACCTCATGTCGTGTGGGCCGAAGTATTCTCACGATCCCGTGAAATCGCAAATGCGAGATCTAGCAGGTAGCACGCTCGATCGGTCACAGAATTTACGTAAGATTCTCATGATTTAGCCACAATGGCGCCAGATCGGAACCATTTTTCTAAAATCATGGATGAAATCCACTAAATTAGAATGGATTTCCAAACCATCGAAAACCTGTGTCACCAGAACAACATTATCGCTTTTTGCGGTAGAACGACGAAAAACTCCGTTGAAGTTCCGTTCAAACACCACGCGCGCTTAATCGCTCGCCCAGCGGATTCAATTGATCGAATCAATGCCAAATCTCGATAGGCGGAAGTTTATCTTGTATTTCTAAAATAAAAATCCGCGGCATTTCTGCCGCGGATTTCGATTCTTGACCGTCGCGCATTCCCTTGAACGCCCGCGTCGTTCCCGGCGAATTTCTCGCCTCAGCCGGCCTCGGCGACGCGCGTCAGCGCAACGCTCAGCGATTCCTTCTGGAGATCGAGTTCGACGAGACGCTCACGTTCCGCTTCGACCAGCTCCGGCTTGGCGTTGGCGACAAACTTCTCGTTTGCCAGCTTGCCGAGGATACGCTCGCGCTCGGCTTCCACCTTGGCGATCGCCTTCTCAAGCCGCGCTTTCTCGGCCGAGAGGTCAATCAGGTTTCCGAGCGGCAGGCAGGCCGTTGCCTCGCCAACGACGATCTGGGCGCTGCCGCGCGGGGCGACAGTGGCGTGATCGATATGCTCGACACGCGCCAGGCGCCCGATCGCCTGGGCATGCTGCTGCAGCCGCTCGCGCGTCAGGTTGTTGGCGCCGACCACGATTAAGGGCGCCGTTGCCGCCGGCGGAACGTTCATCTCCGAACGGACCGAACGAATGCCGGAGACCAGATCGATCAGCCAGTTGATCTCGTCGGCCGCCGTGTCATCGGCATAGGACGGCGCCGGCCATTCGGCGTGGCACAGCAACGTCGAGCGCTCCTGCCCCTCACCCGCCGTCTGCGCCCAGAGCTCTTCCGTCATGAACGGCATGAACGGGTGCAGCAGCTTGTAGATCTCGTCGAGAACATAGGCGACGCAAGCCTGCGACTCGCGTTTTGCCGCTTCGTCCTCGCCACCGAAGATCGGCTTCAGCAGTTCGAGATACCAGTCGCAGAACTGGTTCCAGACGAACCGGTAGAGGCTGCCGGCCGCGTCGTTGAAGCGATAGGCATCGAGCGCCTCGGTAACGTCCCGGATGGTGCGCGACAGTTCCGTCAGGATCCAGCGGTTGACGGTGAGCGACGAGGCTTCGGGAATGAAGCCATCGCTGCTGGTAACGCCATTCATCTGGGCAAAGCGCGTCGCGTTCCATAGCTTGGTGCCGAAGTTGCGATAGCCGGCGATACGGGCCGGGTCGAGTTTCACGTCGCGTCCCTGGGCGGCCATGATCGCCAGCGTGAAGCGCAGGGCGTCGGCGCCGTATTCGTCGATCAGTTCTAGCGGATCGATGACGTTGCCCTTCGACTTCGACATCTTCTGGCCGTTCTTGTCGCGAACGAGCGCATGGACATAGACCGTATGGAACGGCTCGACCGGGGTACCGTCGGCATCCTTCATGAAATGCAGGCCCATCATCATCATCCGGGCGACCCAGAAGAAGATGATGTCGAAACCGGTGACCAGCACGTCGGTCTGGTAATACTTCTCCAGTTCCGGCGTCTCGTTCGGCCAGCCGAGCGTGGAGAACGGCCAGAGCGCCGAGGAGAACCAGGTGTCGAGAACGTCTTCGTCGCGCGTCAGGATTTCGCCCGGCTTGAAGTTCTCGAGCAAGTCCTCGACATAGGCCTTCATCGGGCCTTCATGCGCCAGATAGTGCTGGATCGCCGCGTGCAGCGCCTCTTCCTCAGTCTTTTCGACAAAGACCTGGCCGTCCGGACCGTACCAAGCCGGAATCTGATGCCCCCACCAGAGCTGGCGCGAAACGCACCAGGGCTGGATGTTTTCCATCCACTCGTAGTAGGTCTTCTCCCAGTTCTTGGGAACGAAGTTGGTCCGGCCTTCCTTGACCGCGGCGATCGCCGGCTTCGCCAGCGTCTTCGCGTCGACGTACCATTGTTCCGTCAGGCGCGGCTCTATCGGCACGCCGCCGCGATCGCCATGGGGAACCATGTGCTTGTGCGGCTCGATCTTGTCGAGCAGGCCCGCCTCTTCGAAGATGCGGACGATGATCTTGCGCGCTTCGAAGCGGTCCTTGCCTTCGAGTTCGTCCCAGGCGCCATGCAGGGCAGCCGGATCGTTAAGCCCTTCGAGGAAATCCTCGTTGTCCTTGATGGTGATGCGCCCTTCGATCGTCATGATGCTGATCGCGCGCAGACCGGCGCGCTTGCCGACGTCAAAGTCGTTGAAATCATGCGCAGGTGTGATCTTCACCGCGCCGGTGCCGGCGGTCGGGTCCGCGTAGTCGTCGGCAACGACCGGAATGCGGCGACCGACGATCGGCAGGATGACGTGCTTGCCGATCAGCGGCTTGTAGCGCTCATCCTCGGGATTGACGGCAATGCCGCTGTCTCCGAGCATGGTTTCGGGCCGGGTGGTGGCAACGACGAGATAATCGCGCTTTTCCCACTCGGTCGCCTTGCCGTCTTCATCGAAGGCAACCGGATAGTCGAAGGTGACGCCGGGCTCGAGCGGATAACGCAGGTGCCAGAGGTTGCCGTTGATCTCGTGCTGCTCGACTTCCAGATCCGATATCGCGGTCAGAAGCTTCGGGTCCCAGTTGACCAGGCGCTTGTCCTTGTAGATCAGGCCTTCCTTGTAGAGCGAAACGAAGACCTCAAGAACGGCCTCGGACAGCCCTTCGTCCATGGTGAAGCGTTCGCGCGACCAGTCACACGACGCGCCGAGCCGCTTCAACTGGTTGAAGATGAGCCCGCCCGATTCGGCTTTCCATTCCCAGACCTTCTCGATGAAGGCTTCGCGGCCCATCTGCCGGCGATGCTGCTGGCTCTCCATCAGCTTGCGCTCGACGACCATCTGGGTCGCGATGCCGGCATGGTCCATGCCCGGCTGCCACAACACGTCCTTGCCGCGCATGCGTTCAAAGCGAACCAGCACGTCCTGCAGCGTGTTGTTGAGCGCGTGGCCCATGTGCAGCGAACCCGTCACGTTCGGCGGCGGGATCACGATGCAGAAACTGTCGGCGCCGGGCTTGGCACCCGCCCCTGCACGAAACGCGTTTTCTTCGTCCCACTTCTTGGCGATACGCGGGTCGACGGATGCGGAATCGTAGGTCTTATCAAGCATTTTGGAGCCAATTTACGAGATTGATGTCAGCGTCTTGTAAACAAGAACGGCCGGTGCAAGTCAACATGAACGCAAAAAGCCGCGACGATCGCGCGGCTTCCTTGATGTTCGGCTTCGGCTTTTAGCGCCGAGGGCCGCGTGCAACCCGCTCGATCTCCTCGCGAACGAGCCGCTCGACAAGCGTCGGAAGATTGTCGTCGAGCCATTCCTGCAGCATCGGCCGCAGCATCGCCTCGGCAATTTCATCAAAGGAACGTCGCGACCCCTGATCCACTGCGTGGGCAAGGTCGCCGAAGGACTGAGCGACCTTGCGGCCGACCTCCGGGGAGACGATCGCCGCAAGTGCCGTCTCCGGCGCGGGCGCATCCAGCGCGACGGCTGCCACGGGCGGAATCGCGCTTAAAACTTCCGGTAGTTCGACTGGCAGGGGCGGGGCGACCTCCGGCTCGGCCGGCGCCTCAACCTCGGCAACCGGCTCGATCACCGGCGCTTTCGGGGCAGAAACCGCGGCCATGCGCGAGGTGACGACAGGGCTGTCTTGAATGGCGACGACCTGCGGCGCAGGCTGAACCTCCCGTGCGGGAAAACCCGTGGCATGACGCTCGGAGGCGGCCCGAACTCGCGCCGCGACATCGGCCAGCGAAAGCGGCGGCTGTGCTGCCGACGACGGCTCCGTCTGTACCGCCGGGCTGTCCACGGCCGGCGCGACGGAGGCCGACTTGGGGGGCTCGTCCCGCTCATCGCGTCGGCCAAAGGCGATCGTCTCGATCTCGCTGTCGATGGTCAGCTCGATCTCGTCGCTGGCCTCGTCCTCGAACTGCTCCTGCGGCGCGAATCCGGCCTGGCCGGGTTCGTTGCTCTCAATGATCTTGCGAATGGATGCCAGGATTTCATCCATCGACGGTTCACGCGCGACATTGAGCTGTGCCATTTCCATCCTCGTTTGACGCGGCAGACATGTGTTCCAAAACTGGACATGCGCCGATTTCCGACAAACCTTAAGTGAGTTCGTGGACGAAACAAACGCCACGAATCAGTCCCCCGGATTCTTGCACAGATTTGTTTTCAGGGAAAAAAATAGAAACGCCCCGGGGATACCGGGGCGCGCTCTAATTTATGGAAAGACGAGAGGACGCTCTTAGCGACCGTCCACGGTCCGCAGGCCGATCCACTTGTCCTTGACCGCCTCGTAGTGCTCCTCGGAGCGATATTCCGCGACCTGAAGCCCCTGGTCCTTGACCGTCAGCCGCGCGGAGGCCGCAAGCAGCGAATAGCTGGCGACAACGGCGTCGCGTTGCGCCAGAGCGAGGAGTTCCTGCGCCTGAAGCACGTCCTGCTGCGAATCGAGTACGTCGAGGGTCGTGCGCTGGCCGACCTTGCGCTCTTCGATCACACCATCGAGCGCCAGCTTGGCAGCGGAAATCTGCGCCTTGTTAGCAGAGATGCGCGCAATCGCGGCTTCCAGCTGAGCATAGGCGGAGACGATGGTCTGCTGCACCGAAGCGCGAGCGGAATCGACGAGGATGCGCTGCTGACCCAGACGTTCCTTCGCCTGGCGGATCTGGCCGTATTCGGCACCGCCCTGGTAGATCGGAACCTCAAGGCGAGCGGTGATGCTGGAGCTGTTGGTGTCCAGACCAAGCTCGCCGGCGTTGCCGGTGGTGCGACCGACCTGACCCTGCAGCGTCACGCCCGGGAGCATCGTGCCTTCGGCCGACTTGACCTGATAACCGGCCGAATCAACGGAGTACTGTGCCGACAGAATGATCGGGCTTTCGCGCAGCCCGGTCGCGACGGCCTGATCGAGCGAACGCGGCAGGGCCTTTTGAGCCGGCGAAGCCTGCTTGATGCCCCGCGGCACATCACCGACGATCTGCACATAGGTCGCTTCGCTCTGCTTCAGCTGAGCGACGGCGACGATCAGCTGCGACTGCGCGTTGGCCAGCGACGCTTCGGCGAGGCTCACGTCCGTGCGGGTGCCTTCGCCCACGTCGAGGCGGGCCTTGGCCGCGTTCACCTGCTCCTGAAGGAAGGCGATGTTCTGCTTGCGGATCGATACGAGCTGCTGGTCGCGCGCGATGTTGGAATAGATCGTCGCGGCCGAAAGGAGGATCGATATCTCGTTGGCACGCAGCGATTCGCGGGTTGCAAACACGTTCGATTCGGCGGCGCGAACATTGTTCAGTGTCTGAAAGCCGTCAAACACCATCTGGTTTACGGTGATGCCGACCTGTCCCTGGTGGATGTCTTGGCTCAGGGTCTTTTCCCTGTCGATGGTCGAAAGCGTTCCGGACGCGAAGGCCGCCACCTGGGGGCGAAAGCCAGACTTGGCGATCGGCACACTCTCATCGGTCGCCCTGAGGCCGGCCCGCGCGGCGTTCAGGTCAGGGTTGTTTGCGTAGGCTTTGGCCATTGCGCCGAAGATCGTCTCGGCCAGTACTGCTTGCGGTGCAAGCAGCAAGCTTGTCGAAACGGCGGCCATGAGGGCCGCTTTGCGGACAATCGACACCATTACTTCTCTCTCCGATCGGGGCGGCAAAGCCTGCCCTCTATTTCCGCGGCGCCGCTCTTTTTGCAAAAAGCGACCCCAACTAGACACGGCGATGAAGCGCTCACACCGCCCACTGGTGAGCAAATCACTACCACTGCACTCTTTGAAACCCGGAATCAGCATTCCGACAACTGGGCAGCCATACTCTGCGCAGCCATTTCAAAAAGAAACAAGTACCCCGTTGCGAATTGGCAACATTGTTATTTTAGCAGCGCATTTAATTGTTGATATCCCTCAATAAGTGGGACCTCAAAAAACAAATTCCTGTGCACGACGGAAGCCGGGGAGCGGCTTGACCGCGGTGTTGAAATCGGGGCGCTCGGACGTCTTTCCGTGCTCGTGCACATAGAGTTTAGCGCGAGAAGCATTGCCAAATCCTTCAACGACCACGAGCCGCCCGCCATCGCGCAGCTGCCCGAACAAAGCGGTCGGCAGGACTTCGACCGAGCCGTGAACGAAGATCACGTCGTAGGGTGCCTCGGCGGCGTATCCCTTCTCGAGTTCGCCGGTTACGACGGCGATGTTGTCGTAGCCGAGGCGGGACAGCGTTTCGGTCGCGGTGGCAGCGAGGCCTTCATCGCTTTCGAGCGCGACGACCGACCCTGCAACCTGCGACAGCAGTGCGGATGCATAGCCGGTGCCGCAGCCGATCTCCAGAACGACATCGGACTTGGCGATTTCAGCCAGCTGGAGAAGCTTGGCGAGCGGCGACGGCTCCATCAGGAAACGCGGCGCGTTGCCGTTGGCAACCTCGAGTGCGATATCCGTATCGATGTAGGCGAGCTCTTTCATCTTGGCAGGCACGAATTCCTCGCGCGGCACGCTCAGGAACGCGGACAGGATCGAGTGGGACGTGACATCCGTCGTGCGGATCTGGTTGTCCACCATCTTGGTGCGCGCTGCTTCGAAATTCATGGTAGTGCCCTCGTGGTCCGGATAGGCGCGGCGCCCGGTTTCGGGCAAGCACGCACGATCGTCTACTGGCTCCCGTCGGAAAGCCTTTGAGGTAAGCTCATAAATCGGCGACCGGCCGGTTTCAAGCGACAGCGGCAATTTGCGCCGGAAAAACGGGAGGGAATTGCACCGCGAACAGCGGAGGCGACACGATTGCCGGCCGGGATCAGCGTCCCGGCGCGCCTTCCAGCCCGACGAGGGCAATCTTGGTGTAGCCGGCGTTTTGGATGAGGTTCATCACCGTCATCAGTTCGCCGTAGTCGACAGCCTTGTCCGCCCGCAGCAGGACGCGTGTCTCGGTATTGCCTTCAGTCAGGCGCTTCAACTCGTCGGCAAAGCTCTCGCGTGCCGTTTCATCGTTGCCGATCGCCAGTGCCAGATCGGCCTTCAGCGTCACAAAGACCGGTTTGTCGTCCCGCGGGGCCGGCTTGGCGGCCGATTGCGGCAGGTCGACCTTCATGTCCACGGTGGCAAGCGGCGCCGCCACCATGAAGATGATCAGCAGCACCAGCATGACGTCGATGAAGGGGGTGACGTTGATCTCGGCGTTTTCGTCGAGATCGCCGCCGCCGTCGCTGATTTTTCCAGCCATGGGTCACCCGATCCTTGCGATGGTCGTCTCGGCGTGACCGAAGTCCTGGCGGCGCGGCTGCGCCTTGCGAGCCAGGCGATGGTCGAGGTCGCGGCTGACAAGCCGCTCAACGGCTGCAGCGGCATCGGCGAGAATCACCTTGTAGCCACCGACCGAGCGGGCAAAATAGTTGTAGATGACGACGGCCGGGATCGCCGCCACCAGCCCGATGGCGGTCGCCAGGAGCGCCTCCGCAATGCCCGGCGCCACGATCGCCAGATTGGTCGTCTGCGCCTTGCTGATGCCGATGAAGGAATTCATGATCCCCCAGACCGTGCCGAACAGACCGACGAACGGGCCGACGGAACCGATTGAGGCCAGGATGCCGGTGCCGCTTGTCATGCGCTTGCCGGCGCGAACCTCGATGCGGGTCAGAAGCGACGAAACACGCTCCTTAAGGCCGCCCGTCGGCGCGTGATCGATCACCGCCTCCGAGCGGGCCATCTCGTCGATCGCCGCGGCAACCATTTCGGGCGCCGGTCCCGACTTGCCGTCGAAGGCCCCCTTGACGTCTGCCAGGCCGTTGGCAGCCGACAGCAGGCGAACCGCGCGCGTCAGGCGCGCCTTGGCGCCAAAGAGTTCCAGCAGCTTGACCACAAAAATCGCCCAGGTGGCGACGGACGCCAACGCAAGACCAATCATCACGCTCTTCACCACCACGTCGGCGGCCATGAACATGCCGATTGGAGAAAGGTCGTGCGGCAGCACCGGGCTTGCTGCGCCCTCGCCTGTTGCAGGCGCGCTTTCAGCCGTCGTCGTGGCGCCTTCAACCGCGACCGGAGCCCCCTCGCCCGACGTGTCGGCTGGAGCTTGCAGCGTCGGCTGCGCCTGTGTCGCCGGGTCAACCGGCGGAACGGTTGCGGCCGTGCCCTGACCTTCCGCCACCGGCGCGGATGCGGACGGCGCGGTTGCGCCGCTCTGCGTGCCGTCAGCCGCGGGTGCGGACGTTGTCGCTTGTGCCAGGGCGGCCGTCGGAGAAGCTGCGGAGGACAGGACCAGCATTGCGGCTGCCAGCAAATTGATCGTCGATCGGGCTCGTCTCGGCATCTCGTTCCTCACGTACTGGTCCATTTCGTCGTGTCGGGGCGAAGGGTTTGCCGTCATCCGCCACTACCCTTGCGCGCTTCCGAGGCTGTTTACGCAAAGGAAAACCGAATGACAAGGATTTGTGGAGTTTATCAATCAAGAATAATTTCGCAACCGTCCATTGCCCAGGGTGGACCGACGTTTTCAGGGCATCGGCTGGTCTTCGACGAAGGCACCGCTGCGCCAATCATAGGTGCGATGCCGCTCCCAGGGACGGGCAAGCGTCGTGAAAGCCGGCCGGAATTGCATGACGGGTGAACTGAGCCCCTCCTGCTGTTCCGCCCGGATTTCGATTGCGCCGGAGCGGCGCAGCGTACCGACATCGACGATGCGGCCTCTGTGCCCTGCGCACGCTTCGGCATCGACCCGCGCAGCGACCACGATCAGGTCTGCCTGATCACACAGGGCGGGAAAGAGGCGTGGATTTTCGAGAGCGACCATCGTCCAGCCGACCGCGCTTCGCGCGGCGCACCATTGCTTGTCGCGGCAGACGAAACTGCCTGCCTTGCTTGCCGCGATCGCCGATGAAAAATCGGCACGG
This sequence comes from Ensifer sp. KUDG1, assembly GCF_050434285.1. Taxonomy (NCBI): domain Bacteria; kingdom Pseudomonadati; phylum Pseudomonadota; class Alphaproteobacteria; order Hyphomicrobiales; family Rhizobiaceae; genus Ensifer; species Ensifer sp. KUDG1. The sequence continues at coordinate 61,104 of NZ_JBNDIG010000012.1, forward strand.
ATCGCGGCAGCCTTCTCTCCCTCAATCGGCGGCGCTCTTCTGACCGCCTGTTCCATAGCCGGATAAAGACCGTCGGCCGCAGGCGGAAGCGTCGCCGGCCGCTCATGTTTCCCGACGATGAGCGCCCGTTGCCATTGCGAAAATATGAAATCCGGCGGGCGCGGCCGGTTCGTTGCGATGGCATCATCCGTGACCAAGCCGACGAGCCGGCCGTCCTCAGCGATCACAATATCGGGCCGGCTGCCGCCTTCGAATACCAGGCTGAGAAAGCCTGCGCAGATCAGCACGATGCCGGAGATTGCGAGCCAACTGCGCAGGACGCAAAGAAAGACACCGCCGATCGCGATCAGCACGAAGCCGATGGGGCCGATGCGGCCGGTCACGACCTCGCCATCGAGCGACGTCACGAACCGCGCGACGTCGAGCATCCGATCGAGACCCCACGCCATCGCCATCAAAGGCAGATGCTCGAGCCCGAACGGCATCAGCAGCATGGCGAACAGGCCGAACGGCATGATCACGATGCTGATCAGCGGCATGGTGAGAATGTTTGCGATGAGGCCATAGGCCGGCAGCCTATGGAAGTAGGCGATCGAATAGACCGACGTTGCCAGACCGCCGATGAGGGAGGTGATCAGGATGCCTGCGGCCACGCCGGTGATGAGGCGCCCCTTATTGCGACTGCCGGACGCTTCGGCCTTGCCGGCGCGCCGTTCGCGCCAGCGCCCGTAGCCGGCAACCAGCGCCAGTGTGGCGGCGAAGGACATCTGGAAGCCTGGCCCGGCCACGGCCGAGGGCATGAGCACGACGATGACGATTGCAGCGAGTGCAACGTTGCGCAGGCTGATTGACATGCGATCGAAGAACACCGCGACCAGCATGATCGAGATCATGATCCAGGCGCGCAGTGCCGATACGGCGCCGCCCGAGATGAGAATGTAGAAGCAGACCATTAGCAGCGCGCCGGCCGCTGCGACCTTCTTAATCGGCACGCGGTGCGCGAGCCCCGGCACCATGCTGAGAACGGTGCGCGCGCCGATCAGAAAGGTGCCGGCTGCCAGCGCCATGTTGAGGCCGGAGATCGCCAGCACGTGCGCCAACCCAGCCTGTCGCAGCACTTCGACGGTCTCCCGGCTGATTGCCCTTTCCTCTGCGGTGACCAGTGCCGCCGCAAGCGCGCCGGTATCGCCGCCGATCGACGAGCGGATCCTCTCGCCGACCGTTTCCCGCATCGCGGCCATCGTCTTTTTCGTCGCCGAAAGCAGCGCGGGCACAGTGCCGCCCTCTTCACTCGCGACCTTCTCGGATAGCTTCGGCGCGCCGTAGAAAAACCCGACGGCGCCGATTCCCTTGAAATAACTGTCGAAGGCGAAATCGTTCAGGCCGGGCAACGCCGGGCCTGAGGGCGGAGACAGGCGCGCCCTGCCCTCGATCAGAGCGCCGAGCGGAAACGGCTCTCCGGAGCCCCGCGTCACCAACGTCGCCTTCAACGGCTGACGGCGCAGCTTTGGCCGGCTCGTTTCCTCGATCTCCAGGCCGAAACGCCACCGGCCGCGATCATCCTGCTCGCGTGAGAAGACCGTGCCCCGCAGGTTCGTGGTGACCGGAGCGTCGAGAACAACCGTGTCGGTGCGCCATGTCTCGATCGCGACCAGCAGCATGCCAGCGATGAACAGCGTCACGGCAATGAGCGGAGGCCCCATGGGCGCCAGCTTCCACCGACAAGCCAGCGCTGCTATTCCGAAAATGCACAGCAGCACTGCAAGATTGGCAATCCGGATATCGAAGGGCAGCGCCAGCCAGGCGAGCACACCGAAGATCAAGAACACCGGGATCAACACAAAACCGTGACCGAATGCCCTTTCTTCTTCGATCGCTGCGAGGAACGCCGGCTTGACGGCAGCAGGCCGGAAACGGGCTGTACGGCCAGTAATTGCCCGCCACGACGGCCGGAGAGACAGGGGGAGCCGCCCTGTTGCAGGCACGGTCGCCGCGATTACGGCGGCGTCGGAACCGGGCAGCCCGAAGCTGCCGCGTTCGACGTCGAGCGGCGCTTGCCGCATTTCCGTTTCGCTCATTGCGCCCGCACTTTAGCCCCTGACTTCGCGGCCGATCATGCAACCAACGTCTCGCAACTGCAACCGAGGCGCTATCTGCCGAAAAAAGCGGCAAACCTATATAGAATGGTACCGCACCATCATCGGACGAGCTTATTGATCTCTTTGGACTTATTGCCGTAACATGCCATTATTGCGTCGCCATATGCACATTTTCGCATCGCACAATTTGCCTTTCGTACAGCTTGGCAGTCGAAAATAAATCATATAGCAAATTCGCAACGTTCATTGTCGTGGCACGTCTGTGTGCCACGTTGCCATAAGACGGAGGGTCCGATGACTGATAAAACCGCGGTTGTAACACTCGATGGAAAGTCGGCGGATCTTCCGGTGCGATCTGGGTCCATCGGCCCTGACGTCGTGGACATCGGCTCGCTCTACAAGCAGACGAAGATGTTCACCTACGACCCGGGCTTCACGTCGACGGCGTCGTGCGAATCCAAGATCACCTATATCGACGGCGACGAAGGCGTGCTTCTGCACCGCGGCTACCCGATCGAACAGCTTGCCGAGCACGGCGACTTCCTCGAAGTCTGCTACCTGCTGCTCTACGGCGAACTGCCGACGAAGGCGCAGAAGGCTGATTTCGACTACCGCGTCACGCACCACACCATGGTGCACGAGCAGATGTCGCGCTTCTTCACTGGCTTCCGCCGCGACGCACACCCGATGGCCGTCATGTGCGGCTGCGTCGGCGCGCTCTCGGCCTTCTACCACGACTCGACCGACATCACCGATCCGCACCAGCGCATGGTTGCCTCGCTGCGTATGATCGCCAAGATGCCGACGATCGCGGCCATGGCCTACAAGTATCACATCGGCCAGCCCTTCGTTTACCCGAAGAACGACCTCGACTACGCCTCGAACTTCCTGCGCATGTGCTTCGCCGTTCCGTGCGAAGAGTATGTCGTCAACCCGGTTCTGTCGCGCGCCATGGACCGTATCTTCATCCTGCACGCCGATCACGAACAGAACGCTTCGACCTCGACGGTTCGCCTTGCCGGTTCGTCGGGTGCCAACCCGTTCGCGTGCATCGCGGCCGGCATCGCCTGCCTCTGGGGCCCGGCGCACGGCGGCGCCAACGAAGCGGCGCTCAACATGCTTGCCGAAATCGGCACGGCTGACCGCATTCCGGAATTCATCGCCCGCGCCAAGGACAAGAACGACCCGTTCCGCCTGATGGGCTTCGGTCACCGCGTCTACAAGAACTACGACCCGCGCGCCAAGATCATGCAGAAAACCACGCATGAAGTGCTCGCCGAGCTCGGCCACAAGGACGATCCGCTCCTCGAAGTGGCGATGGAACTCGAGCGCATTGCGCTGACCGACGAGTACTTCATCGAGAAGAAGCTCTACCCGAACATCGACTTCTACTCGGGCATCACGCTGAAGGCGCTGGGCTTCCCCACCACCATGTTCACCGTTCTCTTCGCGCTCGCCCGCACCGTCGGCTGGATCGCCCAGTGGAACGAGATGATCGAAGATCCGGAACAGCGCATCGGCCGCCCGCGCCAGCTCTATGTCGGCGCTCCGCAGCGCGACTACGTGCCGGTCTCCAAGCGCTAAGACCGACAAAAGCACATGCAACAAAGGCCCGGTCAGCGATGACCGGGCCTTTGTTTTTGCAGCGCTGGACCGATGGCGACCGGTAGTGATCGGTCGCCATGAGCGGCAACGCAATACTACCCGAGCGCACGCTGCGCGCCAGGCATCGTCAGCAAAGCGTCGAGGAAAATTGCGCCTCAGGCAGCGGTAAATCTTACGACTTGCGCTTGTCGAGATAGCCAAGAACGATCCTGGCTGCCATCTCGCCCGGCGGATGGTCGGTCGCCATGCGCTGCTGCACAAGCGCGTAGCCGTCGAGCATCGAGGCCCGCTGCGCCGTTGCGCCCGAAAGCCGCTCCATCCAGCGCGTCAATGCACCGGGGCGGATCGATTCGCCGAAATATTCCGGGACGATCGGGAAATCCGCGATCAGGTTCGGCAGTGCGCCGCTCCAGATGCGGATCCGCTTGTGCAGGAACTTCACCAGGAAATCCGGCGCATAGGTGGAAACGACAGGCACGCCCGCCAAAGCGAGTTCTAGAATGACCGTACCCGAAGCTGCGATCGCCGCATCGGCCCGATCGAACGCCGCCCATTTGTCGGCTGCGCCGACGGAAATTTCCGGCTGGATGGTCCAGGATGCGGTAATTTCCCGAACCAGTTTCTCCTGGCGCGGCACCGTCGGAAGCACGAAGCGGACGCCCGGATGGCGGGCAGCGAGTTCCTCGACCGTCGCGCGAAAGATCGGCAGCAGGCGACCGACTTCGCTCGAGCGCGAGCCCGGCAGCAGAAGGCAGGTCGAAACACGCCCTTCCTTGGCGCCTGCAAGGCGCGGTTGGCGGCTTGCGCGAACGGCAAGCACATTGGCGTCGCTTGCAAGCCGATGGCCGACATAGGTGGTCGGGGGGCCTTGCAACCGCTCCATCGCCTCCGGCTCAAAGGGCAAGACGGCAAGCACGTGATCGACATATCCGCGCATGCGCGGCGCTCGCTCCGGCTTCCATGCCCAGACGCTCGGGCAGACGTAGTTGATGACGGGCAGATCCGGCAGGGCGGCACGGACTTTTCGCGCCACGCGGTGGGTGAAATCCGGGCTGTCAATGATCAGAAGCGCGTCGGGTCGGGCTGCTATGATGGCCTTTGCCGTCTGGCGGATGCGCATGATCAGCTTCGGCAGACGGGCGAGCACCTGCGTGAAACCCATGATCGACAGTTCGGAATAGTCGAACAGCGAGCGCAGGCCCTCGGCCTCCAGAGCCTCGCCGCCGACACCGACGAGTTCGACGTCGCAATGGCTTTGCGCCCGAAGCGCGCGAACGAGATCGGCGCCCAGAAGGTCGCCGGAAACTTCACCGGCGATCACAGCGAGCTTGTAACGTGGCGCGTTCATCGCCTGTTGCCTCCGGATGCGCGCTCCACTCCGGCGACGAACAGCCCCGCTTGATCGGCGACGCTGACCACATCGTTCCGTTCCAGTACCAGCGCCCGCCCGGCTTCGACGGCAACGCCAGCAAGACCAGCTCGCTCGGCAAGGGCGATGGTGGACGGGCCGATCGACGGCAGGTCGGCGCGCAGATCCTGTCCGGGCTTGCAAAGCTTGACGAGTACGCCGCGTCGGCGCGAAGAGACGCGCCCCTCCGCCTTCAACACGGCGACACGCTCCAGCATGGCGTCGGTCCCCTCGGCACCCTCGAGCGCGACGACACGCCCGCCGACCGCAACCGCCCCCTGCCCCACGTCGAGCGCGCCGAGCGCATTGGCGGCAGCAATACCCGCTTCTATGTCGCGTTGGTCGTCAGCGTCAGGGTTCACAGCACCGATGGGGCCTGAGTCGGCCAGGAGATTGGGAACCACCTCGTGCACGCCGATGACATGCGCGCCGCTTGCCTCTATCAGCTGCATCGCCATGCGCAGGACCGCATCGTCCCCGCCCGAGACCAGCGTCCTTAGAACTGAAGGTATCTTTGCGAGGGTCCGCAACGTCGGGCGGATATCGCGCCATTCCGGACGGCGCCGAACCCACCCGGACAGGACGACGCGGTCTATGCCCTCTTCCCTGAATGTCCGGCTGATATTGGCGAAATCGCCGATCGCCAGAACCGAGTGGTCGAAGTCGATCCAATCGGCTTCTTCGGCTTCACGCGTGAGTGCGATGATGTAGGGATCTTCGCCGCGCGCACGAACTGCTTCGGCGACATGGTGGGGCAGCGCGCCGCCACCAGCGATGATTGCGAGCCGGCCGCCAGTCGCCGCGCGGCTCGCAGCAGAAGACATCACGGTCAGGCCTTGCCGCGTTGCGGCGACGACAGTGCGCGGTCGCTCTCGGCACCGATGAAGTCGAGGATTTCCATGACCGGCGCGCAATCCATATAGTCTTCGCGAATCGCTGCTGCATTGGCGCGGATCGATTCCGGCCCTTCGAAAATCTGCTTGTAGGCGCGGCGAACCACATGGATCGTTGCACGATCGATGCCGGCCCGGCTCATGCCGACAACGTTCAGGCCGCTGAGCAGGCCAGGATTGCCGTTGAGCATGCCATACGGAATGACGTCGTAGCTGACAGCTGACAGACCGCCGACAAAGGCTTGGCGGCCGACGCGGGTGAACTGGTGCACTGCGCAGCCGCCGCCGAGAATGACGCGGTCCTCGACCGTGACATGGCCCGCCAACATCACATTGTTGGACAGGATAATGTTGTTGCCGAGGCGGCAATCATGCGCCACGTGCGAGTTGGCGAGAAAGAGATTGTTATCGCCAACAACCGTCTTGCCGCCATGTTCGACGGTCCCGGTGTTCATCGTCACGCCTTCGCGGATCGTGCAATTGGAACCGATCAGAAGTTCGGTATCCACAGCACTGTGATGAACGCTCTGGGAATCACCGCCGACCACGGCGTTCGGGAAAATCTTCGTTCCCTTGCCGACCGTCGTCCGGCCGATCACCACGGCATGGCTGAGAATCTCGATATCGTCGCCCAGAACGACTTTCGGCCCGATGTAGCAAAACGGGCCGATCTTGACGTTCTCGCCGATCACAGCCCCGCTCTCGACGACCGAGGACGGGTGGATCTTCGCAGATGCTGCAATCATGTTCAGGCGTCTTCCTTGCTGACGATCATCGCGCCGATATCAGCTTCTGCGACAAGTTGCCCGTCAACTTTTGCATCACAGTGAAATTTCCAGATATTGCCGCGCTGCTTCTGCTTCACGACATGGAATTCGACGCGATCGCCAGGCACAACCGGCTTGCGGAAACGGGCATTGTCGATGGTCATGAAATAGACCAGGTTCGTGCCGGTTCCGACCTTGCGGGCGCAGATCGCGCCAGCCGTCTGCGCCATGCCCTCGACGAGCAGGACGCCCGGCATGATCGGCTGCTCGGGGAAGTGACCGGTGAAATGCGGCTCGTTCGCCGAGACATTCTTGATACCGATCGCCGAATTGTCGCCGTCGATCTCGATGATGCGATCGACGAGCAGGAATGGGTAGCGATGGGGCAGCAGTTTCAGGATTTCCTGAATATCCGCCGTGCCGAGAACCGTTGCTGCTTCACTCATTCGCGCCGCCCTTCTTCTTTTTCTGTCTTTCCTCTGCCCGCATAGCCATTTCCGCGACGTCGCGCAGGAAATCGCGCATCGGGCGCGCCGGAATACCACCGTACCGTTCGCCGGCGGGAACATCGGCGGCCACGCCGCTCATAGCCGCGATCTGTACGCCGTCACCAACCGTGATGTGGCCATTGACGCCGCTGCCGCCGCCAATCATGACGCCATCGCCGATCTTCGTGCTGCCGGCAATGCCGACCCCACTGACGATGCCGCAATAACGACCGATGCGGACGTTGTGACCGATCTGAACGAGATTGTCGATCTTGGTGCCCTCGCCGATCACCGTGTCATCCATCGTGCCACGATCGATCGTCGTATTCGCGCCAATCTCGACGTGATCCTGGATGATCACCCGCCCGACCTGGACGATCTTGATCATCCCGCCTTTCGGACCCGGCGCATAGCCGAAGCCATCCTGACCGATGCGAGCACCCGGATGGATGATGACACTGTTGCCGACGAGCGCGCAGAGCACGCTGGCGCCCGCAGAAATCGTGCAATCGCGGCCGATGCGCACGCCCGGGCCGATCACCGCGCCGGCTGCAATGCGCGTGCCACAGCCGATTTCGGCGCCGGCGCCAACGACTGCCGTCGGTTCAACTTCGACATCGTCTTCAAGCCGCGCGGTCGGGTCCACGAACGCACCGGGCGCAATCCCGCTTAGGCTCGTATTGCGTGCCGGACGCATTGCAATCTCGTGCAACAACGTACCTGCAAGCGCAAAGGCCGTATGCGGCCGCGCTGTCAAAAGGACGGGAATATGGGCGGGGACGAGAGACGAAATCGTCTTGTCGCAAATGATCGCCGATGCCTCACAGGTCTCGAGTTCAGCGCGGCTCTTGCGAGACAACATATAGCAGACGTCACCGGGCTTTGCCCGATAGACCGGCGCTACGGAGCGGACAGCGCGGTCAGCGACCGCGACATCCACCAATTCCGCCCCAATTCGATCCGCCAGGTCGCCCAGGCGGATCCCATCGTGGGGCGGAAAAAACCAATTCTGTTCCATGTACACTCCAGAACGATCTTTTCTGGCAGTTCTGGACTGCTTCTTATCAGAACGACGAGGAAATGCCGAACTTCAGGTTCTGAACCTTGTCGAAATCTTCCTTGGCGATCGGCCATGCGTAGTCGACACGCAGCGGACCGAAGGGCGAAGCCCAGATCAGACCAACACCGACCGATGCACGCAGCGACGAGTTGTTGCCCTGCACGGTTTCGCCCGGGGCCATCTTGACCTGGTTGCTGTAAAGCGTGCCGGCATCAGCGAAGACTGCACCGCGGAAGCCGCTGTCACGCGGGATACCCGGAAGCGGGAACGTCGCCTCGGCCGAAGCCGTGAAGTAGGTCGTACCGCCGAGCGCATCGCCCGTTGCCTTGTCCCGCGGACCAATACCGTTGCGCTCGAAGCCACGGATGTCGCTGGTACCGAGCTGGAACTGGTCGAAGACCTGCAGATCGCTACCGGTCTCGAAGATATGGCCAGCGCTACCGCCGAGTGAAGCGATGATGTCGGCTTCGTCGTTGACAGTGTAGTACCACTTGGCCTTACCGGTCATCTTGTAGAAGTCGGAGTCGCCACCGAGGCCGGCGAATTCATGCGTGAAGGTCGCAAGAATACCGTCATGCGGCAGCTGCGCATCGTCGAGCGTATTGTAGGTGATCGACTGCGAAACCGACGAACGGACCCAGTTGCCACCCTCGACCGCACGAACGTAAGGCGACGACAGCTTCGCAACGTTACCGCTATAGTCGAACTGCGTGAAGTTGTAGCGCAGCGTCGTCGACAGGTTCTCGGTGATCGGCGCGGTCACGCGCAGGCTGAAGCCCTGATCTTCGTAGCTGTAGTTGTCGTCATCGAAGTCGTTTTCGTTCTTGAAGACGTCGAAGCCTGCGGCCAGACGATAGCCAAGGAAATACGGCTCCGTGAACGAAACGTTGTACGTGCGGCTTTCATCGCCACGACCAGCTGCAACGCGGATGTACTGGCCACGGCCGAGGAAGTTCTTTTCTTCGATCGAAGCTTCGACGAGGAAGCCACCACCGCTACCGGCAGAGTAACCTGCACCGATACCGAATGAACCGGTCGACTGATCCTGTACGTCGACGATGACGACAACACGGTCAGCGGCGCTGCCCGGAGCGGTCGAAACGTTGACGCTCGAGAAGTAGCCGAGAGCCTCAAGGCGACGCTTGGCGCGCGCAACCATTTCCTGGTTGAAGGCGTCGCCTTCACCCATGTCGAACTCGCGACGGATGACGTAGTCACGGGTACGGGTGTTGCCGCGGATTTCGATACGCTCGACATAGGCGCGCTCGCCCTGATCGACGAGGTAGTCGACCGAGATCGTGTGGTTGCCGAGATCGCGGTTGCCGCGCGGCGTGACGCGAGCGAACGGGTAACCGGCCGAAGCGACGCGCTTCGAGATTTCGGTCATCGTCGCCTGGACGTCCTTGGCCTTGTAGACCGACCCCTCACGGCTCACGACGAGCCCCTTCAGTTCTTCGGCATTGACACCCTCAACGGTCGATTCGACGTTAACCGAACCAAAGTCGTAGCGCGGACCTTCTTCGACGGTGATCGTCACCGTGTACTCGTTGGTCGCCTCATTCAGGGCCGCATCCGAGGAAACGACCTGGAAGTCGGCGTAGCCGCGGTTGTAGTAGAACTGACGCAGCAGCTCTTCGTCCGCACGCAGCTTGTCGGGATTGTAGACGTCCTTGCGCGTAATGAAGGAGAAAATGCCCGATTCCTTCGTCGCGATGACCGACTGCAGACGGCCGTCGCTGTAGGCTTCGTTGCCGACGAAGTTGATCTGGGAAATCTTGGTGCGCTCGCCTTCGTTGATGACGAACGCGAGGTTGACGCGACCTTCGGCGACAGGAACGACCTGCGTCGTCACCGTGATATCGCTTCGACCGATCGCCGCATAGGCGTCCTTGATCGACTGGATGTCCGTCTCGACCGTCGCTTCGCTGTAAGGACCGAGCGGCTGCGTGCGCACGACGCCCTGCAGCTTGTCGTCCTTGATCTTGCGGTTGCCGTTGAAGACGACCTGGTTGACGAGCTGATTCTCGCTGACGTTGACGACCAGCGTGCCGCCGGAAACGTTGATGCTGACGTCGGAGAAGTAGCCGGTCGCATACAGGCGCTTCACGGAAGCGTCGATATCGGTGTTGTTGAAGCTCTTGCCCGGGACGATCGTGATGTTCGCACGAACCGTCTCAGCGCTGACGCGCGTGGCGCCGCGAACTTCGACACGATTGATGACCGCAGCTTCTGCAACGGACGTGCCTGCGAGCAACCCAACACCAGCGCCGGAAACAACAATGCTTGTTGACAGCGCAGCCGCCGACACCGCGTTCAAAAACCTTGAACCAGCTTTCATGTTCAAATCTTACCTTTTCCAAACGTCGCGCGGCAGTTTCGTGCCGACTCCGGTCACGGTTGCCGTTTTAACCGCTTTTCCCATACAAGCAAGCCAGCTCGTTAATTTCTGTTTACTTCAATTCGAACCGTGGCTTAACGGCCACTACAGCCTCGATTTATCGTAAACAAAACCTTTCGTCGCAAGCCGTTGAAAACCAATCGTTCACAGTATCCGTCGAAATCCCCCTCGCCGTTTCCCCGGCCGAACGCTAGCCGAAGAACATCGATATGTCGTTCCAGGTGGCAAAGACCATGAGCATGAGCACCATGGCAAAGCCGATCCGATAGGCGACATCCTGCGCGGCCGGGCCCACCGGCCTTCCGCGCAAGGCCTCAACCGCATAGAACATCAAGTGGCCGCCATCAAGCACCGGAACGGGCATGAGGTTAAGCAATCCTATGGAAACAGACAGGATCGCGGCAATATTCAGCAAAAACGGAATTCCAAGGGTCGCCATCTGCCCCGAAACCTTGGCGACGCGGATCGGTCCACCGATCTGATCCGCCTTCATCCGCCCGGTCACGACATTGGAGAGATAGTCGAAGGTGCCGGTGACGACATGCCAGCTTTGCAGGACGCCCTGCCCGACGGCCTCGATCGGGCCGTAGCTGACGGTGCGGAAGTTACCGGCTTCCTGGTCGGTCAGGATACCGATGACGCCGATTTCCATCTTGTTGCCGAACTGGTCCGTGAGCTCGGTGCGCTGCGGCACCATGGACAGATCGAGCATCGCGCCGTTGCGTTCGATGCGAATCGAAATCGGCATTTCCGGACGGACGCTGACATAGCGGCGAACGTCGTCGAAGGTGACGACCGGCGTGCTGTCGATCGAAATCAGTCGGTCTCCGGGCACGACGCCGGCCTGGGCCGCCGCACTGTTCTCATTCACCCGCGCAACCACCGGATCGGCGACCTGGCGTCCGTAGACGGAAAACAGAACGGCAAAGATGGCGATGGCGAGAATGAAGTTTGCGATCGGTCCGGCAGCGACCGTTGCCGCGCGCTTCCACAATTTGGCGCCGAGGAAGGTCTGGCTGCGCTCTTCCGGCGCCAGCGCCTCCAGGCGCTTGTAGTCCGGCACGCTCGCCGCATCCTCGTCGCCGTAGAACTTGACGTAACCGCCAAGGGGAATCGCCGCCAGTTTCCACCGCGTCCCGTGCCGGTCGGTCCAACCGACGAGCTCCGGGCCAAAGCCGATCGAAAAAGCGAGGATGCGGATACCCGACCAGCGGCCGACGAGGTAGTGGCCCATCTCGTGTACGAAGACCAGCAGCGTCAGCACCAAAAGAAATGGGATGACGTAGCCGGTCAGAATCTGAAGGGCATCAAACAGATATGTCATGAACGTTCCTCAAGCACCCATGGGCCTAAGCTCAAAGGCTATACAGGACTGATCCGAAAGCGATCTGGCGCCCATCGCTGACGAAATACTGAACCATGACCAGAATCAACGCCGCGACGCACGCGAAAATCAATCCATCGACCCGATCCATAACGCCGCCATGCCCCGGAATGAGACGGCTGGAATCCTTCACCCCAAAACGGCGCTTGATGAAGGATTCGAACAAGTCTCCCACTTGGCTGGCGACAGAAAGCACCAGCGCAATGATCGGAATCCGGAGATCTTGCAGCGAAAAATAAGCCATAAAGACGGCAACGCCGGCGAGGATGCCGCAAATTGTGCCACCGATGGCGCCCGACCACGTCTTGCCGGGCGATATGCGCGGGGCGAGCTTCGGTCCTCCGATCGCGCGGCCGGTAAAATAGGCGAAGATATCGGTCGCCCAGACGACGGCAAAGACGAACAGCGTCGCCATCAGGCCGAGATCGTCGGCGCCGCGAAGCGCGGCAAGCGAAATGCCGGTCAGCCCGGCATAGGCGATGCCACCCGGCAGCCACCAACTGGTCTTCTGCAAGGATACCCAAAGGACGGTGAGCACAACAAAGGCGGCCAGGACCGGAAGGCTGTAGCCGATGTATCCGGTCACGATCAGGCCGGCGATGATGACAATGGCCAGCCAACCAACGGCGTTGCCCTGGAAATCCCCTTCCTGGAGGCCAGTGATCGTCGACCACTCGTAATACACCAGCAGCGCAATCAGCGCCGAGAGAAGCTGGAATGCCAGGCCGCCGAACCAGGTCGCCGCCAGTGTCACCGCCGCGAGGACCACGCCCGAAGCGATACGAAGCTTGAGTTCAGTCTGCATCAGGAACCAACCGCCAGCGTGGGCTCGGTGACGCCGCCGAAGCGGCGCTCGCGGCAGGCGTATTTTTCAAGAGCCGCCAGGAACGTCTCGCGGGTAAAGTCCGGCCACAGCTCCGGAACGAAGATCAATTCCGAGTAGGCGCCCTGCCAAAGAAGGAAATTCGAGAGACGCTCTTCGCCGCTGGTGCGGATGATCAGGTCCGGATCCGGGATGTCCGATGTGTCGAGCGTCGCCGAGATACGTTCAGCGGTGATGTCCTCGGGCCGCAACCGTCCTTCCGCGACTTCCGTCGCCAGGCGCCGCATGGCCCGTGTCATCTCGTCCCGGGCGCCGTAGTTGAAGGCGATGACGAGCGTGATGCCGGTATTTGTCCGCGTCGTCTCCTCCGCCTCCACCAGCAACGGTAGAATGTCGCCCCGGAGGTTGGAGCGGTCGCCGATGACGCGGATGCGGACATTCTCGCGGTGCAGGTCGGCAAGATCCCGGCGGATGAAGGTCTTGAGCAACCCCATGAGATCGCTGACTTCCGCCGCCGGCCTGCTCCAGTTTTCCGAGGAAAAGGCAAAGAGCGTGAGGTAGCGAATGCCCAGCTCGCCCGCCGTCTTGACGGCGGCGCGAACGGTCTCGACGCCCTTGCGGTGCCCCATCGTGCGCGGAAGCCCACGCGCGTTCGCCCAACGCCCGTTGCCATCCATGATGATGGCAACATGTTCCGGAACGGTCGTGGAAGTGAGGTTTTGCATAAGGCGTCCGCGAAAGGAGACTCAGATCACGAGCAGATCAGACCTGCATGATTTCCTTTTCCTTCTCGACGAGCAAGCGGTCGATATCGGAAATCGTTTCGTCGGTCATCTTTTGCACGCGCTCGGACTGAGAACGGCTGATATCCTGGCCGATGTCGCCATCCTTTTCGGCTTTTTTCAGGTCGTCCATGCCGTCGCGACGAACGTGACGCACGGCGACCTTCGCCTTTTCGGCGTAGTCATGTGCCACTTTGACGAGCGACTTGCGGCGCTCTTCGTTGAGCTCCGGCAGCGGAATGCGCAGGTTCTGGCCGTCGATGATCGGATTGAGGCCGAGGTTCGATTCGCGAATGCCGCGATCGACGGCGCCGACCATCTGCTTGTCCCAGACCGAGACGGACAGCATGCGCGGCTCGGGAACCGTGATGTTCGCCACCTGGTTGAGGGGCACGCGCGAGCCATAGGCTTCGACGGTCACCGGATCGAGAACGTTCGCCGACGCGCGGCCGGTACGGAGCGACGCGATATCGCTCTTGAATGCGGAAATGGCGCCATCCATGCGACGCTTCAGTTCCTTCAGGTCAACACCTTCACTCATGGTCGAAACTCCCGTTCTATCATGCGCCGGCCGCAAGGCCGTTCTGCAGCTTCTTAGTTGTCTGTGACGATGGTCGCGCGACCGCCGCCGGTCAATATTTCCGCAAAGCCACCCTTCTCATGAATGGAGAAGACAACGATCGGAATGGCATTTTCGCGTGCGAGCGCGACGGCGGCAACATCCATGACGGCAAGGCCCTTCTCGAGGACTTCGCTGTGCGTCAGGCGGTCGAAGCGGGTCGCAGTCGGATCCTTCTTCGGGTCGGCGGAATAGATGCCATCGACCTGCGTGCCCTTGAAGATCGCCTGCGCGCCCATTTCGGCGGCGCGAAGGGCGGCGGCAGAATCGGTCGTGAAGAAGGGGTTGCCGGTGCCGCCGGCAAAGATCACGACGCGGCCGACGGAAAGATGGTAGAGCGTTGCACGCTGCGAGAAGCTCTCGCAGATCTCCGGCATCGCGATTGCCGAGAGCACCACCGTGTCGATGTCGAGCTTGCGCAGCGACGTTGCGAGCGCCAGCGCGTTGATCACGGTTGCCAGCATGCCCATGTGGTCGCCGGTCACCCGGTCGCCACCCTTGGAAGCGACGGCCACGCCGCGGAAGATGTTGCCGCCACCGACAACCACGCCCACTTCGACGCCCATGGCACGGGCCTCAGCGATATCTGCGGCGATCCGGTCGGCGACCGCGACATCGATGCCGAAGCCCTGGCTGCCCATCAGGGCTTCGCCGGAGGCTTTGAGTAGAACGCGTTTGTAGAGTGGCTCGGCCGGCATCATCGCTCCTGAACAGATCGGCGCGCGTGCGCACGAAGGCGGCGCACAGCGCATAAGGACACATTGCGCTCCATGGTTTCAACCGCAACGGCGTATTTTCCGGCGGGTCCAGCGCATTGACGAAGCCGGATACACGAAGGGCACCGCGTTGTCACGCGATGCCCCAAGGTTTTCCCAATATGGGTGAAGAAATCAGCCCTTGGCGACGGCTGCAACTTCTGCAGCGAAGTCGGACTCTTCCTTCTCGACGCCTTCGCCGAGCAGCAGGCGAGCCATACCGGTGACTTCGATCGGTGCGCCAGCGAGCTTTTCAGCGTCCTTGACGGCCTGACCGACGGTGATTTCCGGGTTCATGACGAAGGCCTGCGACAGCAGAGCGACTTCTTCGAAGAACTTGCGCATGCGGCCTTCAACCATCTTTTCGATGATGTTGTCCGGCTTGCCCGAGGCGCGCGACTGTTCGATGAAGACGTTGCGCTCGCGCTCGGCGACAGCGGCGTCGACTTCGTCGGCGCGGATCGCGAGCGGGTTGGTCGCAGCGATGTGCATGGCGACCTGACGGCCGACCGAGTACAGCACTTCCTTGTCGCCGACCGACTTCAGCGCGACGAGAACGCCGAGCTTGCCGATGCCGTCGCCAGCAGCGTTGTGGATGTAGGTTGCAACAACGCCGTCTTCGACCTTGAGCAGAGCTGCGCGGCGCAGCGTCATGTTCTCGCCGATGGTGGCAATCGCATCCTTGATGGTCTCATCGACCGACTTGCCGGTTGCCGGGTAGTTTGCAGCCGCAATGGCTTCAACCGAGCCGTCGGTGGTCAGCGCTACATTGGCAACGCCGCGGACGAGTTCCTGGAACGCTTCGTTGCGGGCAACGAAGTCGGTTTCGGAGTTGATTTCGACGACGACGGCCTTGACGCCACCGCTGACAATACCGATGAGGCCTTCAGCAGCCGTGCGGCCCGACTTCTTGTCGGCCTTGGCGATGCCCTTGGCGCGCAGCCAGTCGATCGCAGCTTCCATGTCGCCGTTGGTTTCGGCGAGCGCCTTCTTGCAGTCCATCATGCCTGCGCCGGTCTTTTCGCGCAATTCCTTCACCATTGCTGCAGTTACACTCATCTTATTGCCTCTTTGTCTGTTGGTTGGCGCGCTGCCCTTGAGGGCGCGGTACCAGGAGGTGTGGCAGGGAATGGCTTTTCATTGTGACACCGTGATGACTGCATCATCGCGGGCATTGTCCGGATCCAAGGATCCGAACGGATCGGCGCCACCCCTGGCTGAAAAGAACAAGGCCGTTTTGACTTTCATCACAAACGGCCTTGTCCCGACATTTCATTGGGGGCGGCAGAATTTATCTGCCGCCAAGGCCCGATCAGGCGTCGGAGGCCTCGTCGAGCGCCGGCTCAACCGGAGCTTCGGCGGATGCGCCGAGGTCACGGCCCGATGCGCCCTGCTGGCGTGCGATGCCGTCGATGGCAGCGCGTGCGATGAGGTCACAGTAGAGAGCGATGGCGCGCGAAGCGTCGTCGTTGCCCGGGATCGGATAGTCGATCTGGTCCGGATCGCAGTTCGAGTCGATGACTGCGACAACCGGGATGCCGAGGCGCTTGGCTTCGTCGATCGCGATCGATTCCTTGTTGGTGTCGATGATGAACATCAGGTCCGGTGTGCCGCCCATGTCGCGGATACCGCCGAGAGCGCGGTTCAGCTTTTCGCGTTCGCGCTCGAGGTTCAGGCGTTCCTTCTTGGTGAAGCCCGAAGCTTCCGAAGCGAGGATTTCGTCGAGCTTGCGCAGGCGCTGGATCGAGTTCGAAATCGTCTTCCAGTTGGTCATCATGCCGCCGAGCCAGCGAGCGTTGACGTAGTACTGGGCCGAACGCTTGGCAGCGTCAGCGATGATTTCGGACGCCTGGCGCTTGGTGCCGACGAACAGAACGCGGCCGCCGTTGGCAACGGTGTCGCTGACGATCTGCAGGGCGCGCGACAGCATCGGCACGGTCTGTGCGAGGTCGATGATGTGAACGTTGTTGCGATCGCCGAAAATGTACGGCTTCATCTTCGGGTTCCAGCGGTGCGTCTGGTGGCCGAAGTGAACGCCAGCTTCCAGAAGCTGACGCATGCTAAAATCAGGCAATGCCATGCCTTTTCTCCTTTTCCGGTTTAACCTCCGCGAAGCGTCGAGCATGTCTTTCGACCGGCCCACCGGCGGAACGATCCGGATTTCTCCCGGAACATCCCAAGCTTCACGTGTGGAATGGGCAGCCCCTTAACGGCAACCGCCCGATAAATCAAGCCGCAAACGCCGCTTTTTACCGCAATCGGCTATTTGCAGTCCTCGGATTTGAACACTTCGAGGTCCGCAAGCTTGCCGCTCAGGACGAAATCGCCGTAGTCCATCGTCAGATCGCGGGTAATCCCGTTCTCGTAGAGTTTGAACGACATGCGGTAGATCGGCAGCGCGTCGCCGCTCTTGTCGTCGTTGAAGTAGGAGATGGTCACCGGCCAGTAATTGTCGCCGCTGAGCTTGCCCGCCTTGCCGGCATCCGGTTCGTCCGCCGAGGGCTTGCGCGACTTGCCGACGAAGGTCGAGGTGATCAGGGTCTTGTCGCCCGAATCGGAGCCGTCGAAGATGCGCGCCTCAAAGAGGCTCTCGCCCTTCTTCGCCCGCGAGATCACTTCCATCATGTGCGCGGTCGGAAACCGGCTCGCCGCGAGTTCTATTTCGCGCTTGTCGGGCGCGGTCAGTTCGACCTTGACACCCGCCTTATCCTCATGCGCCGTCCCGCGCACTTCCTTGTCCAACTTCTCGTCGGTGAAGGAGCGAGTCAGGAAGCGGAAGTTGCCATTCTTCAGGTCCTCGTAGGTGGTCGTCTGCTGGTCGGTCAGACGCACTTCCTCGCCGGTATCGACCTGGGTGACGAAACGGAAGCTGACGGTATAGCCCGCGCAGGCCGAGCCATTGAACTCGTAGACCATGCGACCATACATGCCGGCGATACCGGAACGATCCGACGCATCCTTGAGTTCGAGATCATAGACGGCACGGTGCGGCACAAGGGCGTTTGCGTACGCCGCCGTGGCGCCCGATAGTGTCATGACGGCGAAACAGGCGCTGCCCAAAGTGACGAGACCGAAGCCTTTATGAAACATCCGTTTCCTCCTGTTGGACTCGCCGGCAATGCTATAAACAAGCGTTCGGCAGAAGCGAGGCGGCGTTCGCAGGAAAAAGCCGGCGCCCGCCGCGATCCGGCCTGAATGCAGGATTTTAACACAAAAGACAACAATGGAGCTTTCCATGTCGGCAGAGATCGAAGCGCGCCTCAAGGACCTCGGAGTGACCCTTCCCCAGGCTGCGACCCCGGTTGCAAACTACGTGCCCTACGTCATCAGCGGCTCGATGCTCTACATCTCCGGACAGCTTCCGATGGAAGACGGCAAGGTCGCCGTGACCGGCATCGTCGGCAAGGATGTGGACGTTGCCCGCGCACAGCGCGCCGCCGAACTCTGCTCGATCAACATCCTCGCTCAGGCCAAGGCTGCACTCGGCGGCGATCTCGGGCGCATCCGCCGCCTGGTGAAGATCAATGGCTTCGTCGCCTCGACCCCGGAATTCGTCGAGCAGCACCTCGTCATCAACGGCGCGTCCAACCTGCTCGCCACCGTGCTCGGTGAGGCCGGCAAGCATGCGCGCGCCGCCGTCGGCATGGCTTCCCTGCCCTTCAACGCCGCCGTCGAGATCGACGCCGTCATCGAAATCGCCTGACAGAGTGCCCGACATGGCTGACATTTCCTGGCTGAAAGCCCAACCGATTGCCCATCGCGGCTATCACGACATGAACAAACAGGTGTGGGAGAACACACTTTCGGCTTTCTCCCGCGCCGTCGACGCCGGCTTCGCGATCGAATGCGACCTGCAATATACCGCAGACAGCATTCCGGTCGTCTTCCACGATGACGACACGCAGCGCCTTTGCGGCATCAAGGGCGACGTGCGCGCCCGCACCGCCGGCGAACTCGGTCTGATGGCGATCGGCGGCACGAAGGACAAGGTGCCGACGCTGACGCAAATGCTGCGCCTGGTTGCCGGCAAAGTACCGCTCGTCATCGAGCTCAAGGGCCGCAAGGGGGATGACGAGGGCTTTGCCGCCGCCGTGCTCGAAACGCTCGAAGGCTACAAGGGTCACGTTGCGCTGATGAGCTTCGACCACTGGCTGCTCAAGGATCTGAAGGCGCTCGACGCGCCCTACCCGCTGGGCCTCACCGCGGAAGGCGCCAATCCGGAGACTTTCTTTGTGCATGAGGAGGCGATGCAGCTCGGGCTCGACTTCATCTCCTACCACTACGGCCACCTGCCGAACTCGTTCATCACCAAGGAACGGACGCTCGGCAAGACGATCATCACCTGGACCGTGCGCGACCGGCAGGCCGAAGCCTACACGTTCGCCCATGCGGATCAGATGACCTTCGAGGGTTTCGACCCGCGGGAGGCCCTGGTTTCCTAACGTAATGTCAGACGCCGTCACCCTCCGCATCGCGCAATCCTTCACCGATATACCGGCGGCACGCTGGAACGTGCTGTCCGGTGCATCGAAGGCGTTTCCCGGCGGCGTCTACAATCCCTTCCTCTCGCATGCCTATCTTTCGGCGCTCGAGGAGTCCGGGTCGGCGACGGCCAAGACCGGTTGGCTCGGCCAGCATCTGTTGCTTGAAGGCGGCGACGGCCAATTGCGCGGCGGCCTTGTCTGCTACCTGAAGAGCCACAGCCAGGGCGAATACGTTTTCGACCATGGCTGGGCAGACGCCTTCGAGCGCGCCGGCGGCCGCTACTATCCGAAACTGCAAAGTTCCATCCCCTTCACGCCTGCGACCGGACCACGGCTGCTCTCGGCGCCGAATGAAAACACGAGCGCCGTTCAGGATGCGCTTGCCGCGGGCCTGAAAGAGCTTGCCCGCAGACACGATGTCTCGTCCGCACACGTGACTTTCGTGCCCGAAGCCGAGATCCCTGCGCTTGAGCGCGCCGGGTTCCTGCACCGCACGGACCAGCAATTCCACTTCACCAATGAAGGCTATGGCTCCCACGCCGATTTTCTGGAGACCCTTGCCTCACGCAAGCGCAAGGCGCTGAAGAAGGAGCGCAGGGCTGCGCTCGAAAACGGCATTTCGATCGACTGGCTGACCGGCAGCGACCTGACGGAAGCGATCTGGGACGAGTTCTTCGCCTTCTACATGGACACCGGCGGGCGCAAGTGGGGCCGCCCCTATCTGACGCGCGCGTTCTATTCGCTGATCGGCGAACGCATGGCCGACGATATCCTGCTGGTGATGGCGCGCCGCAACGGCCGCTACATCGCAGGCGCGATCAACTTCATCGGCGGCGATGCGCTCTACGGTCGCCACTGGGGCTGCATCGAGGATCACCCGTTCCTGCATTTCGAAGTCTGCTATCACCAGGCGATCGATTTCGCGATTGCCAAGGGGCTGAAGCGCGTTGAGGCCGGCGCCCAGGGCGAACACAAGCTTGCGCGCGGCTACATGCCCGTCACCACCCATTCCGCCCATTTCATCACACATCCGGGACTTGCCCGCGCCGTCGGGGACTATCTTCAGCGCGAGCGCAGGGATGTGGAGGAAACCGGCGAAATTCTTGCAGAGCATGGACCTTTCCGCAAAGGTGACCGGCAGGACGACTAAACCGCTTTTCGTGAAGCCGGTTTCATTAGACGAGGAAGAACAATGAGCTACGACGACAACAACATCTTCGCCAAGATCCTGCGCGGCGAAATTCCCTCGCATCGCGTCTATGAAGACGACGCGACGATCGCCTTCATGGATGTCATGCCGCAGGCCGAAGGCCATCTCCTCGTGGTGCCGAAATCCCCCTCGCGCAACCTGCTCGACGCCGATGCCGCAACGCTTCCGGCGCTGATTGCTACCGTGCAGAAACTGGCCGTTGCCGCCAAGGAAGCTTTCGACGCCGATGGCGTTACGATCATGCAGTTCAACGAAGCGCCGGCCGGACAGTCGGTCTTCCATCTGCATTTCCACGTCATTCCGCGGCAAGCAGGCGTGCCGCTGAAGCCGCATTCCGGCACGATGGAAGACGGCGCCATCCTCGCGGCCAATGCCGAAAAGGTAAGGCAGGCGCTCTAATCGCGCTCATATCATCCACTCGGGGAACCAGGAGCCGGCGAAGCCGGCTCTTTAACAGACGGTCAGTTGAAAGACCTCGCCTCGGCCTAAAAGCCCAACCACCACAGGCCCAGCGCCAATGCGGCAATCGCTGAGGCGATCCCGGTTGCCGGCTTTCGTCCAAACAGGAAGAAGGCGGCAGCCCCAAATGCGACGGCGCCGGCGCGCAGCCATAGCGGGGATTGTTCGAGTACGCCCGTGGGATAGAGAATGAGCTTTGCGATGACCGCTGCGACCAGCGCGGTAGCCACTGCCCTCACCCAGTTCAGTGCCTCGGAATCATCGCGCAGCTTGTTGCCGGTGATGACACCAAGCCAGCGCCAGATGTCGGTCGCCAGCCAGCCGGCAATCGCGATGAAGACATAGGCCCACCACCCATCCTGCCAGGTCATGCTCCCACCTCCTTGCGTTGGCGCCAGAGGCGTTCGACCAGCCAGGCAAGCGTGCCGCCGACAAGGCCGGCCAGCAGAATGTCGAACTCCGGAAACAGCCAGTAGAACAGCGGCCCGCCGGCAAGACCGAAGAGCAACGCCACGTAGACGACGGGGTGGCGCGCCGAATGCCAGATCGAGGCGAGGAAGTAGACCGGCGTCAGGAAGAAGAGGCAGCCGGCGACGATTGGTGGGAAATCGGCGACGAAGTGGTAGACGACGGCGACAAGCAACATGTTTGCCGCCACCAGAGTGATACCGAAGCCCGCGAAAAAGGCGACGCGCCGCTCTCGCGGCACCTGCGGCACCTTCTCCATTGCGAACACCCAGGCGGTGATCGCGACGAAATGCGAGAGGAAGAGCAGAAGCCAAGTCGGCGTGCGCGACCCGCGCAATTCCGGTATCAGCGCGGCGACCATCGGCATCAGCCGGACGGACGACAGCGAGACCGCGAGGAAGGCGGTCGCAAGTCCCGCGCCACTCATCATCGAGCTCACGAGAATGACCTTGGCCGGGAGCGCCCAGACCATGCCGACCATGAAGACCACTTGCTCGACGGGGATGCCGGCCTGGGCCGTCAGCGAACAGAAGCCGACAAAGGACAGCATCAGAATGAAGGCCGGCAGGCTGAAGATGCCGCGCATGCCTTTCCCGAACCAGGCGAGCGAAGATTGCTCGTCTTCTTCTCTCTTCATCGGCGATTCCGGATTGTTTCCAACTCGACCACGACGACCCCGGATCGAATCGTCCGGGATCAGCAAGGCCGAATATAGGCTATCGGACCGGCCCGCGGGCGAAAAACCGCGCTGGGGTTTCTATTTCGTCCTCAAAGAAAAACGGCGCCGGATGGTTTGCATCCGGCGCCGTCGAACGTGTCTTGCGGGGTTACTTCTTGCGCGGCACCTTCGGCACCGTGCGGCCCTTTCTGGGAGCCGCGTCGCCTCCCCCGGCTTCGTCATCCGTTGACGCCTTGGCGGCAGCCTTCTTCGGCTTGGACTTCGGCGCGGGCTCGGCGCCCACCTCTTCCTTGTCTTCGGCCTTCTTCGGCTTCGTCGCCTTCATTGCCGGGCGGGATACTTCCGCCTTCGGCTTGATCGGCGTTGTCTCCGGAACTGCATCGAGCAGCAGGCCCTTGGTGCCATCGGCCTTGGTACCGATCGTCACCTTGACGACGCCGCCCTTCTTCAGCTTGCCGAAGAGGATTTCATCGGCGAGCGGCTTCTTGATATTTTCCTGGATGACGCGGGCGAGCGGCCGCGCGCCCATCTTCTCGTCGTAGCCCTTCTCGGCCAGCCAGGCGATCGCCTCCGGCGCGAGGTCGAAGGTGACGTTGCGCTCGGCGAGCTGGGTTTCCAGCTGCATGACGAACTTCTGCACCACCTGGTGGATGACCGGGGTCGGCAGCGAAGCAAACGGAATGACCGCGTCCAGACGGTTGCGGAATTCCGGCGTGAACAGGCGGTTCAGCGCCTCTTCATCTTCGCCCGTACGCTTGGAAGAACCGAAACCGATCGCGGCCCGGGCCATTTCCGATGCGCCGGCATTGGTCGTCATGATCAGGATGACGTTGCGGAAGTCGATCTTCTTGCCGTTGTGATCCGTCAGCGAACCATGGTCCATGACCTGCAACAGGATGTTGAACAGGTCCGGATGCGCCTTCTCGATCTCGTCGAGCAGAAGCACGCAATGCGGATGCTGGTCGACGCCATCGGTCAGGAGGCCGCCCTGGTCGAAGCCGACATAGCCGGGAGGTGCGCCGAGCAGACGCGAAACCGTGTGCCGCTCCATGTACTCCGACATGTCGAAGCGCAGGAGCTCTACCCCAAGCGAGGTCGCAAGCTGCTTGGCGACTTCCGTCTTGCCGACGCCGGTCGGGCCGGAAAAGACGTAGCAGCCGATCGGCTTGTTCGGTTCGCGCAGGCCGGCACGGGCCAGCTTGATCGACGAGGCGAGCGCCTCGATCGCCAGGTCCTGGCCGTAGACGACCGAGCGCAATTCGCGCTCGAGGTTGGCAAGCACAGCTTCGTCGTCCTTGGAGACCGTCTTCGGCGGAATGCGCGCCATCGTCGCGATCGTCGCCTCGATCTCCTTCTCGGTGATCAGCTTGCGGCGCTTGCTGGCGGGAAGCAGCATCTGTGCGGCACCGGATTCGTCGATCACGTCGATCGCCTTGTCCGGCAGCTTGCGGTCGTTGATGTAGCGGGCCGACAGCTCGACGGCCGCCTTGATCGCCTCGTTCGAGTATTTCAGGTGGTGATACTCTTCGAAGTAAGGCTTCAGGCCCTTCATGATTTCGATCGCGTCGGCAATCGTCGGCTCGTTCACATCGATCTTCTGGAAGCGGCGGACAAGCGCCCGGTCCTTCTCGAAGAACTGACGATATTCCTTGTAGGTCGTCGAACCGATGCAGCGGATCGCACCGGAAGACAGTGCCGGCTTCAACAGGTTCGACGCATCCATGGCGCCGCCGGAGGTGGCACCGGCGCCGATCACCGTATGGATCTCGTCGATGAACAGCACGGCGCCCGGATAGTCCTCGAGCTCCTTGACCACCTGCTTCAGGCGCTCTTCGAAATCACCACGATAGCGCGTACCGGCAAGCAGCGTGCCCATGTCGAGCGAGAAGATCGTCGCATCCTGCAACGCTTCCGGCACCTTCTTTTCAATGATGCGCTTGGCAAGGCCTTCGGCGATCGCCGTCTTGCCGACGCCGGGGTCACCGACATAGAGCGGATTGTTCTTCGATCGGCGGCACAGCACCTGGATGGTGCGGTTCACCTCGGCGTGACGGCCGATCAGCGGATCGATCTTGCCGGACTTCGCCTTCTCATTGAGGTTGACGCAATAGGCGGTCAGCGCGTCCTGCTGCTTCTTGGCGCTTGCCTCTTCGTTGTCGCGCGCGGGCTTCTGCTCGCTCTCGTGATCGTCGGAGCCGCGCACCGGGCGGGCTTCGGAGCTGCCGGGCCGCTTGCCGATGCCGTGCGAGATGAAGTTGACCGCGTCGTAACGGGTCATCTCCTGCTCCTGCAGGAAATAGGCAGCGTGGCTTTCGCGCTCGGCGAAGATCGCGACCAGCACGTTGGCGCCGGTCACTTCCTCGCGGCCGGACGATTGGACGTGAATGACCGCCCGCTGGATCACGCGCTGGAACCCGGCCGTCGGCTTGGAATCTTCGTCGTAGCCGGTCACCAGGTTCGAAAGTTCGTTATCGACGTAATCGGTTACGGTCTTGCGCAGCGTCTCAAGATTGACATTGCAGGCGCCCATCACGGCCGCCGCGTCGGCATCGTCGATCAATGCCAGAAGCAGATGCTCGAGCGTAGCGTATTCGTGGTGGCGCTCGTTGGCAAAAGTCAGTGCCTGGTGCAGCGCCTTTTCGAGGCTGGGCGAAAATGTTGGCACGTTAGTTCCTCATTTCTTTTCCATGACGCATTGCAACGGATGCTGATGCTGCCGGGCGAAATCCATCACTTGCGTCACCTTGGTTTCGGCGACCTCATAGGTGAAGACGCCGCACTCTCCCACGCCGTGATTGTGGACGTGAAGCATGATGCGGGTCGCCTCTTCCGGGTTCTTTTGAAAGAAGCGCTCCAGAATATGGATGACAAATTCCATCGGCGTGTAATCGTCATTCAAAAGCAGAACACGATACAAACTCGGCTTTTTGGTCTTCGGCTTGGTACGCGTGATGACGGACGTGCTGCGGTTGTTGCCGTTCCCCTCATCATCGCTACCTTGCTGCATCCGGACCGGCATGGCGATCATTCTTGTCAGTTCCTTGTCCAGCAGCGACCCATCGAACTCGGCCGCAGCCTGCTTGCCCTTTATCTAATGGTTCGTTTTCAGATTTTAAGACCGAACCAACACACTGCAATCATAATCGCACGTTGACCGGCAAGATTGATCAACTTTCTTTGGGCTGCGCACAGCTTATGCGAAAAACAAAAAGGCCGGTCGCAGCGCTGCGACCGGCCTTTTTATTGGGAAATTGTTCTAGCCGGTGATCAGGCTGCTGCAGCGGCTGCCTTGACTGCTGCCGTAGCCTTGGCAACCGGCGCTTCGTAGGGCTTGTAGGCGTCCTTGGCGAGGTCGGCATACATTTCACCGATCTTCGTTGCTTCGGCGACGAAGCCTTCGTAGCTCGACTTCACGAAGTTGGTCTGCAGTTCGAACGCAGCCTCGACGCTTTTGACGCTGGTCAGCTTTTCGACATGCGCGACGCTGTCCTCGAACGACTTCTTCGAAAAGTCAGCGGCTTCGGTCGCGATAGCCTGAAGACCCTTGGTCCAGGCGGAATAGCTCTTCACAGCCACGTCAATGGCTTCCTTGCTCTTCTTGTTTGCATCGTCGAAGTTGAACATCCGGTGTCTCCTTGGTGACGGCCTGATCTGGAGGCTTCAGTTTATGTGCACTGCACAAAAAGTCAAGACGAGTGTGCGATGCAATAAAATACAACAGATGCAACAACTTGATGAAATATCGCGGTCCGGCATGAAATTTCTTGCCGCATTCACTAAAGCCCCAAGGTGAGCAATGGCGAGCAATTGCCCAGCGAGACATCAACCTCCCGCACAAAACAATAAACCCCAAAAATCCCAGGGATTTTCGGGGTTTATACTGAAAGCGTCCGACGTTGGACCTTAGAGGTCGATGTCGAGGATCGCCATGGAGAAGTTGTAGGAAAGCTCGCCGTCTTCCTCGTCGCGGAAGACCACACCGAGGAACTCGTCACCGAGATAGACTTCAGCGGACTCGTCCTTCTTCGGGCGAGCCTTGACGACCATCTGCTGATTGAAGGTGCGCTTGAAATAGGCTTCAAGCTTGCGGATTTCTTCGGGCTTCAAAACACGTCTCCGTAGCCGTTTAAACTGTGCGGCGCTTCTCGCACGCTGCATCGGCGGGTGTAAACCCCTCGAAAGAGGCTACGCACCGGTTCCCGCATGTCAGATATCGAAGCTGGCAAGGATCTGGTCCATTTGGCGCGACGGTTCGGAACAACCGGCCTCGCCCACGACCTTTGCCGGCACGCCGGCCACGGTCGATTTCGGCGGCACCGGTTTCAGCACGACCGAACCGGCAGCAACGCGCGAGCAGTGCCCGATATGGATATTGCCGAGGATTTTCGCTCCGGCGCCGATCAGGACGCCATCTGCGATCTTCGGATGGCGATCGCTGCCCTCCTTGCCCGTGCCGCCAAGCGTCACGCCGTGCAGGATCGAGACATTGTCGCCGATGACGGCCGTCTCGCCGACAACGAGGCCCGTCGCATGATCAAGGAAGATGCCGCGGCCGATGCGGGCGGCGGGGTTGATGTCCGTCTGAAAGACGCTGGACGCGCGGCTCTGCAGGTAGAAGGCGAAATCCTTGCGGCCGCGCTTCAACAGCCAATGGGCCAGGCGATGCGTCTGTATCGCGTGGAAGCCTTTGAAATAGAGCACCGGCTCGAGGAATCGGGTGCAGGCGGGGTCGCGGTCGTAGACGGCCTGGATATCGACACGCAGGATGGTGCCCCATTCCGGCCAGTCCTCGAGCATTTCAGAAAAGGTCTGGCGCAAAAGGTTCGCTTGCAGATCCGGGTGATCCAGCCTTTCGCAGATGCGGTAGATCACGCTTTCTTCGAGGGAATGCTGGTTGACCACGGTGGAATAGAGGAAGGCCGCGAGCATGGGGTCGTGCTCGGCGGCGACCCGGGCTTCTTCGCGCAGGCTATTCCAGATCGGGTCCATAACTTTCAGCGCTTCTGCCTGGCGAAGTTCGGTCTTGGCGACCATCGTCGCTCTCCTTCCTTGTCCGTGCCTGCCATCACTATAGGGGAAATCAGGCGTGACTTAAATGGCGTCTGGCGGCGACAACGATACGCTAGGCGCGATCGATCTCCGCCAGAAATTCGAGCACCGCTTTCTTGAAAACCCGGTCGCCGACGGCGAGCATATGGTCGCGGCCGGGAATGTCGAGCGCCCGCGCATGCGGCATCAACGCGGCAAGTTCTTCGGCCGATCCGGCGATATCATCGGTCGTCCCGACGCCGATCAGCGTCGGCTGCTCGATGCGCGCCATGTCCTGCGGCGTCAGCAGATCCCGCGAGGTCGAGATACATGCCGCAAGCGCCTGCCGGTCGCTCTTGGTCTGGTCGGCAAAGGCGCGGAACATGCGCCCGCGCGCATGGGTCACGTCGTCGAGCGACGGCGCCACCAAAGCGTCGGCAATCGGATCCCAATCCCCTACCCCCGACACCATGCCGATGCCGAGGCCGCCGAAGACCAGCGAGCGCACGCGGTCGGGATGCGCGAGCGCCAGGAAGGCCGAAATGCGCGCCCCCATCGAATAGCCCATGACATGGGCCTCGGCGATCCCGAGATGCCCGAGCAATGCAGCGGCGTCACCCGCCATCTGCTGCGGGCGATAGAGTTCCGGGTCATAGGGCTTGCTGCTCTTGCCGTGGCCGCGATTGTCGAGCGCGATGACGCGGTATCCGGCATCGCCCAGCGTCTTCAACCAGCCCGGAAACACCCAGTTGACGTTGGCGCTTGAGGCAAAGCCATGGATGAGCAGAATGGGCGCGCCGGACGGGTCGCCTTCATCGAAGAAGGCGATCTCCAGACCGTCATGATTGAAACGGGAAAACGGCGGCGGGGTGAGATCCATCTATTCATCCTCGGGCATATCGATCCGGCGCAACCTAGTTCGTCGCTTTGGCGGGCGAAACCCCGCACCGGCAAAAACCACAACTGCGGCAGCTTTGCCGCTACACATTTCCGGCAAAGCTGACTATGGTGCCGCCAAATTTGACCTTCAGACTTGCATTCATCGGAGCATGACATGGCCGGCCACAGCATCCCGCATTTCCAGAATGACGGCGGACATCAGGCAATCGAAATCGGCGTCAAGGAATTCATGTGCACCGGCGCATCCGTTCCCTACGATCACCCGCACATCTTCATCGACATGGGTGACGACAGCGAGAAGGTCTGCTCCTACTGCTCCACGCTCTACCGCTACAATCCGAAACTGAAGGCGACCGAAACCAATCCCCCCGGCTGCCTCTTCGCCCATAAAGCCGCCTGATAAGCGGCGATGTCGCGCCCCGTCGCGATCATCGGCGCCGGCATCGGCGGCCTCACGGCTGCCCTGTGCCTCGCCCGGCGCGGCTTCGAAGTCGACATCATCGAGCGGGCAACGGCGCTGACCGAAGTCGGCGCCGGCCTGCAGCTCTCGCCGAACGCCTCCCGTATCCTCATCGAACTCGGCCTGCTTGCGCAGCTTGAGAGCGTATGGACGGAGCCCGAACGCATCGGGCTCGTTGATGGCCGCTCCTTGCGCGCGCTTGCCAACGTATCGGCCGGAACCTTCGCGCGCCGCCGCTGGCATGCGCCCTATGGCGTTCTTCACCGCGCCAGCCTTCAGAAAATCCTGCTGCAGGCCGTTCAATCCGAACCGCGCTGCCGGCTCCACCTCGGGTGCCAGATCGACAAGCCCGGGGAACAGGCGATCGCGGACGTGACCGGGCGCAAGCCGGACGTCGTCATCGGCGCCGACGGCATCTGGTCGCGGCTGCGCGAGAGCGTGCCCGGCGCCGGCCGCGTCCGGTTTTCCGGCAATGTCGCCTGGCGAATGACGCTTGCAGCCGACATCGCCGCGGGCGTGCTGAAGCGCGACGACGTCACCGCCTTCCTCGGCCCGCACGCCCATCTCGTCGCCTACCCCCTGCGGGAAGTCGGCGGCTTCAACCTCGTCGCCATCATCGAGGGCAAGGAGACCGACGCGGTCTGGGTCGGCAAGGATTCGGACGAGCGGCGCCAGGATTGCCTGAACGCCTTTTCCGGCTGGAACCCAGGCATCCGCTCTCTTCTCGAGAAGGCGGTTGCGCCCACCTACTGGCCACTCTGCACCGTCGACGACGGCGCCTGGCAGGATGGGCAAAGGACTGTGCTGATCGGCGATGCGGCCCATGCAATGACGCCCTTTGCGGCCCAAGGTGCGGCCATGGCCATCGAGGACGCATTCGCGCTTGCGGCCTGCCTGTCTGAAGACCTCAGCGTCTCGGATTCCTTGCGGAAATTCGAAGCCCTTCGCCGGCCGCGCATCGCGCGTGTCCGCCGCCGCGCGGCCTTCAATCATTTCGCCTATCACGCCCGCGGCCCGGTGCGCATCGGCCGCGACATGGTGCTGAAGCTCAAGGGCGCCGACGCGCTCGCAGCCGACCTCGACTGGCTCTACGGCTACGGCGCGCCAGAACGCTAGAAAGCCGCAGCTCGCTGCAATTTGGCCCGGCTCACCCGGCGAACCTCACCCAGAAAAGCAGAACGCCGCGGATAACCGCGGCGCCCGTTCCTTCCTTGTCAGACTGCGTTTGCCGCAGCCAGGCCCGCTTCGATGTCGCGGCGGATATCCGGCACGTCCTCAAGGCCGATCTGCAGGCGGAGAACCGGTCCTTCCGTCGGCGCCAACGCCACCTTGCGATCGCCGAGACCGACGTGGACTGCGAGGCTTTCGAAGCCGCCCCAGGAATAGCCAAGCCCGAAGAGCCTGAGCGCATCGAGGAAGGCGTGCGCCTTGGCCTTGAAACGATCCGGGCTCTCCGCCTTCAGGACGAAGGAGAAGATGCCGCTTGCGCCGGTGAAGTCGCGCTTCCAGAGCTCATGACCGGGGAAGCTCGGCAGCGCCGGATGCAGCACGCGAGCCACTTCGTCGCGTGTTTCCAGCCACTTCGCCAGCGTCAGGGCGCTTTCCTGGTGCCGCTCCAGGCGGATGCCCATGGTGCGCAGGCCACGCAGGATCTGGTAGCTGTCATCGGGCGATACGCAGACGCCGAGTGTCACCATCGCCTCCGTCAGGGCCGGCCAGTGCTCGGCATTGGCCGAGACTGTGCCGAAGAGCACGTCCGAATGGCCGGACGGATACTTGGTCGCCGCATGGATCGACACGTCGACGCCATGGTCGAGCGGCTTGAAGTAGACCGGCGTCGCCCAGGTGTTGTCCATGGTGACGATGCAGCCATGGCGATGGGCGGCATCGGCGATGGCGCGGATGTCCTGCATTTCAAAGGTGTTCGAGCCCGGCGCTTCGGTGTGCACCAGGCGCGTGTTCGGGCGAATCAGGCTTTCGATCGCCGCCCCGATCATCGGATCGTAGTATTCGACCGTGACGCCGAGGCGCTTCAGCATCGTGTCGCAGAAGTGGCGCGTCGGGAAGTAGACCGAGTCGACGATCAGGGCATGGTCTCCGGCCGAGAGATAGGCGAGGAACGGCACCGTGACCGCCGCCAGCCCCGAGGGCACGAGGATCGTTCCGGCGGAACCTTCGAGTTCGTTGATCGCGTCGCAGAGCGCGTCGGTGGTCGGCGTTCCGCGGGTGCCGTAGGTGTACTTCTGCGCCCGCGTCTCCATGGTCTTGGCGTTCGGGAACAGCACCGTGGAGGCGTGCACCACCGGCGGATTGACGAAGCCGAAGTAATCGGAGGGGTTGTTGCCGCTGTGGGCGAGACGCGTGTTGATGCCTGCCTTGCCGTTCACATTGCCACTGTCTGCCATTGCTCATTCCGCTTCTTGATTTCGAATGCAAAACTCTTCGAACGAGCCACAATCGCGGTCAAGTGTCAAAAATCACGGAGTGTCGTTTTGACCGTTGCATGGCCACTTTTGGCGATTTTTCCGCCAGAGCGTGCTTCGCACCCCCAAGATCTGCCTAACTTTCTGGCTTGTTTCGAGTTTTTCACATGCAAAACCAGAAAATCGGCGGCCTCTCTTGACCCTCATGGAATTTGAGCATGAGATAGCCGACACTCGCGCCAGGAGGGTGGCGGAGGCTCACCGCGCTAGGAGACGCGACGGTGCAGACTGGAACTAACGACAACAGAAAAAGGTTCTAAAAATGGCAAAAAGAATTCTGACAGCTCTCGTTGGCGCTGCTGTCATGGGGATTGGCACACAGGCGGCTTCGGGCGCTACTCTTGATGACGTCAAGGCCAAGGGCTTTGTCCAGTGCGGCGTGAACACCGGCCTCGCCGGCTTCGCAGCGCCGGACGCTTCGGGCAACTGGAGCGGCTTCGACGTAGACTACTGCAAGGCAATCGCCGCCGCGATCTTCGCGGATGGCAGCAAGGTCAAGTACACCCCGACGTCCGCCAAGGAACGCTTCCCGGCGCTGCAGTCGGGCGAAGTGGACGTCCTTGCCCGTAACACCACCTGGACGATCAACCGCGACACCGCGCTCGGCTTCAACTTCCGCCCGGTCAACTACTATGACGGCCAGGGCTTCATGGTTCGCAAGAGCCTGAACGTCAAGTCGGCGCTGGAACTCTCGGGCGCTGCCGTCTGCGTGCAGACGGGCACCACCACCGAACTCAACCTTGCCGACTACTTCAAGGCGAACAACCTGCAGTACAACCCGGTCGTCTTCGAAAAGCTTGAAGAGGTCAACGCCGCCTATGACGCCGGCCGTTGCGACGTTTACACGACCGACCAGTCCGGCCTCTATTCGCTGCGTCTGACGCTGTCGAAGCCGGACGATCACATGATCCTGCCGGAAATCATCTCGAAGGAGCCGCTCGGCCCGGCCGTGCGCCAGGGTGACGACCAGTGGTTCGATATCGTCAGCTGGACCCATTACGCATTGATCCAGGCTGAAGAGTTCGGCATCACCCAGGCCAACGTCGAAGAAATGAAGAAGTCCACCAACCCGGACGTTCAGCGCTTCCTCGGCGTCGAGGCTGACACCAAGATCGGTACCGACCTCGGTCTCACCAACGAATGGGCCGTGAACATCATCAAGGCCGTCGGCAATTACGGCGAAGTCTTCGACCGCAACATCGGCGCCGGCAGCCCGCTCAAGATCGAGCGCGGCCTCAACGCGCTGTGGAACAAGGGCGGCATCCAGTACGCTCCGCCGGTCCGCTAAGGCGAACCGATAATAAGGGGGAAGCGGACAACCGCTTCCCCATCCCAACGATAAAAACACCCAAAAGGGTGAAAAGGGGAAAAGAGGCATTGCATGGCGATTGGCGTCACAACTACGCCTGAGAAATCGAAAGCGTCGGGGTCGTTCATCAACGACCCTCAGGTCCGCGGCATCTTCTATCAGGTCATCACTGTCGTCCTAGTCGGGGCCTTCGTCTATTGGGTGGCCGACAACACGATCGAAAACCTCAAACGGGCGAATATTGCTTCCGGCTATGACTTCCTCAGGGGGCGCGCCGGCTTCGACGTCGGGCAGTCACTGATCGCCTATACCAGTGATTCGACCTATCAGCGCGCACTGGTCGTCGGCCTGCTCAACACGCTGCTGGTCGCGGTCTGCGGTATTTTCACGGCGACCATCATCGGTTTTGCAGTCGGCATCGGCCGTCTGTCGCACAACTGGCTGATCGCAAAACTGTCGCTCGCCTATGTCGAGGTGTTCCGCAACATTCCGCCGCTGCTCGTGATCTTCTTCTGGTACAGCGGCGTTCTGGCGATCCTGCCGCAGCCGCGTGAATCGGCAGCGCTACCGCTGAACATGTTCCTCAACAACCGCGGCCTTGCCTTTCCGAAGCCGGTGCTCGGTGACGGCTGGCAGTACACGTTCTTCGCCTTCGTCATCGCGATCATCCTAAGCTTCGCCGTGGCGCATTACGCCCGCAAGAAGCAGGAGGCCACGGGACAACGTTTCCCGCTGCTCTGGGCGGTTCTCGGGCTCATCATCGGCCTGCCGCTCCTGACGTTCTTCGCCACGGGATCGCCGATCACCTTCGACATTCCGGTTGCCGGCAAGTTCAATCTGACGG
Source organism: Ensifer sp. KUDG1 (assembly GCF_050434285.1). Taxonomy (NCBI): domain Bacteria; kingdom Pseudomonadati; phylum Pseudomonadota; class Alphaproteobacteria; order Hyphomicrobiales; family Rhizobiaceae; genus Ensifer; species Ensifer sp. KUDG1. The sequence goes on from NZ_JBNDIG010000012.1 coordinate 94,509, forward strand.
GCGGCTCGGTCATCGGGCCGGAGTTCCTCTCCCTGTTCCTGGCGCTGTCGTTCTACACCGCGGCCTTCATCGCCGAAATCGTGCGCGCCGGCATTCGCGGCGTGTCCAAGGGACAGACGGAAGCCGCCCACGCGCTCGGCATCCGGCCAGGCCTGACCACGCGCCTCGTCGTCGTTCCGCAGGCGCTGCGCATCATCATTCCGCCGCTCACCAGCCAGTATCTGAACCTCACCAAGAACTCGTCGCTCGCCGTCGCCATCGGCTATGCCGATCTCGTGGCCGTGGGTGGAACGATCCTCAACCAGACGGGACAGTCGATCGAGGTCGTGACGATCTGGATCATCGTCTACCTGTCGCTGAGCCTCACGACATCGCTGTTCATGAACTGGTTCAATGCCCGCATGGCCCTGGTGGAGAGATAAGATCATGAACACACACCAGGGAACTTTTGTTCGCGCCTCGATGATCGAGGGTTCCGCCCCGCCGGCAGCGGAGGGGGGCGTCGTCCGTTGGTTGCGCAACAACCTCTTCGCCACGCCGAAGGATACGGTGCTGACCATCATCAGCCTGCTGTTGCTCGCATGGCTGGTGCCACCGGCCATCCAATGGCTCTTCGTCGATGCGGCATGGACAGGCGGTGGCCGCGGCGTCTGCGCAACGGTTGCGCAAGGCGGCAGCCAGCCGGAAGGCTGGAGCGGCGCCTGCTGGTCGTTCGTCAACGCCAAGATCGATCAGTTCGCCTATGGTCGTTACCCGCTCGACGAGCGCTGGCGGCCGACCTTGGTCGGCGTTCTCTTTGTGCTCTTCCTTGTACCGATGGCAATGCCGAAGGTCCCGTACAAGGGTATCAACGCCATCCTGCTCTTTGCCGTCCTGCCGATCATCGCGTTCATCATGCTTCCGGGCGGCTGGTTCGGCCTGACCTATGTCGAGACACCGCTCTGGGGCGGCCTGATGGTGACGTTGATCCTGTCTTACGTCGGCATCACCGTGTCTCTGCCGCTCGGCATTCTGCTGGCGCTCGGGCGGCGGTCGCATATGCCCGTGATCAAGATGCTCTGCACCGCCTTCATCGAGCTTGTGCGCGGCATTCCGCTGATCGCAGTTCTGTTCATGGCCAGCGTCATGCTGCCCTTGTTCCTGCCGCAGGGCGTGACCTTCGACAAGCTCCTGCGGGCGTTGATCGGCGTGTCGCTCTTCGCTTCGGCCTATATGGCGGAAGTGGTGCGCGGCGGCCTGCAGGCGATCCCGAAGGGGCAGTACGAGGGCGCGGATTCGCTCGGCCTCAGCTACTGGCAGAAGACGAACCTGATCGTCCTGCCGCAGGCGCTGAAGCTGGTGATCCCCGGCATCGTCAACACCTTCATCGGCCTTTTCAAGGACACGTCGCTGGTGTCGATCATCGGCATGTTCGATCTGCTCGGCATCGTTCGCTTCAACTTCACGGACGCCAACTGGGCTTCTTCGGTCACGCCGATCTCAGGGCTAATTTTCGCTGGCTTCATATTCTGGCTTTTCTGCTTCGGTATGTCGCGCTATTCAGGTTTCATGGAACGCGTGCTCGACACGGCCCATAAACGATAAAATGAGGGGAGGATCGCATGGCAAACACAGCCACTGCTTCCAAAATGACCGTATCTGCGACTGACGTCGCGATCGAAATCACCGGAATGAACAAGTGGTACGGGGACTTTCACGTCCTTCGTGACATCAACCTGAAGGTCATGCGCGGCGAGCGCATCGTCATTGCCGGCCCGTCGGGCTCGGGCAAGTCGACGATGATCCGCTGCATCAACCGGCTGGAAGAGCACCAGAAGGGCAAGATCGTCGTCGACGGCATCGAGCTCACCAACGATCTCAAGAAGATCGACGAAGTGCGCCGTGAAGTCGGCATGGTATTCCAGCACTTCAACCTCTTCCCGCACCTGACGATCCTCGAAAACTGCACGCTTGCTCCGATCTGGGTCCGCAAGATGCCGAAGAAGCAGGCCGAAGAAATCGCGATGCACTTCCTGAAGCGCGTCAAGATCCCGGAACAGGCACACAAGTATCCGGGCCAGCTCTCCGGCGGCCAGCAGCAGCGCGTGGCGATCGCCCGCTCGCTGTGCATGAAGCCGAAGATCCTGCTGTTCGATGAGCCGACCTCGGCGCTCGACCCGGAAATGGTCAAGGAAGTGCTCGACACCATGGTGTCGCTCGCCGAAGAAGGCATGACCATGCTGTGCGTGACCCACGAAATGGGCTTCGCGCGCCAGGTGGCCAACCGCGTGATCTTCATGGACCAGGGCCAGATCGTCGAGCAGAACTCGCCGGCCGAGTTCTTCGACAATCCGCAGCACGAGCGCACCAAGCTTTTCCTCAGCCAGATCCTGCACTAGGATCGGCCGAGACGACACGAAAAAAGCCCGCCTCATCGAGGCGGGTTTTTTCGTTCTACCGTTCTTGATCCTACTCGACGCGATAGCGCAGGGTGCCAACCGACCAGTGGATGCCGCGCGTGTCTAGATCCTCGGTCCAGTTCTTCTGCAACCGCGCGACGATCTCGCTCAAGGTCTCGCGCGCATCGACCTCCACCTTGAGGCTCCGCGCTGTCGGCGCAAGATCGCTCAGGTCGACCGCATCGCTGACGACAAGCGCGACGAAAATGCCGTCCCCCTCGCCCGATGCCTCGAAATCGAAGCCGTAATATTCATCCGGCAAGGTCAGCGGCACGCCCGGCGCCAGCGTCGTGATCTTTTGAGCAAACTCGTTGGGAAATATCTGAGTTGCCTTGCCCTGGCTGTTGACGTCGAAAAGCAGGAGATTGCCGGCCGTGCGGCTGTTGACCGTCAGCTTGAAGACTTCGCCGGCCTTCATGGTGGTCGGCCTATCGATAGAGAGCATGACATCGTCGGCTTCGCTCTTTCCGATGATATCGCCGACGGCATCGATGGCACTGGCCGCCTGATAGGTCGGCACCGCTGCGTTCGGAGCAATGGTATACGCGCCCTGCCCGTTGCCATCCGCATCGCGCTTTTCCGGCACCATCGCGCTGTCGCCGAGCGCCTCGGGCTTGCCTTCCAGTTGCGGGTCGAGATTGCCGCATTGTTCCTGCGAGGCGCAGTAGGACGCAGATTGCGACTTTACATACTCGAGAAGCTCGGCGTTGCTCGTCAATCCGTTGCCATTGGCATCGGCAGCGTCGCCGGTCTGGCCGGCGACGAAGGCTGCGGTGAAGACACCGTGCCGATCCGCGGTCGGAAGCCGGACATCGTCCCATGCGACCTGATAGGGCGCCGCCGCGCTCCAGGCGGTCACCCCGGCTTCCACGAGCTTCGGCTTGTCGACAAGGGCAAGATCGATCCGAAGGCCGCGGGTCAGAGCTTGCTCGACCGGCTTGGCATCGGGACGCGGGAGAAAGCGGGCGCCTTCGATAGGCTTCGCGATGTCCTCGGACAGCGACCGGGAGATCGTGCCGGAGTGACAGGCATCGATCACAACCGTCACCGCGCGCCCCTTCAGGCGCTCCAGCACCACATCTATCTCATCGTCAAGGACAGCGCCTTGCCAATCCGTCTCGCCGGCAGCGATGTCGGCAGGCGCAATCGCTTCATCCAGCCCATCCGCCTCATCGCCATCCGCATCCTTCACCTGCAGACCGTGGCCTGAAAAATAGAGATAGACGCGATCACCGGGCTTGGTCGCGTCGACGAGCCAGCCGTTCATGGATGACAGGATTTCCGCCCTGGTCGCCTGCCCGTCCTTCAGCACGCGGATCGACGTACTGTCGAAGCCGAGCCGTTCCGTAAGCAGCTTTTGCATCGCGATGAGATCGTTCGCCGGTCCCGGTAGCGAAAACTCCGCCGGCAGGTTCTGATAGTTGCCGACCCCGATCAGCAAAGCCCGATCGCCGGCGACCGCAGGAGCGGCGAGCAGCGTGAAACACGCAAGGATATGGAAGAACGACGCCCGCGATCTGAGGCTCGCGCTCATTGGCCCTGACCTCTCGTGTAAAGCGGTTGAACGGCAATCGTACTTTCGCTCCCCTCCAGGCGCGTTTCGAGCAAGCGCAGCAACGCCGCGGCATCGAGGTTCGAATTGGCGAAGGCGGCCGCGATCGCATCGACAGGCGCATTGGTCGCGATGGCGACCAGATGGTCCGCGCCGAAGGGTTTGACCACTTCCAGGTCACGCAGCTTGAAGGCGTGGCTTTCGCTTCCGGCAATCTGCACGTCGAGCAGCTGCGCTTCACCTGTGTTGGCGAGGTTGAAGACCAGCATGTTGGCATAGCCGCCCTGCGGCGCCTCCACATTCAGGCGGTCGCCGGCAAAATAGATGTCCTTGACGGGTTTTAGCGAAACGGACCCCGGGCTCTGCGCCGCAAGCGCTTTCAGAAAATCCACCAGGATGAATTTGTCGACCACGCCCTGGAGCCTTTCGGGCGCGACATGTTCGGCGGCGACGTCCCCGTTCGGCGTGTAGAAGACCCCGGATGCCGCCTCCCACCGATAGGGCATGCCATTGCCGCCGATATTGGCAAGATCAGACATCTCACCGACGACGCGCAATGGCAGCGTACCCGTCCATCCGGTTTCGCGCGGCGACTTCAGCGTCTGCCTCGCGCCGCTCGCTGTTGGCGCCACGCCGACCTTGGCGCTGCGCGGCAGGGACAGCACGATCTCCTTGTCGGAGCGCGCCAGCTGCGGCGTGAAGTTCGGCACCTGCAGGGCTTCCGATTGCAGTTTGACGTTGGAAAACACGTAGTCTTCGAGTTCGACCCGCGAAATCCGTCCGTCGCCATCGCGATCGGCGGCGCCTTCCAATGCACGGGCAAAACTCCAGCTCAGGGCGCCGCGCGGCTCGCCGCCAATCACCACCTCCGGCGTCGGCTGGCTTTCGAGCGATGCGGCGAGGATCGTCACCTGCGACAGCTCCACATCCCTCACCTTGGCGCCGGACAGCGCCTCCTTCGACGGTGGCGGCACCTTGGCGCGCACCATCGGCGCCAGCCGCGTCTTGCCGGAGATCGAGCGGTTCATGCCGCCGGAATAACAGCTGTCGGAAACGAAGAGCACGTGAATGCCCTTGGCTTCTGCCTCCGCGAACCAGGCGCTGAGTTCGTTGTCGACGATGATTTCGCTCGCCGTCTCCTCGGCACGTGCCCGGTCGAAGCCCGGCAATTCCAGAAATTCGTCGAGCCCGTCCTCCTCGCTGCCGGCGACCAGTTCCGGCATCTGCGCACCGTGCCCGGCATAGGTGAAGACGATCGTATCGCCGCGCGTCGCACCCGCGACCAAATCGGTCCAGGCGGAGCGTATGGCCGCCTTCGTTGCCTGTTCATTGACGAACTGGCGGATCGGACCGACGTCAGCCGCCTTCAGCGCCTGCGCAACGTCGAGCGCATCCTTGACCGCGCCGTCGAGGCTCACTTCGTGCGGATAGACATCGACGCCGACAACAAGCGCCGAGGTCGCCGCGTTGGCGTATGTAGGCAAGGCGATCAAGCCTGTCGCCAACAGGATTTCGCGCAGCCCCTTCACTTGCCCACATCCACTTCCACCCGCCGGTCGAGCTGGTTCAGCATCATCTCGTCATAGGCACTTGGATCGTCCGGCTTGAACGGCTCCTCCTCGCCCTTGCCGACAACGGTCCAGGTGCCGGGATAGCCTGCATCGACAAGGTAATGCGCCAGGGCCTCGGCACGGGCGATCGACAAGACCATGTTCGCCTCGGGCGTGCCGACCGGGTCGGTGTGACCGATCAGGGTAATTGCGGGCGGCTTTGCCGACTTCAGGCACTCGAATAGATCCTTGGCCGACTCGAGACCTTCGGGCGTGAACTCGGCCGTGCCGAAGACATAGCGCACCGGCGTCGCCTTCTTCCGGATCGAGACACCGCGATAGGAGAACTTGCAGGCGCCGCGCGCGGCGAGCTTGACCGGCTTGGTTGCGGCGAGCCGCATTTCCGAGGCCAGGCGGTCCAGCCGCTCGATATAGGCCTTGTCCGGCGCCATCCAATCAGGCGTCAGTTCCTCGTTTGCCCCATCTTCCAGTGCCTGCTGATAGGCTGTCGCCGCGGCGTCGTAATCCTTGCGCTCGCGCTTGATATCGCCGAGCGCGTCGAGGATCTGCCAGGGGCCGCCGGCGTCGCGGCTCGCGGCCGTCAGTTCCGTTTCGAAGGTCTCAAGCTTGGCGCCCTGCCCCACCGCGGCTGCAATGCGGTTGAAGGTTGCGAGCGCCACGACGCGCCGGGTCAGCGCGATCTCGGTAGCCGAGCAGCCTTTCATGTTTATGGGATCGGCCGCCACCTTGGTGCCGGCCTCGTCGGCGCGGTTCAGCGCCTCCGAAGCCAGGCGAAGACCGTCACACGCCATGGCCGGCGCAGCGAAAACCGCCAAAGCGGCCGAAGCGAGGAGAAGTGCCCGTAGCTGAACCATGGCTCGCCCATCAATCCTTGATCTCAAACGTCACCATCTGAACACTGCTGGCACCGGCATCGCCCTGCGCCCGCTTGGCCAGGTTGATCGCCAGCCCCCGCGTCGGTGGCAACCGCGAGGTCGCGACATATTGGCGTGCCTTTTCCACCGTCAGCCTCTGGTCGCCGAGGCCGCCGGCGCGACAGAAGGCCAGCATCGTTTCGGCCGGCGCCGGCGTGTCGAAGGTGAGCGTGCCTGTGCCCGGCTGCGGGATCAGACGCCGCTCGCCCGGCTTAAGCGTGGTGTCGCCGATCATGACGTCGGGGATGACCTCGACATTGCCGTTCTCCTCGACATAGAGGATCTGAAGCTCGCAGGCCTGGTTTGCGGTGAGTTCGAAGGAAAGCTCGTCGCCGACCTTGGCCGTCGTCGACTTCACGTTCAGCGCCAGTTCGAGCTTGTGGTCAGCCCCCACATCGTCCTTGCGATAGTCCGGCACGGCGGCGGCGATCGACTGCGGCCTGGCGTCCGCCATCGGCTCGGAACCGGCAACGACGATCGCCGTCGTGTCGAGCGGACGGCGCTGGGTGAGCGGCGCCATCAGCAACGCATATTGCTGCTCGACCTCGTTGCGCGGAATGGTGCCGCCGGCTTCCAGCGTCGTCACCCAGTCAAGCCCGAGGCGCAGGACATCGGTGTTCGTCACCCGCTTGATCGCCTCGGAGAATTGCTTGGGCGTCATGTCGAACTCGGCCGCCAGGGCATCGAAATCGAGCTCGTCCTCGTACTTGTCGGCGAAGTAGGTGATGATCTCGGCCTCGCCCGGCGCGTGCTTGCTCTGGAGGCCGCCGTCGGGCGTCGGCTCGGTGACGCCGAGCACCTTCAGCGCGTTGACGAAGCGCTCGCGGTCCTTGCGATAGGTTTCGTCCAGTTCCTCCTGCTTCACATACATCGCCAGCAGTACGTCCTGCTGGTCCTTGCTGAAGAGCGTCGATGTCTCGATCTGCTCGCGCAACTGATCACGCTTCGAAAGGATACCGTCGGCGTGGCAATCGACGCAGGACCGCGCATTGATAATCTCGACACCCTTGCCGATCGGTCGCTTACGGAACGACACGATCGTCGTCGGCCCAACGTCGAGCTGCTTTCCGGCAGAGGTCGAGAGGTAGTAGCCCTGCAGGCCGTTCGGCAACGAGAAGATCATCTCGCCACCATCATGCTCAAACGGCACGAGACCCGCGTCGAGCGGCGCCAGCTCTCGCGGCCCGTGCGGGAAGCGCTTCAGCACCTGCTTGCCGACGTCGCCGCCAAAATCATAGGACTTCCAGTAGTAGCCGCCGAACGGCATGTCGTGCCGTTCGAGCATGCGGTTGTGGTCGGAGACCCCCGACGATCCGTCGGCAAACCCGGCCCTCAGCACGTCGCGCCTGCGAATGTTGCCGGCGACGTCGATCTTGAAGCGCTTCTCGAGTTCGGCGATCTGGGTCGGCAACTTCATCAGACGGTTGTAGATCTCCGGCCGCGCGCCGTTGCTCATGAACCAGTCGACCCGCATGATCGGCAGTTGCGTCGCCGTTTCCTTCGAGAGCGCCGAAAGCGACGCGTCGCTGTCGGGATCGACCCCATAGAAGTAGCGCTTGATCAGGAAGTCATAGTCCGCCGTATCCCATTGCAGTTCGCGCAGATCGACGCGCACCAGCAAGCCGTTGGTGCCATCGACCTCTGTCGGAAGCACCAGTTTCGGCCCGTAGGAAAGCGAATTCAGAAGCTTCTTGAAGCCGCCGGCAAGCACGTCCATCCGTTTCATGAATGTCTGGTCGTCCTCGCAGCCCATCATGCCGTTGTACTGGTCGCGATAGGAGAAGTAGCGCATGTAAGGGCGGTCGAGGGCGCTGACCGTCTCAATGTCCTTCAGCGCCGCGTCAACGAACTGGCCATAACCCAACATGGGGCGGGCGCGCGCCGGTTTCTCGGCGACCGTCTGCGGCAGGCTCTTTTCGTTCAGGGCGTTGATCCAGTCCTCCAAGACCTTGATCTCCTCGGCAGAGGGCCGCTTGCCGAGCGGCATGCGGCCGCTGACGACAGTCGCGTAGAGCCGCGACTTAGCGGCGTCACCGGGGGTCACGAAGTTTGCGTCGGCGGCAATCGAAGCGAGGTCGCCTGCCGGGTAGCTGCCTTGCGAACTCTCGCCCGGTCCGTGGCAATTGCGGCAATATCTGCCGATGAAGGCATCGGCCTGTTGCGCCAGCGCCGCATCGCCGCCGCCGAGCGCTTCGGTCGCCGTGCTCTCCTTGCAGACGGCCGTGACCGATTGCGCCACCGGCGCCGGCGCCTTTACCTCGCGATCGGCAAGGAAGGCATAGATCGCACGGCGATCGTCGTCCGAAAGAACGTTCAGCCCCTTGGCGATACGCCGCATCACCGGATCGCTGATCGGCGCGCCCGAGAGCTTCTTGCCTTCCTCGATCAAGCCCTTGGTGAAAACGTCGGGCGAGGCAAGACCGGCCATTTTCGCCTTGCTGATGTCGGGCGCGACCGCGCCGCTCAGATCCTTTTCCCCCTCATAGGCGCGCTCCAGGTCGAGCCCGTAGGTCGTGGTGCGCGGCGTGTGGCAATCGCCGCAGCCGCCGACATTCTCGACCAGATAGCGACCGCGCTCGGCTTGCGTCTCTTCGCGCGGCTGGTAGGCCGGCACCGTGAAGTGGCTGCGCTTCCACAGCGTGATCGTCGTCTGGCGACTGAATGGGAAGGCGATCTCATGCTCTTTCGACGCCGCGTCCGCCTGGGGCAACGTCTCGATATAGGCCTTGATGTCGAGCGCATCCTCCGGCTTCATCCCGCCATAGGAGGTGTAGGGCATGACCGGATAGAGGTTGTTGCCCTCCCGGTCGAGACCGACCAGCACGGCGTTCAAAAACTGCGCATTGCTCCAACCGCCGATGCCATTGGCGTGCGGCGATATGTTCGGCGCATAGAAGGTGCCGATCGCCGTCTTCATCTCCATACCACCGGAGAGCAGTTCGGTGTTGTCGCCGGAGCCGTGGCAAGCGCCGCAGCCTGCAGCGTTGAACATGTACTTGCCGTTGTCGACATTGGCCTTGTAGGTGGAGAAGGCATCTTCCGCGAAGGCATCGCGCGCCGAGGCGCCAGCGGGACAGAGCGAGACGGCGACCAGCGCCGCGAATGAAGCGGCCAAAGATCCGCGGCCAAAACCGGACAAGAACGAGGTGCCTTCTCGCTTTCTCTGCAGACCGCGCATGAAACCCACTCCCTAAAAATAGAGTCGCTACTGAAATCTGCTGCACTATCGAAACTGAAATTGCTCGAACTCAACCCGATTCGGCCGCTTGCCGAGATCTTTCAGGCCCTTGACGATCGCCTCCCTGAGAGGTGGCGGGCCGCAAAACCAGAGATCGGCGTCCGCCGGATCGATCGCGCTGCCGCTCGCAAGCTTGGCCGCGTCCAGACGACCGTCCACGGAGCTGTCGTGCAGGACAAACGTGAAGTTGCCGAGCTTTCCGGCCTGCCCCTCGAAGGTTTCCAGGCCGATCGCCTCGCGCCGGTCGCGCACGCAATAGACCATGTGGATGTCCTGCCCCTCGTCGCCCTTGAGATGCCGCGCCATCGCCAGGAACGGAGTGACGCCGATGCCGCCGGCGAGCCAGATCTGCTTCTTTCCGCCACGGCGGTGGTTGAAGCGGCCATAACCGCCCTCGAGCTTCAGCCGGTCACCGACAGCGATGCCGTCGCGCAGGGCCTGGGTGTAATCGCCAAGCGGCTTGATCGCGAAGCGCACGATGCCGTCAGGTTCGATGCCGGCAATCGTGAACGGATGCGGCTCACGCAGCCCCGGCTTCAGCACCCGCAGAAAACCGAACTGCCCGGGCTTGGCGCGCAGGGCACGCAGCAGCGGCCGCGCCGCAATCACCGTCGCCCCGTCCTCCCGGGCGACATCGAAGACTTCGTAGCCGCGGGTTCGCAGCCACGGCAGCAGCTGGGTATAGGCATAGCTGAGGATGCCAAGTGCTGCGAACATGTTGAGATAGACAGCCAGAAGCGCGGTGCCGTCATAGGGACGCTTGATGAACATCTGGTGGAAAGCGACCATCACGAAGAGCAGGCCGATGAAGCGGTGCGTGTAGCGCCAGAGATGGTAGGGGATCTCGATCTTCGTCCGCGGAATGGTCTTGACGATGCTGAGAACGAGCAGAACGACGAAACCGTAAAACGCGTACTCTCCGGCGGATGCGGCAAGCTGGTTCAGCCCGCTCGTCAGCGCCAGGCCCTTGAAGTCGGGTTTCAGGAAATAGTGCACGAGGATGAGACAGAGCACCGAAATGCCTATCCTGCGGTGAAAGTGATAGACGCGGTCGAGGCCACCAAAGAGTGCTTCGACGAACGGCGGGCGTGCAGCCATGAACTGGGCGACCGCCATGCCGACGAAGGCGGCAGAGGAGGCCATCAGCGAAAACGTCGTCAATGCATTGGTGTGACTGACTGCGGGTACGGCCAGCAGCGCCGCAAATGCCATCAAGGACCAGACCAGAAACGCGCCCACTTGCATCTTGCGCCCCTCAACGCCGATGGCTGACGGTTGTTGCCCAACCTTGTTCCTGTTGGCTTCGATCGCCAACGACCAAGGAAACATGCAACCAGGTTCTTGCCGCAACGGCCCTCACACCTCTTTCGTGTGCGGGCCCTGTTGGGAGAGTGGCAAGCACCTTTCGGTTCGTCAACACGATTCCGATTGGAAACGTCCTATGAGGTTCGTTTATTCATGCCTTTGAAATTCGTATTTTTTAAGCATTCGCTTATTTGATTGCGCACCCCGGAAAACCACGGCTCGTGACCGGCGCAAATCCGGACAATCTGGGCGCTTGCCTGGCTGCACGAAATCGTGCAAGCTGCTGATATATCAGAACCAAAGGAACGGCATGTCACCGCAATCCCAGGCTCACCTCGCCTACCTCGCGCTCGAACGCCTGATCGTCACGTTGAAGCTCGAGCCCGGCGCCCTGGTCACCGAGAGACAGCTGATCGAACTTGCCGGACTTGGGCGAACACCGGTCCGCGAGGCGATCCAGAAGCTGGCCTGGCAGGGTCTCATGGATATCCGTCCCCGCGTCGGCTTGCAAATCACCACGATCCGGCCGGACGATCAGGTGCACGTCATGCAGACGCGCCAGAAGCTGGAGCCGCTTGCGGCCGCTCTGGTCGCAGCGCACGCAAGCGCCGAAGACAGAAGCGCGATGAAAGCCTGCGGTGCGGAGATGGCCGCCTGCCTCGAGGCAGGCGATATGGAGGGCTTTCTCGTCGCCGACAAAGTGTTCGACGAACTGATGGAAGAAGCCTGCCCGAACCGGTTCCTGACTGCAGCCCTTGCGCCGCTGCAGACACATGCCCGCCGCATCTGGTTTGCTTCGTCCTCGCCTGAAAAGATGGCCGGCTCGGTCCGCCGCCACGTCACGGTGATCGATGCGATCGAGCGGGCCGATGCGGAAGGCGCATCGGCCGCGATGGCTGAGCTGATGAGCTACCTGTCAGACGCCTGAAGAAGCATTGTCTCCACCAGAAGAAACCACGGCAAGCGATTGCTTTCGCACTGGTTTCGTCAAAACGCGTCAGGCCACCGGCATCATGCTGCCGGTCTTCAGCCGACGTACATGCCAGTCGAAAGCCTCTTCCAGAATGTGCGGCGTTTGTCCGCCACGGGTAGAAACGGCACGGCCGAAATAATCCGACAAGAGCGCCCGATAGGCCGGGTGGCAGCAGTTCTCGATGATAACCGGTGCGCGCTCGCGCGGCGCCAGGCCGCGCAGATCCGCAAGGCCGTGTTCGGTCACCAGGATATCGACGTCGTGCTCCGTGTGGTCGACATGGGAGACCATCGGCACGACAGATGAAATCGCCCCGCCCTTGGCAACCGACTTGGCGACGAAGATCGACAGGAAGGCGTTGCGGGCGAAATCGCCGGAGCCGCCGATACCGTTCATCATGTCGGTGCCGCCGACATGGGTCGAGTTGACGTTGCCGTAGATATCGAATTCGAGCGCCGTGTTGATGCCGATGACGCCCAGGCGACGGATAATCTCCGGGTGGTTGCTCACCTCCTGCGGACGGAGCACCAATTTGTCCTTGTAGGCGCCGATATTGCGAAACACCCGATCGGCCCAGGCGCTGGAGAGCGTCATCGACGAGGCCGAGGCAAAGCTCAGCTTGCCCGCTTCGAAAAGCTCGAAGGTGCTGTCCTGCAGCACCTCGCTATACATCCGCAGGTCATGGAACGGGCTGTCGACGAGGCCGCTCAGCACCGAATTGGCGATGACGCCGATGCCGGCCTGCAGCGGATTGAGCGTCATGTCGAGCCGCCCCTTGCGCACCTCCTCCTCCAGGAAGCCGATCAGATGGCCGGCGATCGCCGTCGTCTCGGCATCCGGCGGCGAAATCCGCGCGGCGCTGTCCTCCTTCTCGGTGACGACGATGGCAACGATCTTCTCGGGATCGACGGGGATATAGGGTGAACCGGCGCGGCTGTCGCAGGCGACGACCGGGATCGGCGTGCGGCTCGGGCGCTTCGCCGGAATGAAGATATCGTGCAGGCCTTCGAGTTCGGGACTATGGCTGAGATTGAGTTCGACGATCACCTTCTTCGCCAGGATCGCGAAGCTTGCGGAATTGCCGACCGATGTCGACGGAACGATGCCGCCGTCTTCGGTGATCGCCACCGCCTCGACCACCGCATAGTCGATCGGGCTGATCTGGCCGGAGCGCAACTGCTCCACGGTCTCCGACAGATGCTGGTCGATGAACATCACCTCGCCGCGGTTGATCGCAGCGCGCAGAACCGGATCCGACTGGAACGGCAGGCGCCGGGCAAGAACTCCCGCCTCCGTCAGCGTCTTGTCGATGTCATGACCGAGCGAGGCGCCGGTCATCAGCGTGATGCGAAACTTCTCCCGTGCGGCCCGTTCGGCCATGGCAAGCGGCACGGCCTTAGCGTCGCCGGCCTTGGTGAAGCCGCTCATGCCGATGGTCATGCCGTCCTTGATCAGCGCAGCCGCTTCTTCCGGCGTGGCGATGCGATCACGCAGCGGCTTGCATCGGATCCTGGCTTCCAGGTCGGTTGGCGGAACATGGCTCATCGGGCACTCCCAGAAATGGCCCACGAGGCTCATATCAGGACGGCGCGGGCTTGGTTCGTCGTGCGCCTATTTTCGCATGTCTGCGTGCGCACGCTATGAAGATTTGCAGGAGCACGATAGCCGTTGGGACCGCAGGGCGGTACGCAGAATGGGAAAGGCGGAACTACCGCCGACGCATAGCTCGATGGCATTTCGCCTTAAACGACGAGGGGCGCACCCTTGGCGCGCCCCTCGAACGATAAATTGCACAAAAAAGGGTCAGCCGACGAAGGCGCGTTCGATCACGAATTCTGCCGGCTTGTTGTTGGCACCTTCGGTGAGACCTGCGGCCTCGAGGATTTCCTTGGTGTCCTTCAGCATCGCGGTCGAGCCGCAGATCATGCCGCGATCGACAGCCGGATCGAGCGGCGGCAGGCCGAGGTCGGAGAAGAACTTGCCGTTCACCATCAGGTCGGTGATGCGGCCCTTGAACGGGAACTCCTCGCGGGTCACGGTCGCATAGTGGCGCAGCTTGTCGCCGACGATCTCGTTCAGGAATTCGTGGTTGCGGATTTCCTCGACCAGATCGAAGCCGTATTTCAACTCGGCGACGTCGCGGCAGGTATGGGTGAGGATGACTTCCTCGAACTTTTCATAGGTCTCGGGATCACGGATCAGGCTTGCGAAGGGTGCAATGCCGGTGCCGGTCGAGAACATGTAGAGACGGCGGCCGGGAACCAGCGCATCAAGCACCAGCGTACCAGTCGGCTTCTTGCGCATCAGCACCTTGTCGCCCGGCTTGATCCCCTGCAGGTGCGAGGTCAGCGGGCCATCCGGCACCTTGATCGAGAAGAATTCGAGTTCTTCGTCCCAGGCGGGGCTGGCGATCGAATAGGCGCGATAGACCGGCTTGTCGCCGACCATCAGGCCGATCATCGCGAATTCGCCCGAGCGGAAGCGGAATTCGGCAGGGCGGGTCATGCGGAAGCGGAAGAGCCGATCCGTGTAGTGTTCAACGCTGGTCACCGTCTCGACGTAGACGCCCGCCGGTGCCTGGATCGCGAAATCTTCCGTTTTTGCCGGAGCATTCATCTTAGCTACAAGTCCTGTAAATGATGACCCTGTCTATCAACAATAAGCCGATATTCCAAGCTACGCCTTGTTGAAAGGAAATCTCTTCCAAATATAGTCGTTTTTGGGAATTTCGGCGTGCTTCACACTGTCGCGGCCAACCCTACCCTATGATACCCGCCGCCAGCTATAGGATTTAGCGTCGGCGGAGGGTTTGGCGGTCGGCTGGTAGTGCACGGCAATGCCCGGCAGGCGTCCTTCGGACAAGCGCTTCAGAGCCGTAGCATTGCTGACAGCGAAGCTTTCGACGCCACAACGCAGCATCAGCGGGATCTGGTCGATCAGCACGTCGCCGACCGCCCTCACCTCGCCGCTAAAGCCGAGACGCGCGCGCAGCAGCGACGCATGGCTGAAGGCGCGGCCATCATTGAACGCCGGGAACGCGACCGCCACCAACGCCAGGCGATCGAGGTGTGGTGCAAGCTTCGTCACGTCGTCGGCCGGCGCGATGACCACGCCGAGGCCGGTTTCGTCGCTGTCTGCAACCTTGGCGAGGAACGCGTCGAGACCGACGATCGCCTTCTCGTTCGAGCCTGCCTTGGTTTCTTCCGTCTCGATGATCCAGGGATCATCGCCCACGAAACCGGTTTCCTTCCAGATTTTCGTCATGTCTGTTCCTCGGAGCCTCAGGCAGCTTCCTGCGCGCTGCCGTAGAGCGCATCCTTGAAGGGTTGTGGGCCGACGCGGCGATAGGCTTCGAGGAAGGTCTCCTCCCTGTCGCGGCGCAGTCCCAGATAGGTGTCGACGATCGTCTCGACGGCGTCCGTCACCTTTTCGGGCTCGAAGCCGCGGCCGATGATCTCGCCGATCGAGGTGTTCTCGTCGCCGGAGCCGCCAAGCGTGATCTGATAGAGTTCCGCACCCTTCTTTTCAACGCCAAGCAGGCCGATATGGCCGACATGGTGATGACCGCAGGCATTGATGCAGCCGGAGATCTTGATCTTCAGCTCGCCGATCTCGGCCTGACGCTCCGGCGAACCGAAGCGGGTGGAAATCTCCTGCGCGACCGGGATGGAGCGCGCATTGGCAAGCGCGCAGTAGTCCAGCCCAGGACAGGCGATAATGTCGGTGATCAGGCCGGCATTGGCAGTGGCAAGACCGGAGGCGACCAGGGCGCGGTAAACCGGCTCGAGATCGGCCAGCGCCACATGCGGCAGGATCAGGTTCTGTTCGTGGCTGACGCGGATTTCGTCGAAGGCGTATTCCTCGGCGATATCGGCAACGGCATCCATCTGCGCGTCACTGGCATCGCCCGGAATGCCGCCGATCGGCTTCAGCGAAATCGTCACCATGCCGTAGTCCGGGTGCTTGTGCGGCTGCACGTTCTGCTGCACCCAGCGGGAAAATTCCGGATCGGTCTTCTTCCAGCGTGCCAGGCTCTCCCAGCCTTCGGCGCGGTTTTCGAGGGCCGGCGGCGCGAAATACGTCGATATCGCCTGGATGTCCGTCTCCGGCAGCTTCAGCTCAGTGTCCTTCAGCGCCGCGAATTCGACCTCGACCTGACGCGACAGTTCTTCGGCGCCAGTCTCGTGCACGAGGATCTTGATGCGGGCCTTGTACTTGTTGTCGCGGCGGCCGTGCAGGTTGTACACGCGCATGATAGCTGTCGTGTAGGAGAGCAGATCCTCTTCCGGCAGGAAGTCGCGGATCTTCTTGGCGATCATCGGCGTGCGGCCCTGGCCACCGCCGACATAGACGGCAAAGCCGATGCGGCCGTTTTCGTCCTTCTTCAGGTGCAGGCCGATGTCGTGAACCTGGATCGCGGCGCGGTCGCGCTCGGCACCCGTGACGGCGATCTTGAACTTGCGCGGCAGGAACGAGAATTCCGGGTGCACGCTCGACCACTGTCTCAAGATCTCGGCGTAAGGCCTTGGGTCTGCGACCTCATCGGCGGCCGCGCCGGCGAAGTGATCGGCGGTGACGTTGCGAATGCAGTTGCCCGAGGTCTGGAGCGCATGCATCTCGACGCTTGCCAGTTCCTGCAGGATATCCGGCGTGTCCGACAGACGCGGCCAGTTATACTGGATGTTCTGGCGCGTGGTGAAGTGACCGTAGCCGCGGTCATACTTGCGCGCGATATGGGCGAGCATGCGCATCTGGCGGCTCGACAGCGTGCCATAGGGAATGGCGACGCGCAGCATGTAGGCGTGAAGCTGCAGGTAGACGCCGTTCATCAGGCGCAGCGGCTTGAAGGCGTCCTCGGCAAGCTCACCGCTCAGGCGGCGCTCGACCTGATCGCGGAACTGTTCGACGCGGGAGGAAACGAAGGCGTGGTCGAATTCATCATAACGGTACATCGGGTATCGGTTCCTCAGGCAGCGTGTTTCGGGCCGGACAGGCCATTGTAGCCGGCAGCATACGGGATCGACGGGCCTTCGGCGCGGATACGCTCGCGCATGCGCAGCGGACGAAGCGTGCCGTTGATCTCTTCGACATCGACGACATTGGCATCAACAACCTTGTTGTCGTCGAACGCCTGCTTGCCGGTGGCTTCGAGCGCCGTCACGGCCTCGGCATGGCGGGCGATGAAGGCATCCTGAAGCTGCTCGACCCAGTTGCCCGCGGCATCCAGCCAGACGGAGATGCCGTCCGAAAGTCGATTTGCCGTCAAAACCTTGCTCACCATGACCTCTTCCTCAATTCAATATCTGTTCGTTGCGCCCGAAGGCGGCTTCAACGTTTTTCTTCTCGCCGCGCACCTTGCCTGCGACCAGCGGTTCGGACCGCTCGAAGTTGGCGCCGGCGACCGCATCGCCGATGATGACCATGACCGGACCCGCAAGCTCGCTGCGGTTTTCAAGATCCGCAAGATCCTTCAGCGTGCCGTGCAGCAGACGACGATCGGCGCGGCTGGCATTCTCTATGACGGCAACCGTCGTTTCCGGCGGAAGGCCTGCCTGCATCAGACGACCGGCGACCGACGCCGCAACAGTCCGCCCCATGTAGACGGCGATCGTCGCTCCGGAGACCGCCAGCCGCGCCCAATCGGGCAGGACTTCGCCAGTCAGGTCATGGCCGGTCGTGAAGACCAGTGAAGAGGCAACACCGCGCAGCGTCAACGGCAATTCGAAATCGGCAGCCGCGGCGAAGGCCGAGGTGATACCCGGAACGATCTCGTAGCTGATGCCGGCTTCGCGCAATGCCGCCATCTCTTCGCCGGCGCGGCCGTAAACCAGCGGATCGCCGGACTTCAGCCGGACGACGCGCTTGCCTTCGGCAGCCAGCGTCACCAGCAGCTGGTTGATCTCGTCTTGGGACTTGGAGTGGCAGCCCTTGCGCTTGCCGACGGACAGTCGCTCGGCATCGCGACGGCCCATATCGACGATCGCCTGCGGCACCAGGGCATCGTAAACGATCGCGTCGGCTTCCATCATCACGCGCTGGGCGCGGAGCGTCAGCAGGTCTTCAGCGCCCGGACCGGCGCCGACAAGCCAGACGTGGCCTTTCGCCTTCTCAGGCACATCGAGAAGACGCGACGCCTCACGGCGGGCGGCAGCCAGATCGCCGCCGGCGATCTTGTCGGCGACCGGGCCCTGGAAAAACCGGCGCCAGAAAATACGCCGGGCGACGCCGCGCGGCACCAGGCGATCGACCGTCTCGCGATAGCTTGCGGCAAGCGACGCGACGACGCCGAGCGAGGGTGAAAGCAGCTGATCGATCTGGGCGCGGATCATCTGCGCCAGAACCGGCCCCGCCCCTTCGGTACCGATGGCAACGGCAACCGGAGCACGATTGACGAGCGCCGGCGTGAAGAAATCGCAGAAATCGGGTTGATCGACGGCATTGGCCGGGATCTTGCGTTCGCGCGCTGCGATGACGATGCGCTGGTCATCGGCGGCATTGCCGGTCGCGGCAAAAACGAGGATGGCGCCGTCCAACTGCTCGGGCGCAAAGGCCGCGGCGATATGTTCGATGGCGCGTTCACGAAGGTATTGCGCGAACTCCGCTTCCGGCGCGTCGGCGAAGACCACGATCGACGCTTCCGTGTTCAGCAGCAACCGCACCTTGGCGAAGGCTTCGTCGCCATTGCCGAAAACCGCCACGCGCTTTTGCGCGACGCGAAAGAATGCGGGGAAAACGGCGAGCTGCTGCGGCATGGTTAGACGGTCGTTCCTTCTACAGGCTGCGGCGAATATCCCTTATGGCGCACGACAATTGAAGGAACAGAAATTTCAATGCCTTTCCAGGCACGTATTGTTTTGCTCGGCGCTGCACCATTTTGAGCAAATATCTCCGAGCCTGTTCAATCGCCGACCTTGGCGCGGCCATTGCGCCGCATGGGCAACGTCCGTTAAATGCGGTCAACGACCTGCCGGAGACCTGCGACATGACAAAACCAGAACTCGCCGAACGGCTTTTGACCGTCATCGAAGAGGATATCCTGCCGCTCACCGAAAAGGGTGTCGCCGCCGGCAACAAGGTCTTCGGCGCGGCGATCCTGCGCAAGTCCGATCTGTCTCTGGTGCTGGCCGAAACCAACAACGAGACGGAAAATCCGCTTTGGCATGGCGAAGTCCATACGTTGAAGCGCTTCTACGAGATGGCGGAAAAGCCGGATACGCGTGATCTCATCTTCCTGTCGACGCACGAGCCCTGCTCCATGTGCCTTTCGGCCATCACCTGGGCCGGCTTCGACAATTTCTATTACTTCTTCAGCCACGAGGATTCGCGCGACGCCTTTGCGATCCCGCACGACCTGAAGATCCTGAAGGAAGTCTTCCGACTAGAACCGGGTGGCTACGCGAAGGACAACGCCTTCTGGCATTCCGCCTCGATCGCTGCCCTTTCGGGGGATGCCGACGCTGAAACCCGCGATCGGCTCGCCGCCCAGGATGCCCGCATCCGCGCCCGATACCAGAGCCTGTCCGACAGCTACCAGTCGGGCAAGGACGAAAACGCCATTCCGCTGAATTGAGATCCATGGAACCTTCACGCGACATAAAGGGCCTGCTCGACATCATGGCGGCGCTCCGCCAACCCGAGACCGGTTGCCCCTGGGACATCGTCCAGACCTTCGAGACCATCAAGCCCTATACGATCGAAGAGGCCTATGAGGTCGCCGACGCCATCGAGCGCGGCGATATGCATGACCTCTGCGACGAGCTCGGCGACCTGCTGCTGCAGGTGGTCTTCCATGCCCGCATGGCGGAGGAAGCCGGCGACTTCGCCTTTGGCGACGTCGTCGAAGCGGTCACCGCCAAGATGATCCGCCGCCATCCGCATGTCTTTGCCCGCTCCGACGCCGATACGCCCGAGGCGGTGAAGCTGCAATGGGATGAAATCAAACAGGCCGAGAAGGTCGAACGGCAGGAAAAGCGCGCCAAGCGTGGCCTCGCGCCTGATGCAGCCGCAAACCATCTGGGCTCGGTGCAGCGCTCATTTCCGGCGCTCGTAGAAGCCCTGAAGCTGCAGGAGCGCGCTGCAAAGGTCGGCTTCGACTGGTCCGAGCCGGAACCAATCCTTGACAAAATCGAGGAAGAAATCGGCGAGTTGCGCCAGGCTCTGCGTGAAAAGGACCGCGCCAAGGTCAGCGACGAACTGGGCGACCTGATCTTCGCCGTCGTCAATATCGGCCGCCATGTCGGCACCGATCCGGAAATGGCGCTTCGCGGCACCAACACCAAGTTCCGCCGCCGCTTCGCCCATATCGAGCGTGAGCTCGGTGCTGCCGGCGAGACGCTGGATGAGGCAACGCTGGAGCGGATGGAAGAGCTCTGGCAGGCGGCGAAGGCGATCGAACGGCAACTGGGCTAGAGCGAGCGGGACGCGTGCTCGCATGCGTCCCCTTGCCCAAAACCGAGGCCGACAGTCGCCGACCCCGGGAAAGCTATGGCTTACCAGTCTTCCGCGACCGGCTTTGGCCCGTTTCCGAGGCGACGCTCCAGCTCGGAGGCCTCGTTCTCGGTCAGCCTGAGATCAAGGCTTACCCGGCCATCTTCGAGGTCTTCACGACCATCAACGATCGCGTGCTGGTAGACCCAGGGCAGAAGCTGCAGCTGATCGATGCCGAGAACGACCGTGCATTCCGTCAGGACACCGGAAAGACGGCGGCCGATTTCGGCGAGCAGTTCGTCGACACCGTCACCGGTGATCGCCGAAACGGCCACCGTGTTGTTGGACGTCGCCGCCTTGCCGCGCAATGCCTCGCGCGATTCGTCGTCGAGCCGGTCGATCTTGTTCCAGACCTCGATCAGGCGCTCGGAGGCTTCCTTCTCGTCGATGCCGAGATCGGAAAGGATTCTGAGAACGTCGCTTGCCTGCGCCTGGTTGTCCGGGTCAGAGAGGTCACGCACGTGCAGGATCAGATCCGCCTCCAACACCTCTTCAAGGGTCGCGCGGAATGCGGCGACGAGGTGCGTCGGCAGGTCGGAAATGAAGCCGACAGTGTCGGAGAGGATGACCATGCGGCCATGCGGCAGCTTCAGCCGCCGAAGCGTCGGGTCGAGCGTCGCAAACAGCATGTCCTCGGCAAGAACGCCTGCCCCGGTCATGCGGTTGAACAGCGTCGATTTTCCGGCATTGGTGTAGCCGACGAGAGCGACGATCGGGTGCGGCACCTTCTTGCGCTTGGAGCGATGCAGCTGCCGTGTGCGGCGCACCTGCTCCAGCTCGCGCTCAAGCTTGACGATGCGATCCTGCAGCAAGCGCCGGTCCGCTTCGATCTGGGTTTCACCCGGACCGCCCATGAAGCCGCCACCGCCGCGCTGGCGCTCAAGGTGGGTCCAGCTTCGGACCAGGCGGCCCTTCTGATAATTGAGGTGCGCGAGATCGACCTGCAGCGTGCCTTCCTTGGTGGAGGCACGGCGACCGAAGATCTCGAGAATGAGGCCGGTGCGGTCGATGACCTTAGCGTTCCATTCCTTCTCGAGATTGCGCTGCTGCACCGGCGTCAGCGGATGGTCGACGATGACAAGGCCAGCGTCGAGCTCGACGAGGATATGGCCGATCTCTTCGATCTTGCCGGTGCCGAGCAAGGTGCCGGGCTTCGGCTGCGCCACCGGAACGATGGCGCCATGCACGACCTCAAGGTCGATCGCCATGGCCAGACCGGTCGCCTCTTCGAGGCGACTTTCGTCCGAGCGCGTCGTGGTGGTCGAGAGGATATCTGCGGACTGCCGTCCGGTCTTTTTCAAGACCGGAACGATGACGACCGCGCGCATGTCGTCGCGGAGCTTCTCGAGCTCCGGAATGATCGACGACAACTTTGAATCACGTTTGGTAATGTGCCTAACGTCCCGTCAGGATGCGGCTTCTTCGTTCTCGAACATCTGCAGCGGCTGGCCGGGCATGATGGTCGAGATCGCGTGCTTGTAGACCAATTGCGAGTGGCCATCGCGACGCAGCAGGACGCAGAAGTTGTCGAACGAGGTCACAACGCCGGTAAGCTTGACGCCGTTGATGAGAAAAATTGTCAAGGAAATCTTTTGCTTGCGGACCGTATTGAGAAAGAGATCCTGCAAGTTTTGAGAACGTTCCGCCATCGCGCCGCTTCTTTCTTATTTGCCGGCGTTTTGCGCCGGTGCATTTTTGTCAAATTCAACAATCAGAGGCGCCACAAGTACCTTCCCCGACACCCCTTCAGAGTTGGTATCAAATCAATGTCTTTTCCGCAACGCCGAAAAAGGCTTCGCGAATATTCTGTGCTATGCTTCCTGGATGACCATTGCCGATCGGCTTGCCGTCGATCGAAACGACCGGAAAACAGATGCTGGTAGCGGCCGTAATGAAAACTTCGCGCGCCGCGAGCATCTCTTCCACCGAGAACGCCCTCTCCTCGATCTTAATCCCAAGCGGCACCGCCACATCCATCAATGTGGTGCGGGTGATTCCCTTTAGGATGCCGTGTTCTGCCGGTCGTGTGCGCAAGTTTCCGTCGCGATCAACAATCCAGACATTGGTCGCCGCGCCTTCCTTCACCGTGCCGTCGGCATCGACGAAGATCGCCTCCTGTGCGCCTTCCTCCTTGGCCTTCTGGCGCGCCAGCACGTTGGGCAGAAGCCCGACCGACTTGATGTCGACACGATCCCAGCGGTTTTCCGGTACCGTGATCGCCGCAATGCCATGGGTTGCCTTCCTGGCAATGGCTGCGGCGTCGGTGCGCTTCGCCGTTACCACGACCGACGGGCGTGTTTCCGCTACGGGAAAGACGTGATCGCGGCGCGCCACGCCGCGCGTGACCTGCATGTAGAACAGGCCGTTCCTTACCCGGTTGCGCCGGATGACTTCGCGGATCACGTGGACGAGCGCCGCCCTGTTCATCGGCCAATCGATGCGCAGTTCGCTGAGCGATCGACCGAGGCGGTCGAGATGGCGGGTGAGGTCGACGATATAGCCATGTCGCACCTCGCAGACCTCGTAGACGCCGTCGGCAAACTGGTAGCCGCGGTCCTCGATATGGACACCGGCGTCTGCGTGCGGCACGTAGGCGCCGTTGACATAGGCAATTCGGGACATCGTCTCGCCTTTAGAAATACTGGATGCTGACGCGGAACAGCTGCTCGACGTGGCGCACCGCATCGGCGGTGGCAAAGAGCACGACGCGATCCTTCGCCTTGATCCGGGTGGCACCATCAGGACGGATGAACGTCTTGTCGCGATAGAGCGCGCCGATGCGGATACCGTCGGGCAGTTCGAGATCGCGCAAGGCCTTGCCGACGAGCGGCGACGTTTCGAGAGCCTCGGCCTCGATGACTTCGGCCATGCCCTTCTGCACCGCATAGACCGAGCGGATGCGGCCCTTGCGGACATGCTGAAGCACGCGCGAGATCGTCACGGCGCGCGGGTTCACATAGGCATCGACGCCGGCGGTCGCAGCGAAATCCTGGTAGGACGGCTCGTTGATGAGGACGAGCGTGGACTTTGCGCCCAGGTGCTTCGCCATCATGCTGCCGAGGATGTTGATCTGGTCGTTGTTGGTCAGCGCCACCACGAGATCGGCATCCTGGACATCGGCCTGCGCGAGGATCCGTTGGTCCATGGCCGAGCCGTTGAGCACGACCGTGCTGCTCAGCTTGTCGGCCATCATCACCGCGCGGTCACGATCGCTCTCGATCAGCTTCACCCGCGTGCGCGACTGGTGGTCCTCGATCGCCTTGGCAACGAAATATCCGACATTGCCGCCGCCGAAAATGATGATGCGCCGCGCCTCCTGCTCTTCATGCCCGAACAGCGCCAGCGTGCGCCGCGCATGATCGCGATCGCAGACGACATAGGCGATATCGCCCGCCTGCAGCTGGTCGTCGGAATGCGGCACGATCACCTTGCCGTTGCGGAAAATACCGGTGACCGTCGCAAGCAAATCGGGAAACAGTTCGCTCAACTGCTGCAGCGGCGTGCCGACGACCGGGCAATCCTCCAGGCATTCGAAGGCGACCATGGCGATGCGGTCGTCGGCGAAACGCACGACGTCGATCGCGCCGGGAAAGGAAATGCGCCTGAGCACCAGCCGCCCGACTTCGACTTCGGGCGAAATGGTTACGTCGATCGGCACGTTCTCGCGTGAAAACAGGTTTGCGTACTCAGGCGCCAGATAGCTCTGCGCCCGAATGCGCGCGACTTTCGTCGGCACGTTGAAGATCGCGTGCGCGACTTCACAGGCAACGATGTTGACTTCGTCGGACAGCGTCACCGCAATCAGCATGTCGGCCTGGTCGGCACCTGCCTTGGCCAGAACGTCCGGGTGTGCCCCATGGCCGACATAGCCGCGCACGTCGAGGCTCTCGGTGATGTTGGCGATGAGCGCTGCCGACGTATCTATCACCGAAACGTCGTTGTCTTCCTGCGCCAGCCGCTCGGCAATGCCGTAGCCGACCTGCCCCGCGCCACAAATGACTACCTTCATGTCGTTCTTTCACATGCGAGCGCGGGCGGGTTGGCCGGGAATTCCGGTTCATACACCCAGCGACTTCAGCTTCCGATGCAGTGCCGACCGCTCCATGCCGACAAATTCCGCCGTGCGCGAAATGTTGCCGCCGAATCGGTTGATCTGCGCGATCAGATAATCACGTTCGAACATTTCGCGAGCCTCGCGCAACGGCAGCGTCATGATGTGCTGGTCGCCCTGCGCCGAGATCTTCGGCAGCGTGTCGCCCACTTCCGTCGGCAGCATGTCGGCCGAGATCGGCGTATCCGGACCGTCGCTGCGCGCAAGGATCATCAGCCGCTCGATGTTGTTGCGAAGCTGACGGATGTTGCCCGGCCAGTCATGCGCCTGAAGCACGGCCAGCGCATCGTCGCCGATCTTGCGCGGACGGATGCCTGCCTGCTCGCTGACCTGGCGCATGAACATGTCGACGAGGAACGGAATATCCTCGCGCCGTTCGGCCAACGCCGGCACGCGAACCGGAATGACGGCCAGCCGATGGAAGAGGTCTTCGCGGAAGAGGCCCTCGGAGATCATGTTTTCGAGGTTGTAGGCGGTCGACGAGATGATGCGGACATCGACCTTCACGCGCTTGGTGCCGCCGACACGCTCGAACTGCTGGTCGACGAGGACGCGCAGGATCTTGTTCTGCGTCTCGCGCGGCATCTCACCGATTTCGTCGAGATAGAGAATGCCGCCATGGGCTTCCTCAAGCGCGCCCGTACGGCGCGGCTGGCCCGGCGTGCCTTCGGTCCCGAACAGCGCGATTTCCATCCGGTCCGGCGTGATCGCCGCTGCGTTCAGCGCCACGAACGGCCCAGCGGACCGCGTCGACTTGCGGTGGATCATGCGCGCGACCAGTTCCTTGCCGGAACCCGAAGGACCCTGGATCATGATGCGGCTGTTGGTCGGCGCAACCTTTTCGACCGTCTGGCGAAGCTGGGAGACCGCAACGGACGTGCCGATCAGTTCGACCGGGTCGCCGGACTTCTTCTTCAGTTCCGAGACTTCGCGCTTGAGCTTGGAGTTCTCCAGAGCCCGCTCGGCGATCAGGATCAGGCGATCCGCCTTGAACGGCTTCTCGATGAAATCATAGGCGCCACGCTTGATGGCGTTGACGGCGGTTTCGATGTTGCCGTGGCCGGAAATCATGACGACCGGCAGATCCGGGTGGCGTCCCTTGATCTCGTCGAGCAGAGCCAAGCCGTCGAGGCGGCTTCCCTGCATCCAGATGTCGAGGAAGACGAGCCGCGGCACACGATCGCTGATCGCCGCCAGCGCGCTGTCGCTGTCGAAGGCGGTGCGCGTTTCGTGCCCCTCGTCGGACAGGATACCCGACACGATCTCGCGGATATCTTCCTCATCGTCCACAACCAGAATATCAGCGGCCATCGCTCGCACCCTTATCCTTCAAACTCTCTTCGCTGCCGGTTTCTCCGGCAGGCGGCAGGATCACGCGGATCATCGCCCCGACACCGCCGTCGTATTCGGCAGGCGCGTCGTGCAATTCCAATTGTCCGCCATGGTCCTCGATGATCTTCTTGACGATGGCGAGACCCAGGCCCGTGCCCTTCTCGCGCATCGTCATGTATGGCTCCAGAATACGGTGCCGGTTTTCCGTGGGCAGGCCCTTGCCGTTGTCGATGATATCGACGACGAACCGGCCTGTCGCCGCATCGCTTCGCGCACGCGCCACGATAACAGGCTGGCCGCGGACCGCGTCCGACGGCACCGCCTCGATCGATTCGACGGCATTCTTGACGATGTTGCCGAAGGCCTGGCCGAGCATGCGCTCGTCGAACAGGCCCTCAAGCGGCTCCTCGCCAAAGTCGCGCACGAAGTTGATGTGGTTGTTGCCCATTTCGCGCAGGAACACTGCATCCTTCAGGATCGCGCGAAGATCCGCCCGTTCCTTTGTCGGCTTCGGCATGCGTGCGAAGGCCGAGAACTCGTCCACCATGCGGCCGATGTCTTCCACCTGGCGCACGATCGTATCGGTGCACTGATCGAAAACGGCCTTGTCGTCCTGATTGATCTGCTTGCCGTAGCGCCGCTTCAGGCGCTCGGCCGAAAGCTGGATCGGCGTCAGCGGGTTCTTGATCTCGTGCGCGATGCGGCGCGCCACGTCGGCCCAAGCGGTCGAGCGTTGGGCGATGACGAGATCGGTGATGTCGTCGATGGTGATGACGTAGGATTCGTTCGCCTCGCCGCCCTCTTCCCGCGTCACCTGAACGTTCAGCGTGCGCTCGGTTCCGCCGCGCATGACGTTGATCTGCTTGCGGTAATCGTTGCGGTGGCGCCCTTCGGCCTCGACCAGCACCTCCTCGATCTCCGGCGCAACCTCCCGCAGGTCAGCACCGAGAAGATCCGGCGCCGCCTTCTTCAGGAAATCTTCGGACGACGGATTGGCGATGGTGATCTGGCGATCACGGCCAACACCGATGACGGCCGCAGTCACGCCCGAAAGAACCGCCTCGATGAAGCGGCGACGGTGGTCGACTTCGTCCTTGGCCTCCAGGATCTGCTCCTGCTGGCTGCGGATCTCCGAAACCATCTTGTTGAAAGTTCGCGACAGATTACCGACGTCACCATCGACGGCGCGCACCGGCACGACGACGTCGAGATTACCGGAGGCAACGCTGTCGGCGGCACCGATGAGCTGGCGGATGGGCCGAACAATCCGGTCGGCGACCGCGATCGCGGTCCAGATCGCGGCAAGCAATACGATGAGTGCAAAGCCGATATAGAGCACGCCGAAGGCGATCTGGGTGAAGGTTCGCCCGGCCTCGAGCATCTTGTACTCGGCGGTGTTCTCCTCCATCAGCCGGAGCGAGCGCATCACCTCCGGGTCGACGTTGCGAACCGTGTAGAGGAAGGTGCCGGGAATGTCGTCAAGCGGGATGACCGCGCCGACAAGGTTGGTGATGCCCGGCGGGATCAGGGTCGGCTGGCCGGAGACGGAGCTCTTCAATGCATCCGGAGGAATGGCCGGTAGCGGGCGGTCGGTCGAGATGCTGGCCTGCACGATGGGGCTGCCGTCGGCGCGCACAAGAAAGGCGCCCAGCATGCCGCGTCCCCGCGCCTGGCGCGTCATCAGCTCGGCAAAGCCCGTACGGTCGAGGCTGTAGAGCTGGCGATTGCGTTCGAGGTCGTTGGCCATCGACACGGTCTGGCCCTGCAGATAGCTCGCATTTTCGAGCACATAGGCCTGCGCGACGTTGATCGAGGAACGGACGATCGCCTGGGTTCGGAGCGAGAACCAGCGGTCGAGGCCGACATCGAGCGTGATGCTGGCAAAGATCGCGACGAGCACCGCCGGCGTGATCGCGACGATCGAAAAAAGCGCGACGATGCGCACGTGCAGGCGTGCAGCCGCGCGCCCCTTGTGGCGGGCGCGCAGGAGACGCAGAATTTCACGGGCAATCAGATAGATGAGGCCGACGACGAAGAGGCTGTTGATCGCCGCGCAGGCGATGACGACATTTCGTTCGAGCTTGATGGGCGTCAGACCGAGAAGCACGAGCAGGGAGACGGTCGCGCAGATCAGCGCGCCGGTTGCCAACATCAGGCCCGGCAGGGCAAAGGACCCACGACGATCCTGCGCCGCCAGTCCCTCATCTGTGCCCAGCGGCAAGGCCATTGCGTCCACCATGAAAAGCGTTCCCCCAACCGTCGCCGGCCGGCGGCGGCATCTCTTGCTTGCATTCTCGGGTCAAAGGTTGACCTCACCACCCAGCTGGGCTGCCGCGCTGCACCCCCGTCAATCGATTGGGTCAAATCGATTGAACAGGACGGCAACGACGCGCGATTCGGCGGCCGTCATCCGTTCAAGCAACGCATTGTGGCGAAAATGCAACGGTGGGTGTGACCAAGTCAAGCGCTGCGTGAGCTGCGATAGACCGAAACGCCGAGCTCGCGGATCTTCTTGCGCAGCGTGTTGCGGTTGAGGCCGAGCAGATCGGCCGCCTTGATCTGGTTGCCGCGGGTGGCGGTGAGTGCCGCAAGGATCAGCGGATACTCCATTTCCGCCAGCACCCGGTCGTAAAGGCCCGCCGGCGGCAAGGCCTCGCCGAAGCTTGCGAAATACTGGCGCATGTTCTCTTCGACCGCCTGCGAAATCGTCAGCGAGCCGGGGCGTGCCGCCGCCTTCTCGATCGGGCTGTCCGGAATCTCCGAGCGAAGCTCATTTTCGATGATCTCACGGCTGATGACGTCCTGTGGATAAAGTGCCGTCAGGCGCCGTACCAGGTTTTCCAGCTCGCGCACATTGCCCGGCCAGGGATGCGCCTTCATCAGTTCCAGCGCCTCATGGTCGAAGCGCTTGACGTCCAAGCCCTCCTTTTCGGCCTGCTGGACGAAGTGGCGCACGAGGTCCGGAATGTCCTCGGCACGGTCGCGCAGGGGCGGCAGCCGCAGCGGCACGACGTTCAGGCGATAATAGAGGTCTTCGCGGAACAGGCCCTGATTGATCGACTGCTTCAAGTCCTTGTTGGTCGCAGCGACGATGCGCACGTCGGAGCGGATCGGCGTGCGGCCGCCGACGGTCGTATATTCCCCCTGCTGCAACACGCGCAGGAGGCGCGTCTGCGCATCCATCGGCATGTCGCCGATCTCGTCGAGGAAAAGCGTGCCGCCCTCAGCCTGCTCGAAGCGACCGGTCGAGCGCATCTGCGCGCCGGTAAACGCGCCCTTCTCGTGGCCGAAAAGCTCCGATTCGATCAGGTCGCGCGGGATCGCCGCCATGTTGATCGCGACGAACGGGCCGTTGCGGCGCTTGCCGTAATCATGCAGCGCGCGGGCGACGAGCTCCTTGCCGGTGCCGGACTCGCCGGTGATCATCAGCGTCAGGTCGGTCTGCATCAGGCGCGCAAGCACCCGGTAGATTTCCTGCATCGCCGCCGAGCGGCCGACCAGCGGCATGCCGTCCTGGGTGTCGTCGTCGAGCTTTGCCGGTCGGCGCTTCGGCTCCGACAGCGCCCGGCCGATGATGCCGATCAGTTCAGTCAGGTCGAAGGGCTTCGGCAGATAGTCGTAGGCCCCCTTCTCCGAAGCCTTAATCGCCGTCATAAAAGTGTTCTGGGCGCTCATGACCAGCACCGGCAGGTCGGGACGCGCCTTCTTGATGCGCGGCAGAAGATCGAAGGCGTTTTCGTCCGGCATCACCACGTCGGTCACGACCAGATCGCCATCGCCCGCCGCAATCCAGCGCCACAGCGTCGCCGCGTTGGAGGTGATGCGGACATCGTAGCCGGCGCGGCTCAGCGCCTGGTTCAGCACGGTGCGAATGGCGGCGTCGTCATCCGCGACGAGGATCGTGGCACCGGTCATGCAAGGTTTCCTTTTGTCATCGGCATGTCGTCGTCATCCGCGGCCTGGCCCTTTGAGGCCGGCATCAGCACGCGGAAGGTGGTGCGGTTCTGCTGGCTGTCGCATTCGACGATCCCGCCATGGCCGCCGATGATCTTGGCAACCAGAGCGAGACCCAGGCCGGAACCGTTGGTCTTGGTGGTGATGAAGGGATCAAACAAGAGCGGCAGCAGGTCCTGAGGGACGCCCGGCCCGTTGTCGTGCACACAGAATTCCAGCGGCAGCGAGATCTTCTCGCGCGTTCCGGCAACCGACAGGCGAATGCCCGGCCGGTAGGCGGTCGTCAGCAGGATTTCACCGTCGTGGCGTTCGCCGATCGCTTCGGCCGCGTTCTTGATCAGGTTCAGGAACACCTGAACCAGCTGGTCGCGGTTGGCATAGACCGGCGGCAGCGACGGATCGTAGTGCTCGGCGAACTTGATGTGACGGGCAACCCCCGCCTTTGCGATCGCCTTCACATGGTCGAGTACTGAATGGATGTTGAGCGGCACGCGATCGACGGGGCGTTCGTCAGAAAACACCTCCATGCGATCGACCAGCGAAACGATGCGGTCGGTCTCGTCGCAGATCAACCGCGTCAGCGCGCGATCCTCGTCGTTGGCGGAGGTTTCCAGCAGTTGCGCCGCACCGCGGATGCCCGAGAGTGGGTTCTTGATTTCGTGCGCCAGCATCGAGGCAAGACCGGTCACCGAACGGGCAGCGCCGCGATGCGTCAGCTGCCGGTCGATCTTGTCGGCCATCGAGCGCTCCTGGAAGACGACGACGACCGCACCCGGCTCGGACAGGACAGGGGCGACATAGAGGTCGACGAGCTTGTCGGCCCCAAGGCGCGGTGAACTCAGGTCGACGCGATACTCGTTGACCGGCGCCTTGCGCTCACGCACCTGTTCGATCAAGGTCAGCAGCGGACTACCAAAGGGAATGAAGGCGCTGATGTCATGGCGCGCCAGGTGGTTGGCGCTGGCGCCGAAAAACGATTCGGCCTCCCAGTTGGCAAAGGCGACGAGGCCCTTGGCATCGACCATGATCACCGGGTTCTGGATGGCGTTCAATACCGCCATCGACAGGCCGTTGGCGACGGCATCCGGCATGCTCGGTTTCTCGGTCATGCGGCAATTCCTTCTGCGACCGCCTCGCCTTCCGGCTTGCCCGGGGCGGCGTCGAGCATCGCCGCGCAGGCCCTGTCGCGGACGAAACGGGCATCGGTCGATGTCAGGATTGCTGCCTTCTCAGCTCCCGCCATGTCGGGGGCGGTGCGATCGAGGTACCAGGCGACATGCTTGCGCGCGTGCCGCAAACCAACCTCGACGCCATAGAATTCGAGCATCATTTCGTAGTGCTCCGCAAAGATATCGGCGACCTCCGCCGGCGAAGGATGCTTCACGGCGCCGGCAAGGAGGCCGACGTGCCACGGGCGTCCCTGGGAGGAACGGCCGGCCATGACGGCGTCCGCGCCCGATCGGCGAAGGATCTCTTCGGCGTCGGCGACCGTCTCCACATCACCATTGGCGACCAGTGGCACGGTGACGACCTCGCGAACCAGCCGGATCGCATCCCAATCCGCCTTGCCGTTGTAGAACTGCATGCGCGTGCGACCGTGCACGGTGATCGCCTTCACGCCCGCCTCTTGCGCCCGCCTGGCAATCAGCGGCGCGTTGATCGAGTTTTCGTCCCAGCCGAGCCGCATCTTCAGCGTCACCGGCACATCGACGGCGTTGACTGTCGCCTCGACCAGCGACAAAGCGTGATCGGGGTCGCGCATCAGCGCCGATCCGGAATAACCGCCCGTCACTTTCTTTGCCGGGCAGCCCATGTTGATGTCGATGATGTCGGCGCCGTTGTCGGCGGCGATCTTCGCCGCCTCCGCCATCCAATGGGCCTCGCGGCCTGCAAGCTGGACGATATGCGGCTTGATCCCGGAGTTCTTCAGCCGCGCCCAGGATTCCTGGGCATTGCCGACCAGCTCACGGCTCGCCACCATTTCGGTGACGACGAAACCCGCGCCGAAGCGCCAGGCAAGCCGCCGGAATGGAAGGTCGGTGACGCCGGACATCGGCGCGAGCGCAACCCGGTTGCGGATTTCGATGGATCCGATGCGGAGCGGAGACGAAAGAGCCGGAATTGGCAAATGCATATCTTTCAGGCACATGTTGTTCCTGCACTATTTTTAGACATTGTTCTCGGACTTGCCAAGCGATTTCGGCGCGGCGCGCAAAATTCTAAGCTCGGCTGGCAAAGCACGACCCTTCGCGGTACATCACGGCGAAGATCGGCGAATGCGGGACCTCATACAGAAAATGCAGCCTCAAGAACAGCTCAAGTGCGGCGTCGTTATCGTTGCGGCAGGACGCGGCGAACGCGCCGGACAATCGGCCGAGGGTCCGAAGCAGTACCGAACCATCGGCGACCGCCCCGTTATCGCCCATACGCTTGACACTTTCGCGACATGGCCGGGCGCAGGCCCGATCGTCGTCGTCATTCATCCGGACGACGAGGCGCTGTTCGACGCCGCACGCAAGCGCTCCGCGGCCAGCGATGTGATCATCGTCCATGGCGGCGCGACCCGGCAGATATCGGTGCTCGCCGGTCTCGAGGCCCTGGCGGATATCGGCGCGCGCCGCGTGATGATCCACGACGCTGTGCGCCCCTTTGCCGATCACGCGCTGCTGTCGCGCTGCGCTGCGGCATTGAGTGAAGACGTCAGAGCTGTCCTGCCGGCGGTCGCCGTCGCAGACACGCTGAAGCGTGCCGGCAAGGATGGCATGGTCACGGAAACCGTGCCCCGCGACGGCCTCTACGGTGCACAGACGCCACAGACCTTCGATCTCCACGCCATTCTTGCCGCCCACCGGGATGCGGCGAGAAGTGGCCGCGCGGATTTTACCGACGACGCGTCGATCGCCGAATGGGCCGACCTCAAGGTCGTGCTCGTCGAAGGCGCCGTCGACAATGTCAAGCTTACGCTGAAAAGGGATATCGCCATGGCCGACGAGAAACTCAAGCGCATTGCCCTGCCCGATGTGCGCACGGGCAACGGCTACGACGTGCACCAGCTCGTCGAGGGCGACGGCGTCACGCTCTGCGGCGTCTTCATTGCGCATACCAAGAAACTCTCTGGCCATTCCGATGCCGACGTGGCGCTGCATGCGCTCACCGACGCGCTGCTCGCCACCTGCGGCGCCGGCGACATCGGCGATCATTTCCCGCCGTCCGACCCGCAATGGAAGGGCGCGGCGTCGCGCATTTTCCTGGAGCATGCGGCCAAGATCGTGCGCGAGCGCGGCGGCATCATCACCAACGCGGACGTTTCCCTGATCGCCGAAGCGCCAAAAGTCGGGCCGCATCGGCTGACGATGCGCGAGAACCTCGCAGACATGCTCGGCATTTCGCTCGAGCGCTGCTCAGTCAAGGCAACGACCAACGAACGCCTCGGTTTCGTCGGCCGCGACGAAGGTATCGCCGCCATCGCCACGGCGACCGTCGTCTATGGGAGCCTTTCGTGATGTGGCCCGCCGATATCGAAGTGAAGGCCGGTGAAATCATCGCCGCGTTTACGGCGCGCGGCCTCAAGGTCGCGACCGCCGAATCCTGCACCGGCGGCCTGATCGCCGGCGCCTTGACCGAGATCTCCGGCTCATCGGCGGTCGTCGATCGCGGCGTTGTCACCTATTCCAACGAGGCGAAGGTAACGATGCTCGGCGTCGAGGCGGCGACGCTCATCGCCCATGGCGCGGTGTCGCGACAGACGGCAATCGAGATGGCGCAGGGCGCCGTCGCGCATTCGGCAGCCGATTTCGCCGTTGCCGTCACCGGCATTGCCGGCCCGGGCGGCGGCTCTGACGACAAGCCCGTCGGCCTCGTGCACCTTGCGGCATCCGGACGAAACGGCGCATTGCTGCATCGGGAAATGCGTTACGGCGATATCGGCCGCAGCAAGATCCGGCTCGCAACCGTGCGCACCGCGCTCGACATGCTGACGGAAATCGCTCAGGCCGAATAGATGCTGTCGGCGCGCTTTTCGAAGGCGTCGGAGAACATGCGGAAAGCGCGATCGAACATAGTGCCCATCAGGGCGCCGAGAATGCGGCTCTTGAACTCGTAGTCGATATCGAAGTGCACGACCGACTGCCCCTCGCCCGAAGGCTCGAAGCGCCAGCGGTTGTCGAGATATTTGAACGGCCCATCGATGTACTTCACATCGATGGTGCGCTCGGCCTTGTTCAAGAGCACCTGCGTCGTGAAGGTCTCGCGGATTGCCTTGTAACCGACGGTCATGTCGGCAAGCAGCAGCACCTTGCCGTCGCGCTCCTTGCGGGAACGTACTTTCAGCGCCTCGCAGAGCGGCAGAAACTGCGGATACTGCTCGACGTCGGCAACGAGATCGAACATCTGGTCTGCGGTGTGCTTGACGACGTGGTTGGTTTCGAAATGCGGCATAAAGGGGAGTTAAGCGGGAGAACCGAGAAGATCAAGGAGCCTGCGCATCTGGCGCCGCGATTTCAACTGCAGAACCGGCACGTCGGGGCCGTGCTTCGCCAGACCTGCGACGATGTGCGGCGTAAATTTCTGCTCGAACGTCCAGATGAACTGAAGGAAATCCCAATCGACCTTTTCGATGCACCCCGGCGCCATCTCAGGACGGGTGCGGCCGAAGTGTTTCAGCCAGCGGGTAACGACGCCGCGTATGCAGACAAGCCGCGGCATGCGCACCCAGATCACGATGTCGCTTCTTGGCACCCGGATATCGAATGAAGACGGACTGGTGCCATCCATGACCCAGCGATCGGCGGCGATCTTCTCGACAATGCGCTGGCGCTGCTCCGCCCGGTCACGTTCAGCCCAACCCGGCAACCAGCGGATATCCCGATCGATCGAAATATAAGCTAGCTGGAACTGACGGGCGAGCTTCAGTGAAAGCGTCGACTTGCCGCCGCCGGAGCACCCGACAACGAGGATACGCCTGGCACTGCGAATACGGTCGGCGGCAACGGCATCGTCGACATAGTTGACGATTGCCGGTTTTGACGGCTGGTTCATGGAAACTCCCGCGAAATTCGGGAAGAATGAAACCCAATGTGAAACTCCGGCGCGGGGCCGGAGTTTCTTTTGATCAGCCAGGCTGTCAGCCTGCCACGGCCGCCAGCTTCTTCTCGCGGGCTGCACGCAGCCGCGCAAAGTCGTCGCCGGCGTGGTGCGAGGAGCGCGTCAGCGGGCTCGATGACACCATCAGGAAGCCCTTGGTGTAGGCGACGGTCTCGTAGGACTTGAACTCCTCGGGCGTCACGAACGCTTCGACCTTGTGGTGCTTGCGGGTCGGCTGCAGGTACTGGCCGATCGTCAGGAAGTCGACGTCAGCGGTTCGAAGATCATCCATCAGCTGCAGCACTTCGTTGCGCTCTTCACCGAGGCCAACCATGATGCCGGATTTGGTGAACATGGTCGGGTCCAGTTCCTTCACGCGCTGCAGCAGGCGGACGGAGTGGAAGTAGCGCGCGCCCGGACGGACCGTCAGATAGTTGCCGGGAACCGTTTCCATGTTGTGGTTGAAGACGTCGGGCTTGGCGGCAACGACACGCTCCAGCGCGCCCGGCTTCTTCAGGAAGTCCGGCGTCAGGATTTCGATGGTCGTCGAAGGCGATGCTTCGCGGATCGCCCAGATCACCTTCTCGAAATGCTCGGCGCCACCGTCTTCCAGGTCGTCGCGATCGACCGAGGTGATGACGACGTGGCTGAGGCCCATCTGCTTGACGGCCTTGGCAATGTTGGCCGGCTCTTCCATGTCGAGCGCGTTCGGCTTGCCGGTCGCGACGTTGCAGAAGGCGCAGGCGCGGGTACAGATCTCGCCCATGATCATGAAGGTGGCGTGCTTCTTGTCCCAGCACTCACCGATGTTCGGGCAGCCGGCTTCTTCGCACACGGTCACGAGCTTGTGCGACCGCACAAGCTCGCGGGTCTCCTGGTAGCCCTTGGACATCGGCGCCTTGACGCGGATCCACTCCGGCTTGCGCATCACTTCCGTATCGGGCTTGTGCGCCTTTTCCGGGTGGCGGACGCGTTGCGCCCGGTCAGAGACGGCATCGAATACCGTTACCATACTGTCTTCCTCGTCGCGGCGGGGCCGGCATCAGGCCGGGTGACCCATTTTCGCTCTATATAGACGGCCCGATGGCAAATGTCAGGCCGTCTTCATATCACGCCCGACGGAAGCGCAGATGCCCGGCAGGCTATCGTTTGACGGCGCGACCAACGGCGATCAACAGGCAGGCGCCGATGAAGCCGATGACCAGATAGGCAACCCAGCCGGCAAAGGTCATGCCGAAGGCCGCCAGGATAAAGTTCAGCACCACCGCGCCGATGATGCCGAGCAGTATGTTCATGAACAGTCCCATGTCGCTGTTCATGAACCTCTCTGCGAGCCACCCGGCCAAACCGCCGATGATGATCGCAGCCAGAATACCGACGCCGTTCACGCTCATTGTTATCTCCGTGCATTGAAAACGAGGCAGTAATCAATGCCGAAGCCGCGTGAAAAGTTCCGTCGCTACACCCTTTAGGCGTTGAGCGCGCGGCCGTAGGCGTCGAGCACGCTTTCCTTCATCGTCTCCGAGATCGTCGGATGCGGGAAGATCGTGTGCATCAAATCTTCCTCGGTCGTCTCGAGGTTCATCGCGACGACGAAGCCCTGGATGAGTTCGGTGACTTCAGCGCCGACCATGTGCGCGCCGAGCAGCTCGCCGGTCTTCTTATCGAAGATCGTCTTGACCAGGCCCTGGTCTTCGCCGAGCGCAATCGCCTTGCCGTTGGCAACAAACGGGAAGCGGCCGACGCGGATGTCGCGGCCGAGTTCCTTGGCCTTGGCTTCCGTCAGACCGACCGAGGCGACCTGCGGGTGGCAATAGGTGCAGCCCGGGATCTTAAGCTTGTCCATCGGGTGAACGTTCGGCAGGCCGGCGATCTTTTCGACGCAGATGACGGCTTCGTGCTCGGCCTTGTGGGCAAGCATCGGCGGGCCGGCAACGTCGCCGATCGCGTAGACGCCGGGAACGTTGGTCTTGCCATAGCCGTCGATGACGATGCAGCCGCGGTCGGTCTTGACGCCGAGCGTCTCAAGACCGAGGTTCTCGATGTTGCCCTGGACGCCGACGGCCGAGATCATGCGATCGGCAGTGATCTTTTCGACCTTGCCATCCTTCATCTCGACATGGGCGGTGATCGAGTTGGCAGCCTTCTCGACCTTCGTCACCTTGGCCTGAAGGTGGATCTTCATGCCCTGCTTTTCGAACTGCTTCTTGGCAATGTTCGAGATTTCGGCGTCTTCGACCGGCATGACGTTCGGCATGACTTCAACGACCGTCACGTCGACACCCATGGTGCGGTAGAACGAGGCGAACTCGATGCCGATCGCGCCCGAGCCCATGACCAGCAGCGACTTCGGCATTTCCTCGGGCTTCATCGCCTCGAAATAGGTCCAGATCAGCTTGCCATCGGGCTCGATGCCCGGCAGCGCGCGCGGACGGGCGCCGGTCGCAATGATGATGTGCTTGGCGGTGTAGGTGCCCTCGCCCTTGGTGTTCTTCGGCAGCGGTGCCTGTGGCTGAACGACGGGCTTCGTCGATTTGCCGACGACGATCTCGCCCGGCTTCGTCAGCTTGGCCTCGCCCCAGATCACGTCGACCTTGTTCTTCTTCATAAGGAAGCCGACACCGCCGTTCATGCGCTCGGCAATGCCACGCGAGCGGGCGACGATCGCCTTCAGATCCGGCGTCACCGTGCCTTCGATCTTGATGCCATAGGCGCCCGGATGCTGGGCATAATGAAGAACCTCAGCGGAGCGCAGCAGTGCCTTGGTCGGGATGCAGCCCCAGTTGGAGCAGATGCCGGCCAGATGCTCGCGCTCGACGACCGCGGTCTTGAGACCCAACTGTGCCGCACGAATGGCGGCGATGTAGCCCCCCGGACCCGAACCGATGACGATGACGTCGTAATTCTCAGCCATGTGTTTCCTGCCTTTGTCTCAAGCGACCTTGCGGGTGAAGAGCACCCAGTCGTGTTTCTTGCTTTCCTCAAAGAGCGGAACCGCTTCGACGCGCGCTGCCTCGCCGAAGCCGTTTGCCCTGTATAGTGCCTGCGCCCTCACATTGTGGCTTTCGGTGATCAGGCTCACCGGCGCCGATCCGGCGCGTTCGAATTCCTTTGCCAAGAGCGCCTTGCCGATCCCGCGACCGCGCTGATGGCGATAGACGCCGAGGCTCTCGATGAACCAGTGCCCGACGATCTGCCGTTGCAGCGCCAGCAGGGGCTCGAGAACCGGGTGCCTGGCGACAATCTCGGCCGCTTCCGGCCCAATCCCATAGCCGACCGACAGTCCGGCAACTTCGTCATCAACCTCGGCAACCAGCGCATCGCGCCAATTCCCCGGCCCAGGCTCCTCGCGCAGCTTGTTACGGCCGCGCTCGAAGGCCGTATCCGTCACCCCATGCTGAACCGCGCCGTACCAAAGCCAGGAGGCGAAGCCATGCGCGGCGATGTCGACGAGGATGGCAAGTTCCGCCGCCTCACGTCTTTCCGCCGGACGTATGGTGACGCCCCCCACCATGCTCAGACCCCGAGCATCATCCGCACGACCGGTTCCAGGCCGCGGCCGATCGCTCGCGTATTTTCCGCATCGAGATGTACGCCATCGAGCGGCGTGGTCTCCGCCACCGAGCCAGCGTCGAAGAAGCCGCAATCGAGTTCGTCGGCGAGGTCACGGTAAAGCGGCGCCAGCATCGCCGACTGTTCGATGCCGCCGGCAAACATGGCGGCAAACCCGGCATTGGCCGTTTCGCAGAGCTGCGGCGGCGATACGATCAGGATGTCCGGGCCTTCTTCGCCAGCGACGGGCCAAGCGTGCCGGCGCACCAGGCTGACGAGACGCTCGATCCCTTGCACGGCGCCGAACGCGGTCCCGTGAATGATCGGCTTCATGTCGTTGGCGCCGAGCAGCAGAATGACGAGATCGAGCGGGGCGTGGCTGTGCAGCACCGTCGGCAGCACCTTGGCGCCGTTGCGGTCGCAATCGGCGAGATGATCGTCATAGGCGGTGGTGCGGCCGTTCAGCCCTTCGGCAATGACCTGGACGTCCGGTCCCAGCGCATTCTGCAATACGCTTGGCCAGCGATCGGCAAGCGCATGACGCCCGCCATCGGTAGCATCATAGCCCCAGGTCAGACTGTCGCCATAGCAGAGAACTGTTTTCATCGTCCGGGCCCGCCTTCGACTGCGCGAAAAGGAACGGACCGGCCCGAAGGCCGGTCCTTATCCAACTCAGACCAGCATGCCCATCGGGTTTTCGATGTAGCGCTTGAAGGCACCGAGCAGTTCGGCACCGAGCGCGCCATCGACGGCGCGATGGTCGGTCGAGAGCGTGACGGTCATGACATTGGCGATGACCATCTGCTTGTTCTTCACGACGACGCGCTCCTCGCCGGCACCGATCGCGAGGATCGTGGCGTGCGGCGGGTTGACGACGGCGGCGAAGTTCTTGACGCCCATCATGCCCATGTTCGAGACGGCCGTGGTACCGCCCTGGTATTCCTCGGGCTTCAGCTTGCGGTCCTTGGCGCGCTGACCGAGGTCCTTCATCTCGTTGGAGATGGCCGACAGGCTCTTCAGGTCCGCCTGGCGCACGATCGGGGTGATCAGGCCGCCGGGGATCGACACGGCAACACCGACGTCGGCGTGCTTGTGCTTGACCATGTTGCTTTCGGTCCAGGAAACGTTCGCGTTCGGAACGTCGCGCAGTGCCAGCGCCAGGGCCTTGATGACCATGTCGTTGACCGAGAGCTTGTAGACCGGCTTGCCGCCCTGCTCGGGAGCAGCGGCATTGAGCTGTGCACGCAGCGCCAGCAGCGCGTCGAGTTCGCAATCGACCGACACGTAGAAGTGCGGGATCGTCTGCTTGGATTCGACGAGACGCTTGGCGATCGTCTTGCGCATGCCGTCATGCGGCACGAGTTCGTAGGAACCCGGCTCGAACAGCTTGAGAACGGCTTCGTCCGACGGGCCCTTGGCGAGCGGAGCGGCTGCAGGAGCAGCAGCGCCGGCGGCCGGTGCGGCGGTGGCCTTGGCAGTGCCGCCGGAGACGGCAGCTTCGACGTCCTTCTTGATGACGCGGCCATGCGGACCCGAACCGGCGATCGTCGAAAGGTCGATACCGGCGTCCTTGGCCAGACGACGAGCGAGCGGCGAAGAGAAGACGCGGGCGCCGCCCTCGGCCTTGGCCGGCTGGGCTGTAGCCGGCGCAGCGGCAGGAGCCGCAGCCGGAGCGCTCGGCGCTGCCGGTGCCTCGGCCTTGGCAGCAGGTGCCGGTGCTGCCGCGCCGTTGCCGCCCTTGGCGGCGGCAGCGACATCCTCGCCATCGGCGGCGAGAACGGCGATCAGCGCGTTGACCTTGACGCCTTCGGTGCCGGCGGGGACGACGAGCTTGGCAACAGTGCCTTCGTCGACGGCTTCGACTTCCATCGTCGCCTTGTCGGTCTCGATCTCGGCGATCACGTCGCCGGACTTGACCTTATCGCCTTCCTTGACCAGCCACTTGGCCAGATTGCCTTCTTCCATCGTCGGGGAGAGGGCAGGCATTGTGATGTTGATAGGCATCGAAGGGCCCTCCCCTTATTTGTAGCAAACGGCTTTCACCGCATCGACAACCTCTGCGACGTTCGGAAGCGCAAGCTTCTCGAGGTTCGCGGCGTAAGGCATCGGCACGTCCTTGCCGGCGATCGTGAGGATCGGGGCGTCAAGGTAGTCGAAGGCCTGCTGCATGACGCGGGTTGCGATCTCGGTGCCGACGGAAGACTGCGGGTAGCCTTCTTCGACGGTGACGAGGCGGCCGGTCTTCTTGACGGATTCGATGACCGTCGGCAGGTCCATCGGACGGATGGTGCGCAGGTCGATCAGTTCGACATCGATGCCTTGCGCTTCGAGTTCGGCAACCGCCTTGACGGCATAGGTCATGCCGATGCCGAAGGAGACGATCGTCGCGTCCTTGCCGACCTTGTGGATACGGGCCTTGCCGATCGGCAGAACGAAATCGTCAAGTTTCGGCACTTCGAAGGAGTGACCGTAGAGGATTTCGTTTTCGAGGAAGATGACCGGGTTCGGATCGCGGATCGCAGCCTTGAGCAGGCCCTTGGCGTCGGCAGCCGTGTAGGGCATGACGACTTTCAGACCCGGGATATGGCTGTACCAGGCGGCGTAGCACTGCGAGTGCTGGGCGGCCACGCGGGCAGCGGCACCGCTTGGGCCACGGAAGACGATCGGCGCGCCCATCTGGCCACCGGACATATAGAGCGTCTTGGCAGCGGAGTTGATGATCTGGTCGATCGCCTGCATGGCGAAGTTGAAGGTCATGAACTCGACGATCGGACGCAGACCGGTCATGGCAGCGCCGACGCCGACGCCGGCAAAGCCGTGCTCGGTGATCGGGGTATCGATGACGCGACGCGCACCGAATTCCTGCAAGAGGCCCTGGGTGATCTTGTAGGCGCCCTGGTATTCGGCGACTTCCTCACCCATGACGAAGACGTCGTCGCTGGCGCGCATTTCTTCGGCCATGGCGTCACGAAGCGCTTCACGAACGGTCATGGTGACCATTTCGGTGCCGGCCGGGATCGCCGGATCAGCGGCAACTTCGACCTTCGGCTGGGCTGCAACCGGAGCCGGCGCGGAAGCGGCCGGCGCTTCGGCAGCAGCTGCCTTCGGCGCTTCGGCCTTCGGAGCGGCGATATCGCCTGCGCCTTCGCCGTCCTGCAGCAGCACCGCGATCGGGGTGTTGACCTTGACGCCTTCGGTGCCGGCAGCGATCAGGAGCTTGCCGATCGTGCCTTCGTCAACAGCTTCGACTTCCATCGTCGCCTTGTCGGTCTCGATCTCGGCAATGACGTCACCGGAAGTGACCTTGTCGCCTTCGTTTTTCAGCCATTTCGAGAGCGTGCCTTCCTCCATGGTCGGGGAAAGGGCAGGCATAAGAATTTCTACTGGCATGTTTGTCCCTCCCCGGATCAAAGCAGGATGTCGGTGTAGAGCTCGGATGCATCCGGCTCCGGATCGGCCTGGGCAAAATCGGCGCTGTCGGCAACGATGTCGCGGACTTCCTTGTCGATCTGCTTCAGTTCGTCCTCGTTCGCCCAACCCTTTTCGGTCAGACGCGCCTTCACCTGCTCGATCGGGTCATGCTCAGAGCGCATCTTCTGCACTTCGTCCTTGGAGCGATACTTCGCCGGGTCGGACATCGAGTGACCGCGATAGCGATAGGTCTGCATCTCAAGGATGATCGGACCCTTGCCCGACCGGCAATGCTCAACAGCCTCGTCGCCGGCGGCCTTGACCGCACGCACGTCCATGCCGTCGACCTGGAAACCCGGAATGTTGAAGGAGACGCCGCGCTGCGAGAAGTCGGTCTGTGCCGAAGCGCGCGAAACGGACGTACCCATGGCGTAGCGGTTGTTCTCGATCACGTAGATCACCGGCAGCTTCCAGAGCTGCGCCATGTTGAAGCTTTCGTAGACCTGGCCCTGGTTGGCAGCGCCGTCACCGAAATAGGCAACGGACACGTTGTCGTTGCCGCGATAGCGGTTGGCGAAAGCAAGACCGGTGCCGAGCGACACCTGGGCGCCGACGATGCCGTGACCGCCGTAGAAGTGCTTTTCCTTGGAGAACATGTGCATCGAGCCGCCCTTCCCCTTGGAAAGACCGCTGCGACGACCGGTGAGTTCGGCCATGACGCCGCGGGCGCTCATGCCGCAGGCCAGCATGTGGCCATGGTCACGGTAGGCGGTGATGACCTGGTCGCCTTCTTTCAGCGCCATCTGCATGCCGACAACGACAGCTTCCTGGCCGATGTAGAGGTGACAGAAGCCGCCGATGAAGCCCATGCCATAAAGCTGGCCGGCCTTCTCCTCGAAACGCCGGATCAGCAGCATTTCGCGGTAGGCACTCAGATCTTCCTGTTTGGAGAATTCGGCGAACGTGCCGCCATTGAAGTCTTTCTTCGCCGGCTTTGCGGCACTCTTGCGGCTGGAAACGGACGCGGATTTTCGCGGAGCCATTCGTTCCTCCCAATGGTTAGCCTTTTGCGGTTACCATAGGGAAAGAAAGCAGACACAGCAATGCCATATTTGCATGGCTCACATTCCATGCAAACAATTGATTTTACTTTACAAATTTCAATTAACTGAATTCAGGTTAATTTGCGGCGCGGTGAAAAATAACGATCTCGTCACTTCGCGACATGTTGAGCGCGAGGCGAGCCTTTTCATCCAGCATGTCCCTTTCCAGCGACCCATCACTCATCAGTTGAACCTCCTTTTCAAGGATCAACCGTTGTTTCGTGAGCTTATCCAGCCGCGCCTGCCGCTCGACGATCTGGCGATCGAATTGCTCGGTCGCCTTCAGGCCATAGCCGCCGTGAATGGAATGATAGCCGAAGTAGGAGAGAAAGGCGACCGCGATCAGCGGCATCACCAGCCGTCCCAGTTTCCGTTTCTTATGATGCCGTGTCCACATGCATTCACGCCCTGATACGCAGTACGGCAATCAGATTAGCGGCGATTGATTAACCGACCGTTGACCATGAACGGCAGGAAAATAGAAACCCGCCCACACGGGGCCGTGTGGGCGGGTTCGATTTTCACACGAATATCAGGCGGCGATCAGCCGCGCAGGATCGAACGGCCGGCGTACTTCGCCTGCAGGCCGAGCTGCTCTTCGATGCGGATCAGCTGGTTGTACTTTGCGAGCCGGTCCGAACGCGCGAGCGAGCCGGTCTTGATCTGGCCGCAGTTGGTGGCGACCGCGAGATCGGCGATCGTCGCGTCTTCGGTTTCGCCCGAGCGGTGCGACATGACGGCGGTGTAGCGTGCCTTGTGCGCGGTCTCGACGGCGTCGAGCGTTTCCGACAGCGAGCCGATCTGGTTGACCTTGACGAGGATCGAGTTGGCGACTCCCATCTTGATACCGTCGCGCAGGCGGGCCGAGTTGGTGACGAACAGGTCGTCGCCGACGAGCTGGCACTTGTTGCCGATGAGGTCGGTCACGGCCTTCCAGCCATCCCAGTCGTCTTCGGCCATGCCGTCTTCGATCGAGAAGATCGGGTACTTGGCAGCGAGTTCCGCCAGGTATTCAGCCATGGCGCCCGGCTCGAGCGTGCGGCCTTCACCTTCGAGAACGTACTTGCCGTCCTTGAAGAATTCGGTCGCTGCGCAATCGAGCGCGATGAACATGTCTTCGCCCGGCTTGTAGCCAGCCTTTTCGATCGACTTCATGATGAAGTCGAGCGCTGCTGGAGCAGAGGCGAGACCCGGCGCGAAGCCGCCTTCGTCGCCGACATTGGTGTTGTGGCCGTCGGCTGCGAGCTGCTTCTTCAGGGTGTGGAACACTTCCGAGCCCATGCGCACGGCATCACGCATCGTGTCGGCGCCAACCGGAACGATCATGAATTCCTGGAAGTCGATCGGGTTGTCGGCATGCGCGCCGCCGTTGATGATGTTCATCATCGGAACCGGCAGAACGTGGGCGTTCGGGCCGCCGACGTAGCGGTAGAGCGGCAGGCCGGCAGCTTCGGCGGCAGCCTTGGAAACGGCAAGCGAAACGCCGAGGATGGCGTTGGCGCCGAGGCGCGACTTGTTGGCCGTGCCGTCGAGCTCGATCATGGTCTTGTCGATCTGGATCTGGTTCTCGGCAT
Organism: Ensifer sp. KUDG1; assembly: GCF_050434285.1. Taxonomy (NCBI): domain Bacteria; kingdom Pseudomonadati; phylum Pseudomonadota; class Alphaproteobacteria; order Hyphomicrobiales; family Rhizobiaceae; genus Ensifer; species Ensifer sp. KUDG1. The sequence goes on from NZ_JBNDIG010000012.1 coordinate 139,106, forward strand.
CGAGACCACCGATCGCTTCGAAGATCTCGCCGTTGACGGCTTCGACGGCGCGCTCGACGCCCTTGCCGAGGTAACGCGTTCCACCATCGCGCAGCTCGACAGCCTCATGCGCACCGGTCGAGGCGCCCGACGGGACTGCCGCGCGACCGAAGCTTCCGTCTTCCAGGTACACGTCGACCTCGACGGTCGGGTTGCCGCGGCTGTCCAGAATTTCTCGGCCGATGATGTCGATGATTGCAGTCATGATCTCTTCCCTGTTGAGGACGGTGGGTGGTCGGGGCCTGTCATACGCCAAGGCCTCGAAATTACAATGGCGCGCAATATGCAAAAACAACCGCGCCATTGCGGTTCATGAAAATTTCACGAAGCGTCGCGGGGCTCAGCCCTTGGCGATCGCGTCGAACGCCAGCAGCTTTTCGAGCAGCCGCGGCATGTCCTTCAGATGCACCATGTTCGGGCCATCCGACGGCGCATTGTCCGGATCCTCGTGCGTCTCGACGAACAGACCGGCGACGCCAACGGCAACGGCCGCACGCGCCAGCGTCTCGACGAATTCACGCTGGCCGCCGGTCGAACCGCCCTGCCCGCCCGGCTGCTGGACCGAATGAGTCGCATCGAAAACGACGGGTGCGCCGAGCGAAGCCATGATCGGCAGCGAGCGCATGTCGGAGACCAGCGTGTTGTAGCCGAAGGAGGCGCCGCGCTCGCAGAGCATGACATTGGGGTTGCCGCTCTCGGTGAACTTCGCCAGCACGTTCTTCATGTCCCAGGGCGCCAGGAACTGGCCCTTCTTGACGTTGATCGCGCGGCCGGTCTTGGCGGCTGCGACCAGAAGATCGGTCTGGCGCGACAGGAAGGCCGGGATCTGCAGGATATCGACCGTCGGGGCGACCAGTGCACATTGCTCTTCGGTGTGGATGTCGGTCAGGACCGGGAAACCGAACTCCTTCTTGAGATCGGCGAAGATTTCCATCGCCTTTTCGAGGCCGATGCCGCGCTTGCCCGAGAGCGACGTGCGGTTGGCCTTGTCGAAGGAGGATTTGTAGACGAGGCCGAGCCCGAGCTTGTTGCAGAGTTCCGAGAGCGCGCCCGCCATCATGAAGGCGTGTTCACGGCTCTCCATCTGGCAGGGGCCGGCGATCAGCGACAACTTCTCGGTCTGTGCGAAGGCGACCTGGCGGGCACCCTCCCCGACCACGACTCTGGCATTGGTTTTCATCATCAAGCTCCAAACGCGAAGATCACCCCTTGCCCCGGCATTTCGGGAACAATGAGGCGCCCGCCCATTTCTGCAAATTCGATATCGTTGTCGGCAAACAGCGCCCTCGTCGCTTCGAGATCGGCAACGCGGAAAACGACTGCCCGCCCGCGCAAGCCCCGTTCGGCATTGCGCACCGAGCGACCGAAGAACGCCTCCATGCCGGCGGCGTTCAGCACCGAGATCTTGGCGTTGGTGGTCGCGACATCCATGCCGAAGGAATGCGCCGAAACCTCGCGCTCATCGACCGCTTCCTGCAGCAGATACTGGAAATCGGTCGGATTGGCTTCCGACAGCACCACTTCGCTGATGCCGATCACACCGTTGTCGTGCCGCTCGAGCGCCGCCCGATCGGTGGGCAGCGCGCGAACGCGCTGACAGTTGAAGAGAAAGAGATCCGGCGCGCGAAGATCCGCGGCAAAGGCCAGGCGGAAGGAGCCCAGGCCCTCACGGCCATCCGGCAGCTTCATCGGCCGGGAAAATTCCAGCATGTCACCGCCGGAGATGCCGCACGCCCGAAAGCGGATGTGATCGCTCGCCGCGTCCTCGGTGCCGAAGACCAGCGCCGAAAGACCTTCCGGGCCTTGGCGGAACCGGAAAGCCTGATCGCGCGCCACAAAGGCGTTGCCGTCGAGTGCGGCCGCCTCGCATTCCTCTCGGGACGCTATGGCGAGCGGTTCGAGATAGGTGCCGTCGGTAAAGAAGACACAGGCATTTTCGGTGCCGAAGGGATGGCGGGCATCGTCGGCGACGGTAAAGCCGAGATCGGAAAGCCGACGCCGCGCCTGGGTAAGCGTATCCACCGGCAGCACGAGGTGATCGAGCGGGCGGGTGGTGCGCTTGGAGAGGCTCATGGCGTGTTCCCTGATGGTTCGCCGCTGTTTGCAACTTTTGGCCGGCGAATGCAAGCCGGGTCACCGCCAGGGAGCGGATCGACGGTCCGGGCTCGGGCCGTTGCTGCAAACGCGAACCATCCGCGGCCGGCTGCGCCCGCCGCGGATTATGCCTGTCGCCAGCAGACGAACCGCCGGAAGGTCAGTAGTAGCCCGGCGCCGTCGTGGCGTTGGCCGTGTTCCCCGCACCGAGACCGGGGGCGAACGTCTGGGGTTGCGTGTAGGACGTATTGGTCGAGGACGTCGAGGCACAACCCGAGAGCCCCAGCACGGCGACCGCCAAAGGCACGAACAACAAAGCGATGAAGCGCATACGGATTGACCCCTTTCCAGTTTCGCTGATGAACAGGAAAGTACGAAACCGATGCTTTGGCGAGTACGTAACAGTAACGCGAGGTAAAAAGGTGGCGACGAAGCCGGTTCGACAACCGCAGCGCCCTACCGGCCGCTGCGGTTGCTCTTGCTGCGCGTAAACCTTCGGCCCGGCCGGGACACCGGGCTCACTCCATCAGGGGCGACGATCGCTCTTGATGGCGAAGGTGGCGATGAAGGTCGGCACGAACCTGTCGATCAGGAAACGAGCCGACGGCTGCCAATCCTCATGAAAGCCAGCCAGCAGGAAACCGGCCTGCAATTGCCCCTCGATCTGCTGAGAAAGGCTGTGTCCGAACACCAGGGCCTCGCCGCGCCCGACCTTGGCCTGCACGACATCGGGAGGGAGATGCTCCGCTTCGGCAAAGGGGAGCCGGTAGGCCGGGCGGATAAGACCCATTTCCGCATGGGCCGGATCGCGGTCGCCGACGAAAACGATCGGATTGTAGAAGCTCGAAAGCAGCCGACCGCCGGTTTTCAGCACCCGGTGGCTCTCCCGCCAGACCGGACGGATATCTGGAACGTAGAGGTTCGAGATGGGGTGAAAGACGATATCGAAGGTTTCGTCGACAAAGACAGAGAGGTCGCGCATGTCGCCTTGCACGGCCAAAAGCGGCAACCCTTCGCGTTCGGCGACGCGCCGATCCTGTTCGAGCTGTCCCTCGGAGAGGTCAAAGACCGTAACGTCGGCACCGGCCGCAGCCAGAATCGGCGCCTGCTGCCCACCGCCGGACGCCAGGCAGAGGATCCTCTTGCCCTTGACGTCGGGCAACCACCCCTCAGGCAGGTCACCGGGCGTCAGCCGCGCCTGCCACTGACCCTTGCGGGCGTCGGCGATCATCTCCGGCGTGACCGGGCGCGACCATTCGCAGTCCTGGCTTGCCTGCCGGTCCCACGCCTGGCGATTGTGATCGATGATATCGAGATTGCAGGATGAGATATCTTGCATGTTCGGTCCCTGGAAACTTTGTCCTGATGTGACCGCTCATGAAGGCGAATGGAGATCACAGGCAGAAATGCCCTGGCGTTTGTCCGTCGATGCGGATCGCAGCAATGCCATCGTCCATCCCCTTCGCAAGCGAAGTTGAGGCGATTCGGTTTTCACCGGGCATTACTGGCGCATTGGACGACGCTCCTCTTACTGGAAGCCGCACGCTAGCGGCTGGGTTGCGGGTGGTCAACGCAAACAAAGGTCCATGCCGTGCGGCTTGCGGCCGCAAGGGTTCTGTCCAATCGCCCCGGCGAACGAATATCCGGCACGGTCTGCACGTTATCATGCTGCCTATGATTTCAACCGCTTGAGAAGCCGTCACAATTGCGTAAAATTCACCAATGCAGCCTGGAGTTATGCCGGGCAGCAGGCTGAGGGGCAGCATTTGATTATCGACTTGCAGGACAAGCAACGCATCCGGGCGCGGCCGAGGGACGCCAAACGGCGCATCGGGACGCTGACCCGGTTTCCAATCGGGCACACATTCACATGATGCGCGAGATGATGGCCAAGCTGGCTTCCATCGCCATCATGATGTTTGCGCGAGCGCTGACGGCGGCACGCGCCATCTGGCATGAGACCGGCCTGCCGCCAAAGCAGAGCATCTACTTCGCCAACCATTCCAGCCACGGCGATTTCGTGCTGATCTGGGCGGTCCTGCCGCCTTGGCTCAGGGAACGCGCCCGGCCGGTCGCGGGCGCCGAGTACTGGCTGAAATCGAAGCTTTCGGCCTTCATCGGCCGCGACGTGTTCGACGCCGTCCTAATCGAGCGCGACCCGGAAGCGCGCACGCAGGACCCGGTCGAGCAGATGGCGGCCGTGCTCAACGACGGATCGTCGCTCATTCTCTTTCCCGAGGGAACGCGCAACCAGACCGAAGCGCGACTGCTGCCTTTCAAGAGCGGGCTCTATCACCTCGCCTGCAAGCGCCCGGACGTGGCGCTGGTCCCCGTCTGGATCAACAATCTCAATCGCGTCATGCCCAAGGGGGAGTTCGTGCCGATCCCGCTCATCTGCACCGTCAATTTCGGCGAACCGATGCGCCTCAAGGCGCAGGAGACGAAGGAAGGGTTCATCGCCCGCGCCGAGGCCGCGCTGCTTTCGCTCGCGCCGTCATCGACGGATGACCGCGCATGAGCACAGCCAGCCTGGACATGCTCAAGCTGCTCTCCGGCGTCGGCGGCGTTCTCGTGCTGGCGTCGAGCGTCGGCTACGTGCTCAAGCAGAAGCTTTCGCCTGACGGGTCGAACGGCGCGATCGAGAACCTCAACGCCCGCATCAAGGCGTGGTGGGCGATGGTGGTCCTGATCGCGATCGCCTTCGTTGCCGGCCGGGTCGGCGTGTTGCTGCTCTTTGCCTTCTGCTCGTTTGCAGCGTTGCGCGAATTCATCACGCTCATCAACACGCGCCGCGGCGACCACTGGGCGATCGCGGCTGCCTTCTTCGTCGTCCTGCCGATCAACTACTTCCTGCTCTGGGCCGAGCAATACGGGATCTATTCGATCTTCGTCCCCGTCTACGCCTTCCTGCTGATGCCGATCGTCGCGGTCCTTCGCGGCGACACCCGCGACTTCCTGGTCCGGATCTCCGAGGTGCAATGGGCGCTGATGATCTGCGTCTTCTGCGCCTCGCACGTGCCGGCGCTGCTCACGCTGCAGATCCCGGGATACGAGGGACGCAACGTGCTCCTCATCGCTTTCCTCGTCATCGTCGTTCAGTCGAGCGACGTGCTGCAATATGTCTGGGGCAAGCTCTTCGGCAAAACCAAGATCGCGCCCACCCTTTCGCCGTCGAAGACGGTCGAGGGCTTCGTCGGCGGCGTTGCGAGCGCAACCTTGATCGGCGCCTCGCTCTGGTGGATCACCCCGTTCACGCCGGCGCAGGCGGCGCTGATGTCGCTCATCATCACCCTGATGGGCTTCTTCGGCGGTCTCGTCATGTCGGCAATCAAGCGGGATCGCGGCGTCAAGGACTGGGGCCATCTGATCGAAGGCCATGGCGGGCTCATCGACCGGCTCGATTCCGTCGTCTTTTCCGCGCCGATCTTCTTCCATCTGACGCGCTACTGGTGGTCGCTGACATGAGCGCCAAATTGAAGGGGCTGGCATCAAGCGGCGTCGTTCATGTGGCCTTCGCCTTTTTCGCCATGGGCGGCTGGGCGCTTTTCGCCAACCGCCATCACCCGATGCCGAAGCCGCTTGTTGCCGGCTTCGTCCAGGGAACGCTTTCGGCGCTGCTGACGCTCTACCTCAAGACGGCGATCGACACGCTTTCCAAGCAGTTCAGCGGCGCTTGGCGCCTGGTCCTGCCACCACTTATCGCCTGCCTTGGTTCCTCGGCCGTACTTGTCGCGATCCACGCGGCCAGCGGCACGCCCGAGATCCTGAAAACGATCGCGCTGCCGCTTACGGTTTCGACCACCTACGCCGCCATCTACAACTATTCCATCAGCCGAGGCGAACATGACCGAGACCGGTGACCGCAGGCCGCTCGCAAGTCGCAACACCCGCTGGGCGCAGGCCATTGCACGCCGCCTGGCATCGATGAACCTCACGCCGAACCGGATCTCGCAGGCGAGCATGCTGGCGGCCGCCCTAGCCGGCCTTGCCTTCTGGCTCGCGGGCGAAAGCGAGGATGGCGTAAGGGCGAGCCTGTTCATCGCTGCCGCCCTCTTTTGCCAGTTGCGCCTGCTGTGCAACCTCTTCGACGGCATGGTCGCCGTCGAGGGCGGCAAGGGCGAGGCAGACGGTCCTTTCTGGAACGAGTTTCCCGACCGCATCGCCGACATCCTCATCTTCGTCGGCGCAGGTTTTGCCATCGGCGTGCCGGCTCTCGGTTTTGCTGCGGCCACCTTCGGCGTGTTGACCGCCTATGTGCGCGAACTCGGCCGTGCCAATGGCGCGCCGAGCGACTTCTCCGGCCCGATGGCCAAACAGCACCGCATGGCGACGATGACGCTGGGCGCCGTTCTTTCGGCCTTTGAAGGCCTCTGGCTCGGCGATGGCGAAGTGCTGTGGATCGCGCTTCTTGCGATTTCGATCGGGGCAGCGCTGACGGCCGGCCTGCGCGCCCGTCGCCAGATTGCCTGGCTTCGGAAAAACGCGCCCAACAAAGGCTAAACACCCTCTTCACTCATCGTGAACAAGGCCGCCGCCACATCGCGCCGCCCCCTTGACGTGTGCCTACGCCAATTACTAGATAGACTAGTCTATTTATTAAATGCCGCAAGCGCCACCGATGAACGAATGCTCGCGCGCGCCGAGATCGGCGACGATCAGACCCGTGATCGCCGCCTCCTGAAAGCAAACTTTTTCAATCGGTTACGGCGCAAAATTGCAGCGCCTGCCGTTACGGAGAACACGAATGAGTACCCCGGACCGCATCGACGACGTCGACGCATTGCGCGGCTTTGCCTTGCTCGGCATCCTCCTGGTCAACATCATGGCCTTCGCCTCTGCCTTCTACGGACTGGAAATCGCCGACCCCGCCTTCGGCAGCATCCTCGATCGCAGCGTGCATTTCGTAATCGCGCTGTTCTTCGAGATGAAATTCTACCTGCTCTTCTCGTTCCTGTTCGGCTACAGCTTCACCCTGCAGATGCGCTCGGCGGAAAAATCCGGCGAGGCCTTCGTGCCCAGGCTTTTGCGCCGACAGATGGGCCTCTGGCTGATCGGGCTTGCCCATGCGGTTCTGCTTTTCCATGGTGATATTCTCACCACCTACGCGGTGCTTGGCATCGCCCTCTTGATGCTCAGAAACCGCAGCGATGCAGCCCTCTTCCGGCTAGCCAAATGGCTGGTCCTTCTCCTTGCACTGGTCTGGGGCGCACTCGGCATCCTCATCACGCTGGATCCGGTGCCGCTCGATCGGTCCGCCATTCTCTCCGCTGCGGAGGCGGCGGAGCTTGCCTTCCGCGGCGACTGGCAGGCCATCATCGGTCAGCACCTGACGGAGCTCAACTCGGTCTGGGTCATCCTCGTCCTGCTGCAAGCGCCGTGCGCGCTGGCGATGTTCCTGCTCGGCCTGATCGCCGGACGTCGCAAGACCCTGGCGCGGCCGGAGGAGAACAAGGCATTGTTCCAGCGCCTCGTGCGCACCGGCCTCTGGGTCGGCCTGCCTGGTGCCGTCATCTATGCCTATGTCAGCGTCGAGATGCCCGAATCTCCGATCGCGGTCATCGCACTTTCGATTGGCCTCGCCACCGGCCCGCTTCTCACCGGCGCCTATGTCGGCGGCATGATGCTGCTCTTCGGATCCAAAGCCGGCCATGGGCTGCGCAACCTGCTGGCGCCTGCCGGGCGCATGGCCCTTTCCAACTACCTGATGCAGTCCTTGCTCATGGCCCTGATCTTTCATGGCTTCGGCCTTGCTCTCATCGGCCAGGTCTCGCCGCTGGTAAGCGTGCTGATCGCACTTGCGATCTTTGCCGCGCAGCTCGTCATCAGCCGCTGGTGGATGGCCCGCTTCGCCTATGGACCGCTCGAGTGGCTCCTGCGCTTCATCACCATCGGCCGCGTGCCCAAATGGCGCCGCCCGGCGGAGGCGCGCTGACGGCAACCAGCCAATTTCCCCGAGCTGTACTGCCCGGCGCCTTAAACGCCGGGCATTTTCGTTTCCTGGCTTGAACCGCAGTTCGATCTATTTTGCTTTGACTCTAATTAGATGATTGTCTAAATATAAGAGCAACAAGCGAGCGGAGTCGATGCGGATCAACAGGGTTTTCGAGGCGCTTTCCCATCCGGTGCGGCGGCAGATCCTGGCGCTCCTGAAGGCCGGACCGATGAGTGCCGGCGAACTGGCCGAGCATTTCGACCTGACCAAGCCGACGCTTTCCGTGCATTTCAACAAGCTACGCGAGGCGGAACTCGTCGCCGTCGAGCGGCGCGGTACGAGCCTTATCTACCACCTCAACATGTCCATCCTCGAGGAGGCGCTCGGCGGCCTTCTCAGCACAAGGGATCCAGTACCATGAGCTTGCTTCCGCGCTCCCCAATCGCGCTGGCATCCGGCGGCGTTCTTCTTTCCGCGACGCTCGTCGGCTATCTCGCAATTCCTGCAGGGGTGCAGCTTCCCATCCATTGGGGCGTTGACGGCACGGCTGACGCCTTCTGGCCGCGCGACCGCGCGCTGGCCCTGGCACCGGTGGCAGTCGCCGTGCTTGCCGCACTCTCGTTCGCGGTCGGTCGGTTCGCGCCACGAGCCGAGCTTCAGGCGGGCCGGCATGTCGCCGAAGTCACTCTCCCCGCAATCCTCGCGCTCTTTGCCACCATTCAGACTGTGATCGTGCTGATCGGTCTTGGCGTCGACCTCTCGATGACGCGGGTGATCGCCTTCGGACTCGGGCTTCTGTCGATCGCCGTCGGCAACGTCCTGCCGAAATCGCAGCCGAACGGCCTTGCCGGCATTCGGCTGCCGTGGACGCTCGCCGATAGCGCCAACTGGCGGGCAACGCACCGGCTTGCGGGCCTGCTGATGATCTCAGCCGGTATCACCCTGGCGCTGTTGGCACTCGTCATGAGCGCGGGTCCGGCGCTTTCCGTCGCCACGATCACCGCCATGCTGCTTCCAGTCGCGATCGCTACGCTCTATAGCTACCGGCTCGCTCGTCGGACGTAGCCTCTCCCAGCGTCGCACTGGAGCCGCAGCGCCATCGCACGAACGAAAACGGCCGGTCTCGCGACCGGCCGTATCATTTCATTCCTGTGCGCCTCAGACGAGGCGGGACTGTTCAAGCGCCGCTTCGATGAAGCTTGCAAACAGCGGATGCGGATCGAGCGGACGCGACTTCAGTTCCGGATGGTACTGAACGCCGATGAACCACGGATGATCTGGGTACTCGACCGTTTCCGGCAGGATGCCGTCCGGCGACATGCCCGAGAAGACCAGACCGCAGGACTCAAGCCGATCCTTGTAGTCAACGTTGACTTCGTAACGGTGGCGGTGACGCTCAAAGATCTCGGTCGAACCGTAGATCTCGGCAATCTTGGTGTCGGCCTTGAGTGCTGCGCGATAGGCGCCAAGCCGCATCGTGCCACCGAGATCACCCGATGCGGAACGCTTCTCGAGTTCGTTGCCCTTCACCCACTCGGTCATCAGACCAACGACCGGTTCCTTGGTCGGGCCGAACTCGGTGGAGGACGCCTTCTCGATGCCGGCGAGGTTGCGGGCAGCTTCAACGACCGCCATCTGCATGCCGAAGCAGATACCGAAGTAAGGCACCTTGCGTTCGCGGGCAAAGCGCGCCGCGTTGATCTTGCCTTCGGAGCCGCGTTCGCCGAAACCGCCGGGAACGAGGATGCCGTGCACCTTCTCGAGGTAGGGTGCCGCGTCTTCCTTCTCGAAGACTTCCGATTCGATCCACTCGAGCTTGACCTTCACCCGGTTGGCGATTCCGCCATGGTAAAGCGCTTCGATCAGCGACTTGTAGGCATCCTTGAGGCCGGTGTACTTGCCGACGATCGCGATCGTGACTTCGCCTTCCGGCGTGCGGATGCGATCGGCAACCCGTTCCCAGGCGTCCATGCGCGGCTTCGGCGCCGGCTCGATGCCGAAGGCTGCCAGCACTTCGTTGTCGAGGCCTTCCTTGTGGTAGGCGATCGGAACGTCGTAGATCGATGCGACGTCGAGCGCCTGGATGACAGCCGACTGGCGGACGTTGCAGAAGAGCGAGAGCTTGCGACGCTCGGCTTCCGGAATTTCCCGGTCCGCACGAACGAGCAGGATATCGGGGTGGATGCCGAGGGCCTGCAGTTCCTTGACGGAATGCTGCGTCGGCTTGGTCTTCAGTTCGCCGGCCGCCGGGATGTAGGGCATCAGGGTGAGGTGGACGTAGACAGCGGTGCCGCGCGGCAGGTCGTTGCCGAGCTGGCGGATCGCCTCCATGAACGGCATCGCCTCGATGTCGCCGACGGTGCCGCCGATTTCGCAGAGGACGAAGTCGTAGTCGTCATTGCCTTCGGTGACGAAGTTCTTGATTTCGTTGGTAACGTGCGGGATCACCTGAACGGTTGCGCCGAGATAGTCGCCGCGACGTTCCTTGTCGATGATGTTCTTGTAGATCCGACCCGTGGTGATGTTGTCGGTCTTCGTCGCCGAACGCCCCGTGAAGCGTTCATAGTGGCCGAGATCGAGATCGGTCTCCGCGCCATCGTCGGTTACGAAAACCTCACCGTGCTGGGTCGGGCTCATGGTGCCCGGGTCAACGTTGAGATAGGGGTCGAGCTTGCGCAGTCTCACCCGGTAGCCACGCGCCTGCAGCAGTGCTCCGAGAGCCGCTGCAGCGATGCCTTTTCCGAGGGAGGAAACCACGCCGCCTGTGATGAATACATATCGCGCCATGGGAGTCACCGGATACCTTTTCACAAATGATTCCGCCACCGAAAAATTCATATTCCAGAACTTTTCGTCTTGGGATGGAGGCAGATTTCACACAAAACAAAACCGGCGGATGAAACATCCGCCGGCGGGTTCTTCAGAATTGCGACCTTACTGGCCGCTGGGAACTTGCGATCCCGTATTGCTGTTGGCGCCAGCGGCGGGCGCCGGAGTCGTTGCGCCGCCGGCCGGGGCTTCGCCCGTCGTTGCCGGTGCGGCGGTCGACGGAACGCCGTTGTCGGCCGGAGCGGGGTTGCCGGTTGCCGGCTGCTGTCCAGTCGCGCCGCCAGCCGGAGCCGGAGCGCCGCCACCGAGCGAATTGAGAACGCCACCACCGTTCGAGCTGGTGCCCGGGATACGGTCGAGGATGTCGGTCGCCTGCGGCTGGTAACGCGCGAGAATGCCCATGCCGAGCGCCAGGACGAAGAACAGCGCTGCAAGGATCGCCGTCGTGCGGGTCAGCGCATTCGCCGTGCCGCGCGCGGACATGAAGCCCGAGCCGCCGCCGATGCCGAGACCACCGCCTTCGGAACGCTGAATGAGTACGACGCCGATCAGGGCGACGACGACCATGAGATAGATGACGAGTAGTACGGTCTGCATCAGCTTCCAGTCCTGCCCTTGGGGCACACGAATCAAACCCTGCGCAAACTCGGCATGGCCGGGCGCAATTTTCGCGCCTCTTTATACCATGCCGTGCGCCATTCCAAGCCCCTGCCCGGTAACCCGGGCGATCAGGCCGTCAATTCTTCATAAGCCCGGTAGATGGCGAGGAAGTCTTCGGCTTTCAAGCTTGCGCCGCCGATCAGTGCGCCGTCGACATTGGCGACGCCCATCAATTCCTTCGCATTGGACGGCTTGACCGAGCCGCCATAGAGGATGCGCATCTTGGCGCCGGCGTCGGCAAAGCGCGCGACCAGCTCCTTGCGCATGAAGGCATGCGCTTCCTCGACGTCAGTGGCCGTCGGCGTCAGGCCGGTGCCGATCGCCCAGACGGGCTCATAGGCAATCACGGTGTTTTCCGCGGTTGCTGCATCCGGCAGGCTTTCGGCGAGCTGGCGCTTCAAAACATCGAGCGTCTTGCCCGCCTTGCGCTCGTCACCGGTCTCGCCGATGCAGACGATCGCGATGAGTTCGGCCGAATGCGCCGCTTCCGTCTTTGCGCGTACCAGCGCATCGCTTTCGGCGTGGTCGGTGCGGCGCTCGGAATGGCCGACAATGACGTGGGTGCCGAAGCAATCGGCGATCATCTCGGCGGAAAGGTCGCCGGTATGGGCGCCCGATTGCTTCTGATGGCAGTCCTGCGCGCCGATCAGGAGCGGGCTATCGTCGCAGAGCGCCGTTGCCACGTAGAGCAGCGTTGCAGGCGGGCAGATCAGCGTTTCGACGTTGGCGGAGAGTTCGCCCTTGACCCCTTCGGCCATCGCCTTGATCTGATCGAGCGAGGCGCGGGTTCCGTTCATCTTCCAGTTGCCGGCGACGAGCGGGCGGATATCGGGCGTCATGCAATTTCCTCCGGGTACTTTTCTCCGGAAGCGGCCTAGCAAATGCAGCCGGCAAATAAAAGCGCCGCCGGCGATTATTCATGGGCGGGGCCGGTTGCCCCGCCCCGCTGCAACGGATCGCAAGCCCTGCGCGTCGCCGGTATCATGCCGAAGGACGCCCTGCCTTTTCGCCATCTTCCGCCGCCGGCCCAGTCTTTGCGGCTGCAATCGCATACATCAGCGGCAGGCTCGGCATGCCCGCAGGCAGCGCCATCCGCCCGCCGCCAAGGTCGCGCATGCCTTCGAACGCCACCCAGCCATTGGCATAGGGATATTCCTTCAGAACTTCGATCCGCAGCCCAGCGTCGATCAGCGCCTGCACGACATCGGCTATACCCCAGTTGAACTCGAAGGACGGGTGCGGATTTGTGAAACCCACGACGCCTTCCTGGTAGCCGCCATGGGCAAGGCCTGCGCCCGAGTCGGCGACATAGTCACCGACGCCTGCCTCCGCGACCGGCTCCTTGGGGGCGTAATCGTAATGCAGCTTCCAACCTGGATCGAAGACCATCGCAAAGGGATGGAATTCGACGAAGGCGAAACGCCCGCCGGGCTTCAGCACATCGGCGATGCCGCGCGCCCAGATCCCGAGGTCCGACAGCCAGCAAATGGTGCCATAGGACGCAAAGACGCGATCGAAACGCCGACCGTTCGCACGGGCGTCATCGAACCAGCCGAAAAGGTCGGACCGCTCGAAGGTGGCGGCGATGCCGCTTTCCGTCGAAAGCCGCGTGGCAAAGGCGATCGCCTCGTCCGAGATATCGACGCCGGTCACGTTCGCACCGCGCCGCGCGAGACTCAGGCTGTCCTGGCCGGAATTGCATTGCAGATGGAGAACGTCGAGCCCGTCGATATCGCCGAGCAACTCGATCTCTTCCGGATAAAGCGTTGAGCCGCCGGCGCGGAAGTAGGCGGCCTGGTCGCCCTTGTGACTGTTGTGCGCGACGGTGGCGGCATTCCACGAGAGGCGATTGGCCTCATGAAGATCAATACTCATGTTTCACTCTTAAACATCTGAGAGAGACACGGGAGGTTTTTCCCGTGTCCCTGGTGCGCTTAGAATTTCAGCACCGCTTCGAGTTCATCGTCATAGTGCTCGCCCGTCGGCGTGAAGCCCAGGCCTTGGTAAAAGCCTTCGGGGCTGCCAGGGCCCTGTCCGTAGCTCGTGTAGAGCTCATGCAGGCCCCTAGCCTTCAGATCGCGTACGACAAGGGCGATCGCCTGCTTGCCATATCCCTTGCCCTGGAACGGCCGGGCGATCATGAAGCGCCAGAGATAGACACCCGGGCAATCGATGCCGTCATCCCAGTCGGATCCTTCGTGCAGCATGATGAAGCCAATGAGCGTCTCATCGGCATAGACCGCACGGAACCAGGCATTCTCGGAAAAATGCGCCTCGGCGATCGAGGTGCCGTTGTCCGCCACCATGTTGCGCTGTTCCTCGCTCAGCGTTTCGCTGAGCTCGCAGACGTCGCAGACGGTCAGGGCTGAGATGCGCCGAAGGGTAATTTCGGCATCAGACGGCAATACGGTTTCACTCATGGGAAACTCCTTAGAAAAATCAAAATGCTAAAAAAGGGCCCGAACCAGAACGGCGGACCTCGAATCACCCGCTAAAGGGGTAATCGGCGGATAAATTGAAATCATGGCGAGAAAACGCCAACATCAGAAATGCCGAGATCCCGCCAGATTCCGGCACCGCTATTACCAAGGATAAACGCGCGCCCTTACTTGGGGCGGCCGGCGGTCGGCTGGTTGCCGCCGTTCTCCAAGCCGGCGATCGCCGCGTGAACGTCGGCTTCCGCATCCTCGTCGAACTGCTCGAAGATCGCATCGCCGATCAGGGCGTGAACCTCGCGCAGATAGGGGGCCGCCGCCTCGCCGTCGCCGAGCGCCAGATAAGCGCGCGCGATCGAAAGCGACGAGAGCGGTTGGCGCCGCGCGAGCGTCCACTCACGGGCGAGCAGGGAGACGGCAATGCTCTCGCGATGGTGCCCGGCATCGCAAAGGGCGGCGCCGTAGCCACTCTTGACCCAATAATACATATCCGTGAGCGCAAGATGCACATCGGCGACGTTCGATGCCAGACGCCAGGCGTCGACCGCTTCGCCATAATTGCCTTCGGTTCCAAGCCGGATGCCCGTGCGGCCGTGTTCATAGGCTTCCCGCTCGTGCGGGCTCATTGGTGTGGTTTTCTTCTTTGTCATGTACGCCAGTCCACATGCTCCCGGGAACAACCCCTCCGTGTCCCCTCCACGAGCAAATGGACCATAGCTTGCCGAGATCAACAAGATCTCAGTGCAATTTTATGGTATTCTAGGCGAATAAAAGCGCGAGCTCATGAGTCTTACCGCAGTCGCCGAGCCGATCCTGGCCGGGCGAACGACCATGGGGTCGGACATGCTGCGCAACGACAAAACCGGATTTGGCTGGATCAGCATCGTCCTTCACTGGGCGATTGCGGCATTGATCCTTACCCTGCTCGGCCTCGGCTTCGTCATGCGGCGAACGCCCGTCGATCCGGCGCTGCAGTTTTCGCTCTATCAGTGGCACAAGTCGCTCGGCTTCACCGCACTCGGGCTGGCGACGATCCGCGCCCTGTGGCACCTCGTCGAGGTTCGGCCGCGTCCGCCGGCAGGCCTCAGCGCGCTTGAGCGCCGAGCGGCCAGCGCCACCCATCTCGTGCTCATTCTGCTCGCGCTTGCCGTTCCGCTTGCCGGCTGGGCGGTGGCCTCGACATCGACGCTGAACATACCGAGCTTCTATTTCAACTGGATCGTCATCCCCCATCTGCCGATGGCGAAATCGGAAGCGGCCGAAGACCTCTGGACACTCGTCCATATGACGCTCGCCTATCTGCTCTTCTGCTTCGTCGCGCTTCATGTTCTGGCCGCCCTCTACCACCACTTCGCACGCCGCGACGACGTCCTCGTCCGCATGCTTCAGACCGGCTCCCGCCAACGCGCTTCCTCCCAAGCGGCTGGTTCGGATCCGGTTATCGCCGGAAGGAAGAAACCATGACACCGCACTCGCAATCACCAACAAAGGCCATTTTCCTGACGCTGCTGCTGGCGCTCGGGAGCATTCCGTCGCCCGCTGCGGCAGCCGCACCGGACCTTGCCGATGCTGCCGGCAACTACGGCATCACGCCGGCTTCGCGTATTCATTTCACCGTGGCGCAAGCCGGTGGCGGCGGCATTGTCGGCGACTTCGCCAAGTTTTCCGGCAATTTCCGCATCGACCGAAATGATGTCGGCCACTCGACGGTCGAATTCACGCTTTACCCCGAGAGCGTGAAAACCGGAGAAAAACGGATTGAGGACTTCCTGAAGTCGAGCGCGGTCTTCGACACCGCCAACTTCAGCACAGTCACCTTCCGTTCGACGACCGTGAAACAGACCGGGCCGGATACAGCCGCGGTCGAGGGAACGCTGACGGCGCGCGGCATGTCGCGCAAGGAGCGCTTCTCGGTGACGCTGCTTGACTGGAACCGCGGCTCGATCGCCTTCAACATCCGCGGCAATATCCACCGGTCACCCTATGGCATGGATGTCGGCACGCCGATCTATTCCAACGTCGTCGAGTTCGACATGAACATCAAAGGGCAGAGGCGCTGAACGCCCCTGCCCTTTGCTAGTCGATAGGCGTCTCGATCAGCCGATCTGGCTTCCGACGAAATCCTTGACGATCCGCACGATGCCGCGGCCGAGCAGGTCGTCGAGGGCTGCGATGAACTGGTCGACATGGGCGCGCTCGCAGATCAGCGGCGGTTCGAGCCGGATGACGTTGCGATTGTATTCGGTGAAGGCCACCAGCACGTCGTAGTCCCGCAGGAGCAGCGCGCCGATGAAGCCGGAGAGCGAGCCCTTGAGCTTGTCGTCCAGCATCGAGACGACAGGACGCAGCACCATCGGCAGCGTCTGGCTGAAGTCCTGGAATTCCAAGCCGACCATCAGGCCCTTGCCGCGCACGTCCTTGATGATCTTCGGATACTTCTCCTTCAGCGCCTGCAGGCGTTCGAGCAGATAGTCGCCGCTGTCGGCGGCACGATCGATCAGGTGCTCGTCATAAAGCACGTTGATGCCTTCGATCGCCGTCACGCAGGCCTCGCCCATGCCGCCAAACGTCGCCATCGCGTGGATCATTGCCGTCTTCGGGGTGCCATAGGCCTTCATGTAGACGTCGCGGCGGGCAATCATCGCGCCGACAGCGGCCTTGCCGGCGCCGAGCGACTTTGCGAGCGCAGTCACGTCAGGAACGACGCCGTAATGTTCGAAGGCATAGAAGCGGCCGGAGCGGCCATAGCCGCACTGCACTTCGTCGGCGACCCAGAGCACGCCGTACTTGTCGCAGAGCGCACGCAGTTTCTGCCAGTATTCGGCCGGCGCCTGGATGATGCCGCCACCACCCTGGATGGTTTCGAGCACGATGACACCGATTTCCGGGTCGGACTTGAAGGCGTTCTCGACCGCGTCGATATCGGCGAAGGGCACGCGCACGGTGTTGTCGGTGATCTTGAAGTCGGCGCGGTAAAGCTGGCCGTCGGTGATCGCGAGCACACCCTTGGTCTTGCCGTGGAACGAATTCTCGGCATAGACGACCTTCGGCCGCTTCGGACCGGCGGCACGCTCGGCGAGCTTGACCGCGGCCTCCATCGCCTCGGAGCCGGAGGAGCCGAGGAAGACCATGTCGAGGTCGCCCGGCGAGCAGGCCGCGATGTTCTTCGCCAGTGCTGCCGCATATTGCGACATGAAGGCGATGGCGATCTCGTGGCGCTTTTCGTCCTGGAACTTCTGGCGGGCGTCGAGAATGCGCGGATGGTTATGGCCGAAGGCGAGCGAGCCGAAGCCGCCGAAGAAATCGAGGATCTTGCGGCCGTTCTGGTCGGTGTAGAACATGCCCTCGGCACTCTCGATCTTCACCTTGTGAAAGCCGAGGAGCTTCATGAAATGCAGCTGGCCGGGGTTCAGGTGATCCTTGAAGGCGGTGGTGATGTCGCCGATCGACATGGCCTTGGCCTCATCGACGGTGATCAGCGCGGGTCTTGCCACGCCGCCATCAAGCGAAGGGGCGGCAACGGCGACACGGTTCGGTCTGTCCAGCATGATATCTCCCCTCATTCGGCCGGCACGGCGACAGCTGCAGGAGCTGCGGCGCCCATCTTCTTGGCCCGGTACTCGTCATAGGCGGCGATCAGCATGTCGCCATCGTTGTATTCCGCGCGCCAGCCGAGCTCGCGCTTCAGCTTGCCCGTCTCGCGCACGCACATCTCGTCGGCGATCAGATACTGTTCCGGGTCCATGATCGGCTTGTTGATCAGGTCGAAGAAGGCCAGCGTCTGCTTGACCGCGAAGGCGGGCGTCGGCAGCAGAATGGACTTCGAGCCTGCATGCTTGACCAGGTTGCCGAGCAGTTCGCGCACCGACGGCGGATTGTCGGAGCCAAGGTTGTAGGCTTCGTTCGGAACGCCGCCCTTCCAGGCAAGCCGCGCGGCTTCGGCGCAATCGAACACCGAGATGAACTGATAGGGCACCTTGCCCGAGCCGATCATCGGCACCGGCAGGTTCAAATCGATCAGCTTGAACAGTTTCTCCAGGATGCCGAGGCGGCCGGGGCCGATGATCAGGCGCGGGCGGAAGATCGAAATGTTCATGCCCTGCTTGCGCCACTGCATGGCCAGCTGTTCGGTCGCCCATTTCGACTTGCCGTATTCACCGAGCGGCTTTGCCGGATGGTCCTCGGTCTGCGGCGACTGTACGGTGTGGCCATAGATCATGTCGGTGGTGAACTGCACCAGGCGCGACGCGCCGGCGGCATCCATCGCCTTCATGATGTTTTCGGCACCGTAATAATTGACGGGCCAGAAGAACTCCCAGCGCTTGGCGCGGACCTGCAACGGCGACAGCATCTTGGCCGCCATGTTGTAGATCATGTCGTCGGCGCCGATCCCGACCTTTTGGACGGCCTCCAGATCGGTGACGTCGCAATGGACAAAGCGCACGCGGCCGTAATGCGGCAGGTCGGACTTGACGATATCGGCGACGACGACCTCCTCGCCCTCCTTGACGAGGCGTTCCGCCAGATGACGGCCAACGAAGCCATCGCCACCAAAGATGATATGTTTCATGACTTGCTCCCGAATTCTGCGGTGCTCACCCCGGCGGCCTCAGTCGGCTTGTCTTCGGCATGGGATGAAATGCCCGACTGGGCGATAAGAACGGTTCCGGCGCAGATCAGCGCGATGCCGGCGATGCGCCAGGTGTTGAGATCTTCGCGAAAGACGAAATAGGCGAAGACGGCAACGAGAACGTAAGCCAGGCTCAGGAACGGATAGGCAAAGGAAAGCTCGACCTTCGACAGCACGTAGAGATGCGACGCCATTGAGATGACGAAGGTCGCAAGACCGGCAAAGACCCAAGGGTTGAAGACGATCTGAAACAACCGGACGATCGCGGTTTCGGCCGTCATCGAAATCGGTCCGAGCGTCATCATGCCCTGCTTCAGCATCAGCTGCGCGGCGGCATTGGTGAGCACGGTAAAGAGAATGAATGGAATATATTTCATAGTTTTACTCCCAGTCCCGAAAATCTACTTACGGGCAAGAGACGGATATTCCGTGAAGTTTGCGCATTTAATTGAATAAAATTGTCTGCATTCTCATTCTGGCAAAGCCAGAGCGGTGCGCTTCCAGAAGTTCGAAACCAGCGCCGGATCGCGCAACGTTTCGAGATTCCTCCAGAAAGGAAAAGACTTTTCAAAGACTTGCGAGCTCATGCGGGCATCCTTGTACGGATTGATCGCACCGCCTGCCTCGATCACGATGCGATCGAGCGCATCGAGCAGCTTTACTGTCCGTTCACCTTGATTGGCGAAGTCCAGCGTCAAAGTAAAACCGGGACGCGGGAAGGACAGGACGCCCCGGGAGCCGATATCGCCGAACCGCTTCAAGATCGTCAGAAACGACGCATGGCCGGCCTGGCGGGCGGTTTCCATGAGCTTGGCCGTGATCTGCGGCGCGTTTTCTGCGGGATAGACGCTCTGATGCTGGTAAAGCCCGCGCGGACCGTAGAGCCGGTTCCAGGCGCCGATCGCATCCAGCGGATAGAAATAGGACGTCCAGGGAACGGTCGTCACCGTCTCGCCCGGCTTCACCTTGCGGAAATAATACTCGTTGAAGCCTTTGAGCGTTGCCCGGTTGAGCAGGTTGAACGGCGGCGAAAACGGCACCGACAGCTTCAATCCCTTGGGGATGTCGGGCAGTTCGCAGGAACCATCGGCATGATCGCCGGCAAGCAGCACCCCCCTGCCCATGCGAGATCCTTTGGCGAGTTGGTCGATCCAGGCAACGGAATATTCATGCTCGGCATCGACGCCGTCGACGAGGGCAAAGTACTGGTCCAGGTTTTCGAATCGGATCGCGTGCTGCTGCACGTGCGGCGACGGCACCTTCATCAGCCGGATATCGACGGTCAGGATCAGTCCGGTCAGCCCCATGCCGCCGATGGTCGCGGCGAAGAGTTCCGGGTTTTCGACCGGCGTGCAGGTCAGCCGTTCGCCGGTCGAGCGCAGCAACGTAAAACGCGTCACGTGATTGCCGAAGGTGCCGCGTGCGTGATGGTTCTTGCCGTGTACGTCGTTGGCGACCGCGCCGCCGACGGTCACAAAGGCCGTGCCGGGCGTCACCGGCAGGAAGAAGCGATGTTCGATCGCCCGTTCCAGCACCTGGCGCAGCGTCACGCCGGCCTCGCAGGTCATCATGCCGGTGCCGGGATCGAAGGCGAGGATGCGGCCGTGAAGGTTGCTTTCGATCAGCGTTCCGCGATCGTTGTGGCAACTGTCGCCGTAGCTGCGTCCGTTGCCGAAGGGCAGATAGCCATCGGCCTCAAGGCTACCGAGCCGGTCTTCATAGTCGTCAGGCGAAATTCCAGGCCGCACGCGATTGTCGATGCGGCCCCAGCTTTCATGGTCTTGCAGCGTCATTGCGGCCCGATGGCTCCAAATAGGATCAGCAGCGCGCCGATCAGCATGGTCAGTTGGCTGCGCCAGTCGCGCATGATGAAAACGACCGGATCCTCATGCAGCATGCCGCGGCGCGCAAGCATCCAGATGCGCAGCAACATATAGAGCACCAGCGGGCAGAGCGGCCACAACGCCCAGGGCGTAGTGTACATCTCCTGCAGCTCCTTGCTGTGCACGTAGAGCGCCAGAACCAGGGCCGAGGTGAAGGCCGAGGCAACGCCGGCCTGACCGACCATCTCGAAGTCGACGGCGAGATAGCCACGCCCCGGCACGTTGCCGCCGTCCTTGTCCTCGAACTCGTGCAGTTCGACGTAACGCTTCACCAGCGCGAGACTGAGGAAGAAGAAGATCGCAAAGGAGACCAGCCAGAAGGAGAGTTCCGTACCGGTCGCGGCCGCACCGGCGACGATGCGCGTGGTGTAGAGGCCGGCAAGCGTGAACACGTCGACGAGCAGCTTGCGCTTCAGCACGAAGGTATAGGCCGTCGTCGCGCAGGCGTAGAAGGCGAGCACCCCGGCAAACTTCCAGGGCAACAGAAGGGTCAGCGCCACGGAAGCGACGATGAGGCAGCCGGCGAGAACCAGCGCCGTCGGCACGGACATCTGGCCGCTCGCGAGCGGCCGGAAGCGCTTCTTTGCGTGGCGGCGATCGTTGGCAAGGTCCGAGAGATCGTTGATGACGTAGACGGCGGAAGCAAGGAAGCTGAAGGCGAAGAAGGCGATGATGACGCTCACGATCGCATCGAAGTGCAGCACCTCGTGATTGAGGATCATCGGGACGCCGATGAGCACGTTCTTCGCCCATTGATGCACCCGGATCGACTTCAGCGGTGCAAGCGCGCTGACATTGCCGGTATCGAGCCGCTCGGCATCATGGTTGCGACGCCATTTTTCCGCGGCCGCATCGGGCGAGACGACGATTGCGCGGCGCGCCACCTCGAAGACGGCGATATCGTCACGGCTGTTG
The DNA here is from genome assembly GCF_050434285.1 of Ensifer sp. KUDG1. Taxonomy (NCBI): domain Bacteria; kingdom Pseudomonadati; phylum Pseudomonadota; class Alphaproteobacteria; order Hyphomicrobiales; family Rhizobiaceae; genus Ensifer; species Ensifer sp. KUDG1. Next base: position 160,523 of record NZ_JBNDIG010000012.1, read on the forward strand.
CCCATATAGTCGAAGGCGCCGTCGCCAAAGCGCTCGACCAGCGCCCGGCGCTTGTTGCTGCTCGTCAGGTTGAGCGCGTCGGTCGAATGCATGACCGAGGAGAACATGCCGACATGGGCGGCGATGTCGTTTGCCACGGACGGTGCCGCGCCGGTCACGAGCACGAGTTCGCGCCCGTTCTTCTTTTCCTCCGCAAGCCGGTCGATGACGGCCTGCCGATAGGGCCAATCTTCCGCCCGGCGGCCGGATCTAAGCGCCACTTCATGCTTCAGCCGTGCCTTGCCCTTTGCCAGCCAGAACAGCATCGGAAACAGCATCAGCGGATTGCGCAGCAGGATGATCGCCGCCCCTTCCCACAGGGTGTCGGCGGCCAGCAAAGTGCCGTCAAGATCCACACACAGCGGAATGTGCCGTGTCTCGGTGCGCGCGTCCATGAAGTCTATCCCAGCCATAGTTGCCGGTATCATCACGACTTCAACTTTCCAGAGTGGAAACGCGCGGCCCTGTTTCGCTCGCAAATTGGCGGGCTGGTTAACAAATCCGCAGCAGCAGGGAGACGCCTAATGTCTGTCGCGTGAAAGAGGTTTCACGCGACAGACATTAAGCTCTTGTTTTTATGCATGTCGTTGCCGCAAAACCGCTGCACACTTTTGCGCGACACGCATTAGCGGCTGCCAATCCAGTTTAGCGCATCGCGCCAGTCGGTCATGCGCACCGGCGTTCCGTGCGAGCCGCTTTCGAACAGCACGAAGCGCGTCGGGTAACCCTTGGCCTTGAGCGCGCGATAGAGCGCCTTCTGGCCTTCGGCCGGATAGACGCTGTCACGACTGCCATGGCTGAAGAACATCGGCAGCTTCGCCTTGTAAGCGGCGCTTTTCGTGAAGTCCGGATCACTGACGCCGCCCATCACCATCATGCCGGAGAGTGCCGCGACCGCGGAGGCGTCGCGCGAGACACCCCAGCAGATGAAGCTTCCCATCGAGGCGCAGGCGAGCACAACCGGACGACCGCCGGAACGTTCGGACGCGTATCGGACCAGGCCGACGATATCAGCGGCCCCTGCCGTATCGAAGGACCGGACGCTCGGGGCGTAATAGACGCCGCCATTGGCAACGGCGAGGTTCTTCAGCCGATTGAAGTTTCCTCCGAAGGAAAAGTCATTGGCACCCAGCCGGCGGTCGCCGCCGCGCCCATGGATGAAGATGACCGAAAACCCGGCGCCGCGATCGGGGCCGACACGGGTCACGTCGAGCGCGCGGCCGCCGATATCGAGCGTTTCGTTGACCTGCTCGCTCTTGACGCCAAGCGACACATAGGCGCGCTTCACCCGGCGCTCGGGGATTTCGTCGCGCTCGTTGATGTCCCGCAGTTCCTGGTAGTCGACCGTCAGGTCGTCGCCACCATCCTCCTGGCCGAGCACTTTGGCATAGGAGAACAGTTCGTCCTTGTAGGGCTTGAGCGTCTGAGCCTCTGCCGGCGAAGCGGCAATTGCCAGGGCCAGGGCGAACAGGCAGGCGCGAAACGGAAAAACAACTGTGGACACGGCCAAATGACGGGCTCCCTCTTTGGCCGCAAGCCTTGCCATTGGCCGCACCGCAAAGCAACACTTGGCCAGAAACACGGCCGTTCATGCGAAAAATCACCGGCGGGCGGCGCCAGAAATTCTCCTTTTGTTCGCGTATCCTGTGAGAGTCTGGCAGAATTCAGGTGATTCGACCGCCGGGGGATGGCGGCAAAGCCTGGGGCTTGCTAAGGCCTCTGGCATTCCCGAACGACAGGAACGATCCGAACGGCCCCATGGACGACAACAGCGACCTCTTCTCAATGCCCGAGCAACCGAAGCCCGTTCAGCCGAGCGCCAAGCCGGCCGTGGCTGCAGCCCCCATCGCGCGCGAAGAACCGCGCCCTGCCCCGAAGGGCAGCGATGGCAGCGATTACGATGCGTCGGCGATCGAGGTGCTCGAGGGCCTTGAGCCCGTCCGCCGTCGTCCGGGCATGTATATCGGCGGCACCGACGAGAAGGCGCTGCACCATCTCTTTGCCGAAGTCATCGACAACTCGATGGACGAAGCGGTCGCCGGTCATGCAAACTTCATCGAGGTCCATCTCGACGCGGACGGCTTCCTGACGGTCACCGACAACGGCCGCGGCATCCCGGTCGAAAACCATCCGAAATTCCCCGGCAAGTCGACGCTCGAAGTCGTCATGACGGTGCTCCATGCCGGCGGCAAGTTCGACGGCAAGGCCTATGAGACCTCGGGCGGTCTGCACGGCGTCGGCGTTTCCGTCGTCAACGCGCTCTCCGACGCGCTCGAAGTCGAGGTCGCCCGCAATCGCAAGCTCTACCGCCAGCGCTTCTCCCGCGGCATTCCGCAGGGCGGGCTCGAGGAACTCGGCGACGTGCACAATCGCCGCGGCACGCGCGTCCGCTTCCATCCGGACCCGGACATTTTCGGACCGCACGCACATTTCGAACCCGGCCGGCTTTTCCGCATGGCGCGCTCGAAGGCCTACCTCTTCGGTGGCGTCGAGATCCGCTGGTCCTGCGATCCGTCATTGCTGCAGGAAGGTTCGGAAATCCCGGACAAGGCGGTCTTCCACTTCCCGGGCGGCCTGAAGGACTATCTGGCGGCGACGCTCGGCAAGGAATTCACCGTCACCCGCGAGATCTTCGCCGGCAAGTCGGAGAAGGCCAACGGCCACGGCTCGCTCGAATGGGCGGTCACCTGGTATGGCGGCGATCAGCAGGTTCATTCCTACTGCAACACCATTCCGACGCCCGAAGGCGGCACGCACGAGGCGGGGTTCCGCATCGCGCTGACCAAGGGCCTGAAGAACTACGCCGAACTGAAGCAGAACAAGCGCGCGGCGCTCATTACCACCGATGACGTGATGATCTCGGCCGCCGGCATGCTGTCGGTGTTCATCCGAGAACCGGAGTTCGTCGGCCAGACCAAGGACAAGCTCGCCACCGTCGAGGCACAACGCATCGTCGAAAATGCGCTGCGCGATCCCTTCGACCACTACTTGACCGACAATCCGGCCGAAGCCGACAAACTGCTCGACTGGGTGGTCGAACGCGCCGAGGAGCGCGTGCGCCGGCGCAAGGAAAAGGAAGTCAACCGCAAGACGGCGGTGCGCAAGCTGCGCCTGCCCGGCAAACTTGCCGACTGCTCGCAGAACACCGCCGAAGGCGCCGAGCTCTTCATCGTCGAAGGGGACTCGGCAGGCGGTTCGGCGAAGCAGGCGCGCAACCGCGCCAACCAGGCAATCCTGCCCTTGCGCGGCAAGATCCTGAACGTCGCAAGCGCCGGTCGCGAAAAACTCGGCGCCAACCAGCAGATCGCCGACCTCATCCAGGCGCTTGGTTGCGGCACCCGCAGCAAGTACCGCGAAGAGGACCTGCGCTATGAGCGCATCGTCGTCATGACCGACGCCGACGTCGACGGCGCCCATATCGCCTCGCTGCTGATCACCTTCTTCTATCAGGAGATGCCCGAGCTGATCCGCGGCGGTCACCTCTATCTCGCCGTGCCGCCGCTCTATCGCATCAGCCAGGGCGCAAGGACGCTCTATGCCCGCGACGACGCACACCGCGAAGAACTGATGCGTACCGAGTTTGCCGGTCGCGGCAAGGTCGAGATCGGCCGCTTCAAGGGCCTCGGCGAGATGCTGCCGGCGCAGCTCAAGGAAACGACGATGGATCCGAAGTTCCGCACGCTGCTGAAAGTCGAGATCGACGATGTCGATTTCGAGGGCACGCGCGAGGCGGTCGACAACCTGATGGGCACGAAGGCGGATGCGCGCTTCCGCTTCATCCAGGAACGCGCCGTCTTTGCGGACAACCTGGACATCTGAGCCCTTCGGGTCACAACAGTCCAAATCAATACGGCGGCCCAACGGCCGCCGTTTTCGTTTACCGAGAATGTTGGCAGCCTGACCTCATGCCGTCGGGCGAACGGATTTTTCCATGAAGAGGCTTAGCGGATCCGGCTGATATTCACCGAACGGCGGGCGTTCGACATAGCCGGCCGCCTTGTAAAGGCCGATCGCTTCCGGCTGATAGATGCCGGTTTCAAGGCGGATTTCCGATAATCCAACTTGCGCTGCGCGCGCCTCCAACGCCTGCAGCAACAGCTTGCCGACCCTGAGCCCCCTCGCCTCGGGATCGACGAACATGCGCTTGATCTCCGCCGTCCCGTCACCGGCATCCACCAGGGCGCAGCAGCCGACGATATCGCCGTCACGCCTCGCAACGAAGAACGATACCTCCGGCTTTTCCAAGCTCGACAGATCGACCATGTGGTTGCTCTCGGCGGGATAGAGCGAGGCGGCGTAGGCGTCGGAGAGTTCCAGAAGACGCAGGACTTCTGCTTGGCGCGGCGTCTCCTGGGCTATGATTACGGCAGGCAATCGGTTCTTCCTTTTCATTCAATTGCTTTGCGCCAAACTACCGCCGGCAAACGCCTGGACCAATACGTCAAATGGCGCAGGTCCGCATGCCGCTCCATCAATCCGCCTAACAGGTTGAAACAATTTGTTCCGCGCTGCCGGCAACATCGCCCTATTTCGAGGAGAATCATGCAGGCATAGGTTGATCCACCACAACCTGCAAAGACGATGGGAACGCGATGCAAGCGGCGCTGATAGTCATGACCATTCTCGGCTGCGACCACGACGTCAGCCAATGCCAGTACATCTCGACGGTCAACGGGAGCTGGCCATCGATCGCGCAGTGCGACACGGAATCGAACGCGCAACTGCCGAAGTTTTCCAATGCGAACTACCCGGTTGTCGTCGCGGTTTGCGAGAGCTCGGCGCCAAGTGTGGCCGAAATGCCCGCGCCGCCGCCGGGCGCCCAGCAGAACCAGGCGCTGCCCGTTCCGGCGACGGAGGCAGAACCCGAGCAAGGATTGCCGAAACGCACGCTGGCCTTCCTGTCAGGCGCGATCCCCGATCGGGAAAAGCTGAAAAACATCGTGACGAAGCCGGTGCGCTATGTCGAAGATGGCTATTCCTGGGTCGCGCGCCGCTTTACCGACTGACGCGCCTGCATGCCTCAGACGAGGCCGGCCGAGATCAGGCTGTTCGCCGAGGCGATGACCGCGTCCTCCGCCGAGCGTGGCTGCCACCCGAGCACGCGTCGCGCCTTTTCGTTGGAAATGCGTGAGTCATGCCCGAGCTCGCGCACGATGAGACGCAAGCCCGCATCGAAGGGTGCGGCAAGTCCCGCCAGCCAATTGGGCAGGACGAACCTTGGAAGCCTGCCCGCGCGTTCAGGGAACCGGCGCCGGAGGATAGCGGTGATATCCGCAAGGGAAAGCGTCTCTCCCGCGATCAGGAAGCGCTCGCCCGCTGCCGCGGCGACGGTCAAGGCCCGCACATGCGCATCCGCCACGTCGCGCACATCGACAACAGGCACGGCGAACTTCGGCAAGGCTGGGTAATTCCCCTTGAGCAGGTTGCGCACCACGGCGACGGATGTGCCAATATCGTGGCCAAGAACCGGCCCGAGCACCATGCCGGGATTGACGACCGCAAGCTCCAGGCCACTTTCCGCCGCATAGTCCCAGGCTGCGCGTTCGGCAAAGGTCTTGGAGCGGTAATAGGGCGTCGCAAGCGGAGACTGCGGATCGCTCCAGTCCTCCTCCGTAAACGGCGCTCGCCCTGCCCCGTAGATCACCGCGGCGACCGACGACGTGAGCACGACGCGTTTGACACCGGCCGCATGGGCAGCCCTGAGCACCCGCAGCGTGCCGTCACGGGCCGGCCCGATCAGATCATCTTCATTGATGGGCAAGCGAGCCGGAAATGGCGAGGCGGTGTGGACGACGTAAGAAACGTCGGCAAAGGCCTCGGCCCAGCCCCGCTCCTCCAGGAGATCCGCCTCACCAAACGTCAGGCGCGCGGCATCGGTTCCTCCGGCCGCGCGAATGGATTGCTCGATCTCCTCGGCGCGCCCGAGCGTTCGAACCGTGCCGTGCACGGGATAGCCCTCGCGCAGCAAGGCGAGCGCGACGTGCCGCCCGACGAAACCGCCAATTCCGGTCACGGCAACGGTCGCGGTCCTCGCGTTCATATGTGCATACCTCGCTGGAAACGGGTGACGCTCAGGCGGCCTGGCGTGCGGCAAGCTCCGCGTAGTGGCGGGCCGACTGGCGCTCCTCGGCAAATGCCAGGCGCTCGAGCAGATCGATCATCGCGACTTCGGCCGGCGACGTGGCGCCACCGCGTCGAAGGCGCGCGAGCAGTTCTGCCGAGACCGTCGCATGGCTGTCGACTGCCGCCGGCCCGTCCTGACGCCACAGGAGGACGGCTGTTGCAAAAGTTTCGCTGACGTCGCGTCCAAGTCCGGCGCTTTCGAACAAGGCACGGATCGAGTGGATGCGTCCGCCGGACAGAATGGAGCGCACGCGTTTTTCGCTAACGCCCGAGAGGTCGACGATCACCGCCGAGAAAAACTCTGCGCGGCCGGTCACCAGCGCATGCAACAGGAAAGCAGGTGTCAGCCGGCCGGTCTCGCGCAGGTGCGTGACGAGGTCCGGCAGTTCCTCGACGGCGGTCGCTCCAACCATGCCGACGGCGGCGATATCGCAGGCCTCACGGGTGACCCGCTGCACGCGGGCTTCGCCAATCGTCACCTGCACGAGGCCGAAAGCGGCAAGCGCTGCGCCGACTTCTTCGACAAGCGCGTGGCGGGCGGCACTCGGCAGGTCGTTGCGCGCAAGAAGCAGATCACGAACGGAAGCCGAGTGGCCAAGGCGCTCGGCAATGCGCTTCAGCGAACGGCGCGACAGAAGAGCACCGGGGTTTTCCAGCAGGATCAGCATTTCGTCTTCGTCGCCGATTTCGGCGATCGCAGCGGCGACCCCGCGCGAAACGAAACTGCGCGCCGCAATCAGCGCGCGGGTCTCCAGCGTTCCGCGCGCGGCGAGGTCGACCAAGTCGTCGTCGGTCAGGACAGGAGAATGCGAAACGACGAGATACGCAATTTCAGGCTGGTCGCCGGCAAGGCCAAGAATGATGGCGCGCGGCACGGAGGAACAACCGCAAAGGGCTTCGGCCAAGGCAAGGCGAACTTTCGGCGACGGATCGTCCAACAGGAAGGTCATCGCCATTTCGGCGGCGCGACGATCGAGGCCATTCAACTGCGCATCAACATAGGCGCGACCGAGCGCGCTGGCGGCGCGAATGCGCTCACCCGTTCTCGCCGTTTCCACCCAGCGAAGAAATGCTTGTATGATCACCTACGCCCCACTAGACCACGCCAATGCCACCGATGTTCTGAGCCTAGCGAGCAAAGGTTTAAGATTGGTTCACCATGTCTGTTAACCGCCTCCAAACCATAAAGCCGCTGCTTCTTGCCGACGGCGACGCGCTCAGCCTGGACGTGAGCGTCCTCAACACATTGGCCGGGCTCATCCTGGATGCCGGCTCCGGTCACGAAACACGTATCGCCGCCCTCTCCCAGATGAAGGGACGCGCGTTCACGCTGCTCGCCCGCGTCGAACCGATCGAACTGCTCCATGAAGACGAACTAAACCGACTGCTTGGCGGCGGCATCGAGGGCGTCGTGCTTACCGGATGCCGCGGCCGCGCGGACATACAGAAGCTCGACGTGATGCTGCGGGTTGCCGAAGCAAGGAATGGCCTTCCGGCCGGTCGCACCAGGATCTACGCCGAATATGGCGCATCGCCCGAAGGCCTGCTGTCACCGCACACGCTGGCGGGATGTTCGCAGAGATTGGAAGGTCTGATCTTCAACGGTTCGGCGCTGGCAAAGGCGGTCGGCTGCAAGGAACCGGCGAGCGCTGCGCATCAGGGAGTGGCGGCGCCCGTGCTCGCGGGTCGCGCCAATGTGGTGCTAAGGGCCCATGAGGCCGGCATCCGCGCCTATGAGGTGCTGCCGCCCACGGCCGACGCGGTAGCCACGCGCTGGGCACTTTCACAAAGCACGAACGACGGGTTCGCTTCGGTCGTCTGCCGCTCGCCCGAGCAGGCAGTGATCGCCAGCGGCGCATGACGCCGAGCCTTCACTGCAATGGTCAGCGCGTCGGGCGGGTCATCTGGAAGACGTCGCCGCCGTCGCAGTAATCCATGTAGCCAAGGCGGGCGAGCGGCTTGACCGTCGACATGTCGAAACGGCCTTCGCGGATCGCATCCTCGCGAATGTGGATGCCCACGACCTGGCCGATCACGACGTAGTTGTCGGACAATGCGCCATCCAGATCCTTCGGCTGGAACATCTCGGTCATCCGGCATTCGAGCGCGGCATAGGCTTCGCCGACGAAAGGCGCGCCAACCAGCGCGCCATCGACCGGCGTCAGTCCGGCAATCTCGAATTCGCTCTCGCCATGCGGCGCCGGGATCGAGGTCTTGTTGACGGCATCCGCCAGATCACGACTGGCGAAGCTCGCCGTGAACTCACCGGTCGCCTCGATGTTGCGAACCGAGTCCTTGTAGCCGCTGGACGAAAACATCACGAGCTTTGGCCGGTCGCTGATAGCGTTGAAGAAGGAATAGGGCGCGAGGTTCAGCGCGCCCTCGGCCGACCGCGTGCCAATCCAACCGATCGGCCGCGGCGAAACGATCGCCTTGAAGGGGTCATGCGGCAGACCGTGACTGTTCGAGGTCGTATCGTAAAACATCAGGCTTCCTCGCCCACCCAGGTAACGATCTCGGCGAGTTCGGGCCGCGGCCGCTCCGTCGGCGGCACCATGGCGGTGCCGATGTGGATGAAGCCGGCAATTTTCTCGCCCGGCTTCACGCCCAACAGCGGATAGGCACGCTCGTCGAACGCATACCACTCGGTCAGCCAGTTGGAGGCGTAACCGAGAGCGTTGGCGGCCATCAGCAGGTTGAGGCAGACGGCACCGGCAGACATGACCTGCTCCCATTCCGGGATCTTGAAATGCGGCGCGGCGGTGCTGACGACGGCGACGACCACAGGCGCGCGCGACAGGCGGGTTTCCTCGACCTTGATCATCTCTTCCGACAGGTCTGGCTTCAGCTCGAGCGCCATCGCCTTCAGCTTGGCGCTGATGCGCACCCTCTCCTCGCCGCGATAGACGATGAAGCGCCAGGGCGCGAGCTTGCCGTGGTCCGGCACGCGCGAAGCGAGCTTCAGCATTTCCTCGACCTCGGCCTTGCCGGGGCCCGGGCCTCCCATCTGGAAAGCGGGGATGGAGCGGCGGGACGTCAGGTAGTCGACGAGCTTAATTTCGGTTTTCATGTCAGATGAATTCCACTAATTTGCCGCCCCACAGGCAGCCACGAAAATGCCATACCGGCGTCCCAAGTGGAGTCACTCAGTCAGGAAGTCAACTGTTCTCATGCGTGCACTCTCTCGTATTTTCCTTCAGACCGGCCTTGCGATCCTTGTCGCCGGCACCGCGACGGGAAATGTGTTCGCCGAGGATGCGACCCAGGCGTTTGAAAATTTCCCCTCGATCGCCGGCCCGCGCAAGATGCCGAAGCTGACGGGCTTCAGCCCGATGACATCGGATCCGCTCGCGGACGGTACACTGAAGGATATCAAGCTCGAGGCGCTGCTTGTCGAAAAGGGCGGCCCCGTCGAAGCTGGCCTGACCTGGCGCGTGTTCAGCCCGATCCCCGGAAGCGACGGCAAGCTGCCGCTTCTCGCAACATCGGAAGGCGGCTCGACCGCGTTCAACCTGGTGCCGGGCGAATACTTCGTCAATGTTTCCTTCGGACGCGCCTCGGCCACGCGCAAGGTCCGCGTGCCGGAGCAAGGCGCGCTCGACAAGCAGGTGCTTGTGCTCGATGCCGGAGGCATGAAGCTCAATGCCGTCTCCGGCAGCGACGTGCGCATCCCACCGGCCGAACTCAGCTTCGATGTCTATTCCGCCGACACCAAGAGCGACGGCGAACGGGCGCTCATCGTCGAGGACGTGAAGCCGAACACGGTGGTCCGGCTGGGTGCCGGGACCTACCACGTAACCTCCAGCTATGGCGGCACGACCAACGCCTCGACTGCGGCAGACATCCAGGTCGAGGCCGGCAAGCTGACCGAAGCAACCATGCAGCACCGCGCCGCGAAACTCACGCTGAAGCTAGTCTCGGAGCCTGGCGGCGAAGCGATCGCCAACACCGCCTGGACGATCCTTACCTCTGCCGGCGACACGGTGAGCGAAGCCAATGGCGCCTTCCCGACGCAGGTTCTGCTCGAAGGCAGCTATTCCGCCGTCGCCCGCTACAAGGACAAGATCTACGAGCGCGACTTCACGGTGAAGGCCGGCGTCAACATGGACGTGGAAGTGCTGCTCAGCAGCGGCGGCAACAATGCGAATACCAATACGAGCGTCGTGTCGGAAGCCCAGGACTAAGCCTCAACGTTACGGAAAGCAATTGACCTAACGTCAGCTTGCCCGCCGCATGAACCGCCGACGTGGCGGCGCCATGGAAAAGACCGCCTCATAGATGCGCGCCAAAAGGTCCTTGCGATCGCCACAGGCACCGAGATCCTCGGGCGTGAGCACGCCGCCGATGCGCGCCGCGATCGTCGTTCCCGACAGACGCCGGAACTCGCGGATTAACAGCGACAGCCTCAGCGTCAGCGAAATCTTGCTCGCCAGATGGAAGAACGGGCCGTTCTGACCTTCGAAGTAGATCGGGATGACGCTCGCCCGCGCGGCCTGGATCAGTTTTGCAGGAAAAATCTTCCACGGCAGGTCCTCGGCACGGCCAAAACCCTTCGGCGCAGTCGCCACGCCGCCGGCCGGGAAGATGACGATGGTCACGCCTTCCTTGAGCAGTCGCAGCGCTTCGTGGCGTGTCGCCATGTTGACCGCCAGTGCCTCCTTCGTCTCTTCGAACGATACCGGCAGCGAGTAAGGCGCCATTTCCGGCACCTTCAGCAGTTCGTTGTTGATGAGGACGCGGAAGGGACGGCCGAGCTGTTCGGCAAGCGCCAGCACGGCGATACCGTCGCCGATGCCGAAAGGATGGTTGGCGATGATGACGATCGGCGTATCGGGCAGGCTTCGCGGCGGCCACTCGCCCTTCGTCTGCAGCGTCACGTCGATCAGCTGCAGCATCTCTCCGAAGACGCGCTCGCTCTTGCCCACGATGTCGGACCGCCAGCGCGTATAAAGCTTGGCATAGCGGTTGCGGCCCGACAGGCCTTCCATGGAGCGAATGAACCAGCGCTTCAAGCGCCGGTCGTTTTCATTGGCGTAGGACAGCTCTTTGAACTGCACGGAAATCTCCGATGGATACGATCTTATCCGGATATTCCGCTAATATGACAGTTTGCTGACAAAGCAAGTGCTCGGGGTATCAACCCCGAGCTTTCTTTTCTGCCTTGCGCTTGAGATCCGGCGCCATGGCTTCGAGCGAAAGCGATGCGATCGCTTCGTCGAGCGACATCGCGGTCTGGGCCTGCGAGCCCAGACGGCGGATGTTGACCGAGCGCTCCTCGGCTTCGCGCTTGCCGCAGACCACGATGACCGGAACCTTCGTGACCGAGTGTTCGCGGACCTTGTAGTTGATCTTCTCGTTGCGGAAGTCGGTCTCGACAGTGAGGCCAGCATCGCGTAGCAGTTCGGCAACCTCACGACCGTAGTCGTCGGCTTCAGACGTGATCGTCGCGACGACGACTTGCAGCGGCGAAACCCACAGCGGCATGTGGCCGGCGAAGTTCTCGATCAGGATGCCGAGGAAGCGTTCCATCGAGCCGCAGATGGCGCGGTGGATCATCACCGGCTGGCGCTTCTCCGATTCCTTGTCGATATAGAACGCGCCGAAACGTTCCGGCAGGTTGAAGTCGACCTGGGTCGTGCCGCACTGCCATTCGCGACCGATCGCGTCCTTCAGCGTGTATTCGAACTTCGGACCATAGAAAGCGCCCTCGCCCGGCAGGATGCCGGTCTTGATGCGACCTTCCGACTGCGCCTCAATGGTCTTCAACACGTCCATCATCACGCTTTCGGCGCGATCCCAGAGTTCGTCGGAGCCGACACGCTTGTCCGGACGGGTGGAGAGCTTGACCACGACTTCCTTGAAGCCGAAGTCCTCGTACACCGACAGGATCAGGTCGTTGATGCGCAGGCATTCTTCGGCCATCTGCTCGTCGGTGCAGAAGACGTGCGCGTCGTCCTGGGTGAAGCCGCGCACGCGCATCAGTCCGTGCAGGGCGCCCGAAGGCTCGTAGCGATGAACGTTGCCGAATTCGGCGAGACGAACCGGCAGTTCGCGATAGGACTTCAGGCCATGTTTGAAGATCTGGATATGGCCCGGGCAGTTCATCGGCTTCAGCGCAAAGATGCGCTCGTCGTCGGTCTCGTCACCGGCAACCGTCACCTTGAACATGTTGTCGCGGTACCAGCCCCAGTGACCCGAGGTTTCCCAGAGCGACTTGTCGAGCACCTGCGGCGCGTTGACTTCCTGGTAGGTGTTGGCGAGCCGCCGGCGCATATAGGCAACCAGCGTCTGGAACATGCGCCAGCCCTTGCCGTGCCAGAAGACGACGCCCGGACCTTCTTCCTGGAAATGGAACAGGTCCATTTCGCGGCCGAGGCGACGGTGGTCGCGCTTTTCGGCTTCGGCAAGCACGTGCAGGTACTGGTCGAGCTCTTCCTGGGTGTGCCAGGCCGTGCCGTAAATGCGGGTCAGCATCGCGTTGTTGCTGTCGCCGCGCCAATAGGCGCCGGCCACCTTCATCAGCTTGAAGGCCGTACCGATCTGGCCGGTCGAGGCCAGGTGCGGGCCGCGGCAAAGGTCGAACCAATCGCCCTGATAGTAGATCTTGAGGTCCTGCCCCTCGGGGATCGCGTCGACGAGCTCGACCTTGTAGGCCTCGCCCTTCTCGGCAAAGACCTGGCGGGCCTTTTCGCGGGACCAGACTTCCTTGGTGAAGGGCTTGTTGCGCGCGATGATCTCCTTCATCCGCTTTTCGATCAGCGGCAGGTCGTCGGGCGTGAAAGGCTCGTTCTTGGCGAAGTCGTAGTAGAAGCCGTTGTCGATGACCGGACCGATGGTCACCTGCGTTCCCGGCCACAGCTCCTGCACGGCCTCAGCCATCACGTGCGCTGCATCGTGGCGGATGAGCTCGAGCGAGCGCTTGTCGTCGCGCACGACGATCTCGATACGGCCTGACGTTACCGGATCGGAAAGATCGCGCAGCTCGCCATCGAGCGCAATCGCGACAGCCTTCTTGGCAAGCGACTTCGAAATCGCCTCGGCCACGTCGCGGCCAGTCGATCCCGCGGGATATTCGCGGACCGAGCCATCAGGAAATGTAAGGGAAACAGGATTCGACATAATGATCTCCTATCCAGTCCCGCCAACGAATGCGGGTGGTATAGTTGGCCGGCGGCGCCGGTGAATTGACGATACAGCGTCGCATCCGTCAGACGCGCAGGGATCGCTGTAGTGCTTTGGATTGCTGCGTGTTTTTCCCCAGATCGCAGAACGATCCGCGGAAACACGCCGTAGCCTGATAAAGGGTTTTCGAAAGTGAGTAAAGGCGAGGCTGCGGCGGACGCTAGCTGCGCAGCATCTCGGAAAGCCCCTTCACCGTGTTCCAGTTGCGGAACGTCCCGATGCCCAGTCGCTTGGTGGTCATGGCGCCGAGCAGCTTCGATTCGCTCGCCTTGCCGGGGAAATGCACCCAGAGATCGCCGTCGACGATCGCCAGTCGCTCGCCGGCGGTGCAGTAGCGCCGAAGTCCTTCGAGCGCCGTTTCCGTAAGGGGATCGCGCATCACCCGAACATGGACCTGCGTCGCGTCCGCCTCACCCTCCTGACGGAAGGGATTGGACGCGGCAAGCGTCTGCCAATCGGCGCCGGAGCGGACAAGAATGTCGACATGCCGGCCAAACGTCTCGGCAAAGGCCGTCTCAAGCGGCATTTCGAGGTCCCGAGTGGACGTTTGTCCGGTCTGAAACACAAGATTGCCCGTTGCGACCAGGGTCCGCGGCGCTTGATAGCCGAGCGTTTCCGCCATCTTCTTGAGATCAGCCATGACGACCCGACGGCCGGGCCCGAGAACAATACTGTAAAGCAAGGCGACGTAGCTGTTCATCATTCCCCTGTCAGGCGCGCCAGAAATCCGCAGCGCCCGCCGGCAGACGGGCGAGCACCCGGTCGAGTTTCGCCTCGTCGATGTTGCGACGCAAGGCGCCAGCGACATCGGCAATGGCGCTGTCCGGGGAAACATTGTGATCCGGGCGCAGCGCCTGCACCTCCCGGGTCATGGCGATGCGGCCGGAAAACGGGAGCCTCGGCTCTTCAAGGTCCCACTCGGCAACGAAGATCGCGCGGATGACCGGCGGCAGGATGTCGGCAAACAGAATGGCGTCCTCGATGTCGAGCCGCCGCCGAAACGCCTGCAGCACCGCCTCCACCATCGTATAGGCCTGGTTCGTCGTCTGCAGTCCGGCCGAGTCGCGGGCATCGAGAATGAAGCGCTCGAAGTCCGCGGAGGCCTGACGGTACTCCATCGGCATGGTCATGGCGGTCATCCAACCTTCGGCCGCGGCCGCCAGAAGCGCCACGGCGCGTACCAAACGAGGCGCGGCTCAAGCCGCTCGGGCACCGGATCGAAACCATGCGTTCCGCCCGGCCCGCAGCGCGCCACGCGAAACAGCGTCATCCAGCCTCCAGCCCAGAAGCCATGGCGGGCAATCGCCTCGTAACCGTATTCCGAACAGGTCGGCAGGTGCCGGCAGGAATTGCCGATGAAGCTCGAAAGGGTCAACTGATAGACGCGGATCAGCGCCATGCCCAAGAGCCGCCCGGGGGTCTTGCGAAAAGGCCCCGACCAGTTTCGGCCACGGGCCGCTGGCACTGCCTTCTCCTGTGCAGCGTGCCGGCAATTCGGTTCGCCGCACATCTCAGACGGCCGCGAGCAGTCGCCTGGCCTCGATCTGCTCGATGGCATCGACGACGGCATCGAAGGTCAGCATGGTCGACGCGTGGCGCGCCTTGTAGTCCTTCACCGGACGCAGGAAGCGCATATCCTCGAAGCGGCCCGAAGGCCCCTCGCCGTCTGCCTTCAACATGGCCAGCATGTCTTCGCGCGCCTGGCGGATCTCCTCCGCGCCGGCGCCGACGACATGGCGCGCCATGATCGAAGAGGACGCCTGGCCGAGCGCACAGGCTTTCACGTCATGGGCAAAATCGGTGACGACGTCACCATCCATCTTCAGCCAGATATGCACCTTGGAACCGCACAGCTTGGAATGCGCCGTCGCGTCCGCATCGGCATCGCCGAGTGTCCCGATCCGGGGAATATTGCCGGCAAATTCGAGAATTCGGCTGTTGTAGATGTCATCCATCATTTGACGCGATCCGACTGATTTTTCGCGGCTTTGAGTGATCGACGCATGATTTTCTCCGGTAGACGGGAAAAAAGCACGACGCGACACGCTCCGCCTCTTTCATCTCTGTGGCACCATACTATATGCTATGTCGTGTTGGGGCGACAGTTCCGCAAGAGGAACAATGTCGCCTGTTGTTTGGGAAACCGTGCCGGAAGGTCCAGTGCACTGCTAAGCCAGGACCGGAAAGCCCCGGAGCCCGCCAACGGAACCCAAGCCTGCAGGGTTAGGCGAATGGCCAGTGGCGAGTTGTCCGAAAGATAAAACGTCAAGCAATCCCGTATTGCTCAAAGAGGCCATTATGGATGCCATAGTGAAGAATTTTCCTGTGCTCGACGATGCGAGCGGCCGTCCGACCCAGAAGGAAGCGGAGGACGCCGTACGCGTTCTCTTGCGCTGGGCCGGCGAAGACCCGCAGCGCGAAGGACTTTTGGATACGCCTGCGCGCGTCGCCAAGTCCTACCGCGAGCTTTTCAGCGGTTATGAACTTGCTGCCGAAGACGTGCTCGGCCGCACCTTCGAGGAAGTTGCCGGCTACGACGACATGGTGCTCGTCAAGGACATCCCGTTCTATTCGCATTGCGAACACCACATGGTGCCGATCATCGGCAAGGCGCATGTCGCCTACCTGCCGAACGGGCGCGTGCTCGGCCTGTCGAAGATCGCCCGCG
Source organism: Ensifer sp. KUDG1 (assembly GCF_050434285.1). Classification (NCBI taxonomy): domain Bacteria; kingdom Pseudomonadati; phylum Pseudomonadota; class Alphaproteobacteria; order Hyphomicrobiales; family Rhizobiaceae; genus Ensifer; species Ensifer sp. KUDG1. Next base: position 176,535 of record NZ_JBNDIG010000012.1, read on the forward strand.
TGGTCGATATCTACGGCCGCCGCCTGCAGACGCAGGAATCGATGACCGCGCAGATCGCCAAGGCGATCGACGAGTCGCTCGCCCCGCGCGGCGTTGCCGTGATGATCGAAGCCGAGCATATGTGCATGGCGATGCGCGGCGTGCAGAAGCAAGGCTCGACAACGCTGACGACCACATTTACGGGTACGTTCCAGACGGAGCCGGCCGAGCAGGTGCGGTTCATGACGATGATCAGGGGCTTCAAGTAAGGCTCCGACAGACGGAGCCTTTCCATGACGCTCACCTTCGACGCTCCCTCCTCCAACAAGGCCGAACTGGAAACCGGTCCGGCCTTCACCCCGCGTTTTGATGAAAAGGGGCTGATCACCGCTGTCGTCACCGACGCCAGGGATGGAGAGCTGCTCATGGTCGCCCACATGAATGCCGAGGCTCTCGCGCTGACGATCGAGACCGGGGTGGCGCACTACTACAGTCGCTCGCGCAAAAGCCTCTGGAAGAAGGGCGAAAGCTCCGGAAACCTGCAGACGGTCAAGGAAATCCGCACCGATTGCGACCAGGATGCGATCTGGCTGAAGGTTTCCGTCGCCGGCCACGACGCGACCTGCCACACCGGGCGCCGTTCCTGCTTCTACCGAACCGTCGGCATCGAAGACGGAAAGGCCACGGTCAAAATCACCGACGACCACAGGCATTTCGACCCCGCCGAGATCTACGATAAAAATTAAGCATCGCGCATCTATTTGGCGCGGCTACATGCTATATTTATCTTTTGGAAACCAACCGGGCGCCTAATCCTTAAGCATGGATGCGGCGCAATCGGAACGATCTCGTTCCAGACTGTATTGCAAACTGTATCCAATGTTTATCGATCGCGCCGCAATCGTCGGTGGGATCGATGATATACCTTAAGAATGGTGCCAGTCTTTCAGCGATGAAGCAGGACAAGGCCGGCACCGGCGCCGGCTTGGCGGAGCCTCCCCAGGACGCGCGCACGAAATTGCGTCTCTCCAGGATCAATCCCGACCCCTGGGAAGTTTAGTCAGTGATGAATTGCCACAGCGACCTTCGCGCATTCTCATCGACGTGTCGCGCTGCGGAGTATTCGGCGGTGTTGGAGGTGCCGGATGTTGAATTGGACGTTTACGCGTAGCAACCAGATTACGGATCTGTCCGGACCGGACGGAACATCGATTTCGACAACGCCGCCTGAACCGGCGCCACCTCCGCAAAAACCGAAGATCGCAATCGCGCTTGGCGGCGGTGCCGCGCGCGGCTGGGCCCATATCGGCGTGCTGCGCGCCCTCGACGAAGAAGGCATCGAAGTCGGCATGATCGCCGGCACCTCGATCGGCGCGCTCGTCGGCGGTTGCTACCTTGCCGGCAAGCTCGACGAACTCGAAACCTTCGCCCGTTCCCTCACCGTGCGCCGGATCGCCGGGCTGCTCGATTTCGCCATCGGCGGCGGCGGTCTATTCGGCGGCCTGCGGCTGACCAAGCGCATGCAGGAACATCTCGAGGGTCTCAGCATCGAGAGCCTCGACAGGCCATTCATTGCGGTTGCGACAGAGGTGCACAGCGGCCACGAGGTGTGGCTCGAAAAAGGATCGCTGATCACCGCCATCCGGGCTTCCTACGCCCTGCCCGGCATCTTCGAGCCGATCAAGGCGAACGGACGCACGCTGATTGATGGCGCGCTCGTCAATCCGGTTCCGGTTTCGGTGTGCCGCGCCCATGAGCAGCAACTCGTCGTCGCGGTGAACCTCAACTACGATCTCTATGGTCGCTCGGCCGTCGTCAAACACAGCGCCGGCGCCGAATCCCTGGATGCGCCCGCCAAGGAAGCGCCGCACCAGTCGCGCCTGGGCATGACCAGCGTCATGGTCCAGGCCTTCAACATCATTCAGGACCGGATTTCCCGCGCCCGGCTTGCCGGCGACCCGCCAGATCTGGCGCTGCACCCGAAACTCAACGACATCGGTCTTTCGGAGTTCCATCGCGCGGGCGAAGCCATCGATCGCGGCTACCACGAGGCAAAGGCCAGGCTGGTTGAAATTCGCCGCATGCAGGAAGTGCTCGTTCGCTGACGGCTCGTTTGCGGCGTGAAAGGCCTAAGACGGGCGGCGGACCTTGCCGGTCGCCCATAGGTCATGATGAACACAAGGGTGCCTCGCGGCCCCCAGGGGATTAAGAGGGCGGCGGAATGCCGCCCTTTCCCGTCAGCCAGCGATATAGGCCTTGATCTGTTCGGTCTCGTGCTCGATGGCGCGGATGTGATGCTTGATCACGTCACCGATCGAGACGATGCCGGCGAGTTGGCCGTTTCTTTCGACCGGCAGGTGGCGGGCCCTGAGCTTGCTCATCATTTCCATCAGGGTCTGCACGGACATATCCTCGGTGCAGCAGTAGACATTCTGCCACATGACCGCTGCTACCGGTCTTTCGAGACAGGTCGAGCCCTGCTTGGCAATCGCCGCGACGATGTCGCGCTCGGTGAGGATGCCTGCGATCTGATCGTCCGCGTCGAGGATGACGACCGCACCGATATGATTGTCACGCAAAAGGATGGCAGCCTGTTGGACTGTCATCTGAGGGCCGACCGTTACGACATTCCGGCCCTTTTCATCGAGTATGGCTTTTACTGACATGCGCACATCTCCCGTTGCGACAACACCGGGTCGGCAGGGGAAAGGTCCAGCCATCTCACGTGCGGTACGGTCGGGCGATGGAACCTGTACCCTGGCCGCTTGCGAAAGCCGTCGCGCGTGCTCCTCAGACGCGGATGGCATTCGATACCCGGCCTACACGGGCCGCCCTGTCTTTCGATCACGGGCGACCGTAACAAATGGTGCGCCAGCGCCTTGGGGAAATCAAGCGCTCACAAGCGCCGTCCGCCGATCTTTCGCTCCGTCAGTCGCGCGGATCGAAAAGGCTGAACAGCAGAAAGCCGAAGAGGAAGCCGCCGATATGCGCTTCCCAGGCGACGCTGCCCGCCGCGCCCGGGGTAAACATGCCAAGGCCGATCAGGAAGTTGGTCAGAAACCAGATGCCGGCGAAGACCACGACCGAGCGGTTGGCCAGCGCCTCACCGACGTCGAGCCGGCGATTGAGATGGGCAAACTGCCGGCTGATGCGTCCGCTCGGCGAGAAGACGAAGCGTGCGGCAGCGCCCATGAATCCGGACACCACGCCAGAAGCGCCGACGACGACAATCATTTCCCCCCAGTGAAAGACCGTATGCAGCGCGACGGCGGCCGCCGCCGAAAGGCACCAGAACACGGCGAGGCGCCCCATGCCGATCCGCCGCACCACCGGCGCACCGAAGGCAACCATCCAGAAGATGTTGAAGATCAGATGTTCCCAGCTTCCGTGCAGGAAGGAGTAGGTGACGGGGCTCCACAGCCACGCAAGCCCCTGCTCCGCCAGAGGGTGATCGTAACGCGCCGGGAGAAACGCGAAATTGAAGATGATCTCCTGATCGATCGCCGGCGGCAGCACGTAGGTTCGCAGAACATGGATTGCGATCAGAATCAGCAGGATGAAAGTCAGCCCCGCCGGCAGATTAAAGGCCGGCTCGCGCGCCGGGCTCGCGGCGCTCTCGCGCTCTGCTTCCGGTGGCGTCGCCGTCTGATCTCGTTCCATGGTTGCTGCTCTCTCCTCTCAATGCGGTCCACACATTCCTGCTCGATCGCGGCGATGGCATGGCATCGCCGGAATTAGGACTGGAATTGGGGCGACCAGCCATAAGCAAACAAAAAAAGACCGTCCAGCAAAAACTGAACGGTCGCCAAGCTCAGATCCGAGCTCCAGTTCAAGTGCCGAAGACAACGCTTCGTAAAGTGATGTCCTCCCCTGCCAGTTGCGGCGGCCCACTGCAACGGAAACCGTTTGTTAACCTTAATTTCCGGCTGGCACGGTTTTCGCTCCTTAATCCTCAGAACCGCAATGCACGGCCGAAGATGTCCCGAACCGGGACACACCGGGCCGCAGGAATGGAATGAACGAAGCGATGCGCAGCAATACGACGACGGAGCTTTTCCGATACTGGAACACCATTCGCGGGAAGCGCGAGCTTCCGCGCCGCGACGAGCTTGAACCCTCGGATATCAGAATGCTGCTGCCGAACCTGTTCATTCTCGAGCGCGACCGCAATGCCGGCATCTCGTTTCGCCTGGCGGGAACCCAGGTGTGCGCCCTCTTCGGCCAGGAGCTGCGCGGGCGGCAATTCGGTATGCTGTGGCTCGGAAGCCAGGCGGCGAAAACGCACCGCATCACCGGCCAGGTCATGACGCACCGTGTGCCGCTGGTGCTTTCGGCCAAGGGCCGCACCGCCGACGCGCGGGAGGTCGACATCGAAACCCTGCTCTTGCCGCTGGCCTCTAGCGAAGGAGAAAGCGACCGGGTCCTTGGCGCCCTCTCACCGCTTTCTCGCCCGTATTGGTTGCATGCAACCGCGATCGAGTGTCTCGACGCGACGGGCATGAAGGTTCTCGACCCCGACCGCACCGCCGTCTTTCGCGAAGAGGAAGCCCAGCAACCGAGCGGTACCGTTGCAAAATCGCCGGTCGCGAGCGCATTTTCGAGCGAATTCCGCCAGTTCGGGCATCTCCGCATTCTCGAAGGCGGCCGCCGAGACTGATCCGGAGCGCTGTGCCGAGATGACGCCCTGGACCAACCGGAGGACGAACCTTCTATTAACTTGAAAAGGCTAATCTCCGCCAGCCAAGCTATGTCGCCACAGAGTCATCATGTTCTCGTTTCAGCACGCACAGAATACCGCTCCGAAACCGCACCACGAAGGTGCGTTCCAGCGCGTTTCCGTGAATCTGGCGGGGCGGCTGATGCTTGCCAATCATGACGAGTTCGAGTGCACGGCCATCGACATGTCGCCCGGCGACGTCCTGCTTTCCTCGCCGGCCCAGCCGCGCGCCGGCGAACGCATCATCGCCTATGTCGATCACGTCGGGCGCCTCGAAGGGACCGTGTCGCGCATCGCCGACGGCGCTTTCGTCATCCAGCTCAACGCGACCGAGCGCAAGCGCGAGAAGCTCGCGGCCCAGCTCACCTGGATCGCCAACAAGCACGAGCTCGGCCTGCCGGAAGACCGCCGCCACGATCGCCTTGCGCCGCGCAAGACGGTGACCGAGTTGACGCTCGACACCGGCGAGAAGTTCCCGTGCCGCATCATCGACCTTTCGCTGTCCGGTGCCGCCGTCGACATCGAGAACCGTCCGCCGATCGGCACCGCCATTCTCCTCGGCAACATGAAGGGTCGGATCGTCCGTCACTTCCAGGAAGGCTGCGCCATCGAGTTCTCGGGTATCCAGTCCCGTGAAGCGCTGACCGAATTCCTCTAACCGCGCGCCTGCGCCGTTCGTCGCCCGATCGCCTTGCATGGGGCAAGGCGCATAGCCCGACCGTCCCGCCATCCATGCACCCGGCCTGAAGCCGTGTTCGTGCTTCTCTTGTGCAGCAACGCCCCCGCTCCTGCATCAACGCGCTCCGCCCGACCGCGCCCGAGCGAACGCGCCAGAAGCGCACGCACTTAGCCCTACGTCCCCGAGCCCGCACGCGCAGGATGAGCGGCGACAACCGGAGCGGTTTTCGCAGGCAGCGACACGCCGCACCTGCGCCTGGGTCATTTCGAGACAGGTGCGGCGCAACACGCAAACGCATTCGCCGTCTGCAAATATTTTTTCCGGTAGAATTCCAGCGAAAACGCATATTTCAAGTCAAAAGTCTCCGGAAGAGCCGTGGGCTGACACGGAAAATCCGCGTTTCCCGCCGCGCCCGCACCGCGACTTTTGCAAAACCCGACGGCCTTCCCCTCATAAAACCAAGTAAATACAGATGGTTGATTACTTAACAAATTACATCTCCATCTACGAAGGAAGCTGAAATAGATAAAATTTGATTCAAATTCGATTCAAATACAAATAAAATTCTATTCTTGTTTTATTCTTATACGACTTTCATTTGTACTTGTTTTTAGCTCGCAAGTTCGCGAGCGATAAAACCGTCTGTGCCATTGTCGAACCATAACGGGGAGACAATCATGCTCAAGACAATCACCAAGCTGATCGCGATTGCGGTCCTTTTCACCGGCGGCCTTTTCGGCACGGCCCAGGCTCTTACGGCCAACATGGTCGTGACCGGCTCCACCAACCCGCCGATCGGCCACTACGAGTTCTGCAAGATCTATGCGTCGGAGTGCACCTCCAACGGCAAGGATCGCGGCCCGATGGTGCTGACCCGCGAAGGCTGGCAGAAAATTCTCGAGATCAACTACGACGTCAACCAGGCGATCACCCCAATGACCGACATGGAAATCCATGGCGTCGAAGAGAAGTGGTCCTATCCGGAAACCGTCGGCGATTGTGAAGACTATGTCCTCCTGAAGCGCCGCAAGCTGATCGAAAGCGGCTTCTCCGCATCCGACCTTTTGATCACCGTCGTGCTGCAGCCGAATGGCGACGGCCATGCCGTCCTTACCGTTCGCACCGACCGCGGTGACTTCATCCTCGACAACATGCGCAACAAGGTGCTGCTGTGGTCGGATACCGAATACACCTACCTCAAGCGCCAATCGACCGAACATTCCGGCCGCTGGGTCAAGCTTCAGGACGGCCGCACCGTCGCCGTCGGTAGCGTTCGCACACAGTAAGATCCGAAACACAGGCGGGCCGCCACCCGGCGGATGCCTCCCAACGGGTCTCGGTCAGTCACTTTCCCCGTCCAGACCGAGCCTCGGCCGGTTCCGTGTCCCTCGGAACCGGCCGTTTTTTATGCGGCCTCACCTCCCCGGGTAATTGCAGGCACAGGGCATTCATCGAAAGTTAACCGTCTTCGACCAGCGTCGGGCAAGCGGCCTCCGCCACAGTTCGGCCTGCCACGAGCCAAGGGGTCGACACTCGACTTGGGCGCGGCCAACGCGACGGGACGGCCACGATGAGCAATTCTCCAAACGGGATAGACGAACCGGAACTCCGGCCACTTCTCTCCACCCGTTTCGTCTATCGGGTGACGGCGATCGTCGTTATGCTCGCGGCCCTGACGGCGGCAATCGCCTTCGCGGGACGATGGTTCGGCGAAAACCTTGCTCTCGCCGGCCACACTGCGAGCCGCGAGACCTACGATATTTTCATCGGACAGGATCACCTGCGGCTGCCGGCGAACATGATCCGCTTCGAGGCGCAACGTGCCACTTCAATCGTCGGGCGTGTCGACGTCTACCTGGCATGGCCGGGCCTCGAAGGTTACAGCGACGAAAACCGCGACCTCTTCAACGACGTCGACGCACCTGAAAATCTGATCTTCCTGCAGATTTCGCAAAGCACCATGTCCCGCGACATGTCGGGCCGGCTGGAGCCGATCTACACGCAAGTCTTCGACGGCGCTCCGTCCCCCGGGCCGAACGGACTACAGTTGCACGCGACCAAAGCTGCCTCCAGCTATGCGGGCGAAGTCTTCTATACTGCGGAGCGGACAGGCCAGGCGCCCTACGTGGTGCGCTGCCTGAAATCCGACGCACAAACCATATCGACGAGCGCCGACTGCCAGCGCGACATTCATGCCGGCAAGGACCTCGTGGTGCTCTACCGCTTTGCCAATAAACTGTTGCCGCGGTGGAAGGAGATCGACGACGCGATAACGGCTTTCATCAAAAGCCGAATCGTGCCCTGATTTCGTCCAACTGATGTGGTCGAGGCAGTCGCCGCGCCATTGCGCTATACCGGAATTGTCTTTGTACGAATGCGTCCGATTCCGGAAACCAATCATTCATCATAAACCGATTGGTAACGCTATGCCGATACTGTCTCGAGAACGGTCGTTCCCGGAGGCGGCGTCCGGACAACCCCATGACATGAGAATAAAGAGCAGCGTAGTGTCCCAAACCGGTTTTTTTGATCTCGCGAAGCGCCCGTTCGGCGCTCTTTCAAAGATGGTAAAGCGGGTCGTCCTGGCAGGCACCATTGCCTCGGTCGCCTTTGTGTTGCCCGGCTTTGCGGCGTCGACCTACGCCAATCCCAAATATTCGGGCATCGTCGTCGATGCCAAGACCGGCAAGATCCTCTATGGCGAGGATGCCGACGAACTGCGCTATCCGGCGTCTCTCACCAAGATGATGACGCTCTACCTCACCTTCGAGGCACTCGAAGCCGGCCGGATCAGCAAGTCCACGCAGATTCCCTTCTCGAAGAACGCGTCCGCGGAACCGCCGTCGAAGCTCGGCGTGCGCGCCGGCCAGTCGATTACCGTCGAACAGGCGATCCTTTCGCTCGTCACCCGGTCGGCCAACGATGCCTCCACGGCGCTTGGCGAGTATCTCGGCGGCTCGGAGCAGCGCTTCGCCCGCATGATGACGAACAAGGCGCGCGCGCTCGGCATGACACGCACGACCTACCGCAACGCCAACGGCCTGCCCAATCCGGAACAGCGCACGACCGCACGTGACCAGGCTCGCCTCGGTCTCGCGCTTCGCCAGCATTTCCCGCAGTATTACGACTATTTCTCCACCCGCAGCTTCCGCTTCGGCAAGCAGACCATCGGCAACCACAACCGCCTGCTCGGCAATGTGCGCGGCGTCGACGGCATCAAGACCGGCTACACCCGCGCCTCCGGCTTCAATCTCGTGACCTCGGCCCAGATTGACGGTCGCAGCATCGTCGCCGTCGTCATGGGCGGCACCTCGGGCGCGAGCCGCGATGCACAGATGCGCCGCCTGGTCGCGAAGTACATGCCGGACGCGTCGCGTCGCGGCAACGGCAACCTGATTGCCGAGACGAAGCCGACTCCGGTTCCGGCAGAAGAGACCCAGGTTGCAGCCGCAGCGCCCGATGCCGAGACGCCGGTCGTCGCGGCCGTCGCCACGGGCCACGACCTGCCCAACACCGGTCCCGTTCCGGACTTCCGCTACAATGGTGAAAGCGCCAGCAGCGTGCAGATGGCCTATGCCGGGAACAAGCGCGCATCGGACAACCCTGTCCTTTCCCCGAAGATCGTTCCCAACACGCTTGACGCGCAGAGCCTGAAGCTTCGCCAGCCTGCAACCGCAGCCATGGTCGACACGCAGATCACCCATTCCGTGCCGAAGAAGGCAGAGGCTGCCGCCAAGGCAGAGCCCGCCGAAGTCGCAAAGGCCGAGCCGATGCCGGCGCAGCCGCAGGGCTGGGTGATCCAGATCGGTGCCACGCCGGACAAGGACCAGGCCATGACGCTGCTCGGCAACGCCAAGGACAAGGGCGGCAAGGCACTTCGCAACGCGCAGCCGTTCACCGTTGCCTTCGGCCAGGTGTACCGCGCCCGCTTCGGCGGCTTCGACGACCAGAATTCCGCAGTCAACGCCTGCAAGGCCTTGAAGAAGAAAGGCATCTCCTGCTGGGCCAGCCAGCAGTAACGACGAAATTTGGCGGCCGGATGTGTTTGTTTTTCGGCCGCCTTCCTCGGATTTGTACAGCGTAACGAGGTTAAACATGGCAATGAACGAGAACGTTCCGGGTGTCACCCCGCTGCCGGGGCGACGGGCTAAACCGTCGCGCATCAATCTGCACCCCCTGCACGAGGCGGCCATGCGCATCGCCGATCTCGGCCTCAATCGATCGAAGGCCAAGACACGCGATCTCGTCGGCATGCTCTTGACGCACGGGGCGCGTGCCTGGCGTTCGACGCAGCCACGCGCCGGTATCCACCTTCACGTGACGGCGCCGAACCGGCGCCATCCGCTGAAGATGCGGATCACCTGAACATCCACAGTTCGAAAGGCGGCTACGGCCGCCTTTTTGCTTTATGGCTGGATGATGGTGCGGCCTGGGTGAAGCCGCTTCGCCCACGGTAAAGTGCGCAAGCGGGCACTACTTACAAGGAACACGCTGGTTGCCGCACGATCGCAAAGGGCTCAGCAAAATACCCGCGGCACAGGAATTCTAGAGAAGTCCGAGTTCCGCCAGTTCGCGCCGCAATTCGAGCGGCATCTCGGAACCGCCGCCCGAGAGCGATGCCAGGTCGCGCGGGGCGTCCTTGTCGGTCAGGTAACGCCAGCCCTGGAACGCACGGCGCGGCTGCAGTTCCGTCTCGACCACTTCCGGACCCAGCAGCAGATTGCAGCGGCCGATGCCTTCACCGTCCGTAAAGGTCTCGATGCCGATGAGCGGCTGGCGCGCCTGCACGCTGCCCTTGATCACCCAGTAGAGCGAGCCGCCTTCCAGCAACTCCTCCACGCGCTTGGGCACCATGCGCGTCGTGTGGAACGAGTGCGGCTCCAGGCCAGCGGCCATGGCGGCCATCGCCTTGCGCGAAACCCATTCGCGCAGGTCCTCGATCGATTCCGCTCCAACGCAGAGCTTTATGAGATGTAGAGACATGGCTTTTTTGAACACCCGTCCGGCCGTTGCGGTCAAGCGGCCAGACATCGTTCATCCACAATCACCGCAACACGTCCGGTCGATGCACCGACGCTCGGGCTTCATGAGGCCTGCAAGCTTGCAGGACTCAACACTCGACGACGTTGACCGCTAGACCGCCGGTCGAGGTTTCCTTGTACTTCTCGTTCATGTCGACGCCCGTCTGCCGCATCGTCTCGATGCAGGCGTCGAGCGGCACGAAATGCTTGCCGTCACCCTTGAGCGCCAGGGAGGCGGCCGTTACCGCCTTGACCGCGCCAAGCGCATTGCGTTCGATGCAGGGCACCTGCACGAGGCCCGCCACGGGATCGCAGGTCATGCCGAGGTGATGCTCGAGCGCGATCTCGGCGGCATTTTCGATCTGCTCCGGAGTCCCGCCCATGACGGCGGCAAGGCCGGCCGCCGCCATCGCGGACGCCGAGCCCACCTCGCCCTGACAGCCGACCTCGGCGCCGGAAATCGAGGCATTGTGCTTGATGATGCCGCCGATCGCGGCAGCCGTCAGCAGATAGTCGCGAATGCCTTCCTGGTCGGCATCGTCATGGAAATGCATGTAATAGCGGATCGTCGCCGGCACCACGCCCGCGGCACCGTTGGTCGGCGAGGTGACGACGCGGCCGCCGGCAGCGTTCTCCTCGTTGACCGCCATCGCGTAAACGCTCAGCCAGTCGTTGGCGAGCAGTGGATTGGCCTTGTTGGAACGCCACTCTTGCTGCAGCTTGTCGTGGATCGAGCGGGCGCGGCGGCGAACCTTCAGGCCGCCGGGCATGATGCCGTCCTGGCTCAAGCCCCTGTCGATGCAGTTGCTCATCGCGCCCCAGATGCGGTCGAGCCCGGCGTTCAGTTCGTCCGGCGACATCGTCGCCTCTTCGTTCGCCCGCTTCATCTGCGCGATCGTCAGGCCGGAGCGCGCAGACATATCCAGCATTTGCTGTGCCGAGGAGAACGGAAACGGCACCTTGACGCCCGTCGCCTTGTTCTTCGAGGCGCGCATGGCCTCCAGTTCCGTGTCGGTCACGACGAAGCCGCCCCCGATCGAATAGTAGATCCGCTTCAACAGCAGCCGGCCGTCACGGTCGAAGGCGGAAAACGACATGCCGTTGGCATGGCCGGGCAGCGGCACCTTCTTGTCGAAGATCAGATCGGTCTTCGGCTGGAACTCGTAGGAAGGATGGCCCGGCGGCGTAATGCGGCCCGTGCGTTCGACTTCGTCGATCAGGGCATCCATGCGATCCGGATCGACGAGATCCGGGCGCTCGCCGACCAGACCGAGGATCACCGCCCTGCCCGTTCCATGGCCGATGCCGGTATGGGCGAGCGAACCGTGCAGACTCACCTTGATGGCGGCGACGGTGGCGTGGGACGGACGCGGCCAATCATCGGAAAGGATGAGATCGAGAAAGCGATTGGCGGCCGACATCGGCCCCATCGTATGCGAGCTCGAAGGCCCGATACCAATCTTGAACACGTCGAAGACGGAAAGAAACATAAGCTGCCTGCCCCGGAGACTGACCCGCGACGCACGGGCATGATCGCCCGCCGCCGCATTCACGATTGCCTCGATACCACGCTTCATGGTCCATGCGAACCGGCGCCGTATCCTCATATTCACTGAACGATTTTATCCTCAGATCGGTGCCGATTTAAGGACATTCACCAGCAGATATAGGAACGAAGCCTAAGCGATCCCATGGCCGGCGCTCAGGCGGTCAACCGACATTCGATCGCATCCATGCGACATCGTCGCCCGCGTATGTTGCGGCAAGCCGTAGCCCGGAATCAAAAACGGCGCGGCTCTTGGGAAGCCGCGCCGTCAATCAGTGGACTTGTCTAGAAACTAGATATCAAAGGCCGCCGAAAAGATAAGCAAGAACAAGAACGCCAGCGAAACCAGCTACGGCGCGAGCAGTCACGCCCCAGCAAGACTTCTGAATTGTATTGTCCATGATGTCTCCGAAACACTCTCAACGGCCGCGGGCAGCACAGTAGGCGCCCGCGTCTGGGGCCATGCATATTGAAGAAAGCGTAAATGCGCAATGGGGGAATGTGGCGGAAAAGTGTCCCGCTTCGGCGCTCCTCCACACGATCCTGGTGAAAACCCCTCAATTCCCCGGCAGAGGCGAAGAGAAATTCCGCCGCATTTTCATCACAGTAGTTGACGCGTCGCCGATTCAGACGCCGCCCCGGCCACCTTGCAATTTCCAAAAGCCATGCCAAAAACACGTGTATGACCTTCGAAGATTACATAGCACTTGTCGTGTTTATCCTGCTTTGGGCGGGTTTCAGCTGGGCGACCGATGGCACCCGCGGCTTCAAGCGCGTGAGTCTCACCCGTCTCATGAACGAGCATCGCGGCCGCTGGATCCGCAATTCTCTCAACCGCGACCTGAAGATGATCGACACGCAGATCATCGCGGGCCTGCAGGCCGGCACCGCCTTCTTCGCCTCGACCACCATCTTCGCGCTTGGCGGCTGCTTCGCGCTGCTCGGCGCGACCGAACAGGCGCAGATGATCTTTGCCGACATGCCCTATGTCTTCCATGGCGGGCGCACGGCCTTCGAACTGAAGGTCGGCGGCCTTACCTGCCTGTTCGGCTACTCCTTCTTCAAGTTCGGCTGGTCCTACCGGCTGTTCAACTATTGCTCGATCCTGATGGGCGGCATCCCGATGACCGCCGACATGCAGCGGGATCGGCACGCGGCGGAAAAGGCAGCCGAGCGGGCGATCCGCATGAACGTGCTCGCCGCCAAGCATTTCAACGCCGGTCTCCGGGCGATCTTCCTGTCGATCGGCTATCTCGGCTGGTTCATCAGTCCCTATGTGTTCGTGGCGCTCACCGTCTTCGTCATCTTCGTCTTGACCCGCAGACAGTTCTTCTCGGAAGCGCGGTCGGCGCTCCTCCAGGACGCAACACCCTGACGATCCGCGCGCCCGGCGCGCCGAACGGCGGCGACTTGCAGCCACAACGTTCCATCAGCAATCAAGGACGCGTGCCTGGCGCAAGCCAGGCCTGCCACTCTTCCTCACGCCAACAGGATGGCGAATGCCCATGTCCGATATTCATGTGACCGCACCGGCAGCAGAGACCCCCGCAAAACCGACAGGCAGGCGGCTCGCCTTCATCGATGTCGCGCGCGGTGTGGCGCTGCTTGCCATGGCGACCTATCACTTCGTCTGGGACCTCGAGTTCTTCGGCTATGTCGCGGCAGGCACCGCCGGCACCGGCGGCTGGAAGATCTTTGCGCGGCTGATTGCCAGCAGCTTCCTGTTTCTTGCCGGCTACAGCCTCGTGCTCGGGCAATGGCCGACGATCCGCATCGATGCGTTCCTGCGCCGTTTCGCCAAGATTGCCGGCGCCGCAGCACTGATCACGATTGCCACGTATTTCGCCTTCCCGGACACGTTCATCTTCTTCGGCATCCTGCATGCGATCGCCGCGGCAAGCCTGGTCGGCCTGATTTTCCTCAGGCTTCCTGCCGTCGTTTCCTTCGCCGCAGCCGCCGCCGCCATCGCAGCCCCGTTCTATCTGCGATCGCCGATCTTCGATGCCCCCTGGCTCTGGTGGGTCGGCCTGTCGGAAACGCTACCGCGCTCCAACGACTACGTGCCGCTGTTGCCGTGGCTCGGGCCGTTCCTGCTCGGCCTAGGTACCGCCAAGCTCTTCCACGCGCGGCTAGTGTCCGCGCTCGCAAGCCGGCCTTCCACAGATGGCAAGGGGCGGCTGTGGATGACGGCCCTCGTCTTCGGCAGCCGTCACAGTCTGGCCATATACCTCATTCACCAGCCCGTGCTCATCGGACTGGTCTATCTCTTCTCGCTGATCTCTCCGCCGACACTGCCGGATCCCAAGGAAGCCTATCGCAGCAATTGCGTTGCGGCCTGCAACCAGGGCAATCCGGCTGTGCCGTGCGACAGCTTCTGCGGCTGCACGCTCGACCGTCTGGTGGAACAGAACCTGTTCGACAGTCTGAACAGGGGAGAGATCAACGTCAGCACCGATGAACGCATTGCGCGAATCGCACAGCAATGCACAATGAACGTGCAATCAGGGGACTAGGACATGAATGCCTATCGTGCCAAGCCGCTGAACTTCCCATGGCCGGCCCTGCTCTATGGGGTCGCCACTCTTGCGGCGCTCATCCTGGCGCGACATTTTCCCATTCCCGTCGCCCATGGCCACGGTTGGTTTCCCTGGATCAGCGGCGGCATCCTGATGGTCGTCGCCGTCTGGCTCGATCTCTGGGCGGTCAAGACGCTGCTCGACCGCCACACCGCCGTCCTTCCCTCTCGGTCGGCAACCTGCCTCGTCACCTACGGGCCGTTCCGCTTCACCCGCAACCCGATTTATCTCGGCTACACCTTGATGATGATCGGCTTTGGTCTGGCGACGCTCAATCCCTGGTTCTTCATCACGGCGATCACAGCGGTCATGCTGACGACGCTTTTTGCCATCCGCAACGAGGAGCGACACCTGCTGTCGCGCTTCGGTTTCGAGTTCGAGCGTTACTGCCGGCATACCAGCCGCTGGATCTGAGCCCAGGCGCGGCTGCGCGCAGCAAAAAGCGCAGCGCGAACGCTACCCTTCAAAATATCCAGAGATAAACCAGCGAACCTTAGGTGCCGACGCCGATTTCGGCCAGACGCGTCAGGCATGCCTCCTCGACATTGTCGAGTTCCGTCAGCGTATCGTCGATGTCCTTGCGCTTCTGGCGCAGCTCTTCGCGCTTTTCCTCGACGCGCGACATCAGCAGCTGAAGCTGGCCGAGTTCGCCAGGCGGGTCCTTGTAGACCTGAATGATTTCACGGATCTCGGCGATGGTGAAGCCGATGCGTCGTCCGCGCAGGATCTCCTGGATGAGCCGCCGGTCAGCCGGCCGGAACAGGCGCGTGCGGCCACGGCGCTCCGGATGGATGAGGCCCTCGTCCTCATAGAAGCGCAGCGTTCGGGTGGAAATGCCGAATTCCCGCGTCAATTCGGTGATGCTATAGTATTTATTCACGCTGCCATTCCATGTGTTCCTGCACATGCACTATCGTTGACCTTGACGTAAAAGTCAAACAACACGCCGCGTTACGTAACGTGGAACCACCAGGTGGCGATGCCGAGAAAGCTGAAGAAGCCGGTAATATCGGTAATGGCCGTCACGAAGACGGCGGAAGAGACCGCCGGGTCGGCGCCGAAGCGATCGAGGCAGAGCGGCACGAGGATGCCGCCAAGGGCGGCAGCCATCATGTTGATCAGCATCGCAGTCGCAATGATGCCGCCGATGTTCGGGTCCTGAAACCAGAGACCGGCAAGAAGGCCGATCAGCGTGCCGAAGATCATGCCGTTGAGCAGCCCGACACCCGCTTCACGCCGGATGATGCGCGGGGCGTTGTGAATGTCGAGACCCCGGGTTGCGAGCGCGCGCACCGTGACAGTCATCGTCTGCGATCCGGCATTACCGCCCATGCCCGCAACGATCGGCATCAGGATGGCGAGCGCCACGATCTGCTGGATCGTCGCGTCGAAGAGGCCGATGACCGAAGCGGAGATGCAGGCGGTCATCGAATTGATGAACAGCCACGGCACGCGCGAGCGCGATGCCTCCCCGACGGAGTCCGAAAGTTCTTCGTCGCCGACGCCGCTCAGGCGCAGCAAGTCTTCTTCGGCTTCTTCCTGAATGACGTCGACGACGTCGTCGATGGTGAGCACGCCGACGAGCCGGCCGTTGTCGTCGACCACGGCCGCCGAAAGAAGGTCGTATTGCTCGAACAGCTGGGCCGCCTCTTCCTGGTCCATCTCGGCCGGAATGGCATGGCTGGTGTCGTGCATGATCGCATCGACCTTAACCGACCGCTTGGTTCTGAGGATACGGTCAAGGTCCATCGCGCCGAGCAGCTTGAAGGTCGGATCGATCACGAAGATCTGCGTGAAACTCTCGGGCAGGTCCTCGTCTTCGCGCATGTAGTCGATCGTCTGACCGACGGTCCAGAACGGCGGCACCGCCACGAACTCGGTCTGCATGCGCCGACCGGCCGTGCTTTCGGGATAATCCAACGAGCGGCGGAGGCGAACCCGCTCGGTAAATGGCAGCTTCGCCAGGATCTCGTCCTGGTCTTCCTGGTCCAGGTCTTCCAGAATGTAGACCGCATCGTCCGAATCCATCTCGCCGATGGCCTCGGCGATCTGTTCGTTCGGCATGTGCTCGACGATGTCGAGACGGATGGCCTCGTCGACCTCCGTCAGTGCCGAAAGGTCGAACTCCTTGCCGAGCAGCGAAACCAGTGCAAGGCGCTGATCGGGCTGGATGGCCTCGAGCAGGTCGCCCATTTCCGACGAGTGCAGGCCGGCGACATGCTGGCGCAGGTAGATCGTATCGCGATCGGCGATTGCCGCGCCGACATGCATGAGAAAATCGGAGCGGATAGAACCGTCGTCGGCATAAATGTCCGAGCCGTCAAAGGCCTTGACGTCTTCCGAGCCGCGGTCTTCGTCGCCAGTATTGCTCATGCGCGCCCTCGAAACGATTTGCTGCTTCCCGGCCGCCCACCTCGCAAGCCGGAAAGAATGCGTCCACTGACGGTTGCCTGGACCTCACCCGCCGCCACGGACGGGAATTTGGGCCTTACAGCCTGCTAGCGCAAAGCCCTGCCGAGGTCCACAGCACAGATACCACCCGGCGAGCCGCAACAACAGATTTATTCAAGCTGTTGCAAATACATGAAAAACCGGCTGCATCTCGACACAGTCGACATCGCCCGCGCGATCGGCTAGCACTTCAGTCGAGATATCGGCAGCGCAATACGCATTTGGCGTCGCCAAGGAAGATCTGATGGCCATTCGCCCCATTGTCCGCTTTCCCAATCCGCTGCTGGCGCGGAAGGCGGAGACGATCACCCGGTTCGACCCGGCGCTCGAGGCGCTGGCCGCGGACCTTCTCGACACGATGCGAGCCGCCCCCGGCGTCGGCATCACCGCGCCGCATATCGGCATCCTGGAGCGCGTGACGGTGATCGAGCTCGATCGCGACAGCGGCGCCAGGATCTTCGTCAATCCGGAAATCATCTGGCACAGCGACGAGAAGGCAACCCACACCGAAGGCAGCGTATCGATGCCGGGCATCCTGGAGGAAGTCGAGCGCCCGAACGCCGTTCGCGTCCGCTACCAGACGCTTGCCGACGAGACGATCGAGGAGGAGGCCAACGGTTTCATGGCCATCTGCCTGCAGCACGAAATCGACCAGCTCGACGGCATCTTCTGGACACAACGGCTCTCGCGCCTGAAGCGCGATCGCGCCATCAAGAAGTTCGAAAAGCTGACCAGGGAGCAGGCGCGCGGTTAGCGCACCGGTTCCCTGCCCGCAACATCAAATCATAGTCACCAAGGACCGAACCATGAAACCGACCTATCTCGCCGTCATCGGCCTCCTCGTGCTTGCCGGCTGCAACAGCGCCCAGCAAAATCTCGAGCCCCTGCCCCAGAGCCTGACCTATGGCGAAAACGCTGCCAACAGAAAGACACAAGCCTCACCCGGCGCCATGGTGCAGAACCGCTTCATGTATGAGGGCCAGATGGTCTACGAGACCTATGAAGTCCAGCCCGACCGCACCTACAAGCTCGTCCGACGCCGCATGGACCAGAGCGGACCTGCCGGCAACAACTGATACGAATGAGCGGCGCACGGGCGCAGCGACCTCTGCCGCCCGTCGCCGCTATCAACTTCGAGCCGCGTAAACCGCCGTTTCGAATTCGAGATAGCTCCCGAACGAAGCTGGATCGGCAAAGGGCAGTATCTGTGTTGCCCACAGGCCGCCGAGACCGTTTTTCCGGTCTATCCAGTAATAGAGGTTTGCAAGCCCCGCCCAGGCCAATGCGCCGGCGGGCCGCCCGGTCGGCGCTGCTTCATCGTTGATCATGAAGCTTATCCCCCAGGACTTCGGCATCCCGGGGAAAAATTCGGCGTCGTGCGACAGGCTTTTGATCACCCCTGGAAGCTTCTTGACTTTCTTTTCTCCGAGACCGTTCCTTTCCGCCATTTCGACGGTTTCGGCCTTCAGCACGCGACCGCCGGGAGACATCCCGGCGTTGAGCCACATGCGGATAAATTTGGCGTAGTCGACAGCCGTCGAATAGAGACCGTGCCCGCCCATCTGGACCTCCGGATCTTGCGGGAGCCTGAAATCAGGCCGCGGCGACAAGCGTCCGGCATCGTCCCTTTGATGTAGCGTGACCACACGGGAGATCATGGACGGCGTCAAGGCAAAGCCGGTGTCCTCCATGCCAAGCGGTTCGAGGATGCGCTCCGTCATCACGGCGCCAAGCTGCTTGCCGGTGATGCCCTCAACGACCTGCCCGGCCCAGTCCAGGCTGCTCCCATATTCCCAGTCGTCGCCGGGATCGAAAAGCAAAGGGGTCCGGATGGATGCATGGGATGCGGTGATCACGCTCGGCTGCCCATGCTGACGTGCCAACCGGGCATAGGTCTCGTTGAAAAAGTCATAGCCAAAGCCCGCCGTGTGCAGGAGCAGCATGCGCGTGGTGATGTCTCGTTTGGGCGGGCGGAGTTTCGGATTCCCCGCGGGATCAAACCCCTCGATCACCTGTAGCGTACCGATTTCGGGCGCGTACTGCCTGGCGGGAGCGTCGAGATCAAGGTTGCCCTCCTCGACCAATTGCAGGCAGGCCATCGCCGTGATCGCCTTCGTCATCGAGAAGATCGCAAAGACGCTGTCGGCCGTCATATCCGTCGCGCCAGCCAAAGAGCGCGTTCCGGCCGCGCCCTCGTAAAAATTGCCCTGTCGATCCGTCGCGATCGCGACAACGCCTGGCACGCCATCGGCGGAACGAACCGCGGCATTGAGGATTGCATCGGCACGAGTCTTGAGATCGCCGGACAAAGGAACCTCCCGCATAGCCAAGGCTTCGACAGGCGCGGCAGGCGTGCCACTTTTCACGTCGAACCGCCGTGGAAACCCTAGCACCAAAGGGCGACCCAAGCCATTTTCTGTCGGCCATGGAAATAGAGAGCTGTCGGCTACTCAGCGCGAGACCAGTGAGATTCCGATTACCGCACGGCATCACGATTCCGGCGACCGGAGCACGCCAGAACGGGGCAGCTAAACATGGATTTGAAACAAAAAACCCGGCCGAAGCCGGGTATTTGGTGCGGTCGAGAAGACTCGAACTTCCACGGGTTGCCCCACAGCGACCTCAACGCTGCGCGTCTACCAATTCCGCCACGACCGCATCGTGGTAGGGCCGACTTGCGCCGGCGCGGCTGCATGTAGCAAAAGCCCCTTGAGTGCACAAGGGATGGCTGTGGACAAATTGAAAGATGGCGACGGACCGTCCGAAGCATTCACGATGGGACGCAAAGAGACCGCGTTCGGCGGGTGTATTTTAGCCCCGCGAACGGCCACGACGGGATCGCCGGCGGTTCTTTTGGTGTGCGCGCAAGATGAGCGACGGCCGACACACCCCTATTCCAATGCTTGATGTGGACTGGAAGGCAAAGGGATGCACCGGTTGCGCCCAGGCAGAAATCCCAATTTGGCTAACACCAGGATTAAAAACAAAAAACCCGGCCGAAGCCGGGTTTTTTTGGTGCGGTCGAGAAGACTCGAACTTCCACGGGTTGCCCCACAGCGACCTCAACGCTGCGCGTCTACCAATTCCGCCACGACCGCATCGTGGTAGGGCCGACTTGCGTCGACGGGGCTGCATGTAGCAAAAGCCCCTTGGGGGCACAAGAGGATCACGACAGAAATTTGACGGGAAACGAAACTATTTCAACAGCCCGCCCGAGGAGCCCCGGAAACGCTGGACTCTTGCCGCGCGCCATCCCATGTACAGGCTCTAAAAAACAGGAATGCCGAGCGAATGCAGCGCGAAAATCTGAGCCAGGACATGTTTGCCCCTCCGGAATCACCCCCGGTTCGCTGGCGGATTGCCTCCGAACTGGTCGATTATCCGCAGGCCGTCG
This sequence comes from Ensifer sp. KUDG1, assembly GCF_050434285.1. NCBI lineage: Bacteria > Pseudomonadati > Pseudomonadota > Alphaproteobacteria > Hyphomicrobiales > Rhizobiaceae > Ensifer > Ensifer sp. KUDG1. The sequence goes on from NZ_JBNDIG010000012.1 coordinate 196,898, forward strand.
AGTTGATGGAGCAGGAAGCCGCGGCGATTGCCGCCGGCACCAAGGATGAACTGGTCTGGCTGGTCGAGCACCCGCCGCTCTATACGGCCGGCACCAGCGCCGACGCCGCCGATCTCGTCATGCCCGACCGTTTTCCGGTCTTTGCCACCGGCCGGGGCGGCGAATACACCTATCATGGCCCGGGCCAGCGCGTCGTTTATGTCATGCTCGACCTCAAGCGCCGGAAGCAGGATGTCCGCGCCTTCGTCGCAGCACTCGAAAGCGTCGTCATCTCCACGCTCGATTCGATGAATGTCCGGGGCGAGCGGCGCGAAGACCGGGTCGGTGTCTGGGTGCGGCGCCCGGAAAAGCCCGCCCTGCCCGACGGCTCCATGTCGGAAGACAAGATCGCCGCGATCGGCATCCGCCTGCGCAAGTGGGTGAGTTTCCACGGCTTTGCGCTCAACGTCGATCCGGACCTCGACCATTTCGGCGGCATCGTGCCCTGCGGCATCCGCGGTTATGGTGTCACCAGCCTCGTCGACCTTGGCCTGCCGGTGATGATGCCGGACGTCGACATCCGCCTGCGCGAGGCGTTCGAGACCGTGTTCGGCCCGACGACGAACGACGCGGCCTGAGCCCACTCAGTTCGACGCCCGACGTCCCACCTGCCGCTCGCGCCAGATGATGAACAGGCCGGAGCCGACGATGATGGCGATGCCGAGCCATTTCGAGAGCGACGGGAAATCTCCGAAGATGAGATAACCGAGCGCCGTCGCCGTGACGATCTCGAAGTAGTGGAACGGCGCCAGCAGCGAGACGGGTGCTGCCCGGAACGCCTTGACGACCAGCAGGTGGCCGTAGCCTGAGAGCGCGCCGAGAATAACCACCAGCATCCAGCCAAGCGGCGACTTCGGTAGCGACGGCACGAAATCGGCGCTACCCATGCCGTTACCGATCAGGATCACCAGTGCCATCGTCAATGTGCCGCCGATGCCGGCAATCGTCTGCATCGTCAGCGGCGAGTCACCGGTGCCGACAGCCCGGTTGAGCAGCAGATAGCAGGCAAAGACGAATGCGCAGGCAACCGGCAACAGCGCGGTCAGGCCGAAAGCGGCAAAGCTCGGCTGGATGACGATCATTGCTCCGCCGAAACCGACGACGATGGCGAGCCAGCGCCGCCAACCCACTTTTTCCTTGAGGAACGCTGCCGAAAGGCAGGTCAGGATGAAGGGTTCGACGAAGTAGATGGCGAAGGTGTCGGCAAGCGGAATGTACTTCACCGATATGAAGAAGAACAAGGCCGCAGTCGCCAGCAGCACGCCGCGCAGCAGATTGGCGAAGGGCCGCTTTGCTCTCAACGCCTGCAGGCCGCCGGCGCCAAGCAGCAACGGTAGCGTCGCCACCAGTTGGAAGAAGAAGCGGTAGAAGGTCACTTGCCCCGGCGACATGCCCTCATAGACGGCCATGTACTTCGCAATCACGTCCATGCCCGGCAGGATGACCATCGCAAAGAGCATGATGGCGACGCCCTGCATCACCGTGTCGGTGTGTTCGGTGGTCGCGGTTCGGGCGTCTGTCATGGGGCATGCTCCTGTGGCCGCCGCAGATTAGAGCCTATGCCTTGGTTTTCAACGGCCGAAGATGCGACGGGAAAAGAACTATCCGCGCCCTAGCCGCAATTGACAGTGTTTTTGGCGCTTCGGGGTGGTCCCTCGCCGCCCAAATGCCTATAAGCTCACGACAATCTTCCGCCCCGGACCGCAAAGGTCGGCGCTCTGCCGCCTGAGGCCCGGGACCTTTGAACGTGACCGTGGCAAAGGAGATGTCCATGCGCTTGTCCACCGAAACGATGATTGCCCGCCTGCGCGACACCAGCGACGGCGATACGCTGGGAGGGCGCATCTGGAGGGCGCGCGACGCCGCCAATCTCAGCGCCAAGGAACTGGCCGACCAGCTCGGTGTGCGCACGGAGACGATCGCGGCCTGGGAACGGGATCGGGCCGAACCTCGCACCAACCGGCTGTTCATGCTCGCAGGCGTGCTGGGCGTCACCCCGGCCTGGCTGATCGCCGGGCTCGGCCGCGCACCGGATGCCGACGCAGACGACGAGAAGGACGGCCTGCGCGAGCAGCTCGCCCTCGTCAAGAAGCTGCACGAACAGACCGGCAAGGCGATCGCCGCACTTGAGATGGAACTCAATCGCGTTCAACAGAACATTCGATAACCCATTGCGATTCCACGTGGGGCCGCCGTTCTGGCGGCCCGAAGTCATTTCAGTCCAAGGAGAAAATAGATGGATGTACGCGCCGCCGTTGCCGTTCAGGCAGGCAAGCCGCTTGAGGTCATGACGGTTCAGCTCGAAGGCCCGCGGGCCGGCGAAGTCCTGATCGAGGTAAAGGCCACAGGCATCTGCCACACCGACGATTTCACCCTGTCGGGTGCGGACCCGGAAGGCCTGTTCCCGGCGATCCTCGGCCATGAAGGCGCCGGCATCGTCGTCGACGTCGGCCCGGGTGTCACCTCGGTGAAGAAGGGCGACCATGTCATTCCGCTTTATACGCCCGAGTGCCGCTCCTGCCCGTCGTGTCTGTCTCGCAAGACCAATCTGTGCACCGCGATCCGCTCGACGCAAGGGCAAGGCCTGATGCCGGACGGCACCTCGCGCTTCTCGATCGGCAAGGACAAGATTCACCACTACATGGGCTGCTCGACCTTCGCCAACTATACGGTTCTGCCGGAGATCGCGGTTGCCAAGGTCAACCCGGACGCGCCGTTCGACAAGATCTGCTACATTGGCTGCGGCGTGACGACCGGCATTGGCGCCGTCATTAACACCGCACAGGTGGAAATGGGTGCGACTGCGATCGTCTTCGGTCTCGGCGGCATCGGCCTCAACGTCATCCAGGGCCTACGTCTTGCCGGCGCCGACATGATCATCGGCGTCGACCTCAACAACGACAAGAAGGCCTGGGGCGAACGCTTCGGCATGACCCACTTCGTCAACCCGAAGGAAGTCGGCGACGACATCGTGCCTTACCTCGTCAACATGACCAAGCGTGGAGCCGACCAGATCGGCGGCGCTGACTACACCTTCGACTGCACCGGCAACACCAAGGTGATGCGCCAGGCGCTCGAAGCCTCGCATCGCGGCTGGGGCAAGTCGGTCGTCATCGGCGTTGCCGGCGCCGGTCAGGAAATCTCCACCCGTCCGTTCCAGCTGGTTACCGGCCGCACCTGGATGGGCACCGCCTTTGGTGGCGCACGCGGGCGCACCGATGTGCCGAAGATCGTCGACTGGTACATGGAAGGCAAGATCCAGATCGATCCGATGATCACCCACACCATGCCGCTCGAAGACATCAACAAGGGCTTCGAACTGATGCATTCGGGCGAGAGCATCCGCTCGGTCGTTCTCTACTAAGCTGTTATTTTGATTCAAAGAGGCGCCGGAGACGATTGATTTCCGGCGCCTTTTTCAGTCCCGTTGAGAAGTTGATTCAAGATGATCTATGTCGACGCAGACGCCTGCCCGGTGAAAACCGAAATCCTGAAAGTGGCCGAGCGCCACGGGATCGAGGTGACCTTGGTCGCCAATTCGGGCCTGCGCCCTTCGCGCGACCCGATGGTGCACAATGTCATTGTCTCGGCAGGTTTCGACGCGGCCGACAACTGGATCGCCGAACGGGCGCACGAGGGCGATATCGTCGTTACCGCCGATGTTCCGCTTGCCGTTCGCTGCGTTGCCGCCGGCGCGCTCGTCACCGGCCCCTCCGGCCGGGTCTTCGACAAGGGCAATATCGGCATGGCCTCTGCGATGCGCGATCTCGGACAGCACCTGCGCGAGACCGGCGAAAGCAAGGGCTACAACGCCGCCTTCACGCCGCGCGATCGTTCCGCTTTCCTCGAAACCCTTGACCGACTCGCGCGGCAGTCGAAAAAATGACCGCGCAACGGGCGGGATCATGGGGCCCGCCACCGCAGGGGCACTAGCATGGCAACGACGACGAAGCTTAGGCATTGGCCGTTTTACGCCGCCATTCTGTGCGCGCTCGCAAGCGTGCCCGTCCTCTGGTTCGTGGCGCAGCGTTTCGCCCTTGAAGGGGCTGCGATCACCTTCTTCTGCGTCTATCTCGTCATGTGCTGGCGGCGACTGCGAATGATGACCGGCCGGCATCTGAAGACCCATGCCCGAAACACCGACGAGCCCGAGGTCGTGATCCTGCTCGTGACGTTCGGGGCAGCAGCGAGTTCGCTCGTTTCCCTGTTTTTCGCGCTGAACGGCGAGAAGTCCGGCTCGGCGCTGGCGCTCGGCCTCGCCTTCGCCTCCGTCGTGCTCGGCTGGGCAACGATCCACATGATGGCGGCCATGCACTATGCCCATGCCTATTGGATCGCGAACCAGGACCAGCAGACGTCAGAGCCGGGCCGCGGCCTCGAATTTCCAGGCACGCCGGAGCCCGGCGGATACGATTTTCTCTATTTTTCCTTCGTCATCGGCATGACGGCGCAAACATCCGACGTCGCCATCACCACGACCGCCATGCGGCGCATCAACCTGATGCACGCCATCGTTTCGTTCTTCTTCAACACCGTGCTCGTCGCCGCCGCCGTCAACGCGGCCGTGCAGCTTGCCGGCTGAGCAACTTTATCCAAGGAGCATCCCATGAAAGTCCTTTCGCAAAACACCGCCTTCGGTGGCATGCAGGGCGTCTTTTCGCACGAGTCCGAGGCCTGCAAGGGCGAGATGACCTTCGCCGTCTTCGTGCCGCCGCAGGCGATCAGCGAACCGCGGCCGGTGCTCTGGTATCTCTCCGGCCTTACCTGCACGCATGCAAACGTCATGGAGAAAGGCGAATACCGGCGCATGGCCGCCGAGCTCGGGCTGATCGTCGTCTGCCCGGATACCAGCCCGCGCGGTACGGATGTTCCCGACGAACTGACGAACTGGCAGATGGGCAAGGGAGCAGGCTTCTATCTCGATGCCACCGAAACGCCCTGGGCCGAGCACTACCAGATGTACAGCTACATCACCGAGGAACTGCCCGCCTTCGTCAGCCAGCACTTCCGCATGGACATGAGCCGCCAGGGTATCTTCGGCCATTCGATGGGCGGTCACGGCGCCATGACCATCGCGCTCAAGAACCCGGACCGTTTCAAGAGCTGCTCGGCCTTCGCCCCGATCGTCGAACCTTCGACCGCCGACTGGTCGGTCGGCGCCTTCGAGAAGTATCTGGGCGCGGACCGCGCCGCCTGGCGCCAATATGACGCCTGCGCGCTCGTCAAGGACGGTGCGCGCTTCCCCGCCTTCCTGATCGATCAGGGTAAGGCGGACAGCTTCCTTGAAAACGGCCTGCGCCCCTGGCTGTTCGAGGAAGCGGTCAAGGGCACGGGCATCGATTTGACGCTGCGCATGCACGAACGCTACGACCATTCCTACTATTTCATCTCGACTTTCATGGACGATCATCTGCGCTGGCATGCCGAGCGGCTGGCCTGATCATCGAATGGCGCAATTCCGGGCGGAAGCCACTTTCGCCGAATTGCGCCGCCAATTTTGACCCGGAGCGACTGATGACCCAACTTCTCCTCGTTGGCGCCGGCGGCGCGATCGGCTCGATGCTGCGCTATCTCGTCGGTCTTTGGGCCGTCCACCGCTTGGGATCCGGTTTTCCCTGGGGCACGTTTGGGGTCAATATAACGGGCTCGTTTTTGATCGGCGTGCTGGCCGAAGTGATCATGCGCAAGTTCGGCGCCTCGCCGGACATGCGTGTCTTCCTCATCACCGGCGTCCTCGGCGGTTACACCACCTTTTCCGCCTTCTCGCTCGACGCGATCACGCTCTTCGAGCGCGGCGATGTCATGCTCTCGGCCGTCTATGTCATCGCCAGTGTCGCGCTTTCGATCCTCGCGGTCTTCAGCGGGCTGGCTCTGATGCGCGCAATAGTCTAAAGGCTCGTCTTACAGGCGCTGCGTATCCATGGGACACGCGGCGCATTGCTGCATTGTCCTTCAATCGTTGTCGCTTCGAGGCCATTGTCATGCAGCATCGAGAATATTGCGGCAGCCTTTGCGCGCCTGAAGCTTCTTCTTTTGCGTCATCCCAACGCAGGGGCTTCGGACCGACGCGCGACGCTGCGACCAAACAGAAGGCAGGTTCGCTCAAATGGCAGGCATAGAACACAGGCAGGTGGACGGTGACGAGGCGGGCATGCGCCTGGATCGCTGGTTCAAGGTGCATTTTCCGGGACTGGGCTTCGGCCCGCTGCAGAAGCTTTTGCGCTCCGGCCAGATCCGCGTCGACGGTGCCCGCGCCAAATCCGACACGCGGATCCAGCCCGGCCAGACGATCCGCATTCCGCCGCTCGGGGTCGATCCCAAGGAAGTCAAGACCGGGCCGATCGCCGGCCGCGACCTCAGGAACTCACCCGACGGCGAGTTGCTGTCGCGCATGGTTCTGCACGAAGACGCAAAGGTGATCGTGCTCAACAAGCCGGCCGGCCTTGCCGTTCAGGGTGGCTCGGGCGTCAACCGGCATATCGACAAGATGCTCGACGCCTGGACAAACCAGAAGGGCGAAAAGCCGCGTCTGGTCCACCGGCTCGACCGCGACACCTCAGGGGTTCTGGTGATTGCCCGCACGAGGGGTGCGGCACAGAAGCTGACCGCCGCCTTCCGCGAGCGCGACACCAAGAAGACCTATTGGGCGCTGGTCAAGGGCGTTCCGCGCAAGCGCGAGGACCGGATCTCGACCTGGCTCGTCAAGGAGCAGACGCCGGACGGCGACCGCATGCGCATCGCCAAGCATGGCGAAGACGGTGCCGACCACGCCATTTCCTACTACCGTATTCGCGAACAGGCAGCCCAAAACCTCGCCTGGCTGGAGATGGAGCCCTATACCGGCCGCACCCACCAGCTTCGCGTCCATGCGCTGCACATCGGACACCCGATCCTCGGCGACCCCAAGTATTTCGATGCCGACATCAACTGGAGCCTGCCCGGCGGCATGCAGAACCGGCTGCATCTGCACGCGCGCCATATCGATATTCCTCACCCGGACGGTGGCCGCCTGCGCGTGACCGCACCGCTGCCACCGCACATGGTCCAGAGCTGGAACCTGCTGGGCTTCGAAGAGAACGAGCCTGGCGAGGACGATTGATGAAACTGGCGCTTTTCGATTGTGACGGTACGCTGGTCGATAGCGGCGGCCTGATCCATGAAGTGATGGCGCGGACCTTCGAGGCATTCGACCTCGAGCGCCCGCCCCTCTCGGCGACCAAGAGCATCATCGGCCTGACCCTCGACATCGCCATTGCGCGCCTGCTCGGCCGCGAACATGTCGACGATCAGGCGCTGGCGATGACGGCACATTACAAATCGATCTTTGCCGGCGTTCGGGCCGAGGCAGGGTTCCAGGAGCTTCTGTTTCCTGGAATCGCCGACATGATGCAGACGCTGTCGTCGCGCGATGCGCTGTTGATCGGCGCGGTGACGGGCAAGTCGCGGCGCGGGCTGACGCACATTTCCGAGACGCACGGATTCGACCGGATCTTCTTCGTGTCGCGGACCGCCGACGATTGCCCCTCCAAGCCGCATCCGGCCATGGTGACGGAATGCTGCTTTGAAGCCGGCATCGATGCGAAGGATACGGTCGTCATCGGCGATGCGATCTATGACATGCAGATGGCCAAGGCCGCCGGCGCTGCCGCCATCGGCGTCGCCTGGGGCTATGCTTCCGTTCCCGACCTCATCGAGGCGGGCGCGGATTTCGTTGCCCGGACGCCGGCCGACATCATTGAATGGATGGAACACAATCATGCCTGATATTCGCGACGAACTCAGCGGTGCGATGAGCCACGAGGATCCGGTCCGCCGCGCACAAATCCAGATGCTGAAGCCGCTGCCGAAGCGCTTCTACAAGGACGTCAGCGTCGCAGCCGCGGAAGGCGATACGCACGCCGTGCTGCTCGACGGCCGCACCGTGCGCACGCCGGCAAAGCAGCCGCTTGCCGTGCCGACGCGCAAGCTCGCAGACATGCTCGCCGCCGAATGGGATGCGCAGGCTGAGGTCATCGATCCTGGCAAGATGCCGATCACGCGTATCGTCAACACCGCACTTGACGGCGTCGCCAAGGACCAGCGCTCGGTTTTCGACGATATCCTGCGTTTTGCCGGAACGGACATGCTCTGCTATCGCGCCGACAGCCCGGAAGGCCTGGTCGCGCGCCAGAACGAGATCTGGAACCCGGTGCTCGACTGGGCGCAGCAGACGCTCGGCGCCCGCTTCATCCTCGCCGAAGGCGTGATCCACCAGGAGCAGCCGGAAGAAGCGCTTTCCGCCTATGCGGAAGGGCTGCGCGCCTTCGCGACCCCGCTCGGCCTCACCTGCGTCCACACGGTGACGAGCCTCACCGGTTCTGCCTTGCTGGCACTCGCCTTCGCTTCCGGCCGTCTGACAGCCGAAGAAGCCTGGACGGCTGCGCATGTCGACGAGGACTGGCAGATCGAGCATTGGGGAACCGACGAGGAAGCCTTCCGCCGCCGCGAGAACCGCTGGCAGGAAATGCAGGCGGTCGCCGCGGTTCTTGACGCTCTGCGCTGACGAACCCGGATCAACGGAATACGAAACGGGCTGCGTGTCTCTCGACGCGCAGCCCGTTTCTTTTGTTCAAGATTTTAGCGCCAAGGCGCTTCCACTCGTACGCTAACGTAACGAGAGCGGAGAGCCGTTACATTAGGCGGCCAGCTTCAGGCCGGCGATACCACTGACGATGAGCGCGATGCAGCCGAGGCGAACGAAGGTTGCCGGCTCGGCAAACAGGAAGATGCCGAGGATCACAGTGCCGACGGTGCCGATGCCGGTCCAGACAGCGTAAGCCGTACCGAGCGGCAGGGTGCGCACGGCGAGACCGAGCAGCGCGATGCTGAGGATCATCGAGCCAACGGTCAGGATCGTCGGTGTGACCCGCGTAAAACCATCCGTGTATTTGAGACCAATTGCCCAGCCGATTTCGAGAATACCGGCAAGCAGAAGAAGGAACCAGGCCATATCAAACTCCTAAAGTTTGGAGCGAGGCCGTCCCCGCGGATGTTCGGTATCGCCTATGCGAACCGTGCAGCCGTCTGCAACGCGGGTTCTATCTCACACTCCAGTTACGCCGGCAAGGCGGTCATGGGCAAATCAGCCTTGCGTCCGCGGCAAAGCTAAACCATTTCACGCAGCCGTTGAAACCATGAAAACGCGTGGGGGCACCGAGGTTCTGCAGGTGGCGCTCTATGGAGCGTTGCGCTCCCTGCGGAGTTTCGACCACCATTCCAGCCGCTTACGGATCTCACGCTCGAAACCGCGTTCCGGCGGATCATAGAAGGTCCTGCGCCCCATCTTCTCGGGGAAATAGTCCTGGCCGGAAAAGGCGTCCGGCTCGTCATGGTCGTAGCGGTAGCCGTCGCCGTAGCCCTCGCCCTTCATCAGTTTCGTCGGAGCGTTGAGGATATGTTTCGGCGGCAGAAGCGAGCCGTTTTCCTTCGCCGCCCTCATCGCCGCCTTGTAGGCGGTGTAGACGCCGTTCGATTTCGGCGCGGTCGCGAGATAGACGCAAGCCTCGGCAAGCGCCAGTTCGCCCTCGGGTGACCCGAGATAGTCATAGGCATCCTTGGCGGCGTTGCAGATCACCAGCGCCTGCGGGTCGGCGAGGCCGATGTCCTCGACTGCCATGCGCACCAACCGCCGCCCGAGATAGAGCGGATCCTCGCCGGCATCGAACATGCGGCAGAGATAATAGAGTGCTGCATCCGGATCCGAGCCACGCACAGACTTGTGCAGGGCCGAAATCAGATTGTAGTGGCCGTCCTGGCCCTTGTCATAGACCGGTGCCCGGCGCTGGACGATGTTCTGCAGTGCTTCCGCGTCGAAGATCTCGTCGCGCCGCGCGGCGCGCCAGACTTCTTCGGCCAGCGTCAGCGCGGCGCGGCCGTCGCCGTCGGCCATGCGGATGAGGCTGGCGCGCGCATCCGCATCGAGCGGCAGTTTCTTGCCCTCGGTCTCTTCGGCCCGCGACAGCAGTTCCTCTATGCTGTCTTCGCCGTGCGGCTTGAACGTCAGCACCCGGGCGCGCGACAAAAGAGCAGCGTTGAGTTCGAAGGATGGGTTTTCCGTCGTTGCACCGACGAGGATCACGGTTCCGTCTTCCATGACGGGCAGGAAGCTGTCCTGCTGCGCCCGGTTGAAACGGTGGATCTCGTCGACGAAGAGCAGCGTCTGGCGACCGGACATGCGCCTTGCCCGCGCCGCCTCGAATACCTTCTTGAGATCGGCGACGCCGGAGAAGATCGCGGAGATCTGCTCGAAGGCGAGCCCCGCCTCCCCCGAAAGCAGCCGCGCCACAGTCGTCTTGCCCGTTCCGGGCGGTCCCCAGAAGATCATCGACCCGAGCGAACCCGACGCAATCATCCGCGACAGCACGCCGTCCTCACCAGTCAGGTGATCCTGACCGGTGACTTCGGCAAGCGTTCGCGGGCGAAGCCGGTCGGCAAGTGGCCTTGCCGACGCCATTTCCGGTGGCTCGTGGGCGGTGAACAGGTCGCTCATCGGAAGAACTGACGGATGAGTTGGCCGTCACGCTCGATCTCGACGCGCCAGAAGGAGGCATCGTCGGCCATGACCTGTTCCAGCGTCTTCGACGTGTCGATCACCGTGCCGTTCACCGACCGCACGATATCCTTCGGCTCGAGGCCGATGCGGGCGGCGGGCGAGCCGCGGTTGACCTGCATGACGACGACGCCCTGCAGCGAGGTCGACATGCGCAACTCGTCGGCAAGGCGCGGCGACAGGTTGGCGACGACTGCGCCGGCGAAGGGGTTGCGCCCTTCGATCAGCCGTTCGTCGCGCGGCGAGGTCTCCGGCGCCCGGTCGAGCTTGAGCGCTACTTCCCGCTGCTTGCCGTTTTCCGATACGGTGACCCGCGCCTCGTGGCCGATACCAACAGTCGTCAAGCGATAGCCGAGGGCATCGGGATGTTCGACCTCGATACCGTTGACGGCAGTGATCACCTGGCCGGGCTTGATCCCCGCCTGTTCGGCCGGGCCGCCCGCCACGACAGCGGTCACCAGCGCACCGCGGGCGCGGTTGAGGCCAAGGGCCTCGGCCACTTCCGAAGTGACCGGCTCGAAGCTCGCGCCGATGAACGGACGTACGAACGCGCCGTTGCCGCCTTCGGCCGACGCAACGAAAACCTTGACGAGATTGGCGGGGATGGCAAAGCCGACGCCGTTCGAGCCACCGCCCTTGGAAAAGATCGCCGTATTGATGCCGATAAGCTGGCCGTTCATGTCGATGAGGCCGCCGCCGGAATTGCCCGGGTTGATTGCCGCATCCGTCTGGATGAAGAAGCCGAAATCACCCGACGAGACCTGGTTGCGCGCAAGCGCCGAAACGATGCCGCTCGTCACCGTCTGGCCGACGCCGAAGGGGTTGCCGATCGCGAGCACGAGGTCACCGACCTCGACCGCATCGGAATCACCAAGCGGCACGATGTCGAAGGGACCGTCCGACTGGATCTTCAGAACCGCGAGGTCGAGCCGATCGTCCTTGAGCACGATCTTGCAAGGAAACTCGCGGCCGTCGGCCAGCGCCACCTTGATATCGTCGGCGCCCTCGATGACGTGGTTGTTGGTCACCACGATGCCGTTCTTGCCGACGATCACGCCGGAACCCAGCGAAGACTGCTTCTCCGAACGGTTCGGCATACGCTGGCCGAAGAACTCCTCGAAGAAGGGATCGCCGGAGAAAATCGACCGGCGCTCGACGACCCGTTCGGCATAGACGTTGACGACGGCATTCGCCGTCTGCTTGACGAGGGGGGCGAAAGAAAGCTGCATTTCGGTCCGCGACTGCGGAACGCTCTTGGCCTCCTGGGCCAATGCCGGACAGGCGAGAGAAACAGCGATGACGAGCGAAACAAGCGCTCTTCGACCTACGATCATGTAAAGCATTCTCCTATTCGTCGCGGCTACGTTCAGATAGGATTTCGCGGGAAAAAAGGCAAATGTTGGCGCAGGATACGCAAAGTCGCCGGCTTCACGCACTACGCACGAAAACGTGGTTCGCAACCCCTTTCACGGTGATCGAAAGTCTGCTGAGTTCATACAAGACAAGGCTCATAAATCACTTCGGAAAAGACCATGCCATCTTACCGTCCGCCGAGAATCGTTTCCTCCGAAATCACCCCGGAGGCCATCTTTTTCAACCGCCGCACCTTCCTCGGGGCTGCCGCCGGCGGCGTTCTGCTTGCGGGAAGCGGTACGGGGCTCGCGGCCGCACTCAGCGCGCCCAAGGGCAAATACACCGTCGACGAGGACCTGACGCCCGAGGCCGACGTCACCAGCTACAACAATTTCTATGAGTTCGGGACCGGCAAGGGCGACCCTGCGGCCAATTCGAACAGCTTCAAGCCGACGCCATGGACCGTGAAGGTCGATGGTCTCGTCGGCAAGCCGAAGGAATTCGGGCTCGAAGAGCTCTTGGCGTTGCCGATCGAAGAGCGCGTCTATCGCATGCGCTGTGTCGAAGCCTGGTCGATGGTGATCCCCTGGACCGGGTTTCAGCTCTCGGCGCTGCTCGACAAGGTCGAGCCGCTCGGCAGCGCCAAATATGTCTCGTTCGAGACCGTGGTGCGGCCGTCCGAAATGCCGGGTCAATCCGGTTTCTTCCAGCCGCTGCCCTGGCCCTATCGCGAGGGGTTGAGGCTCGACGAGGCCCGTCACCCGCTGACACTGTTGTCCGTCGGCGTCTACGGCAAGACGCTTCCCAACCAGAACGGCGCGCCGGTTCGGCTGGTCACTCCCTGGAAATACGGCTTCAAGGGGATCAAGTCGATCGTGCGCATTTCCCTGACGGAAACACAGCCGCCCTCAACCTGGAATCTCTCGGCGCCGAACGAGTATGGCTTCTTTGCCAACGTCAATCCGGCGGTCGATCATCCCCGCTGGAGCCAGGCAACGGAAAACCGCATCGGCGGTGGCGGCTTTTTCGGCTCCAACCGGCGCGACACCCTGCCCTTCAACGGCTATGCCGACGAGGTGGCCGGGCTTTATGCCGGCATGGATCTCAGAGCGAACTATTGATCATGGCCCGCCTGCCCACCCTTGCAAAGCGTTACCATTCAGCCTCGGTCTGGGCGCTCTACGGCCTCGGGCTGCTGCCGGCCGCCTACGCATTCTATCTCGGGGCTACCGGCCAACTGCCCGGAAACCCGGTCAAGGAATTCGAACACCTGCTCGGCCTCTGGGCGCTGCGTTTCCTCGTCGCGACGTTGGCGATCTCGTCGATCCGCGACCTCTTCGGCATCAACTGGCTGCGCTATCGGCGGGCCTTGGGACTGCTCGCGTTCTACTACGTGCTGATGCACTTCCTCGCCTACATGCTGCTCGATCAGCGGCTAAACTTTCCGAGCATACTGGCCGATATCGCCCGCCGCCCCTTCATCACCATCGGCATGGCCGCGCTCGTCATGCTGATCCCGCTGGCGCTCACGTCCAACAACTGGTCGATCCGCAGGCTCGGTGCGCGGTGGAACAAACTTCACCGCCTGGCCTACGTGATCGCCGCCGCCGGCGCCCTGCATTTCTCGATGTCGGTGAAGGTCGTCGGCCCGGAACAGCTGCTTTATCTCGGGCTCGTTGCGCTGTTGCTCGTCTGGCGGCTCGTGCGCAAACCCTATCTGCGGCGCAAGCGCCAGGCCGCCAACGCGCCGGCGAGGACCGCTGCCGAGAGCGCCTGAGGGGTTCTTCGTCCCGCCCTGAACAACGCCCCCCGATCGCATGTCAACGAAACGGCGCCTGAGCGGGCGCGCTGTCAGGCGTGCGCTCAAACGACGGGCCCAACGAAAAATACGCCAAAGAAAAAGCGGCCGGGTGACGAACACCCGGCCGCTTCAATTTTCTGCCTTCGATAGGCTTAGGCTGCTTCGGCAGCTTCAGCTTCTGCAGCAACGCGGGCGAGATCCTTCGCGCCCTTTGCCGAGACGTCGCGGTCAACGAATTCGATGACGGCGAGCGCGGCGTTGTCGCCGTGACGGAAGCCAGCCTTCATGATGCGCAGGTAGCCGCCGTTGCGGGTGGCGTAACGCGATGCGATCGTGTCGAACAGCTTGGCAACGACAGCGGCGTCGCGGATCTGCGAGATCGCCTGGCGGCGAGCGTGCAGGTCACCGCGCTTGCCGAGCGTGACGAGCTTCTCGACGATCGGGCGGATTTCCTTAGCCTTCGGCAGGGTCGTAACGATCTGCTCGTGTTCGATCAGCGAAGCTGCCATGTTGGCAAACATCGCCTTGCGGTGGCTGGCGGTTCTATTCAGCTTGCGGCCGGCTTTACCGTGGCGCATGGCTATTCTCCTTCACTTGCAGGCATTCGCCCGCAGTCTAATGGTTAGTATTGGTCTTCGTAACGCTTGGCGAGATCTTCGATGTTCTCCGGCGGCCAGGACGGCACTTCCATGCCGAGGTGCAGGCCCATGGAAGCGAGAACTTCCTTGATTTCGTTCAGCGACTTGCGACCAAAATTCGGCGTGCGGAGCATTTCTGCTTCGGTCTTCTGAATGAGGTCGCCGATGTAGACGATGTTGTCGTTCTTCAGGCAGTTGGCCGAACGGACCGAAAGTTCCAGTTCGTCGACCTTCTTGAGAAGCGCCGGGTTGAAGGCGAGTTCGGTAACTGCCTCTTCCTCTGCTTCCTTCTGCGGCTCGTCGAAATTGACGAAGACCGACAGCTGGTCCTGAAGGATGCGGGCCGCGAATGCGATCGCATCTTCACCGGTGACGGAGCCGTCCGTCTCGATGGACATCGTCAGCTTGTCGTAGTCAAGAACCTGGCCTTCGCGGGTGTTTTCCACCTTGTAGGACACTTTCTTGACCGGCGAGTACAGGCTGTCGACCGGGATCAGGCCGATCGGAGCATCTTCCGAACGGTTGCGATCTGCCGGAACGTAGCCCTTGCCGTTGTTGACGGTGAACTCCATGCGGATCTCGGCGCCCTCGTCGAGGGTGCAGATCACATGGTTCGGGTTGAGGATTTCGATATCGCCAACCGTCTGGATGTCACCGGCGGTTACAACGCCCGGACCCTGCTTGCGCACAACCATGCGCTTTGCGTCGTCGCCATCCATCTTGATGGCGATTTCCTTGATGTTGAGCACGATGTCCGTCACATCTTCCCGGACGCCCGGGATAGAGGAGAACTCGTGCAGGACGCCGTCGATCTGCACTGCGGTGACAGCAGCACCGCGCAGAGACGACAGCAGCACGCGACGAAGCGCGTTGCCGAGCGTCAGACCGAAGCCGCGTTCAAGCGGTTCCGCAACCAGCGTTGCCTTGGTGCGGCCGGAGGAGACGAACTCCACCTTGTTCGGCTTGATCAGTTCCTGCCAATTCTTCTGGATCATGTTTTCTGCCTTCCGTTCGTTGCCACCATCCAATCGTGACAACCGAGCCCCGAAGACCGGGAGCGCGCGTCTGCGCCCTCACCGGCATGTTGAATGCATATGATCAGACGCGGCGCTTCTTGCGCGGGCGGCAGCCGTTGTGCGGGATCGGGGTCACATCGCGGATCGAGGTGATCATGAAGCCCGCAGCCTGCAGCGCGCGAAGAGCGGATTCACGGCCAGAACCCGGACCGCAAACTTCAACTTCCAGCGACTTCATGCCGTGTTCCTGAGCCTTCTTGGCGCAGTCTTCAGCGGCGATCTGTGCGGCAAACGGGGTCGACTTACGCGAGCCCTTGAAACCCTTGGCACCGGCAGACGACCAGGCAATCGCGTTGCCCTGTGCGTCGGTGATGGTGATCATGGTGTTGTTGAACGACGAATTGACGTGCGCAACGCCAGACGTGATGTTCTTGCGTTCGCGACGGCGAACGCGGGTGGCTTCCTTGGCCATAGGATCCCTTTCTTAGATCTCTGCACCGCCGTAATTCCAGCGGCTCCACCGGGAAAAGGATTTGACGTCCCCTGCCCTGCATCTTCACTTCCCGCAGAACGAAGTATCGCCCTGCGAACATATCGCCCGGCCGGATCGGCCGAACAAAGGTCAGGCGAACGCCCTTCCAAACTGCAAAAGGAGGCCGGTGCTTGACACCAGCCTCCCAATCTCCCTTTTCGGGAAATTACTTCTTCTTACCGGCAATCGCCTTCGCCGGACCCTTGCGGGTGCGAGCGTTGGTGTGGGTGCGCTGACCGCGAACCGGAAGGCCACGACGGTGACGCAGGCCGCGGTAGCAGCCGAGGTCCATCAGGCGCTTGATGTTCATCGAGGTCTCGCGACGCAGGTCACCCTCGACCTGGTAGTCGCGGTCGATCGTTTCGCGGATCTGCAGGACTTCAGCGTCCGTCAGCTGATGCACGCGACGATCAGCCGGGATACCGACCTTCTCGATGATTTCCTGTGCGAATTTCGGGCCGATCCCGTGAATGTAGGTCAGCGCAATAACTACGCGCTTTGCCGTCGGGATGTTGACGCCAGCGATACGTGCCACGTCTATTCTCCTTGCGTTCCAGTTGCCATCCGGCAATAGGTGCTTCGTTACGCGACCTCGAAGAGCCGCACGTTGATTGAGGTTCGAGACACGTCAAAAACGACCGTACCCGGACTTCATTTTCTTTGAAGACCGCGCCGACCGCTCTCATGTCGCGAGTTGGCGCTGTCTTTGGCGGAATCGGCCGGAAAAGTCAACTCCCCGGCAGTTCCTTTTCGGCAAAGACCAGTGTCTAAGCCAGAATCTTCTCGATCTCGGCGGTGACGGTGTTCACTTCCGCCATGCCATCGACCGTTCTGAGCTGCCCCGTTCCGGAGTAGTGCTCGGAGAGCGGCGCCGTCTTTTCGCGGTACTCGGTCAACCGGCGCTTGAAGGCTTCCGGATTGTCGTCCGAACGAACGGTGCCGCCAGCTGCGATGGTTTCCGCTACGCGATTCTCCATCCGCTTTACAAGGGCTGCCTCGTCGACCTTGAGCTCGATTACAGCATCGAGCTTCAGGCCCTTGCCCTCGAGCATCTTGCCGAGCGCGATCGCCTGCGGAACCGTGCGCGGGTAACCGTCAAGGATGAACCCCTTCGCACAGTCCGGCTGGTCGATGCGATCCGACACGATTTCGTTGACGATCTCATCGGATACCAGCTGACCGGCATCCATGACCGCCTTGGCACGCTTGCCGACTTCGGTCGCCTGGGCGACGGCCGCCCGCAGCATATCTCCTGTGGAAAGCTGCGGAATGCCGTATCTCTCCGTCAGAAGCTTGGCCTGTGTCCCCTTGCCAGCGCCCGGCGGTCCCAAAAAAATCAGTCTCATCGTCCCCTCTTTCCTCCGCGCAGCTTCGACTTCTTGATCAGCCCCTCATATTGCTGTGCGATGAGGTGGCCCTGGATCTGTGCTACCGTATCAAGGGTGACGCTGACAACAATCAAAAGCGACGTACCACCAAGGTAGAACGGCACGCCGGTCTGAGCGATCAGAACTTCCGGCAGAATGCAGACGAAGATCAGATAGGCCGCACCGATCACGGTGATGCGCGTCAGGACATAATCGATGTATTCCGCGGTCCGCTCGCCCGGACGAATGCCCGGGATGAAGCCGCCGTGCTTCTTCAGATTGTCGGCCGTGTCCTTCGGATTGAAGACGATCGCCGTGTAGAAGAAGGCGAAGAACGCGATCATCGCACCGTAGAGCACCATGTAGAGCGGCTTGCCGTGCGCGAGCGCGCCAACAACGGTGGTCGCCCAGCCCGGCAGCGTCGCGGTATTGGCAAAGCCTGCAAGCGTTGCCGGCAGAAGCAGCAGCGACGAGGCGAAGATCGCCGGGATAACGCCCGATGTGTTGAGCTTCAGCGGCAGGTGCGAGGTGTCGCCCTGGAACATGCGGTTGCCGACCTGGCGCTTCGGATACTGGATCAGAAGCCGCCGCTGGGCGCGCTCGACGAACACGATGAGCGCGATGACGCCGACGACCATGACGATGATCGCGAGGATCAGCGGGGTCGACAGTGCGCCGGTGCGGCCGAGTTCGAGCGTGCCGGCCAGAGCCGTCGGCAGATGGGCGACGATACCGGCGAAAATGATCAGCGAGATGCCGTTGCCGATGCCGCGCGAGGTGATCTGCTCACCGAGCCACATCAGGAACATGGTGCCGCCAAGCAGCGAAATGACGGTCGAAATACGGAAGAACCAACCCGGATCGTTGACGAGGCCGTTGCCGCTCTCGAGGCCGACCGCGATCGCGTAAGCCTGCGCCGTGCCGAGAAGCACCGTGCCGTAACGGGTGTACTGGTTGATGATCTTGCGGCCCTGCTCGCCTTCCTTCTTCAGCTGTTCCAGTGCCGGAACGACAGATGTCATCAGCTGAACGATGATCGACGCAGAGATATAGGGCATGATGCCGAGCGCGAAGATCGCCATGCGCTCAACTGCACCGCCCGAAAACATGTTGAAGAGGCCGAGGATGCCGCCGCTCTGGCCGCGGAATGCCTGGGCAAACGCTTCCGGGTTAAGACCGGGCAGCGGGATATAGGTGCCAAGACGGTAAACCAGAAGCGCACCAAGCGTGAACCAGAGCCGTTTCTTCAGATCTTCCGCCTTGGCGAAAGTCGAGAAATTCAGGTTCGAGGCGAGCTGTTCCGCTGCAGAAGCCATGCAATTCTCCGCGTACCAAATCTCGGAATCAGCGGGAACACCCGGTCCGTTCCGGAAGGACTAACTTTTCGTCTTGAAAACCGGACGCGAGGCGATTGTGTCTGCAATCGGATGCCTCACCGTGGTTTCCGCTATGTCCGCCGCGGCGAGCGATTCGCGCTTGCGGACGTGAGGCTCACATATGGGAGCAAAACCGCCCGGAGTGAAGCACCCCGGGCGGTTCATCAATAATATTATTCAGCAGCCGCTGCGAGCAGCTTGATCGAGCCGCCAGCCTTTTCGATCTTTTCGATCGCAGACTTGGAAGCGCCGGCAACTTCGAGCGAAACCTTCGCCTTCAGTTCGCCGTCGGCCAGAACGCGGACGCCGTCCTTTTCGCGACGGATGACGCCGGCAGCCTTGAGGGCAGCTGCGTCAACGGTCTTGGAAGCGTCGAGCTTCTTGGCGTCGATTGCCGTCTGGATACGGCCGAGCGACACGACAACAAACTCCGAAGCGAAGATGTTGTTGAAGCCGCGCTTCGGCAGACGACGGTAGATCGGCATCTGGCCGCCTTCGAAGCCGTTGATCGCAACGCCCGAACGAGCCTTCTGACCCTTCACACCGCGACCGGCGGTCTTGCCGGAGCCCGAGCCGATACCACGGCCAAGACGCTTACGGCTGTGGGTCGAGCCTTCGTTGTCCTTGATTTCATTCAGTTTCATGAGCTTATCCCCCTCACTTCTCGTCGACGACGCGAACGAGGTGCTGGACGGTACGGATCATGCCGCGGACAGACGGAGTGTCTTCCAGCGTGCGAACCCGGTGCATCTTGTTGAGGCCCAGGCCGATCAGCGTCTGACGCTGTACGGCCGGACGGCGAATGGGGCTACCGATCTGCTCGACGGTAACGGTCTTCGCTGCGACTTCTTTCTTAGCCATCTGTCAGCTCCCTTATTCTTCGGAAGCAGCGCCGGAGGCAACACGACGAGCCTGGAGCGTGGCGTACTTCATGCCGCGCTGAGCTGCGATGTCCTTCGGGTGCATCTGGTTCTTGAGGGCGTCGAACGTTGCGCGAACCATGTTGTAGGGGTTCGACGAACCGGTCGACTTGGCAACGACGTCATGAACGCCGAGCGTTTCGAAGACGGCGCGCATCGGGCCACCAGCGATGATACCGGTACCGGCCTTGGCCGAACGCAGCAGCACCTTACCGGCGCCATGACGGCCGTGAACGTCGTGATGCAGGGTACGACCACCACGCAGCGGGACGAAAATCAGGTCGCGCTTTGCGGCTTCGGTTGCCTTGCGGATGGCTTCCGGCACTTCGCGCGCCTTGCCATGACCGAAGCCAACGCGGCCCTTCTGGTCGCCAACGACGACGAGAGCGGCGAAACCGAAACGACGACCGCCCTTCACCACCTTGGCGACGCGGTTAATTGCTACGAGCTTATCGACAAATTCGCTGTCGCGCTCTTCGCGGTTCTGGCGATCTTCGCGAGAACCCTTTCTTTCCTGTGCCATTGTCCTTTTCCTTTTTCTTTTCCGGGTGCAATCGGCAGATTGACAAAAGTCGCCCCCGTCCGATGGATCGGATGCGACCGGAAACCTATGAGAGTGCCAGGCAGGCGCAACGCCCGCCTGGCAACCGATCAGAAGTTCAGACCACCTTCACGGGCAGCATCGGCCAAAGCCTTGATGCGGCCGTGATAGATGAAGGCGCCACGATCAAAGACAACGTCCTTGACGCCAGCCTTTACGGCGCGCTCAGCAATGAGCTTGCCGACGGCAGCAGCAGCTGCCGTGTCGGCGCCCGTCTTCAACGACGAACGCAGATCGGTATCGAGGGTGGAGGCAGACGCAAGCGTCTTGCCGGCCACATCGTCGATGACCTGTACGTAGATGTTCTTCGACGAGCGATGAACCGACAGGCGCGGACGGCCATTGGCGACCGCCTTGATTTGACGGCGCACGCGGTTGGCGCGACGCACAAGAGTATCTTTCCTGCTAGCCATTTCGCGTGATCCTTACTTCTTCTTGCCTTCTTTGCGGACAATCCGCTCTTCGGCATACTTGACGCCCTTGCCCTTGTAGGGCTCGGGGCCACGGTATTCGCGGATTTCCGCGGCAACCTGGCCGACCTGCTGCTTGTTGATGCCGGACACGATGATTTCGGTCGGCTTCGGAACAGCAATCGTGATGCCTTCCGGCGTCTGGTAGACGACGTCGTGGCTGAAGCCGAGCGCCAGCTGCAGGTTCTTGCCCTGCATCGACGCACGATAACCAACGCCGTTGATTTCGAGCTTGCGCTCGTAACCGTCCTTGACGCCCTTGAAGATGTTTTCGATCATCGTGCGGGACATGCCCCACTTCGAACGAGCATCCTTGCTCTGGCTGAGCGGCTGTACAACAACCGCATTTTCTTCGAGCTTTACCGAGACTTCGTCGTTTGCAACGAAGAACAGTTCGCCCTTCGGGCCCTTCGCCGTTACCTTCTGGCCATCAACGCTTGCCGTGACGCCTGCCGGAACCTGAACGGGCTTCTTACCGATACGAGACATTTTTATACCTGTCTGTTCGCTATGGAGAACTTGCTACCGTCTTCGATTAGAAGACGGAGCAAAGGATCTCGCCACCAACATTCTGTTCGCGTGCCTGATGATCGGCCATCACGCCCTTCGGGGTCGAAAGGATGGTGATGCCGAGGCCGTTCGCGACCTGCGGAATGGACTTAACCGAGACATAAACTCGGCGGCCCGGCTTGGAAACGCGGCCGATCTCACGGATCACGGAAGCGCCTTCGTAGTACTTCAGTTCGATGTTCAGCTCGGCCTTGCCGTTGCCGAATACGACTTCGGAGTACCCGCGGATGTAGCCTTCAGCCTGAAGAACATCCAGAACACGTGCACGGAGCTTCGAAGCCGGCGTGGAAACGCTCGACTTGCGGCGAGCCGCGCCGTTACGGATACGGGTGAGCATATCGCCCAGCGGATCAGTCATTGCCATGTGCCCGTCTCCTTACCAGCTCGACTTGACAATACCCGGCACCTTGCCGAGGTTGCCCAGTTCGCGAAGCGCAATACGCGACATACGAAGTTTACGATAGAAGGCGCGCGGACGGCCGGTAACTTCGCAACGGTTGCGGATGCGGGTCTTGGATCCATCGCGCGGCAGGCCTGCCAGCTTGATGGTTGCCTTGAACCGCTCTTCAATCGGCAGAGACTGGTTCATGATGGTCGCCTTCAGAGCGGCACGCTTTGCAGCCTGCGAGGCAACCAATTTGCGGCGGCGCTTGTTCTTTTCAACTGCGCTCGTTTTCGCCATTAAAGTTATCCTTCTTTACGCTTGTCGTTACGGATTACTGACGGAACGGGAAGTTGAACTCTGCGAGCAGAGCACGAGCTTCGTCGTCGTTAGTAGCCGTCGTGCAAACGATGATGTCCATGCCCCACATCTGATCAACCTTGTCGTAGTTGATCTCAGGGAACACAATGTGTTCCTTGACGCCCATGGCGAAGTTGCCACGTCCGTCAAAGGACTTCGGGTTGAGGCCACGGAAGTCGCGAACGCGCGGAAGAGCGATGTTCACGAGACGATCGAGGAACTCAAACATCCGAACGCCGCGCAGGGTAACCTTGGCACCAATCGGCATGCCTTCGCGAAGCTTGAAGCCTGCGATGGAGTTGCGAGCGCGGGTGATTACCGGCTTCTGGCCAGCAATCGCTGCGAGGTCGGCAGCAGCAACGGTCGGCTTCTTGGAGTCGCCCGTCGATTCGCCAACACCCATGTTGATGACGATCTTGTCGAGGCGCGGGATCTGCATTTCGTTGGCGTAGGAGAACTTCTCCTGCATAGCCGCACGAATGCGCTCGACATATTCCTTCTTGAGCCGCGGCTCGTAAGCGGACTTAGCCATCGATCACTACTCCCGAACGCTTGGCCACGCGGACCTTCTTGTCGCCATCGATCTTGAAACCGACGCGGGTCGGCTTGCCATCCTTCGGATCGGCAATCGCGATGTTCGAAAGATGGATCGAGGCTTCCTTGTTCATGATGCCGGCTTCCTGGCTCTGGGTCTGGCGCTGGTGACGCTTCACCATGTTTACGCCACGCACGACAGCCCGGTCTTCCTTCGGCATTACCTGTACGACTTCGCCGGTACGACCCTTGTCCTTACCGGTGAGAACGACGACTTTGTCGCCTTTACGGATCTTTTGCATCTCTTAACGCTCCCTTAGAGTACTTCTGGAGCCAGCGAGATGATCTTCATGTGGTTCTTGGCGCGAAGTTCGCGCGGAACCGGTCCGAAGATACGGGTGCCGATCGGCTCTTTCTTGTTATCGATAAGAACGGCTGCGTTGGTGTCAAAACGGATGACAGAGCCATCCGGACGGCGGATGTCCTTCGCAGTGCGAACGACAACAGCCTTCATGACATCACCCTTCTTTACGCGGCCGCGCGGAATGGCTTCCTTGATCGAAACGACAATGATGTCGCCGACCGACGCATACTTGCGCTTGGAGCCGCCCAGCACCTTGATGCACATGACACGACGTGCGCCGGAATTATCCGCCACGTCGAGGTTTGTTTGCATCTGAATCATGTCAGGTCGCCTTCTTGTTGTTACCAGGCCGGTTGGGTCGAAACCCCCTCGCCCGGCTTATAGTGCTCATCTCAAAGCAAAAGAACGCCCGGAATCGAGCGTTCCCCTGCTTCAATTGCGTGCTTCATACAGGTATTTTCCCAAGACGCAAGGGTCTTGGCGTCAAAACCTGCTGAAATCAAGCGTGGGCGGCGACTACCGTCCAGCGCTTATCCTTCGAGATCGGCGCGCATTCCTCGATGGAAACGACGTCACCAACCTTGTACTGGTTGTTTTCGTCATGCGCCTTGTACTTCTTCGAGCGACGGACGGTCTTCTGGAGGATCGGGTGCGCAAAGCGGCGCTCGACCCGTACGACGACGGTCTTGTCGTTCTTGTCGCTGACAACAGTGCCCTGCAGAATGCGTTTCGGCATATTTTCTGGTCCTTAGGCCTTGGCTTCTGCCGCCTTCTGGCGGGCAATGGTTTTGACGCGTGCGATGTCCTTGCGGACTTCGTTGATACGCGAAGACTTCTCGAGCTGGCCGGTTGCCTTCTGGAAGCGCAGGTTGAACTGCTCCTTCTTCAGCTTGGCGAGCTCTTCGTTGAGTTGATCGGCGCTCAGGGCGCGAACATCTACAGCTTTCATGAGTTCACTCCTTACTCTGCGATACGCTGCACGAAGCGCGTCTTGACAGAGAGCTTGGCAGCGCCAAGACGAAGTGCCTCACGGGCAAGTTCTTCGCTGACACCATCGATCTCAAACATCATTCGGCCGGGCTTGACCTTGCATGCCCAGTATTCGACCGAACCCTTACCCTTACCCATGCGGACTTCCGTCGGCTTGGCGGTAACCGGAACGTCAGGGAACACACGGATCCAGACGCGGCCGGCGCGCTTCATGTGACGCGTGATCGCGCGGCGGGCCGCTTCGATCTCGCGCGCATTCACGCGGTTGGGTTCCTGAGCCTTAAGGCCGAATTCACCGAAAGCGAGATCAGATCCGCCCTTGGCTACGCCCTTGATGCGGCCCTTGAACTGCTTGCGATACTTCGTACGCTTTGGCTGCAACATTTTTTTACTTCTCCGATATTGGCTGCCAAACGCGAATGTTACGCGTTTTCACGACGGCGGTCACGATCGCCACGGTCGCGATCACGGCCTGCCGGGCCCTGGTTGTCACTTTCGATCGCGCGACGCTCGGAAGCCATCGGATCGTGCTCAAGGATTTCGCCCTTGAAGATCCAGACCTTGATGCCGCAGATACCGAAAGCGGTTTCCGCTTCAGCCGTGCCGTAGTCGATGTCCGCACGCAGCGTGTGCAGCGGAACGCGACCTTCGCGGTACCATTCGGTACGAGCGATTTCGGCGCCACCGAGACGGCCGGCGCAGGTGATCTTGATGCCTTCGGCGCCAAGACGCATGGCCGACTGAACAGCGCGCTTCATCGCACGACGGAAAGCCACGCGGCGCTCGAGCTGCTGGGCAATCGACTGAGCAACGAGCGTTGCGTCGACTTCCGGCTTGCGCACTTCAACGATGTTGAGGTGCGTTTCAGAGCTGGTCATCTCGGAAAGCTTCTTGCGGAGCTTCTCGATGTCAGCGCCCTTCTTGCCGATGATCAGGCCCGGACGAGCAGAGTGGATCGTGACGCGGCACTTCTTGTGCGGACGCTCGATAACCACCTTGGCAATGCCGGCAGCCTTGAGTTCTTCCATCAGGTAAGCGCGGATCTTCAGGTCTTCGTGAAGAAGCTGGCCGTATTCGGCGTTGTCCGCGAACCAGCGGCTGTCCCAGGTCCGGTTGATACCGAGACGGAAGCCGATTGGATTAATCTTCTGACCCATTATGCGGCCTCCCCTTTGGCTTCCACTTCACGGACGACGATCGTCAAGTGCGAGAACGGCTTTTCGACACGCGATGCACGGCCGCGACCACGGGCGTGGAAGCGCTTCATGACAATCGACTTGCCAACGTAAGCTTCTGCAACGACGAGCGAATCGACGTCGAGATCGTGGTTGTTCTCTGCGTTTGCAATGGCAGATTCAAGGGTCTTCTTGACCGTCTCTGCAATGCGCTTGCGGGAGAATTCCAGTTCGGCCAGAGCGCGATCGACCTTCTTGCCGCGGATCATCGCGGCAACCAGGTTGAGCTTCTGGGGGCTGACGCGGATCGTGCGCGCAACTGCCTGCGCCTCATTATCCTTCAGCCGGCGTTCGGCTTTTGCCTTGCCCATTGTTACTTCCTCTTTGCCTTCTTGTCCGCACCGTGACCGTAGTAGGTCCGGGTCGGAGAGAATTCACCAAACTTGTGGCCGACCATGTCTTCGTTGACGCTGACCGGAACGTGCTTGCTGCCGTTGTAGACGCCGAAGGTGAGACCGACAAACTGCGGAAGGATCGTGGAGCGGCGGCTCCAGATCTTGATCACTTCGTTGCGACCGCCTTCGCGGACCTTCTCAGCCTTCTTGAGAAGATAACCGTCAACGAACGGACCTTTCCATACTGAACGAGTCATTCGAGACTTCCTCTCTTACTTCTTCTTCTGGTGGCGCGAGCGCATGATGAACTTGTCGGTCGACTTGTTCGAGCGCGTACGCTTACCCTTCGTGGGCTTGCCCCACGGGGTAACCGGGTGACGACCACCCGAGGTACGGCCTTCACCACCGCCGTGCGGGTGGTCAACCGGGTTCATGACGACGCCGCGAACGTGCGGCTTCTTGCCACGCCAACGCGAACGACCAGCCTTACCGTCATTGATGTTGCCGTGGTCGGGGTTCGACACGGCGCCGATCGATGCGAGGCAGGAACCATGCACCAGGCGCTGTTCGCCAGAGTTCAGGCGAAGGATCGCCATGCCCTGGTCGCGGCCAACGAGCTGTGCGTAGGTACCGGCGGAGCGGGCCATCTGGCCGCCCTTGCCCGGCTTCATTTCCACGTTGTGGATGATGGAGCCGACCGGGATGTACTGCAGCGGCATCGTGTTGCCGGGCTTCACGTCAACGGCCTTCTCCGAAGCGATGACCTTGTCGCCGGCAGCGAGGCGCTGCGGAGCGAGGATGTAGGCCTTTTCGCCGTCGGCGTAGTTGACGAGCGCGATGAACGCGGTGCGGTTCGGGTCGTATTCCAGACGCTCGACGGTGCCTTCGACGTCGAACTTGCGACGCTTGAAGTCTACCAGACGATAGGTGCGCTTGTGACCGCCGCCCTGAAAGCGAACGGTGATGCGACCGAGGTTGTTGCGACCGCCCTTGGAAGACAGGCCTTCGGTCAGCGCCTTGACCGGCTTGCCCTTGTAGAGGCCGGACCGGTCAACGATGACCAGCTGACGCTGGCTCGGGGTCGTCGGATTGAAATTTTTCAATGCCATTTTCTTGTTCCCTTTTGGGTTTTTACCCTAATGGGCCTATCCGTTAGAGACCGGTGGAGACGTCGATGGACTGACCGTCGGCGAGCGTGATGACCGCCTTCTTCACGTCCTTCTGCTTTCCGGCAAAGCCGCGGAAACGCTTCGTCTTGCCCTTGCGGACCAGCGTGTTCACGGCCGTAACCTTGACGCCGAACAGAGCTTCGACAGCAGCCTTGATCTCAGGCTTCGAAGCGTCCTTGGCGACGTTGAAGACGACCTGGTTCTGTTCGGAAACCAGCGTCGACTTTTCAGTGATCGAGGGAGACACGATCACGTCGTAGTGGCGAAGATCCGTCATTTGAACCGCTCCTCCAGAGCTTCCACGGCAGCCTTGGAAAGCACGAGCTTGCCACGGCGCAGAATGTCGTAAACGTTGATGCCCTGAACCGGCAGAACGTCCACATTCGGGATGTTCTGGGCTGCGAGCTTGAAGTTGTTCTCGATCTCGGCGCCGCCGATGATGAGAGCGTTGGTGAGGCCGAGCGAGGCAAACACGCCGGCGAGTGCCTTGGTCTTGGCTTCCTTGGCAACGAGATCGTCGATGACGATGATCTCTTCAGCCTTCAGCTTGGCCGAGAGCGCATGGCGCAGGCCGAGAGCACGAACCTTCTTCGGAAGGTCGTGTGCGTGGCTGCGGACAACCGGGCCATGAGCCTTACCACCGCCGCGGAACTGCGGAGCACGAGCGGAGTGGTGGCGGGCGCGGCCCGTACCCTTCTGCTTGTACATCTTGGCGCCGGTGCGCGAAACTTCCGCGCGGCCCTTGGCCTTGTGCGTGCCCTGCTGCTTCTTGGCGAGCTGCCAGCGAACGACGCGGGCAATGATGTCTTCACGGGGTTCGAGGCCGAAAATGGCGTCCGAAAGGGAAACCTTTCCTGCGTCCTTGCCCTCGAGGGTTTTGACGTTGAGATCCATTACTCGGCTCCCTTACTTCGATGCTTCGGCGCGCACAGCGGCCGGACGCGGAGCGCCTTCCGGGGTGCCCGACTTGATGGCGTCACGAACGACGATCCAGGCACCCTTGGAGCCGGGGACAGCGCCCTTGACCAGGATCAGACCGCGGTCTTCATCGGTCGATACGACTTCCAGGTTCTGGGTGGTGACGCGCGTCTGGCCCATGTGACCAGCCATGCGCTTGCCCTTCCAAACGCGGCCCGGATCCTGGTTGGAACCGGTAGAACCATGCGAACGGTGCGATACGGAAACGCCGTGCGTTGCACGCAGACCGCCGAAGTTGTGGCGCTTGATGGCGCCGGCAAAGCCCTTACCGATCGTGGTACCGGTGACGTCGACGAGCTGACCGGCAACGAAATGGTTCGCCGTCAGTTCTGCACCGATGTCGATCAGGTTGTCCGCGGAAACGCGGAACTCGACGAGCTTCGCCTTCGGCTCGACGTTGGCAGCAGCAAAGTGGCCGCGCATCGCCTTCGGCGTGTTCTTGACCTTGGAGCGGCCAGCACCGAGCTGGACAGCAACGTAGCCGTTCTTTTCTTCCGTACGCTGGGCTACCACCTGGCAGCTTTCCAGCTTCAAAACTGTAACCGGGATATGCTCACCGGCGTCGTTATAGACGCGGGTCATTCCCACTTTCTGTGCAATCACACCTGAACGCATTGGTTCATTCCTCTTGAGAGTTAGTGACGGAGCAAGCCCCTTCACATCTCTGGTTTAAGGTCTCCTTGAGATCATCCGATCTTGAGGTCGCCCGTTTTTGGAAGCCGTTGGACCGGGGTCCACGTACCTTCCTTGTTTATTAAAGCTTGATTTCCACGTCGACGCCGGCAGCCAGGTCGAGCTTCATCAGCGCGTCAACGGTCTGCGGGGTCGGGTCTACGATGTCGAGAAGGCGCTTGTGGGTGCGCATTTCGAACTGTTCACGGCTCTTCTTGTCGACGTGCGGCGAGCGGTTGACCGTAAACTTTTCAATGCGCGTCGGCAGCGGTACGGGACCGCGCACGCTTGCACCGGTACGCTTTGCAGTCGACACGATTTCACGCGTCGAGGCGTCGAGGATCCGGTGATCAAACGCCTTGAGGCGGATGCGGATGTTCTGGCCGTTCATACGACTTATCCTTGTTCAGGTTACTTGCGGTTTCCGTGGAAAAACACGCAGTGAACTTCGTTTAATTTCGGCCAGTCCGCTAACTTTTCAAAGATCGGAGGGACAGGGTTTCCCCTGCCCCTTCCTATTTGAGCGGCCGTGGCCGGCCTGTCTTTCTGTGAGCGCACAACGTCGAAGCACCGTGCAAATCACGCGTGGGCGCCATTTGCACTATTTCGTCGTCTTCGGCAAGCCGTGCGACCAACTAAATCTTTCGGGGCGGGTATGTCCAAGGCGCATAGCACATGCGCCTTGTGTCTTCCCGCCCTCAGTCTCGTCGATTACTCGACGATCGAGGCAACGATGCCGGCGCCGACGGTACGGCCGCCTTCGCGGATAGCGAAGCGCAGCTTTTCTTCCATCGCGATCGGAACGATCAGCTCAACGGCAACCGTGACGTTGTCGCCCGGCATAACCATTTCCGTGCCTTCCGGCAGCGTGACGATGCCCGTAACGTCCGTCGTGCGGAAGTAGAACTGCGGACGGTAGTTGGTGAAGAACGGCGTATGACGGCCGCCTTCTTCCTTCGTCAGGATGTAGGCTTCGGCCATGAACTTCTTGTGCGGCTTGACCGAACCCGGCTTGCACAGGATCTGGCCACGCTCAACGCCGTCACGGTTAACACCACGGATCAGCGCGCCGATGTTGTCGCCGGCCTGGCCCTGGTCGAGCAGCTTGCGGAACATTTCAACGCCCGTAACCGTCGTCTTCGACGTGTCGCGGATGCCGACGATTTCGACTTCTTCGCCAACCTTGACGATGCCGCGCTCAACGCGACCGGTCACAACCGTACCACGGCCCGAGATCGAGAACACGTCTTCGATCGGCATCAGGAACGGCTGGTCGATCGGACGCTCAGGCGTCGGGATGTAGGCGTCAACGGCAGCCATCAGCTCGCGGATCGCGTCTTCGCCGATCTTCTTGTCCGAATCTTCCAGAGCAGCAAGAGCCGAGCCCTTGATGATCGGAATGTCGTCGCCCGGGAATTCGTAGGACGACAGAAGTTCGCGAACTTCCAGTTCGACGAGCTCGAGAAGCTCGGCGTCGTCAACCTGGTCGACCTTGTTGAGGAACACGACGATTGCCGGAACGCCAACCTGGCGAGCAAGCAGGATGTGCTCGCGGGTCTGCGGCATCGGGCCGTCAGCAGCCGAGCAAACCAGGATCGCGCCGTCCATCTGCGCTGCACCGGTGATCATGTTCTTGACGTAGTCGGCGTGGCCGGGGCAGTCAACGTGAGCGTAGTGACGGTTCGGCGTCTCATACTCAACGTGGGCCGTCGAAATCGTGATACCACGGGCCTTTTCTTCCGGAGCGGCGTCGATCTGGTCGTACGCCTTGAACTCGCCGAAGTACTTCGTGATCGCTGCGGTCAGCGACGTCTTGCCATGGTCAACGTGGCCAATCGTGCCAATGTTAACGTGCGGCTTGTTGCGCTCAAATTTGCTCTTTGCCATTTCCGGCTCTCCGTTTTCTATCCCCTACCGGGGAAAACTTTTAACTTCTGTCAGCGTCTGGGTATTCCGGTCACTTCTGACCGGAATACTTCGCCTGGATTTCCTGCGCGACGTTCGACGGAACCGGCGCGTAGTGATCGAAGGTCATCGTGTACTGCGCGCGGCCCTGAGACATGGAGCGCAGGTTGTCGACGTACTTGAACATGTTCGCCAGCGGAACGTTTGCGTTGATCACAACGGCAACGCCACGCGATTCCTGGCCCTGGATCTGGCCACGGCGGGAGTTCAGGTCGCCGATAACGTCGCCGACGTAGTCTTCCGGCGTTACGACTTCGACCTTCATCATCGGCTCGAGAAGCTGTGCACCAGCCTTCTTGGCCGCTTCACGGAAGCAAGCACGCGATGCGATTTCGAAGGCGAGAACCGACGAGTCGACGTCGTGGAATGCACCGTCGATGAGCGTCGCCTTGACGCCGAGCATCGGGAAGCCAGCGAGCGGACCCGAAGACAGAACGCTTTCGATACCCTTCTGAACGCCCGGGATGTATTCCTTCGGAACAGCACCGCCGACGATCTTGGATTCGAAGACGAAATCTTCGCCATCCGGGTTCGGTTCGAACACGAGCTTGACGCGCGCGAACTGACCGGTACCACCGGACTGCTTCTTGTGCGTGTAGTCTTCTTCGTGCTGACGCGTGATGGTTTCGCGGTAGGCAACCTGCGGAGCACCGACGTTTGCTTCAACCTTGAACTCGCGACGCATACGGTCGACGATGATGTCGAGGTGAAGTTCACCCATGCCAGCGATGATCGTCTGGCCGGATTCCTGGTCGGTCTTGACGCGGAACGACGGGTCTTCAGCTGCCAGGCGGTTGAGGGCGAGGCCCATCTTTTCCTGGTCGCCCTTGGACTTCGGCTCGATCGCGATCTGGATGACCGGCTCGGGGAATTCCATGCGCTCGAGGATAACCGGCTTCAGCGGGTCGCAGAGCGTGTCACCCGTGGTGGTTTCCTTGAGACCGGCGAGAGCAACGATGTCGCCTGCAAAGGCTTCTTCGATGTCTTCACGGCTGTTCGAGTGCATCTGCAGCATGCGGCCGACGCGCTCGCGCTTGTCCTTGACCGTGTTCATGACAGACGAGCCCTTTTCGAGCTTGCCCGAGTAGATGCGTGCGAAGGTCAGCGAACCGACGAAGGGGTCGTTCATGATCTTGAACGCGAGCATCGAAAGCGGCTCGGCATCGTCAGCATGACGTTCGATTTCAGCTTCGGTCTTGGCGTCGATGCCCTTGATCGCCGGAATGTCGAGCGGCGACGGCAGGTAATCGACAACCGCGTCGAGAAGCGGCTGAACGCCCTTGTTCTTGAACGCGGTACCGCAGAACATCGGGTGGAACTTCACGTCGATGGTGCCGCGGCGAACGAGTTCGCGGATCTTGTCGTTCGAGGGCATGTTGCCTTCGAGGTAGGCTTCCATCGCGGCTTCGTCGATCTCGACAACGGTCTCGATCAGCTTTTCGCGATATTCTTCAGCCTTGTCCTTCATGTCGTCCGGGATCTCGACGACGTCCCACTGGGCGCCGAGCGATTCGTCGCGCCAGACGAGAGCGTTCATCTCGACCAGGTCGATAACACCCTTGAACTCGGTTTCAGCGCCGATCGGCAGCTGCATGACGACGGCGATCGCGCCCAGACGGGTCTTGATCATCTCGACCGAGCGGTAGAAGTCCGCGCCGGTCTTGTCCATCTTGTTGCAGAAGATCATGCGCGGAACGTTGTACTTTTCCGCCTGACGCCAGACGGTTTCCGTCTGCGGCTCAACACCGGCGTTGGCATCGAGAAGCGCGATAGCGCCGTCGAGAACGCGCAGCGAACGCTCGACTTCGATGGTGAAGTCAACGTGGCCGGGGGTGTCGATGATGTTGAAGCGGCGAGCCTTGCCGTCACGACCCTTCCAGAAGGTGGTCGTCGCAGCAGACGTGATCGTGATGCCGCGTTCCTGCTCCTGCTCCATCCAGTCCATGGTAGCGGCGCCGTCGTGGACTTCGCCGATTTTGTGGGACTTGCCGGTGTAGTAAAGGATGCGCTCGGTCGTCGTGGTCTTGCCGGCGTCGATGTGCGCCATGATACCGAAGTTACGGTAATCTTCGATTTTGTATTCGCGTGCCATAGTGGACTGCCTCTTGAGACGTTCGCGCCAGAATTACCAGCGATAGTGCGAGAACGCACGGTTGGCATCAGCCATCTTGTGCGTGTCTTCGCGCTTCTTCACGGCGCTACCACGGTTGTTCGCTGCGTCCATGAGTTCGCCGCAGAGGCGATCAACCATGGTCGTTTCGTTGCGCTTGCGTGCAGCCGTGATCAGCCAACGGATGGCGAGAGCCTGACGGCGCTCCGGACGAACGTCGACCGGAACCTGGTAGGTTGCACCACCAACGCGACGCGAACGCACTTCGACGTGCGGCGCGATGTTGTCGAGCGCGGAATGGAATACAGCGATCGGCTCCTGCTTCAGCTTGGTCTGAACCGCATCGAACGCACCGTAAACGATGCTTTCAGCGACCGACTTCTTGCCGTGCAGCATGATCGCGTTCATGAACTTCGTGACAACCAGATCACCGAACTTCGGATCCGGGTTGATCTCACGCTTTTCTGCTCTATGACGTCTGGACATACTTCTCGTCTCTTCAAACTATTTAGCGCTCTACCACGCGGAGGACCTCGCGCAGCGCCGGGATTTTCAAAACCGAATTACTTCGGACGCTTCGCACCGTACTTCGAACGGCGCTGCTTGCGGTTCTTGACGCCCTGGGTATCGAGAACACCACGGATGATGTGATAACGAACGCCCGGAAGGTCCTTAACGCGGCCGCCACGGATCATCACGACCGAGTGTTCCTGAAGGTTGTGGCCTTCACCCGGAATGTAGCCGATGACTTCGAAGCCGTTCGTCAGGCGAATCTTGGCAACCTTACGCAGAGCCGAGTTCGGCTTCTTCGGGGTCGTCGTGTAAACGCGGGTGCAAACGCCACGCTTCTGCGGGTTTTCCTGCAGAGCAGGAACCTTGTTGCGCTTTACCTGTGCCTGACGAGGCTTACGGATCAGCTGGTTTACGGTAGGCATATACCCATCCCTTGCAAAATCTTGTCACATTACCCTTGCGGGCGGATCGTTGCCGTCGCCGGCAGTTTCGAACGCCTCATGAAATGCGCAAAACAAGGGCCGATCCGCCTTTTCCGCAGATGGCCCCAAATAAAGCAGAGGACGCACTATCGTGTGCGTCGTGCGTGCAGCATTGTAGTCGTCAGCGTGCGTTTCGAACCTTGTTTGAGGCGAACTTCAGAACGCGACGTTCCGAACCAGCCAGCCTCACATGGGCTCCGATGCGGCGGGGTGTACTGATTTCAAGGCGAACAGTCAAGGGCAATTAAGAAATATTCCCGGACGCGTTCGCCCGGCATGCCTGAAAAACAAGGCTTTTGCACATGGTTTGGCGCCTGGCGCCCGCCTCATCTGCCCCTCTATGCCCGGAGTGTCTGACGGGATTAAGGAATCGGCAACCACTTTGTGGGGGTTTTCCACCGCGATCGACTCGCTCTCCACGGCAAGCGTCCGCGCGGCACTGCATTTCCATCGCGCTGATTCAAAAAGGACGCTAAGGTCGCACCAAGCCCATTCGAAAGGAAACAAAATGGCCGTCACCCCAGACAACGACAATGCCCCGGACGAGCCGATGGTGTTCATCATCATCGGCAAAGCCTACGAGACCGACGGCGACGAGGACGGCGTGGACATTCACGTGATGCTGAAGGCGCCCGACGACGACACCGCGGTGCGCGAAGCGCTCAACGCGCTTGCCGAAGAAGGTTTTCTGGAGGCCGACCTGGACCAGATCGGCACATTGACCGACGTTCCGAGCGAAGAGCCGCACGCCTCCGCCTATCAGGGCGCACTCGAAGGCGAAGTCGCGATCATCCGCTTCAGCTGATCAGCCGAAAACGAATTCCGCCGCTCGCGGCGGCACATCACACATGAAGAAGCCGCCGGGATTGCTCTCGGCGGCTTCTTTTTTGGGATCAAGAGGGCGAGACCGCCCTCCCCGATTATTCGGCTGCCGCGTTCTCGTTGGCGAGATCGGCGAGCATCGGCGTTGCGACGTCCGCACCCGTGCCACGACGACGCTCTTCCAGGATCATTTCGTCGCGCGCGGTTGCGATGCGACGGATCTGGGTCATCGTGCCACCGGTACCGGCCGGGATCAGACGGCCGACGATGACGTTTTCCTTCAGACCCTGCAGGCCGTCGGTCTTGCCGGCAATTGCGGCTTCCGTGAGGACCTTCGTGGTCTCCTGGAACGACGCTGCCGAGATGAACGACGGCGTCTGCAGCGAGGCCTTGGTGATGCCGAGCAGGACCGGATCGCCGTAAGCCGGCTTCTTGCCCTGTTCGATCAGGCCGTCGTTGACGTCTTCGAGCTCGATGCGGTCGACGTTGTCGCCGACGATGTAGGTCGAGTCACCGGCGTCGGTGATTTCAACCTTCTGCAGCATCTGACGGACGATCACCTCGATGTGCTTGTCGTTGATGACAACGCCCTGCAGTCGGTAGACTTCCTGGATTTCGTTGACCAGGTAGGAAGCAAGTGCTTCCACGCCCTTGATCGCCAGGATGTCGTGCGGCGCCGGGTTGCCGTCGAGGATGTAGTCACCCTTTTCGATGTAGTCGCCATCCTGAAGATGGAAGGGCTTGCCCTTCGGGATCAGGTATTCGACCGGCTCGACACCGTCTTCCGCAGGCTCGATCAGAACGCGACGCTTGTTCTTGTAGTCGCGGCCGAAGCGGATCGTACCATCGATCTCAGCGATGATGGCATGGTCCTTCGGACGACGTGCTTCGAACAGCTCGGCAACGCGCGGCAGACCACCGGTGATGTCCTTGGTCTTGGCGCTTTCGAGCGGCGAACGTGCAAGCACGTCACCCTGCGAAACCTTCGTGCCCGGCTCGACCGACAGAATGGCGTCGACCGAAAGCATGAAGCGGGCGTCGCCACCGCGCGACAGCTTCATGACTGCGCCGTTCTTGTCCTTGATGACGATCGCCGGCTTCAGGTCGGTACCGCGCGGCGTCGAACGCCAATCGATAACCTGACGCTTGGTGATGCCGGTGGACTCGTCGGTCGCTTCCAGAACCGAGATGCCGTCGACGACGTCTTCGAAGTGAACGGTACCTTCCACTTCCGTCATCATCGGACGGGTGTAGGGGTCCCATTCGGCGAGACGCTGACCGCGCTTCACCTTGTCGCCATCGTCGACGAGGATCTTCGAACCGTAGGCAACACGCTGCGAAGAGCGCTCGACGCCACGTTCATCCAGGATCTGGACGGCCATGTTACGACCCATGGCGACGAGAACGCCGTCCGAGTTGCGCAACATGTTGCGGTTCTTGATCTGAACCGTACCTTCGTAGGACGCTTCCAGGAACGACTGGTCGACCACGGTCGCCGTACCACCCAAGTGGAAGGTACGCATGGTGAGCTGCGTGCCCGGTTCACCGATCGACTGTGCGGCGATAACGCCAACCGCTTCGCCCATGTTGACCGGCGTACCACGTGCCAGGTCGCGGCCGTAGCAGACGCCGCAAACGCCCGTCTGGATTTCGCAGGTCAGCGCCGAGCGGATACGGATCGACTGAATGCCAGCCTTTTCGATCTCGATGACATCCGGTTCAAGGATCATCCGGCCGGCATCGACGATGCGAGCGCCCGTGACCGGGTGATCGATGTCGTCCAGAGCCGTACGGCCGAGGATACGAGCGCCAAGCGAAGCCACGACCTGACCGGCATCGACGATCGCCGTCATGGTGAGGCCCTTGTCGGTGCCGCAATCGACGGAGTTGACGATGCAATCCTGCGCCACGTCGACGAGACGACGGGTCAGGTAACCGGAGTTCGCGGTCTTCAAGGCGGTGTCTGCCAGACCCTTACGGGCACCGTGTGTCGAGTTGAAGTACTCGTTAACGGTCAGGCCTTCCTTGAAGTTCGAGATGATCGGCGTCTCGATGATTTCGCCCGACGGCTTGGCCATGAGGCCGCGCATGCCGCCCAGCTGGCGCATCTGGTTCGGAGAACCACGAGCACCCGAGTGCGACATCATGTAGATCGAGTTCATCGGCTTCTGACGACCATTGTCGTCGAACTCGACCGCCTTGATGCGGGCCATCATCTCTTCGGCGACCTTTTCGGTCGCCTTGCCCCAGGCGTCGACAACCTTGTTGTACTTTTCGCCCTGGGTGATGAGGCCGTCGTTGTACTGCTGCTCGTATTCCTTCACGAGCGCTTCAGTGTCGCCGACGATCTTCACCTTGGTGTCCGGGATGACCATGTCGTCCTTGCCGAACGAAATGCCGGCGCGGCAGGCATGGGCAAAGCCGAGCTGCATGATGCGGTCGCAGAAGATGACCGTGTCCTTCTGGCCGCAATGGCGGTAGACCGTGTCGATCATCTTGGAGATGTTCTTCTTGGTCATTTCCTGGTTGCAGGTGTCGAACGGCACGTTGACGTTGCGCGGCAGCAGCTCGCCGATGATCATGCGGCCAGGCGTGGTTTCATAGATCTTCGAAACCGGGTTGCCCTCGGCGTCGACGGTCTTGAAGCGGCCACGGATCTTGGCGTGCAGCGTCACGGCCTTGGTTTCGAGCGCGTGGTGCAACTCGCCCATGTCCGAGAACGCCATGCCTTCGCCCGGCTCGTTCTGGTTCAGGATCGACAAGTAGTAGAGACCGAGAACCATGTCCTGCGACGGAACGATGATCGGTGCGCCGTTTGCCGGGTGCAGGATGTTGTTCGTCGACATCATCAGCACGCGGGCTTCGAGCTGTGCTTCGAGCGACAACGGCACGTGAACGGCCATCTGGTCACCGTCGAAGTCGGCGTTGAAGGCCGTGCAGACGAGCGGATGCAGCTGGATCGCCTTGCCTTCGACCAGGGTCGGTTCGAAGGCCTGGATGCCCAGGCGGTGCAGCGTCGGTGCACGGTTCAGGAGAACCGGGTGCTCGCGGATGACCTCGTCGAGGATATCCCAGACTTCCGGCTTTTCCTTTTCGACGAGCTTCTTTGCCTGCTTGACGGTGGACGAGAAACCCTTGGCGTCAAGACGCGCATAGATGAACGGCTTGAACAGCTCGAGCGCCATCTTCTTCGGCAGGCCGCACTGGTGCAGCTTCAGTTCCGGACCGGTCACGATGACCGAACGGCCGGAATAGTCGACGCGCTTGCCGAGCAGGTTCTGACGGAAGCGGCCCTGCTTGCCCTTGAGCATGTCGGACAGCGACTTCAGCGGACGCTTGTTGGCGCCGGTGATGACGCGGCCACGACGGCCGTTGTCGAACAGCGCATCGACAGATTCCTGCAGCATGCGCTTTTCGTTGCGGATGATGATGCCCGGAGCGCGCAGTTCGATCAGGCGCTTCAGACGGTTGTTACGGTTGATGACGCGGCGATAGAGATCGTTCAGATCCGACGTCGCGAAACGGCCGCCGTCGAGCGGAACCAGCGGACGCAGATCCGGCGGGATCACCGGAACGACCTTCATGATCATCCATTCCGGGCGGTTGCCGGAATCCATGAAGTTCTCGACGATCTTCAGCCGCTTCATCAGCTTCTTCTGCTTCAGATCCGAGGTCGTCTCAGCGAGCTCGGCGCGCAGGTCGCCGGCGATCTTTTCCAGGTTCATCGAAGCGAGCATTTCATAGATCGCTTCGGCGCCGATCATGGCGGTGAACTGGTCTTCGCCGAATTCGTCGACGGCGAGCATGTAGTCTTCTTCGCTGAGGAGCTGGTTTTCCTTCAGCGACGTCAGACCCGGCTCGGTGACGATGTAGTTTTCGAAGTACAGAACGCGCTCGACATCCTTCAGCGTCATGTCGAGCAGCGTCGAAATGCGGCTCGGCAGCGACTTCAGGAACCAGATGTGGGCAACGGGAGCAGCGAGCTCGATGTGGCCCATGCGCTCACGGCGAACGCGCGACAACGTCACTTCGACGCCGCACTTTTCGCAGATGATGCCCTTGTACTTCATGCGCTTGTACTTGCCGCACAGGCACTCGTAGTCCTTGATCGGTCCAAAGATGCGCGCGCAGAACAGACCGTCGCGTTCCGGCTTGAACGTGCGGTAGTTGATCGTCTCCGGCTTCTTGATCTCACCGTAAGACCAGGAAAGAATCTTCTCCGGCGAGGCGATCGAAATCCGGATGGAATCGAAGGTCTGTGCAGGCACCTGCGGATTGAAAAGATTCATGACCTCTTGGTTCATGCCTGTCTCCTTTACGGGCTTTACGCCCTGAGCTTGGCGAGGGTGCCGACAAATCCCGGGCGCCGGCCCCTGCCCCATAAACAGCTAAAACCGCATTGGCTGCGGCTTCGTTCCTGCCGGAGACGTCAGCGTCTCCCGGCGGAAACGGTGCGCGCCGCATTGGCGGCACGCACCTTGGGTCTCTTTACTCGGCTGCGTCGGGCAGTTGCGCCGCGCCAGCCTCGTCGACCTTCGAGTTTTCGAGCTCGACCGAAAGGCCCAGCGAGCGCATTTCCTTGACGAGAACGTTGAAGCTCTCCGGAATGCCCGCTTCGAAGGTATCGTCGCCACGGACGATCGCTTCGTAGACCTTGGTACGACCAGCAACGTCGTCCGACTTGACCGTCAGCATTTCCTGCAGGGTGTAGGCGGCGCCGTACGCTTCGAGCGCCCAGACCTCCATTTCCCCGAAGCGCTGACCGCCGAACTGCGCCTTACCACCGAGCGGCTGCTGGGTGACGAGCGAGTACGGACCGATCGAACGGGCGTGGATCTTGTCGTCGACCAGGTGGTTGAGCTTCAGCATGTAGATGTAGCCCACGGTCACCTGGCGGTCGAACTGATCGCCGGTACGGCCGTCATAGAGCGTCGACTGACCGGTCACCTTCAGACCTGCCTGCTCCAGCATCTCGTTGACGTCGGCTTCGACAGCACCGTCGAAGACCGGCGTTGCAATTGAAACCCCGCGACGGGTCTGCTCGGCCAGGCGCACGATCGACTCGTCGTCGTACTGCTTGATCGGCTCACCCTTCGGGCCCGACCCGATGACGCTGTCGATGGTGTCGCGCAGCGGCTGGATATCGGCACCTGCCTTGTAGGCGTCGAGCATCGCGCCGATCTTCTGACCCATGCCGGCGCAAGCCCAGCCAAGGTGGGTTTCGAGGATCTGGCCGACGTTCATGCGCGAAGGCACGCCGAGCGGGTTCAGAACGACGTCGACATGCGTGCCGTCTTCCAGGAACGGCATGTCTTCGATCGGCACGATACGCGACACGACACCCTTGTTGCCGTGACGGCCGGCCATCTTGTCGCCCGGCTGGATCTTGCGCTTCACAGCGACGAAGACCTTGACCATCTTCATGACGCCCGGAGGCATTTCGTCGCCGCGCTGGACCTTCTCGACCTTGTCCATGAAGCGCTGTTCAAGGCGCGACTTGGATTCGTCGTACTGGGCGCGCAGAGCTTCGATCTCGCCCTGAGCCTTTTCGTCTTCGACGGCGAACATCCACCACTGCGAGCGGGGGTATTCGCTGACGACGAGGTTCGAAAGCTCGGTGCCCTTCTTGAAGCCCTTCGGGCCGGCAACGGCCGTGTGGCCACGCAGCATGTCGACGAGACGGGCGTAGACGTTGCGGTCCAGGATCGCCTGTTCGTCGTCGCGGTCCTTGGCGAGGCGTTCGATTTCCTCGCGCTCGATCGCCATCGCGCGCTCGTCCTTCTCAACGCCGTGGCGGTTGAAGACGCGAACTTCGACGACGGTACCGAAGGTGCCCGGGGGCATGCGCATCGAGGTGTCGCGAACGTCGGAGGCCTTTTCACCGAAGATGGCGCGCAGAAGCTTTTCTTCCGGCGTCATCGGGCTTTCGCCCTTCGGCGTGATCTTGCCGACGAGGATGTCACCCGGCTGAACCTCTGCACCGATATAAACGATACCGGCTTCGTCGAGGTTGCGCAGCGCTTCTTCCGAAACGTTCGGAATGTCGCGGGTGATTTCTTCCGGACCCAACTTGGTGTCACGCGCCATCACTTCGAATTCTTCGATGTGGATGGAGGTGAACACGTCGTCGCGCACGATCCGCTCGGAGAGCAGGATCGAGTCTTCGTAGTTGTAGCCGTTCCACGGCATGAACGCGACGAGCGCGTTGCGGCCGAGAGCCAGGTCACCGAGGTCGGTCGACGGACCGTCAGCGATGATGTCGCCCTTGTTCAGAATGTCACCGACGGTGACCAGCGGGCGCTGGTTGACGCAGGTGTTCTGGTTCGAACGCTGGAACTTCTGCAGACGATAGATATCGACGCCCGACTTCGACGGATCGAGGTCTTCCGTGGCGCGGATAACGATACGGGTCGCGTCAACCTGGTCGACGACACCGCCACGGCGGGCAGCAATTGCTGCGCCGGAATCGCGGGCAACGACCGGCTCCATGCCGGTACCGACGAACGGTGCTTCGGCACGCAGCAGCGGCACGGCCTGACGCTGCATGTTCGAGCCCATCAGTGCGCGGTTGGCGTCGTCGTTCTCAAGGAACGGGATGAGCGCCGCAGCGACCGAAACGAGCTGCTTCGGCGAAACGTCCATCAGGTTGATGTTGTCGCGCGGCGCCAGCATAACTTCGCCGGCATGACGGCAAACAACGAACTCTTCAGCGAACGAGCCGTCGTTCTCAAGAACCGAGTTTGCCTGGGCGACGTGGTACTTCGCCTCTTCCATTGCGGAGAGATAGACGACGTCGTTCGTCACCTTGCCGTCAACG
This sequence comes from Ensifer sp. KUDG1, assembly GCF_050434285.1. Classification (NCBI taxonomy): domain Bacteria; kingdom Pseudomonadati; phylum Pseudomonadota; class Alphaproteobacteria; order Hyphomicrobiales; family Rhizobiaceae; genus Ensifer; species Ensifer sp. KUDG1. The sequence goes on from NZ_JBNDIG010000012.1 coordinate 237,897, forward strand.
ATCTTGCGGTACGGGCTTTCGATGAAGCCGTACTTGTTGACGCGGGCAAAGGTTGCAAGCGAGTTGATCAGACCGATGTTCGGGCCTTCCGGCGTTTCGATCGGGCAAATACGGCCGTAGTGGGTCGGATGAACGTCGCGGACTTCGAAGCCGGCGCGCTCGCGGGTCAGACCACCCGGGCCAAGAGCCGAAAGACGGCGCTTGTGGGTGATTTCCGAAAGCGGGTTCACCTGGTCCATGAACTGCGACAGCTGCGAGGAGCCGAAGAACTCGCGAACGGCGGCAGCAGCCGGCTTCGCGTTGATCAGGTCCTGCGGCATGACCGTGTCGATTTCGATCGAGGACATACGTTCCTTGATCGCGCGCTCCATGCGGAGCAGACCGAGACGGTACTGGTTCTCCATGAGCTCGCCGACCGAACGAACACGGCGGTTGCCGAGGTTGTCGATGTCGTCGATCTCGCCCTTGCCGTCACGCAGCTCGACGAGCATCTTGACGACAGCCAGGATATCTTCCTTGCGCAGGATGCGCACGGTGTCGGCGACTTCGAGGTCGAGGCGCATGTTCATCTTGACGCGGCCGACGGCCGAGAGATCGTAACGCTCGGCATCGAAGAACAGCGTGTTGAACATGGCTTCCGCGGAATCCATGGTCGGCGGTTCACCCGGACGCATGACGCGGTAGATGTCGAACAGAGCGTCCTGACGGTTCTCGTTCTTGTCGACGGTCAGCGTGTTGCGGATGTAGGCGCCGACATTGATGTGGTCGATGTCGAGAACCGGGATCTCGTCGAAACCGGCCGAGAGAATGACCGGAAGGGTCTTCTCGTCGATCTCGTCGCCGGCTTCGAGGTAGATCTCACCGGTGCTGAAATTGACGACGTCTTCGGCAAGGTAGTTGCCGTAGAGATCATCATTGGTCGCCTTGAGCGCCTTCAGGCCCTTTTCCTGCAGCTGGCGCAGCAGACGCGGGGTCAGCTTCTTGCCGGATTCGACAACAACTTCGCCGGTGTCGGCGTCGATCATGTCGGCGAGCGCCTTCTGGCCCTTCAGCGCATCCGGCTGGAAAGGCACGCGCCAACCTTCGCCGTCGCGCTGGTAGAGCGACTTCGTGTAGAAGGTGTCGAGGATTTCCTCGCCGTCCATGCCGAGCGCCATCAGCAGCGACGTCACCGGAATCTTGCGGCGGCGGTCGATACGGGCGTGAACGATGTCCTTGGCGTCGAACTCGATGTCGAGCCAGGAACCGCGGTAAGGAATGACGCGGGCTGCAAAGAGCAGCTTGCCCGACGAGTGGCTCTTGCCCTTGTCGTGGTCGAAGAACACGCCCGGCGAACGGTGCATCTGCGAAACGATGACGCGCTCGGTGCCGTTGACGATGAAGGTACCGTTGTCGGTCATGAGCGGCATATCGCCCATGTAGACGTTCTGTTCCTTGATGTCCTTGATCGACTTCGCGCCGGTATCCTCGTCGATATCGAACACGATGAGGCGCAGCGTCACCTTGAGCGGCGCTGCGTAGGTCAGATCGCGCTGACGGCATTCTTCGACGTCGAACTTCGGCGGCTCGAATTCGTACGAAACGAATTCAAGCATCGATGCGCCCGAGAAATCCTTGATCGGGAAAACCGACTTGAAAACGGCTTGAAGCCCTTCATCAGGGCGACCGCCCTTGGGCTCTTCAACCATCAGAAACTGGTCGTAGGATGCCTTTTGAACCTCGATGAGGTTCGGCATTTCTGCGACTTCTGGAATTTTACCAAAAAACTTGCGTACGCGCCTGCGACCGTTAAACGAAAGGGTCTGAGCCATCGTCGCTCCTTGTCAATCTTGCATCCGGGCCTGCAACGGACGGGAACCGATGGCCAGTCGACCCCGTCAATCAATGAGTAGTTCAATCTCGTCCAACCAACGAAAAACGCTCAGCGCGGATTGCTGTGCTGCCTTCCGTTCGAGACCATCCTCTTGAAGAACCCATTACCCAAAAGCCGTTTTTCGACAGGCTTTTGGGTAATATGTTCTAAAAACGGTCAAAGAGAGGCGGCCTGAAAAGGCCACCTCCCCTTGCATGTAGCCGAATTACTTGACGTCAACCTTGGCGCCAGCGTCTTCGAGCTTCTTCTTGAGGTCAGCAGCTTCAGCCTTGGAAACTGCTTCCTTAACCGGCTTCGGAGCGCCTTCGACCAGGTCCTTGGCTTCCTTGAGGCCGAGGCCGGTGATGCCGCGAACTTCCTTGATGACGTTGATCTTGTTGGCGCCAGCGTCAACGAGGATAACGTCAAACTCGGTCTTTTCTTCTTCAGCAGCAGCCGGAGCAGCAGCGCCGCCAGCAGCAGCGACAGCTACCGGAGCAGCAGCCGAAACGCCCCACTTCTCTTCGAGCAGCTTGGAAAGCTCAGCAGCTTCCAGAACGGTCAGCGAGGAGAGGTCTTCAACGATCTTTGCGAGATCAGCCATTTTACTTTTCCTTTTGTTCGGTTCGAACTGGTTTTAAATACAACAGCGAAAATCCGCCTTAGGCGGCTTCGTCCTTCTTGGCATAGGCCGAGAACACGCGAGCAAGCTGGCTTGCCGGTGCCTGTACAACCGTTGCGACGCGGGTTGCCGGGGCATTGAGAAGGCCCAGCAGCTTTGCGCGCAGCTCGTCGAGCGAAGGCAGGGTCGCGAGCGACTTGACTGCTTCGGCGTTGAGCGTGGTCGTGCCCATGGCGCCACCGAGAACAACGAGCTTGTCGTTGGTCTTGGCGAAATCCATGACAACCTTAGGAGCCGTGATCGGGTCTTCGCTGTATGCGATCAGCGTCTGACCCTTGAAGAGATTCGTCATCCCTTCCGACTCGGTGCCCTGAAGAGCGATCTTGGCCAGGCGGTTTTTCGCGACTTTGACGGTGCCGCCAGCAGCGCGCATCTTCGAACGGAAGTCGTTCATCTGCGCAACTGTGACACCAGCATAGTGGGCCACGACAACCGAACCGGAAGCCTTGAAGACTTCGTTCAGCTCCGTGACGAATTCGCGTTTTTCCGCTCTTTCCACTGTCTGTCTCCAGTAGACAGGGTTGCAATAATGCAGCCCCATCGGGTTTGCCTTTGTCACCCGAGATCTGCTCGATCCCTGATAACGCTTAAGGATCCTGTCCCTTGGCGTTCCCGGAAGAGCCGGGTCTGACACAAGGCAAGCGAGGTTCGAACCGAATTTCGACGCCTCCGGCGCCATAGTGAAATTCAGATCTTACCCGTCTCATGCAGGCCGAAGTGATTAAGGTATAACCACCCGCAATCTCGGACAGGAGTTCCGGACTTAACGTCCGGATTCCCGGCCCCGAAAGGCCGGGAATTCAGTCTCGGGCCGAAGCCCGAAATTCATTAGGCGACGCTGAGCGTGGCGGGGTCGATCTTGAGACCCGGGCCCATGGTCGACGAAATCGCGACGCGCTTGACGTAGTTGCCCTTGGCGCCGGTCGGCTTCGCCTTGACGACGGCGTCAGCGAAAGCGCGGATGTTTTCTTCCAGTGCCTTGGCGTCGAAGGACGCCTTGCCGATGCCAGCGTGAACGATACCGGCCTTCTCGACGCGGAATTCAACGGCGCCGCCCTTGGAAGCCTTGACGGCACCAGCGACATCCATCGTAACCGTGCCGACCTTCGGGTTCGGCATCATGCCACGCGGGCCGAGAACCTTACCGAGGCGGCCGACGAGCGGCATCATGTCCGGGGTGGCGATGCAACGATCGAAATCGATCTTGCCGCCCTGGACGATTTCGACGAGCTCTTCTGCGCCAACGACGTCAGCACCAGCAGCCTTGGCTTCATCAGCCTTGGCGCCACGTGCGAAAACGGCGACGCGAACCGAGCGGCCGGTGCCGTTCGGCAGGTTGACAACGCCGCGGACCATCTGGTCAGCGTGGCGCGGGTCAACGCCGAGGTTCATCGCAACTTCGATGGTTTCGTCGAACTTGGCAGTTGCGCGTTCCTTGACCATCGAGACGGCTTCGGTGAGGCCGTAGATCTTCGTCGGGTCAACGCCCTCGCGGGACTTCTGTACTCGCTTTGCAATCTTCGCCATGGTCTTAGCCTACCACTTCCAGGCCCATAGCGCGGGCGGAGCCCTCGATCATGGCCATTGCGCCTTCGATATCGGCAGCATTGAGATCCTTCATCTTGGCTTCGGCGATCGACTTGATCTGAGCCTTGGTGAGCTTGCCGGCCGAACCGCCCTTACCGGGGGTCTTCGAACCGGACTGGATCTTCGCTTCCTTCTTCAGGAAGTAGCTGACCGGCGGCTGCTTCATGACGAAGGTGAAGGACTTGTCCTGGTAATAGGTGATGACGACCGGGATCGGCATACCCTTTTCCATTTCCTGCGTGGCGGCATTGAACGCCTTGCAGAATTCCATGATGTTAATGCCACGCTGACCAAGCGCAGGACCGATCGGCGGGGACGGATTGGCCGACCCAGCCTTCACCTGCAGCTTGAGCTGGCCTGCAACTTTCTTAGCCATTTCTCTCTGCCTTTCTGAAATCCCCTTGCGACGGATCGCACCGAGGATCAATTACGCCGGTTTCCCGACTTTTGCCGATCACGGGGATCGGCGGCTGCGGTTGCGTGGTGCGGAACATCCGACCCGGCTAAGGCCGGCATCCTTCCACGCGCATGCGGATTTCTCCGCCAGAATGGGCCGAAACCCACCCTATCCTTTTAAGGCCTTATCAGACCTTCTCGACCTGACCGTATTCCAGTTCGACCGGGGTCGCGCGACCAAAGATCGAAACTTCGACCTTGAGGCGCGAACGCTCTTCGTCGACATCCTGAACGACGCCGTTGAACGAAGCGAACGGACCATCCGAAACGCGAACCTGTTCGCCGATCTCGAACGAGACCGAAGGCTTCGGACGCTCGACACCATCCTGGACCTGACCGAGGATGCGCTCGGCTTCATGATCCGGAATCGGAACGGGCTTGCTGTCGGTACCGAGGAAGCCGGTTACCTTCGGCGTGTTCTTGATGAGGTGGAATGCCTCGTCCGTCAGATTGGCGCGAACCAGAACGTAGCCCGGGAAGAACTTGCGCTCGGCGTCGACCTTGCGGCCACGACGCACTTCGACAACCTTCTCGGTCGGCACGAGAATCTTCTCGAACAGATGCTCGAGACCCTTCTGCTTGGCCTTTTCCTCGATCGATTCAGCGACCTTCTTTTCGAAGTTCGAATAGGCGTGAACAATGTACCAGCGCGCAGCCATACTAGCCTCCACCCAATCAAGCGCCAACGTTGAGGATGAGGCCGATCGCCCAACCCATCAACTGGTCCGCAGCAAAGAAGAAGGCAGCGGCAAAAAAGACCATGACAAAGACCATCAGCGTCGAGATCATCGTCTCGCGCCGAGAGGGCCAGGTCACTTTCGACGTCTCAGAGCGAACCTGCTGCAGAAACGTTACCGGATTCGTTTTGGATGCCATGTAATGCTCACGCCATTACGGCGCGTAAAGCCGATGATTCAGCCCCACGCACCGCGTGTCTGTTTGGACCCTACATAAAGACCGATTCTGAAAACTACAAGAGCCAATCAGTCTTTTCTGTGAATTTCGTCGATCGGCTAACCGATCCTTAAACTTACTCTGCCGAACCCTCAGCGCTTATGCAAGCCTGGAGAGAATGGCAGGGGCAGAGGGGCTCGAACCCCCGACCTGCGGTTTTGGAGACCGCCGCTCTACCAACTGAGCTATACCCCTATTCGGCTGCGTGCCCGTTTAACAACGTGTCGCCGCCTCAAGTCAGCGGCTTCATATTCAGTTTGCCGGAGGATGACAAGCACCTTTCAACGCCGATCCGAAAAAATCCGCATTCAATTGCATCTATCCCCTGCCCTGTCGGCCGGGGCGCCCCACAAAGAAAGGCAAGTCATTGCCTTGCCACTCAGAAATGCTCGCGGCGCTTCGGGCATTCGTTATCCTGGCGGAAGCCCTCTTCATCGGAATCGATTCGCATGCCGCGCATCACGCTGGTCGAATATGATCCGCTTTGGCCGTCGCTCTTCGAGCAGCGGGCGCTTTCCATCGCCACCCTGCTCTCTCCCTTCGTCGGCGCGATCCACCACATCGGCAGCACGGCGATACCCGGACTGGCCGCGAAGCCGAAGATCGATATCGACGCGGTGATAGCGGACCTGGGGGCGCTGCCGGCGCTCAGCGCCCGCCTCTGCAACGCAGGCTTCATCTTTCACGGTGACCCGCACGCAAGCGGCCTCTGGACGTTTACGACGGCAACGCGTCCCTATGGTACGCGGCTCTACCTCTGCGGAGAAGGCAATGCCGCCCATGCGGCCCGCCTCCTCTTCCGGGACCGACTGCGGGAAAGACCGGACGACGCCGCGCAATATGAGGCGTTGAAAAGACGGCTCGCCACGGAAGCCGGCAGCGACTGGGAATTCTACACCGCCGGCAAGCGCGCCTTCATCGAAGCCGTGCTGGCATCCTCCCCAACAAAAAAGGCCCCGCCGTCGCCGGCGGGGCCTCTCTACTGATTTGAAATCAGCAGATTACTCGACGATCGAGGCAACGATGCCGGCGCCGACGGTACGGCCGCCTTCGCGGATAGCGAAGCGCAGCTTTTCTTCCATCGCGATCGGAACGATCAGCTCAACGGCAACCGTGACGTTGTCGCCCGGCATAACCATTTCCGTGCCTTCCGGCAGCGTGACGATGCCCGTAACGTCCGTCGTGCGGAAGTAGAACTGCGGACGGTAGTTGGTGAAGAACGGCGTATGACGGCCGCCTTCTTCCTTCGTCAGGATGTAGGCTTCTGCCATGAACTTCTTGTGCGGCTTGACCGAACCCGGCTTGCACAGGATCTGGCCACGCTCAACGCCGTCACGGTTAACGCCACGGATCAGCGCGCCGATGTTGTCGCCGGCCTGGCCCTGGTCGAGCAGCTTGCGGAACATTTCAACGCCCGTAACCGTCGTCTTCGACGTGTC
>NZ_JBNDIG010000013.1:0-196941 GCF_050434285.1 Ensifer sp. KUDG1
TCAACCTCGTGAAGGAAGCCGACAATCTGGAGAAGGCGATCGCCAACGTGCTCGACCAGGGCATCCGCACCGGCGACATCATGGCCGAAGGCGCGCGCCAGGTCGGAACGACAGAGATGGGCGACGCCATCCTCGCCGAATTCAAGGCGCTGTCGAAGTAAGCGAAGGGCGCTCCCAGAAGTGGTCAAGTTCACGCCTTAGACCATGCGAAAAAATCACTTCCGGAGCCAATCGGGAGGTGATTTTTTGGGTTTGATGATCTCGTACAGACAAGGTTGCGAGCTGTTGCCGCGACGCCGCGAAATGGACGTCAGGCAACCAAATCCACCCTCATTTCTGTGCTCGTCACAGAAATCCAGCCAGCCCAAGTCCTTGGGCTGAAAAGTCTTTTGACCCGACCGACGTCGGGTCGCTGGATCCCCGCCATGAAGGCGAGGATGAGGGAGGGTGTTGCCACGCTTACCTGAAGATAGAAACCTACCAGGTTGAGCAGCGGTCCGCTCCGATGATGTTGCGTCGCCAGCCAGCTGGCCGCTCCGGCCTCAGATCGTAATCCCGCCGTCGATATTGATCGCCTGGCCAGTGATGAAGGCTGCCTCATCCGACGCAAGGAAGGCGCAGATGGCGGCGACTTCCTCCACCGTGCCGAAGCGGCCGGCCGGCTGGCGGCTGATGAACGACCGGTAGGCCTCATCCCGGCTTCCGAGTTTTTGGCCGAGTTCGCCGATACGCTCTTCCAGTGAGGGCGAGGCCACCGTTCCCGGGCAGACCGAATTGCAGCGGATGCCCTGCGAGACGTAGTCCGCCGCGACCGCCTTGGTGAGACCGATGATACCGCCCTTGGCGGCACCGTAGGCCGCGCGGCGCGGAAAGCCCTTGATCGAGGAGGCGACCGAGCCGATGGTGATGATGCTACCGCCAGCCGCTTTCATCTTAGGGATTGCGCCGGCAATCACGTTATAGGCGCTGTCGAGCGTGATGTTCACCGAGCGGCGCCAGTCCTCGGGCGCACATTCCTCGATCGTGCCCTGGTGCACGTAGCCGACCGCATGCACGAGGATGTCGATACGCTGGAAGGCCGCAAAGTAGCCGGCTACAGCCGCGTGGTCTGTCGCGTCCAGCCGCGTCGTCGCGGCACCGTCGAGTGTGGCGAGCAGGCCATCGTTGATGTCGCTCGCATGAACTTCGGCACCCTCTGCCATCAGCCGTTCGGCCACCGCCCGGCCGATACCCTGGCCGGCGGCGGTGACCACGGCCACGCGCCCGACCAATCGTCCCGTCTTTTCGCTCATGATCCGTTTCCCTTCGCGCGCATTAAAGTGCCTTTACGGCCTGTCGCTGGTGGCCAAGGCCGTCGATGCCGAGTTCCACCACGTCGCCGGGCTTCAGGTAGCGCGGCGGCTTCTTGCCCATGCCAACGCCAGGAGGCGTGCCCGTGCAGATGAGATCGCCCGGCTCCAGCACGCAGAATTCGCTCATGTAGGAGACGATGGTCGCGACATCGAAGATCATGCGCGCCGTGGTTCCGGCCTGCATGCGCTCACCATTGACGTCGAGCCACATCGGCAGTGCCTGCGGATCCGGCACCTCGTCCTTGGTCACAAGCCATGGCCCCGTCGGGCAGAAGTTCGGAAAGCTCTTGCCCTTCACCCACTGCCCGCCGCGTTCGATCTGCCAGGCCCGTTCGGAGACATCGTTGACGACGGTGTAGCCGAAGACATGGTCCATAGCCTGATCGCGCGAGACGTTGAGCGTGCGCTTGCCGACGACGATGCCAAGTTCGACCTCCCAGTCGAGCTTCGACATTTTTTCGGAGTAGAGAAGCGGGGCGTTTGGCCCGCAATAGGTACCGGCCGCCTTGTTGAAGAGGATCGGTTCAGATGGCACCGGCAGACCCGCCTCTTCGGCATGGTCCGAATAGTTGAGCCCGATGCACCAGATCGTGCCCGGCCTTGCGACCGGCGGCAGGATATCCGCATCGATGACGGGCACCAGGGGCAAAGCCGAGAGATCTACCGCCGACAAGGCGCCGACGACATCCGGCAAGGTCTCCGCCGTAAAGTCCCGAACGAACGAGGACACATTCCGAGCCTGACCCTCGCCGTCCAGAATGCAGGGCACGGCAGAGCCGTTGACGGTCAAACGCAACAATTTCATCGGGTGGCCTTTCGTTTGGAAGGAACGGGCGAGCGCTCGGCTCAGCCCGCGGATGCGGCTTCGACAGAAAGCCGGTAGCGTGTGGTGAAGGTTTTTCCGGGCTCGAAAGCGATTGCGGTCGCAACGCCCGATGCCGCCAGCGGATTGACGCCGTTGGAAATCGCCGGCCCGAGATCGAAGGCCGACGCGATCGGCTCGACGCCGAGCGCCACGTGCCGCCCGTTCCAGGGATAGGCCTTGCGGCCGCGGTTGCTGTACCAGAGCAGAAGGCTCGGAAAATGCTCCTTCTGCCAGGAAAGCCGCGCACGAAAACCTTCGTCGCGGTAGTGGAGCGCGACGCTGCCATCGATATCAGAGAGCTGCAGCAGGTCTTCAGTGTCGTCGGCGAGCGGCACCTGCGCCGCATCGACTGTCGCACCACCGCGGGTACCGACAGCGCCGAGCGACGGCCATTGCTGGCTGGGTGTGAACAGGGCTGCACCCGGCTCAACGTCGCCAGGGAAACTCCACACCCGATCGAAGCTGCCCGGCTCGATCACGACGGAGCCCGGCCGCGGCGACAGCCGGAACGTCGGATGCAGGCCGATCGGCAGGCGGCATGGCCGCCGCGCCTCGATTTCCAACGTGATGTCGATGGCCGACGCGCCCGGATCGGGAACGATCGACCGGCGCAGCAATCGGATCGGATGGTCGTCGGGATAGTGGCACTCCAGGACGATCCGGCGCTCGTCGCAGTCGCCCCAGCTCCAATGGGTATTGGAGCCGTGGCCATGCGGCACGCCCGCGCCGTCGAAACTCTCCCCCGTTGCGCTCCAGCCTGCGGGAAGCGACCGCTCGGCGTCGCTGCCGAAGGGAACACAGGGCCACTCGCCGCGCAATTCCTGCAAGATTTCCGGCAATGTCGCGCGTTCGGGATCGTTTCCCCAGGGCGCGACCTGCAGCGGGCTCACCTGCCTGCCGTCCGGCAGCAGGAAAAGCACCGGGCCGAGCATGCCACCCAAGGACTGCACCGAAAGGCAGCCATGCGCCCAAGCAAGGGCGCGCCGCGTCGTCGCCGCGCTCACCTTGTCGCCACTCTATAACGGTTTTCCGGAAGGCCCGCGACCGCGACGCGCATGGCAAAGAGGCTGCCGGCGAGGCGCTCGGCCGGTCCTCCGCCCGCCGTCGTGATGTAGAGCGTCTTCAAGTCCGCGCCGCCGAAGGTGCAGGTGGTGATATTGGTGATCGGCATCTCGATCGCCTCGGCAAGGCTGCCGTCCGGTGCGATCCGGGCGATGCAGCTGCCGCCATAGCGGCAGTTCCAGAGATGGCCTTCGCTGTCGATCGCCGAGCCGTCGGGCGAGCCGCGGTCGAATCCGGTGAAAAAGTGCCGTTCGCCGGATATCGCTCCGGCCGCGGCATCATAGTCGAAGGCGTAGATCTCGTTGGCGAGCGTATCGCCGAAATAGAACGTGTGCCGATCCGGGCTCCAGCAGAGCGTATTGGAAATTCCGAGACCATGCCGCCATTCGGTGACGGCACCATCAGGCGCGATCCGGTAGAGGATGCCCTCCCCGGGTGCCACATCGCCGAGCTGGCCATCGGGAAGGACGTTGTTCTTCATCGAGCCGACCCAGAAATTACCGGCCGGATCGGCGCGACCGTCATTGAGCCGGACGCGCGGCGCACCGGGCAGGACGAAACCGTGATCCGCGCGCCGGTCGGTCTGAGGCCACCACCAGATCAGCTTCGAGCCGAGGGCGACGAGCAGGCGGCCGTCTTCTTCAGTCAGCGAAATCGCCACCACCGGCTCGTCGAAGAGCCAGGTCCGGACCGCACGCGTCGCCTCGTCATAGCGATGCACGAGAAAACGGTTGATGTCGGTCCAGTAGAGTGCTGCTTCCGCCGCCGACCAGACGGCGCCTTCGCCGCAGCGGTCGCCGACGGGCGCGACACAGACGATCTCGCGAGTCATCCCCGCCTCCTATTCCGCCGCGATGCTCGTTGGTATGGAACGCGACGGCCCGAGCGCCTCGGCGTTCTGCACCAGTGCCTTCATATAGCCGAGCGCAAAGGCCTTGCCGGCGTGCCAGGAAGCGCCGCAGGTCATGGCCGGCGTATGGTCGGGGATCAGCACGCCCTGGTAGTTTTCGTCGCGCAGGATGCGGATGATCTCCGCCATGTCGATGTCGCCCTCGTCGACGAAGGTCTCGACATAACGCGGCATCTTTCCGCGCACGTTGCGGAAGTGGATGTAGCCGATGCGGCCGGAGCGGGCGAAGCGGCGAACATGCTCGTAGATGTCGCCGCCCGGCATCTCCTGGAGCGAGCCAAGGCAGAGTTCGAGCCCGTTCGACGGTGAATCGACGATCGACATTAGCCGATCGTATTTCTCCGGGCGGTTGACGAGGCGCGCCGTGCCTCGCAGTTCCTCGGCCGGCGGGTCATCAGGATGGGCGCCGAGCACGACACCCGCCTCTTCGGCGACCGGCACGACCTCCTTCAGGAAGTGGCCGAGGCGCTCCCAGAGTTCGGCCGAACTGACGGAAACGGAAGCGGCGCCGGCGACGCCGCGGCGATAGCGCATGTTCCAGATCATACCGTCGGGGATCGGTGCGTCCGGACTGGGCGCAATGCTGTTTTCGACGCCGAAGCCAACGGATTCGGCACCACCGCGGGCATAGGGTCCGCGGGTCCAGCCATAGACGCCGGCGAGCGAGAAATTGTAGCCGATGCAAGGGATCCCCGCCCGGCCGGCGTCGCGAATGAGCTGCTTCAGCCCCTCGATCTGCTGAGCCCGCTCAGGCCCGTCGAGCAGCACGTCATGCCAGAAACGCGGCGAGAAATTCTCGATCGCCGCAATCTCAAGGCCGCCGGCCCTGATGTCCTTCACCAGCGCCGACAGCTCGTCGTAGGTCCAGAGCCGATCGCCGGAACAATCGCCCCAGCCGCCCTGATCGCCACTGTCGATCTTCGGATCCTTGCCGGCGAAATAGTTGGTGAGATGCGCGACGACGTGGGTCGCGCCCGCCTGCAACGCAAACTGAAAGTTATCCGGGGTGAGTTGCTCCCGGTAGAGCCCAAGGCCGATTTTCATCTTGTCGTTTCCTATCCGATTATTTGACGCCGATGCCGGCCGTGAGGCCGCCGTCGATGCGGAAGTCCGAGCCGGTGACGAAGGCGGCGCGATCCGAGGCGAGATAAGCGACCAGTTCGGCCACCTCCTCCGGCTCGCCAATGCGGCCGATCGGGTGCGCGGCACCGAAGCGGGCGAAAGCTTCCGCCTCGCTGACGCCCTCGCCGCCATAGGTGCGGGCCGCGAGCGCAAGCAGCGGCGTGCGCACCGAGCCGGGGCTGACCGAATTGACCCGCACCCTTGCCGCCGCATGGTCGAGCGCCATGGCGCGGGTCAGTGCATGGATTGCGCCCTTGGAGGCGACATAGGCAGCGACGTTCTGCTGGCAGGCATGGCCCTGCACCGAGGAGATGTTGACGATCGCGCCGCCGCCGCGCTTCATCATTTCCGGAATGCCGAAGCGGCCGGTGAGGTAGATCGAGCCGACATTGACCGAGAGGCAGCGCGCAAAGGTTTCGGTGCTGGTATCGAGCACCGTGCCATAGGGATGGACGGCCGCAGCATTGACGATGATGTCGAGGCCGCCATGGCGCAGCACCGCCTCGCGCACCGCCGCTTCCACTTCCGTCTCTACGGACACATCCGTCAGCCGCGTCGACATCGGCAGGTCGCGCTCTTTCGCGATGCGGTCGAAGATCTCGTTGGTGGCGACGTCGTTACCGCAGGCAAGCACGGTCGCGCCTGACGAGGCGAGCCGGATTGCCGAGGCAAGCCCTATGCCGGACGTGCCGGTGACCAGTGCCACTTTTCCCTTGAATTCAGTCATGATTGTCTCCGCGATGGATCGCGATGATCCGAGCCGGCGTCGGCGCGAGATCATAAGCGTGATCGTTACTCATAGAGGGAGCGGGATGCGGACACCCCGCACCGGTCTCAGCGCACCCGTTCCAGAACCTGGTTCAGGAGCACGGCGCCGAGGATGATCCCGCCGCGCACGACGTATTGCCAGTATTCGCTGACATTCATCAGCGTCATGCCGTTGGAGATGCAGCCAAGGAACAGCACACCGATCAGCGTGCCCCAGATGCGGCCCTTGCCGCCGAAGAGCGAGGTGCCGCCGATGATCACGGCCGCAATCACGTCGAGCTCCATGCCGGTCGCCGTCGTCCCGGTGCCGGCCCCGATCTGCGAGGCGATCAGCGTGCCGGAGACGGCGGTGAGCGCACCGGTCAGACCCAATGTCAGCGCCTTCACCTTCCAGATGTCGATACCGGAAAGGCGCGCGGCCTCCATGTTGCCGCCGACCGCGTAAACCTCGCGGCCAAAGCTCGTGTATTTCATCAGGAAGTGCATGGCCGCAAAGGTCAGCGCGAAGATATAGACCGGGAACGGGATGCCGAAGAGGTAACCGCCGCCGAGGAAATCGAAGCCGAGCGGGAAAGACGACATCGGGAAGCCGCCGGTGATCAGATTGGCAACACCGCGAAGCGCTGCAAAAAGCGCCAGCGTGGTGATGAAGGTCGGCACGTTGAACCACTGCCGGAAGCGCCCGGTGAGATAGCCGAGCGAGAAGCCGAGCAGCAACGCCGCGGCAAAACCCACCGTGACCGCGCCCCAGTCGCCGAAGACATCGGTGAAGCGATCGGCAAACCAGGCGACGATGCAGCCGGCAAGGGCAGCACCCGCACCGACCGAGAGATCGATCTCGCCGCTGATGATGACGGCCGTCATGCCGAAGGCGATGATGCCGAGCATCGAGACCGTGCGCAGCACGTTCAAGACGTTGCTGGTGGAGGCAAAGCCCGGTGCGACGAAGATCAGGAAAATCACCAACGCGGCGAGGATGATCTCCATCGGGTATGTTTTCAGGAACTTGAGCGGCGTGTTCTGTCCGCCGCCTTCGGTGGTCTGGCTCACGAGTGTCATTGCTTGGCCCCTTCCATGCACAGGCCGTAAAGTTCGGTCAGGTCGGTTTTCGTCGGATCCACCTCGGCGACGACAGCGCCGTGATGCATGACGAGGATGCGGTCGGCGACCTCAAGCACCTCCTCAAGCTCCGTCGAAACGAAGATGCTGGCGAGGCCGTCGGCGGCCTTTTGCCAGATGATGTCGAAGATCTGGCGCTTGGCCTGGACGTCGACGCCGCGGCTCGGCTCGTCGAAGAACATCACCGACGGCTGCCGGTTCAGCCACTTGCCGATCACCACCTTCTGCTGGTTGCCGCCCGATAGCGACGACACCGGCAGCTCCGGATCGCCGCACTTGATGTGCAGATCGGCGATCTGGCGGCGCACATGCGGCTGTTCGCGGCGGCGCGAGATGAAGCCCTTGTTGGAGATCGGGCCGAGGCTCGCCATGCAGAGATTGTCGGCGGTCGAAAGCGACTGCACCAGCCCGACCTCCTTGCGGTTTTCCGGCGTGTAGCCGAGCCCCGCCTTGCGCATGTCGCGGGGGCTCGCGCCGGTCATGTCGCGACCGTCGAATGTGACCCTACCGCCATCGATCCGATCGGCGCCGAAGATCGCCCGCATCAGTTCCGTGCGCCCGGCGCCGAGCAGACCGGCAATGCCGAGAATCTCACCGGGATAGAGATCGAAGGAGACATTCTGAAAATGTCCGGAGCGGCTGAGGTCGCGCACTTCGAGCACCGGCCTGGTGCGATCGAGTGTGCGCCGTGGCGGCCGCGTCGCACGGGCGGCATCGCCGAACATCATGCCGACGATCGCCGACGGCGTCGTCGCCTTCATCTCGACCGCGCCGATGTAGTGGCCGTCGCGGATCACCGTGCAGGTGTCGGCAATCTCGAAAAGCTCGCTCATGCGGTGGGTAATGTAGATCATCGTCACGCCGCGGGCGCGCAGCCGCTCGATCAACGCGAAGAGCTGCTTGACCTCGCGCGACGCCAGCGCCGAGGTCG
The DNA here is from genome assembly GCF_050434285.1 of Ensifer sp. KUDG1. NCBI lineage: Bacteria > Pseudomonadati > Pseudomonadota > Alphaproteobacteria > Hyphomicrobiales > Rhizobiaceae > Ensifer > Ensifer sp. KUDG1. The sequence continues at coordinate 8,130 of NZ_JBNDIG010000013.1, forward strand.
GCTCGTCGAGCAGCAGGATCGACGGGTTGAAGGACATCGCCTTGACGATCTCCACCACCTGCTGCTGGCCGACGCTCAGCGCCGAAACAGGCTGGCGGGAATCGATTGCGAGCCCCATGTCGGCAAGCAATTCGCCGGCGCGTTTGTGCAGGCCCGTCCAGTCGACGACGCTGAAGCCGGCCCGGCGCCGATGCGGCAGACGGCCGAGAAAGATGTTTTCGCCGACAGAAAGCTCCGGCACCAGCGAAAGTTCCTGGTGCACGGTGACGATGCCGGCGGCAAAGGCGTCGTGCGGCGAGGTGAAGTGGCGGTCCTCGCCATTGACGCTGATCGTGCCCGATGTCGGCTCGGTGACGCCGGCGAGCAGCTTGACGAGCGTCGATTTGCCCGAGCCGTTCTTGCCCATCAGGGCATGCACCTGGCCGGGAGCGAAGCTGTGGGTGAATTCCGAGAGGGCGACAGTCGGGCCGTAACGCTTGGTCACGGCCCGAAAGTCCAGCCGTCCCTGCACCCCTTGCAACGCGGCTGAACTCGGTTGCGGATAGCTCATGCGGATTTCCTGCTGTGCAAGACGAGGGAGTGGCGGGCGCGATGTCCCGCCGCTCGGCTGACGTCAGAACCCAATCACTTCAGGGCCTTGAGGCCTTCCTTGTAGGCGGCGACGGCCTGCGTATCGGCGCGCGTCAGGGGCAGCACCGGCACGTTGACCTTGGTCTCGATCTTCTTGCCGTCGAGCAGGTTCTGCGCCGCTTCGATCGCCTGCTTGCCGACCTCGAGCGGCTGCTGCGCCGTCGTTGCCTGCAGCACGTTGTCGGAATTGAGCAGCATGTTGGCGAGCTGCTCGGAACCGTCGGTGCCGAAAACGAAGACCTTGCCTTCAAGACCGGCCTTCTTCACCGCCTGGACCGCACCGATCGTGCCGCCCTCGTTTGCAGCGTAGATAACCTGGATATCGGGATTGGCCGTCAGCATGTCGCTGGCAACGGCGAGTGCCTTCTCGGCAAGCCAGGCATCCTGCTGAGCGACGATGTCGACCTGATCGTTGACGACGCTCAGGAACCCGTCGACGCGGGCGTTCGACTGTTCGGGCAACAGTGCCTTGAAGGCGAGCGTGCCGATCTTGACCTTGCCGCCATTGCCGAGCGTCTTCAGGAAATCGGTCGCGGCCTTGCCGGTGCCGATGCCGATATCGCGGTCCGAGCTCGTCACCGTTGCCTGGGCGACGTCGCCATTGGCCGAGGTGCCGTAGGTGACGACGGTGATGCCGGCGTCACGCGCCTTCTTCAGGGCCGGCACCGAGGCATCGGCGGAAAGCGGCGCGACGACAATCGAGTTCACGCCGCGAGCGATGTAGGTGTCGATCAGCTGGGCTTCCTTTTCCAGCTTGCTGTCGCTGTTGCCGGCCAGAAGCTCGTCACCGGCAGCTTCCGCCGCCTTTTCCATGCCGATCTGGATACCGCGGAAATACTGGTCCTGCTGGAAGACGATGCCGGCGATCGCCTTGCCGCCGGCAAATGCCGCGCCCGGCGCGAAGCTGACGGTGGCAAGCAGCGCTGCAAGCGCCAGACGTTTCATGTTGCTCATATTGGTTCTCCTCCCAAGTGCCCTGTTCGTGCCGCCGGACCAACGGGCGAAAATCCGGCAAATGGCTGCCCGCACCGCCTGAAGCGCGGTCCGGACCCAATCTCCAAATTGCTTATCGTGGCTGTGGGCTGCCCGGCGCGGCATCGACGAAGCGGATGCCGAACTCCAGATGGCGGCTCATCAGGTAGACATAGGCGATACGGTCGCGCGCCCGCAGCGCCCGGATGATCTCGGCATGCGCCTCGAAGGTCGCCGCATGCACCGGGCGCTCAGCCTTACCGAGACGCATGACCTCCTCGATCACCGAACGCAGCATGTGATAGGCGGCAAGCGTCGTGCGGTTGCCCGAGAGTTCGACGATCGCCGAGTGGAACTCGTAGTCGCACTGCGCGGCCGCCTCGACGCTCTCGGCCTCCAGAATGCGGGCATTGATCGCATCCAGCCGGTCGAAATCAGCGTCGCTGGCCGTCAGGATGATGTGTTCGCCGACACCGGTTTCGATGATGCGTCGAAAGCCCTGCAGATCATGAAACGAGTCCGGCGAGATACCGTTATGGAAGGCAAAGAGCCGGCGGATCGCCTCGCCATGGCCGCCACTGATGACGGCACCCACCTTCGGGCGGGTCTCGACCATGCCATAGGCGCGCAGAACCTGCAGCGCCTCGCGCACGGTGTTGCGGCCCGCCTGGAACTGCTCGCCGAGATCACGCTCGGTCGGCAACGCGTCGCCGACACCAAGACCACGCTCGGAGATCATGTCGCGGATCTGCTCGACAAGGCGATCGACGGCCGAGGTCTTCCCCGGCTCGACGGCCTCCACGCCCGACAGTGCATCTTCCCGTACCGAACTGCTCACCGGCTCTCCTCCCTGCGATGTTTTATTTGTTGGTCCAGATTGCAGTTTCCGTCAAGAGAAAATTTGACAGCCTCCTCTGATTCAATGATTTTCGCGCATATTCACCGATTCCAGGCTTGAATTGTTGGGCCAATGGGACATTATTACCGAACGTGGTCCAACAATAGCCGCGGAAGCGGGTAGGAGTTCTGCATGAGAATGATGGAAGAGTGCTTTCGCTGGTATGGGCCAAACGATCCGGTGCCGCTCAGCCACATCCGGCAGGCGGGCGCCACGGGGATCGTCTCGGCGCTGCACCATATCTACGACGGCTCGCCCTGGTCCGATGAGGCGATCCTGAAGCAGAAGGCGCTGATCGAAGCGGCCGGCATGCGCTGGAGCGTCGTCGAGAGCATTCCGGTGCACAACTCGATCAAGCTCGCGACATCGGACAGTGCCCGCTACATCGGCTGGTACAAGGACACGCTTCGCGCCCTGGCGCGGGCGGGCATCGACATCGTCTGCTACAATTTCATGCCTGTGGTCGACTGGACGCGCACGGAGCTGGTGCAGCCCTTGCCGAGCGGCGGCTACGCACTGCGCTTCGACGCCGTCGACTTTGCCGCCTACGATCTCTTCGTTCTCAAGCGTCCGCGCGTCGAGGACAGTTATTCCGAGCGGCAGATCTTCGTCGCCCGCCAGCGCTTCGATCAGATGGACCAGGCGAAAGTCGACCGGATCGAACGCAACCTGATCGCCGGCCTTCCGGCAACCGAGCGCCAGTTCAACCGGGCAAGCTTCCTCGCAGCCCTCTCGGAATATGACGGCGTCACCGCCGACGTGCTGCATGACAACCTGGCGCGCTTCCTCAAGGAGATCGTGCCGGTTGCAGAGGAAGTCGGTATCCGTCTCTGCATTCATCCCGACGATCCCGCCTTTTCACTCTACGGCCTGCCGCGCATCGTCTCCACGCCGGCCGACGTCAGGCGCATTCTCTCAGCCGTCGACAGTCCGGCCAACGGCATCACCTTCTGCACCGGCTCCTACGGCACGCGCGCCGATAACGACCTGCCGGCCATGGTGCGCGAATTCGGTCCGCGCATCCATTTCGCCCATCTGCGCAACGTCCAGCGCGAAGAGGACGGCTCGTTCTACGAGGCCGACCATCTTGGCGGATCGAGCGACATGCCCGCCGTGATCCTCGCGCTGATGGAGGAGCAGGAGCGCCGCGTCCGCGAGGGGCGCACCGACTGGCAGATCCCGCTCCGGCCCGACCACGGGCATCTGCTCGCCGACGACATCGGCAAGGAGCGCATCAATCCCGGCTATTCGCTGATCGGGCGCTTGAAGGGTCTCGCAGAAATCAGAGGCGTCATGCAGGGCATCGCGACCGCCATGGCGCATAAGGCTTGAGGGAAGACATGAAACATTTTGAAGACGATACCCAACTCTTTGCCGCCATGCGCAGCCGGCTGTTCACGGCCGTGGTTGGCGACATTCTCGACACGATGGGCTTGCAGCACCAGTTCCTGCCGCCACAGATCAAGGCGCTGCGCGACGACATGGTTGCTGTCGGCCGCGCGATGCCGGTGCTTGAAGCGGATTTCTTCGCGACGGCGGAGGCCGGCGGTCATTCGGAATTCAGCGCCAAGCCCTTTGGCCTGATGTTCCATGCGCTCGACAGCCTGAAGGAAAACGAGATCTATGTCTGCTCCGGCTCGTCGCCGCGATACGCCGTCTGGGGCGAACTGATGTCGACGCGGGCCATGAAACTGAAAGCGGCCGGCGCAATCTGCGACGGCTATTGCCGCGACAGCGCCGGTATTCTCGCGCTCGATTTCCCCACCTTCTGCTACGGCTCCTATGCCCAGGACCAGGGGCCGCGCGGCAAGGTCGTCGACTACCATATCCCGATCGAGATCGGCGGCATCCGCATTCGGCCGGGCGACATCCTTTTCGGCGACCGCGACGGCGTACTCGTCATCCCGAAAGAGGCGGAGCGCGAGGCGATCGTCTTGGCGCTGGAAAAGGCCGAAACCGAAAACAAGGTGCGGCTCGCCATCGAGGCCGGCATGAGCACCGTCGAGGCGTTCGAGCGCTTCGGTGTGATGTAAGGACAGGATGAGGCGCCGGAACCCGGCGCCTCACTTCAACCGGCTCAAATCCACGGGGCGACTGTTGATGATCGCCTCCATCGAGAAGAAGCCGGTGACCGTGGCGAGGTCGAAATTGGTGATGAGCTTCTGGTAGAAGCCGTCATAGCCGCGCATGCCGCGGGTCACCACCTTGATCAGATAATCCCAATCCCCGCCGATGCGATAGAAATCGATCACCTCCGGCAGTCGCTCGACATGCTGGCGGAAACCGTCGCTCCATTCCTTGGAATGATGGCGCGTGCGGATCATCACGAACACGGTCAGATCCAGCCCCAAAACGTCAAGATCGATGTCCGCGTGCGAGCCCCGGATCACGCCGATCGCCTGCAGGCGCTGCAGGCGGCGCCAGCAGGCGTTTTGCGACAGGCCGACCTTTTCGGCCAGATCCCGCTGCGACAGCGACGAATCTTTTTGCAATGCGGTAAGAATGTTCAGATCGAACGCATCGATTTTGAACGAAGATTCGATCATTTGACACAATTCCTAGACGAAACCGCAGAAGATAGGTGAAGTTTTCGACCCTGGACGGGATTACAATTGCTGTCAATGTCCGCTCCGAGGAGTAAGCGCGATGATCGTGCCCGCCGTCCACCAGCCCTGCGAGGCGCTCTCGCCGCTCGCCCGGTTCCGCCAATCCCTCAACCGGCCGGGTCTTATCGCCGAGCTTCGCGACGACCTGGTCGGAGCGAAGGCGCGGATCGCCGGTCCCTATGGCACGAAGGCACTGGTCTATGCTGACTACGTCGCCTCCGGGCGCGCGTTGCGGGTGATCGAGGATTTCGTGCTCGAGGAGGTCCTGCCCTACTACGCCAACAGCCACACGGAAGCCTCCTATTGCGGGGGCTTCATGACCCGGATGCGCCGGGAAGCGCGGGCGCTGATCGGTGAGTTCTGTGGCGCCACGGCCGACCATGCCGTGATCTTCACCGGCTCCGGTGCGACCTCCGGCATCAACCGTCTGGTCAAGCTCGTCGGCGTTACCGACGCGGTTGCTGCCGGCAAGACCGTCCGCGTCATCATCGGCCCCTACGAGCACCACTCCAACATCCTGCCCTGGCGCGAAAGTGGCGCTGAGATCGTCGAAATCGCCGAGTGCCCGGCGGGCGGACCGGACCTCACGGAACTTCGCAAAGCGCTGAATGCCGGTTCGCCCGAGCTGACGGTCTGTGCGCTTTCAGCCGGCTCGAACATCACCGGCATCACCAGCGACGTGGCCGCGATCACCCGCATGGTCAAGGCCGCCGGCGCGAAGATGATCTGGGACTATGCGGGCGCCGGCCCCTATGTTCCGATTGCCATGTCCCCTGCGTCCGGTGCCGAAATCGATGCCATCGTCGTTTCGCCGCACAAGTTCATCGGCGGGCCGGGCGCTTCCGGCATCCTCATCGTTCGCCGCGACAGCGTCACCACCGACAAGCCGACCTGGCCGGGCGGCGGCACGGTGAAGTTCGTTTCGCCGGATACGCACGACTACAGCGCCAACATCGAGGCACGCGAAGAGGCCGGAACGCCGAATGTCGTCGGCGACATCCGCGCAGCCCTTGCCTTTATCGTCAAACACGCGATCGGGCTTGAGAGCATGGAGCGGCGCAACCGCGAACTGGCGGAACAGGCGTTTGCCGCCTGGAAGGCCATTCCGCAACTGGAACTACTCGGCCTGCAGGAGCCGGACCGGCTGCCGATCTTTTCGTTCCGCATCAAGAACGGCAAGGGCGGCTACGTCCACCAGCAGCTCGTCACCCGCATGCTGAGCGACCGCTTCGGCATCCAGGCGCGCGGCGGGTGTGCCTGCGCCGGACCTTACGTTCACCGGCTGCTGTCGATTGATGCCGAGCACTCCGAACAGATCCGCCAGGCGATCCTTGCCGGCGAGGAAATCGAGAAGCCGGGCTTCACCCGGCTGAACTTCAGCGTGCTGCTTTCGGAAGACAAGGTGAAATACATCCTCGATTGCGTCATGCAGCTGGCCGCCGACGCGCCGAGCTTCGAAGCCGACTACGATTTTGACCCCGCCCGCGCGATCTTCTTCCCCTGCGCCGCGGCTGAAGAGGCCCTCGCCTATGCATAAGCCCGATGTGACCGGCTTTTACGATCCCCGCACCGGCAGCATCCAATATGTCGTCGCCGACCCGGCAACGGGCAAATGCGCGATCATCGATCCGGTGCTGGACTTCGATGAGAAGTCCGGCTCGACCGCCACGCGCAACGCCGACGCGATCCTCGACCATATCGCCGCCAAGAACCTCTCCGTCGAATGGATCCTCGACACCCACCCGCACGCCGACCATTTCTCGGCCGCGCGCTACCTCAAGGCGAAGACCGGCGCGCCGACTGGTATCGGCGAGCACGTGAAGGGCGTGCAGCGGATCTGGAAGGCGATCTACAACTGGCCTGACTTCGCCTGCGACGGCTCGCAATGGGACCGGCTGTTTGCCGACGGCGACACGCTCCAGATCGGCGAACTCAAGGCCCGCGTGATGCATTCGCCGGGACATACGCTCGCCTCGATCTCTTACGTGATCGGCGATGCAGCCTTCATCCACGACACGCTGTTCATGCCCGACAGCGGCTCGGCCCGCGCCGATTTTCCGGGTGGAAGCGCTGCCGATCTCTGGCGCTCGATCCAGGCCATTCTGGCGCTGCCCGATGAAACCCGGCTCTTCACCGGTCACGACTATTGCCCCGGCGGCCGTGAGGCGCGCTGGGAAAGCACGGTCGCCGAGCAGAAAGCCACGAACCCGCATGTGGCCGGCAAGACCGAAGCCGATTTCGTCGCCCTGCGCGAGGCACGCGACCGCACCCTGCCGATGCCGAAGCTGATCCTGCATGCGCTGCAGATCAATGTTCGCGGCGGCGAGCTTCCGCCGGCGGAAGGCAACGGACGGCGCTACCTGAAGATCCCGCTCGATGCGCTTCCCGGCTCGGTCTGGGGGTAGGGCGACGTGGCGGACCCCTTCCAGCAGATGCTGCTCGCGATCGGCTCAGGTTCGCTCACCGGCTTCACGCTCGGCCTGATCGGCGGTGGCGGCTCCATCCTCGCGACGCCGCTCCTCATCTATGTCGTCGGCATCCGCGACGTGCACACGGCGCTCGGCACCGGCGCGCTTGCGGTCTCCGCCAACGCCTATCTCAACCTGATCAGCCATGCGCTTCGTGGCCATCTCTGGTGGCGCTGTGCGCTGATCTTCACGGTCGCCGGTTCGCTCGGGGCGTTCTTTGGCTCCAGTCTCGGCAAGCTGATCGACGGCCAGCGGCTGCTGTTCCTGTTCGGCCTCGTGATGATGGTCGTCAGCTTCGCCATGCGGAAGGTCAAGTGCGACACGGCGGCAACGCCGCAATCGCTTTCGATCGGAACACACGGCAAGACGGGCCTGACGGCACTTCTGACCGGCACCTGTTCCGGCTTCTTCGGCATCGGCGGCGGTTTCCTGATCGTGCCCGGCCTCTTGCTTGCGACCGGCATGCCGCTGATCAACGCGGTTGGCACGTCGCTGCTCGCCGTCGGAACCTTCGGCCTGACGACGGCGATCAACTACGCGGTGTCGGGGCTCGTGGACTGGCGCATTGCCGGCTACTTCATCCTGGGTGGCGTCGCTGGCGGCGTGATCGGCACGATCGTTTCTACGCGGCTTTCGGCACAGCGCGATACGCTGACCAAGATTTTCCGCGCGATCATCTTTTCCGTCAGCCTCTATGTCCTTTGGCGCAGCTACGGCGCAGTGTGACCTCCGTCGCCGGCCCTTAGCCGGCGGCGCTTGACCGCAAAGCCGGTTCCGATGCTATCACTGAACATCGCCGGGATCGGTGCTGCGCGTTCTGCCCCTCACTTCGGCCAGGACGCCGCTGCGATCCAATGGGCAAGCGAGGGGCCGACCATGTTCGATCTGATTATCCGCAACGCCAACCTTCCGGACGGACAGCAAGGTTTCGATGTCGGCCTCAAGGGCGGCAAGATCGCCGCGATCGAAAAGGCTCTTGCCGCGACCGCAGGCGAAGAGATCGACGCCACCGGCCGCCTTCTCAGCCCGCCCTTCTGCGACCCGCATTTCCACATGGACGCCACGCTGTCGCTTGGCCTGCCGCGCATAAACGTCTCCGGCACGCTACTGGAGGGCATCGCGCTCTGGGGCGAACTGCGCCCGATGTTGACCAGGCAAGCGCTGGTCGAGCGGGCGCTGCGCTACTGCGACCTCGCCGTCAGCCAGGGCCTGCTTGCCATCCGCAGCCACGTCGACACGTCCGACCCGCGGCTGGTGACGGCCGAGGCACTGCTGGAGGTGAAGGAGAAGGTCGCACCCTATATCGACCTGCAGCTCGTCGCCTTCCCGCAGGACGGCTATTTTCGCGCGCCTGAAGGAGTGGCGTCTCTGAACCGCGCGCTCGACATGGGCGTCGATATCGTCGGCGGCATCCCGCATTTCGAGCGCACGATGGAAGACGGCGCCCGCTCGGTGGAGGCGCTTTGCCGCATCGCCGCGGACCGCGGCCTGCCGGTCGACATGCATTGCGACGAGACCGACGATCCGATGTCCCGCCACATCGAGACGCTGGCGGCCGAGACGATCCGCTTTGGGCTTCAGGGCCGCGTCGCCGGCTCGCATCTGACCTCGATGCACTCCATGGACAACTACTACGTTTCCAAGCTCATCCCGCTGATGGCGGAGGCCAAGATCAGCGTGATCCCCAATCCGCTGATCAACATCATGCTGCAGGGGCGCCACGACACCTATCCGAAGCGCCGCGGCATGACGCGGGTTCGCGAGTTGATGGCGGCCGGCCTCAACGTCTCCTTCGGGCACGATTGCGTCATGGATCCCTGGTACTCGATGGGGTCGGGCGACATGCTGGAAGTCGCCCATATGGCGATCCACGTCACGCAGATGGGCGGCATCGAGGACAAGCGGAAGATCTTCGATGCGATCACCGTGAATGCGGCGAAGACGATGGGGCTCGAAGGCTATGGCCTCGCCGTCGGCTGCAGGGCCGATCTGGTGCTCTTGCAGGCAGCCGATGTTAGCGAGGCCCTACGGCTGAAGCCGAACCGGCTCTGCGTCATCAAGGCCGGCAAGGTCATCGCCAGAACGGCGCCGCGCATCGGCGAACTCTTCCTCGACGGTCGGCCGGCCTCGATCGATATCGGGCTCGATTACATTCCGCAGACGCCAGCGTCCTGAGCAGCGGCTGCAGCGTCAATCCTCGAAGTCGCCGAAGACGTTCTGTAGCCGGGTCAGCTGGGCGACGCGCTCGCCGACCTCGTCGCCGAGGACGACGATGATGTTGCTCAAGAGCAGGTCCATAACAGCAACCGTCGTTGCCGCCCCATCCCAGAGCGGGCCGTGCGAACCGGGCACCACGAGACAGATGTCGGAAACCTCCGGCGCCCAGGGGCAGAACTCGTCGGTGAAGAGGATGACCTTGACGCCGGCGCGCCGCGCTTCCTCGGCAAGCGGTCGTGCCTTCGCGGCGAAGCGGCGCACGTCGTGCAGGAACAGCACCCGCCCCTCGACGGAACCGTCGAGCAGTTCGGCATAGGTGCCGTTGAGCCCGTCGACAAACTGTACCCGCGGCCGGGTATAGGAAAGCTGGCTGGCGAAATATTGCGCGATGCCGCGCACGTTCTGATAGGCGGCGACATAGACCTCGCTGGCAGCGATCAGCGCATCGATCGCCTGCTGCCATTCCGGCGCGGTCGTCAGCTCGTAGATCATGCCGAGGTTGTCGATCTGCTGCTGGATCAGACCGGCAAGCAGCTTGCCTTCGCGGTTGTCGTCGCGCAGACGGCCGACCGATCCCTTCACCTGCCAGGCCGGATTGTTGGAGCCGTCGCGTCGAAGCTCCAGTTTTAACTCGTCGAGACCGTCGAAGCCCATGCGCCGAAGATAACGCCCGACCGTCATCGGTGAGACCTCAAGACGGGTCGCGATCGAGCGCGCCGTCTCGAAGGGAATGTCGGCGAGATTTCGCTCGATGTAATTGGCGATGAGCTTGTCCGATTTCGAGCGTCTGAGCTCGTCGCTGCGCACCAGCTTCAGGATTCGCTGTGCCACGTCCCCTCCCCTTGCATGATCAAAGCGGGATGCCGGCAAGGCTTCGCCGCGCACCCCGCTCCGTCGCATCGCCTGTTTATTGCGCCGTCTTCACCTTCGTCCAGACCCGATCGAGCTGGCGCACGCCGGGGCCGAGATCTTCGAAGATCTGCAACTTCTGCATGGTTTCCGGCGGCGGATTGATTTCCTTGCTATTCTTGATCTGCTCGGGGGTCAATTGCCGCGCCGGGACGTTGGCCGTGCCGTTCGTCTGCTGCTCGATGTTGAGTGCAGCCACTTCGGGGCGGGTGTAGAACTGCATGAACTTGACGGCGTTCTCCTTGTTCGGCGCGGTCTTCAGGACGCAAATATCCTCCTGATACATCGTCGCGCCTTCCTCCGGGATCACGTAGCCGAGATCCTTCGGATTGCCGAAGACGTCGACCATCGAGCCGACGAAGAAGTGGCCGGCCGCCACGTCGCCCGCCGCCACCATCGGACGGGTGTCATAGGTGAAGGCGGCGACTTCGGGCTTCATGGCGATGATCGTATCGGCTGCCTGCTGCAGTTCCGCCGGATCGGTGGAGTTGACCTTGTGGCCGTTGAGGATGAGGCCGACCGACAGCACCTCGCGCATGTCGTCGAGCAGCGTGAACTTCAGGCCTTTGGCCTTCACCGTCTCGATCAGGTCGCGCCAGCCGGTCACGTCCTTGCCGAGCAGCGTGCGGTTATAGAGGATGCCGACCGTGCCGAAGGCATAGGGCAGGCAATATTCGCCCTTCGGGTCGCTCTTGGCGCGAAGGAACGTCGGGTCGATGTTCTTGAAGCCCTCGTAAGTGTTGATGTCGGTCTTTTCCAGCAGGTCGAGCTTGGCCATGATGTCCTGCATGTGCACCGACGGGAAGACGATATCATAGCCCGTGGCGCCGCCCTGGATCTTAGCCAGCATTTCCTCGTTGGAGGAATAGGTCGAGAGGTTGACCTTGATCTTCGTCTCCTCCTCGAACTTCTTCAGCACGGCCGGATTGATGTATTCGCCCCAGTTGTAAATGTTGAGCTCGGCCGCTTGCGCCGTGCCGAAAAGGGCCGTCAGCGTCGCCAGGGAAAGTGCCACAGTGCGTGCACGGGTCACGAAAGCTCTCCTGCCTCCGCGGGTCGTCCCGTTTGTCATCTTCATCGATATTCTCCTCTGATGGTTCTGGCCGGACGGCCTGGCACGGCCTTTGGCGGCCGCTTCCGGATCGCGGCTTCTCGTGGCCGTTGACTCCGATAGGCAAATGGTATCCATATATCGAAAACGCACAAGCGTTATTTACATAACATTTTGGGGAACAGAAGTATGCAGAATTCCATCGTCCGGCTGGTGGAGGCGAGCAAGGCCTTTACCACTCCGGAAGGCGGCACCGTGACCGCTCTCGACCGTATCGATCTCGATGTCCGCCGCAACGAGTTCCTGACCTTGCTCGGCCCCTCCGGTTGCGGCAAGACCACGCTGCTGCAGGCGATCAGCGGCTTCGTCGAACTCGACGGCGGCTCCATCCTGATCGACGGCGAAGACATGACGGAGCGGCCGCCCTACCGTCGGCCGGTCAACACCGTCTTCCAGAACTACGCGCTGTTTCCGCACATGAGCGTCGGCGAGAATGTCGCTTATGCGCTGGAGGTTGCAGGCGTTGCCAAGCCGCAGCGTCGGGAGAAGGTCGCCTCCGCCCTGAAGATGGTCGGGCTCGAAGGCATGGAAGCACGCAAACCGCGCCAGCTCTCCGGCGGCCAGCAGCAGCGCGTGGCGCTCGCCCGCGCGATCATCGCCCGGCCAAAGCTGCTTCTGCTCGACGAACCACTGTCGGCGCTCGACAAGAACCTGCGACAGGCCATGCAGATCGAACTGAAGACGTTGCAGAACGAACTCGGCATCTCCTTCATCTTCGTCACCCACGACCAGCAGGAAGCGTTGACGATGTCGGATCGCGTCGCGGTGCTTTCAGGCGGGCGCATCCAGCAGCTCGACACGCCGCGCGCCATTTACGACCATCCGGTCAACACCTTCGTCGCCACCTTCATCGGCGCCAGCAACCTGTTCGAAGGCAGGCTCGACGGTGACCGGCTGATGACGGCTGACGGCATGGCGATCCGCCACCGGCCCTGCGAGCGGAAAATCTCGACCAAGGCGACGGCGCTGATCCGGCCGGAACAGTTCTTCCTCGCCGAGGACAACGACCTCTTCCCGACGATCGACGTCGATCTCGACCAGATCGTCTTCGTCGGGTCCACCTTCGAGCTGTTCGGCCGCACCGCCGAAGGCCGCAAGGTCGTTGCCGAGATCCCGGCCAACCGCCGCAATCTCGTCGGCACGGTCGAGCAGACGCGCAAGGCGCGGCTTGCCTACGACCCCGCCGCCGTGCACCTGATTGGCGCAAACACGGGGGCTGCGTAAGATGACGATTGCCAGCCGCCGCCGTTTCCAGCTTGCGCTCCTGCTCGGGCCCGTCTCGGCCTTTCTCGCCGTCTTCTTCCTCGGGCCGCTCGCGATCATGATCGTGACCAGTTTCCTCGCGCCCGGCCTTTATGGCGGGGTGGAGTGGACCTTCTACCCGCATAACTTCGGCCGCATTCTCGGCTTCGCCGATCCGATGTTCGAGGAGTTCGATCCGATCTACATCGCGATCTTCCTGCGCTCGATCGAGATCGCCGCCCTCACGGTGCTCGCAACGCCCCTCGTCTGCTATCCCGCCGCCTTCTGCATCGCCCGGCTCTCCGAGCGCTGGAAGAACTTCTGCCTGTTCCTGATCACGCTGCCCTTCTTCACCAGCCTGATCGTGCGCCTCTTCGTCTGGGTGCTGATCCTGCGCCAGACCGGTCTCGTCAACGAGGTGCTTCTATCCACGGGGCTGATCGAAAGGCCGCTCGACCTGATCTACACCCAGGGCGCGATCGTCCTCGGCATGACCTATGTGTTCATTCCCTTCATGTTCATGCCCGTCTATGCGAGCGTCGAAAAACTCGACTGGACGCTGGTGCGCGCCTCGCTCGATCTCGGCGCCGGTCCGGTACGCACATTCTGGCGCGTCATTCTGCCCCTGACCGCACCCGGCATCGCCGGCGGCGCCGTCATCGTCTTCATCCCGGCGCTCGGCAACTTCGTCGTGCCGGCGGTGCTTGGGGGGGCCAAGGTGATGATGTTCGGCAACCTGATCGAGCAGCAGTTTCTCGCCGCCCGCAACTGGCCCTTCGGTGCGGCGCTGGCGATGATGGTGATGAGCGTCATGCTGATCATGATGATCGCCCACGTGGTCATCTCCGGTCGGCGCAATGCTGCCGCCGCGGCACTGGCACGGTGAGGCGCACATGAAGATCGCTCGATCCCTTTTTGCCGGCGGCCTGCTTGCCTACACCGGCTTGTTCTTCGCCTTCATCTATATCCCGCTCGTGGTCATCGCCGTCTATTCGTTCAACGCCAATCCGGTGAACATGATGACCTGGACCGGGTTCACCACCGAATGGTACGCGCAGGTTCTCGGCTTCAAGACCAAGGTCTCCGAAAGCGCGCTCTACATCGAATCAACAGGGCAGTTGCTGCAGGCGGTGTGGAACAGCCTCGTCATCGCCGCCTCGACCACCGCGATTGCGACGGTGTTCGGCACGGCGATCGCGATTGCCCTCTATCGCTTCGAATTCGTCGGCCAGCGCTTCTATCGGGTGGTGATGTTCATGCCGATGCTGATGCCGGATATCGTGCTCGGCATCGCGCTGCTGATCTTCTTCGTCAATTCCGGCATCAAGCTCGGCCTGACGACGATCATCATCGGCCAGTGCACCTTCCTGATCTCCTACGTCTTCATCGTCGTTTCGGCGCGCCTTGCCGGCATGGACCGGACGCTGGAACACGCGTCGGCCGACCTCGGAGCCAACGAATGGATGACCTTTCGCCGGGTGGTGCTGCCACAGCTCTTTCCGGCGATCGTCGGCGGAGCGCTGCTCGCCTTCATCATCTCGATGGACGATCTCGTCATCACCTATTTCATCGCCGGCGTCGACGTCACCACGCTGCCGATGTTCATCTTCTCCATGCTTCGGCGCGGCATCAAACCGGAGATCAACGCCATCGCCGTGATGATGCTGACCTTCTCCTTCGTCGTCGCCTCGCTCGGCCTTTACCTTCGCTCCCGGCAGAAATGATCATGAACGACAAAACCTCCAAGCCCTCCAGCGCCCGCGCTCGCGATATCGGCCTGCCCTTTTCCGGCCGCACCGGCCGCTTCAACGCCATCACCGATGTCGAAGGTATCGCCGTCGGCTTCCGTACCATCGAGGAACAGACGCCGCGCCCCGGCCGCAAACGCCCGGTGCGCACCGGCGTCACCGCCATCCTGCCGCATGCCGGATCGGAAACGCCGGTCCCGGTTTATGCCGGCGTGCACCGCTTCAACGGCAACGGCGAAATGACCGGCACCCACTGGATCGAGGACGGCGGCTTCTTCCTCGGGCCCGTGATGATCACCAATACCCACGCGGTCGGCATGACCCACCACGCCACCATAAAGTGGATGTTGGAGCGCTACAGGACGACCTACGACACGGATGATTTCCTCTGGCTGATGCCTGTTGTCGCCGAAACCTATGACGGCGTTTTGAACGACATCAACGGCCAGCCGATCACCGAGACCGATGTGCACGCCGCACTCGACGCCGCCACGTCCGGGCCCGTCCAGGAAGGCAATTGCGGCGGCGGCACCGGCATGATCGCCTATGGCTTCAAGGGCGGCACCGGCACCGCGTCCCGGGTCGTCGAGTTCGGTGGCCGCGATTACACGATCGGCACGCTGGTCCAGGCCAATCACGGCCAGCGCGACTGGCTGACGATCCGCGGCGTTCCGGTCGGCGAGCACATGCGCGACGGCACACCGCAAAGCCAGATGCAGGAGCGCGGCTCGATCATCGTGGTGATCGCGACCGACCTGCCGATGGCGCCGCATCAGTTGAAGCGTCTGGCGCGCCGTGCCGCGATCGGCATCGGCCGCAACGGCACGCCCGGCGGCAACAATTCCGGCGACATCTTCCTCGCTTTCTCGACCGCTAACACCCAGCCGATGGCGCACAAGGCGCCGCCGCGCCTGTCGCTCGAAATCGTCAACGACGAATTGCTCGATCCTGTCTACCTCGCGACCGTCGACAGCGTCGAGGAGGCCGTGGTGAACGCGATGATCGCAGCTAAGGATTCCGGCGGCACGGCCCATGATCGCTTCAAGATCCAGGCGATCCGGCACGAACCGCTGATGGAGCTGATGCGGGCTTATGGCCGATAACCGGCAGCCCTAACGATACCTCTCGGGGCCGGTGACTTAGCCGGCTCCTATTGAGCCCACGCGCGCCCGGCGCCAGTCGCTCGGGGCTTCGCCGACCCGCAGGCGGAAGAAGCGCGAGAAATAGGCGGCATCGGCAAAGCCGATCTCATAGGCGATATCTTCGAGCGGCCGGACGGTGAAGAGCAGCAGGCGCTTGGCCTCGAGCAATCGACGCTCGTTGATCAGCTCCTTGACCTGCATGCCGAAAGCGTCCCTGCTCGCCTTGGCAAGCAGGTGCGGGGTGGTGGCGAGCGCATCGGTGTAGTGCCCGACGCTCCAGTTCTCGCGGAACCGCGCGTCGATGAGCCGGCGCAATTCCGTCGCCAGCATCGCCTGCGTCGGCTGAGCGGCTGCCGGCGCGGCCGCCGCCAGGCGGGCGATCTGGGTCAGCACGGCGGCGACCAGTGATGCCAGCATCTGTTGGGTGCCCGGCGCCCCGTCGGCATACTCATCGGCGACGATATCGAGTAATTCCGCAAGGCGGCGCCAGCCCCGGCCCTCGCCGTCGCCGCGGATCATCGTGGGCCTATCGAGCGCCAGCGTCGTGTTCTCGCGGATCGAGAGCAGCGCGCCATCGGCAATCGAGACGACGATGGCGTCGCTCGTCTCCGGATCGACCGAAAAGCCGTGCACGATACCGCTCGGCACGAAGCTGATGGCAGGTGCTGAAAAGTCCAATGGCTTGTCGTCGATGAAATAGGTTCCCCCGCCGCTCAGCCAGTAGGTGATCTGTCCCATCTGGTCGTGCTTGTGCGCCTTCACCTGGCCCTGATGCAGGTTCCGCCGTGCCATCACCGTCTCGACATGGAAGAACCCGGGCTCGAGCTTCTGCTCCGGTTCGCCATAGACGAAGAAACTGGGAATGCTGCTGCTCATGCTCCACCCGAAAAAGTCCAAGTCATTTTGCCATTCTGTCCATGGCGGCTGACGATTTCAACGCCTAGCCTTGACGAAACTCAAGGGAGGAGAACATGAGAGCAGAGGATTTCCGCGCCGACCGGACACGGCCCTTCACCGGCGCCGAATATCTGGAGAGCCTGCGCGACGGACGCGAGGTCTATATCAACGGCGAGCGGGTGCACGACGTCACCAGCCATCCGGCGATGCGCAACTCCGCCCGGTCGCTCGCACGGCTCTACGACGCACTGCACGACCCGGCAAAGAAAGAGATCCTCACCTCGCCGACCGATACCGGCTCCGGTGGCTACACTCACAAATACTTCCGCGTCGCCCGCTCCTCCACGGACCTTGCCGCCCAACAGGGCGCGATCGCCGAATGGGCGCGCATGTCCTATGGCTGGATGGGCCGCACCGCCGATTATAAGGCGGCGCTGATGAACACGCTCGGCGCCAATGCCAAGTGGTACGGCTCCTTCAAGGACAATGCGCTCGCCTGGCATAAGCGGGCCCAGGAAGCCGCTCTCTTCATGAACCACGCGATCGTCAATCCGCCGATCGATCGCCACAAGCCGGCGGATGCGGTCAAGGACGTGTTCGTCCACATCACCAAGGAAACGGATGCCGGCATCTACGTCTCCGGCGCCAAGGTGGTAGCGACGTCCTCGGCGTTGACGCACTATAATTTCCTGGCGCAAAGCTCGGCGACAGTGACGGAGGATCCCTCGCTCTCCGTCATGTTCATCGTCCCGATGAATGCGCCGGGCATCAAGATGTTCTGCCGCGTCTCCTACGAGCAGACGGCCAACACCGTCGGCCATCCCTTCGACTATCCGCTGTCGTCGCGCTTCGACGAGAACGACGCGATCCTGGTGCTCGACAACGTGTTCGTGCCCTGGGAAGACGTGCTGGTCCTCAGGGACGCCGCCAAGATCCTGTCGTTCCATCCGGCTTCCGGCTTCATGCACGGCTATTGCTTCCAGGGCTGCACTCGCTTTGCGGTAAAGCTCGACTTCCTCGCCGGCCTGCTCGCCAAGGCCTTGAGGGCGACCGGCGGCGATGCGTTCCGTGGCAACCAGGCGGCACTTGGCGAGGTTATCGCGCTCCGTCACATGTTCTGGAGCTTCTCCAACGCGATGGCGCACAATCCCATCCCGTGGGCCGATGGCGCCGTGCTCCCCAATCTGGAAGCCGCCCTTTCCTACCGCACCTTCATGTCGGAGGCCTATCCGCGCGTCGTCGAGACGATCCGCAGGGTGATCGCGTCGGGCCTCATCTACCTGCCGTCTTCGGCGCGTGATTTCGGCAATCCCGAGATCGATCGTTACCTGGCGCAATATGTGCGCGGCTCCAACGACATGGGCCATATCGAACGCATCAAGATCATGAAGCTGCTGTGGGATGCGACCGGCACCGAGTTCGGCGGGCGCCACGCGCTCTACGAGCTCAACTACGCCGGCGCTCCCGAAGAGGTGCGGCTGCAGGTGCTGAAAGGCGCCGAGCGCGGCGGGCGGCTGAAGGAAATGGAAGCGCTCGTCGACCAGTGCATGGCCGACTATGACGAGAACGGCTGGACCGGCAACACCTGGCTGCCGCCGCTCGACGACAACGCCTCCCTTCGCAGCGCAGCCGAGTGAGGCCGGAGATGGAACCGCTCATTTCAAAGACCGAGTTTCGCAACGCCATGGCGCGGGTCTGCGCGCCGGTCAACGTCATCACCACAAACGGACCCGCCGGACGCGGCGGGTTCACCGCCACCGCCATGTGCTCGGTGACCGACGAGCCGCCGACGCTGCTTGTCTGCATGAACCGCAACTCCGCCCAATGCGGCCTGTTCATCGACAACCGCCGCTTCTGCGTCAATGTGCTCAGCCACGACCACCGGGACCTCGCCGGCCACTTCGCCGGCGCGACGCAGGATATGGCCGCCCGCTATGCGGCGGCCGACTGGGTGGAGATGCAATCCGGAAGTCTTGCGGTCAAGGACGCGATCGTCTCGCTCGACTGCGAACTGGCGGAGGCGCGGCTCCTGGGAACCCACCATATCCTGATCGGCCGGGTCGTCGGCATCCGCTCGCGCAGCGATGG
Source organism: Ensifer sp. KUDG1 (assembly GCF_050434285.1). Lineage (NCBI taxonomy): Bacteria > Pseudomonadati > Pseudomonadota > Alphaproteobacteria > Hyphomicrobiales > Rhizobiaceae > Ensifer > Ensifer sp. KUDG1. Next base: position 27,058 of record NZ_JBNDIG010000013.1, read on the forward strand.
CAATGCGCTGCTTTATTTCGACCGCAACTACGTGCACGTGCCGACGCAGCTCGGAAGTTTCGGCGGCTAGGCACCGACGCGACACCGCGGTTCGGGTGCCAACACGGCATCTTTCGCCATAGAGCCGACGCAATCCACATCCAGTTGCTCTTCAGCGCCTTTTGTTTTTTCCCTGAAACGCGTCTATTGCCAGGCGCGGAATGAGAAAGGAAAACGGAATGGTGATTGCTGGGCCAGCCGGACGTCCGACGATGGACGCGAAAGGCAGGGAATTCGATCGCTTGGCCGCCCTTGGACATCTCGATATCCTCGACACGCCCAGGGATGAAGGCCTTGAACGCGTCGTACGGCTGATCAAACAGGTCTTCGACATCGATATCGGCATCGTCTCCTTGGTCGATGCGCATCGCCAATGGTACAAGGCCTGCTCCGGGCTTTCGGCCGACGAAGTTCCGCGTGAAGACACCTTCTGCCGATATGTCGTCGCCTCCGAGGAGCCTCTCGTCGTGCACGACGCCACCAAGGACGCGCGCTTTTCGCAGCACCCGGCCGTGGCCGGCCCCGAACATATCCGGTTCTACGCAGGCGTCCCGCTGAAGACGCGGGATGGGCATACGGTTGGGACCGTGTGTGCGATCGACCGCACGCCACGACAATTCACCGAGACGAATCTTGCGATCCTGACGGAACTGGCGGGCGTGGCGATGGACCGGATCGATCTGCTCCGCTCGGCCGCGACCGACGGGTTGACCGGGACGCTGACGCGGCGCGCCTTCCGCGAGGAAGCGGACAAGCTGATCTCGCTTGCCGTGCGGCACCAGCATGATCTGTCCTGCATCGTCCTCGATGTCGACCATTTCAAGCGGGTGAACGACAGCCACGGGCATGCGGCGGGAGACGAGGTCTTGAAGGCCGTCGCCTCCATCTGCCAGTCCAATCTGCGGGCAAGCGACCTCCTAGGGCGGCTCGGCGGCGAGGAATTCGCGATCATGCTGCCGCATGTCGACGCGACTGGCGCGCTGGCCGCGGCCGAAAAGCTGCGGGCAGCGATCGCCGCCCAGACGATCCACGGCGACTTCGGCCAGCTCGCGGTAACCGCGAGCTTCGGCACCGCCGCCCTTTCGACCAAGAGCAGGGATAGCGCCACGCTGCTCGCCCAGGCCGATGCGGCGATGTATCTCGCCAAGGCCGGAGGGCGAAACCGCTGCGTCGAATGGAGCAGTCTCGAAGCCGGCTATCCGCTCGGCCCGCGCCAGCGCGTACTGAAGGCTGGCACCATCCTCTTCGATAACAGGCATTCGCGGATCGACTGCACCATCCGGTCGCTGGGCGCCGATGGGGCCGCGGTTACGGTTTCGAATTCCGCCGGCATACCGCCCGAACTCGTCCTGGTCGTTGCCGGCGATGGTTTCGAAACCAAGTGCCAGGTGGTGGCGCGGGACCGGCAGAACCTCGAACTCGCTTTCGGATAGCCTGTTCGCCCATAGGCATCCATCACGACACAGGATGAAGGGGCGCCCGTTAGGCGCCCCTTCTCGCATTATTACGGGATGCTATTCCGCGGCCGCCTCCAGGCCCTTCGGCGACGACGCAGGCTTGCCCTGGAACTTCTTGAACAGGAAGAAGTAGAGCTTGATGTACTGACCGACGAGAATGGCGTTCAGGATCGTACCTTCGCGGATGAACTTGACCTCGGCGAGAAAGAGCAGGCCGATACAGGCTGAGAGCACCAGCAGCGTGCAGTCGAAGCCGGTCTTGATGTTGCCCCACTTCCAGCCGGTGCGCTTGAAGATCGTGTTGACGAACATGTCGATCGGCATCAGCACAAGGTTGGCGCGGATCATCAGGAACAGGCCGAAGGCGAGAGCGGCATCGGCAAACACCAGCAACGCAACCCGCAGCGGATAGGCCTCGAGCTTGATGAACTCGGTGATGCCCAGGTTGAAATCCAGGAAGACCGCCAGCACGAAAGCCGGGATCAGCGACGCGAAGTTCTTGAGCTTGAAGTCCTTGGGCAGGACCAGATAGGTCAGGAACAGCATGATCAGTTCGAGCATGAAGTTGTAGGTGCCCTGGCTGAAGGGCGGATAGACCAGCGTCATGGTCCGCGTCAGGCTGCTCTGGGGTGAAATGCCGATGCCGGCCCGGATCGCCAGGCTGACGCCAAAGGTCAGCACGTAGATGCCGACGACATACATGATCCAGCGCCGCGTCAGGCTACCGGTATCGACGATTTCGGCTTCCGCCGCATTGTGTGCCATTGTTTCCTCCCTCGAAACGATGCGGGTTTGTTGCCCCGCCTGCCCATCGCCCCCTCAGCGATGCGCTTTTAAATCCCTCGGCGTGCCACCTGTTGTCGCGACAGCATGCCACTTTCCTGGCGGACGGACGCCGAAACGTCCGTCTGCTTTTCCTGAACGGCTCTAGGCCATGAAGCGGAACCGGTGCAACGAGATGAACAGGCTGAGCAGCTTGTTGACCACCGGTTCGCCTTCGTTGCGGTTGCCGAGAGCTTCGAGCGCTGCGTCGATCGCCGCGGCGCTGGCCGTCAGTTCCTCGACGCTCATGTTTGCCATGACGCCATAGATCTCGAGCGGCATGACGGCTTTCTCCACCTTGTCCTCGGTGACGATGCAGGCGCCGGCATGGGTATCGACCCGCTTGAGGCAATGGCACATTTCAGCGCTGTCCTGACCGACGACGACAAAATAGGGCTTCGGCGCCGGCCAGAAGGTCGCGACCGCGCCGCGATCGACATGCACGCCCTTGAACAGCCCGTTCACCACATGGCGCTTGCCGTCGGCATAACGCTGGACGACCGACAGCCGGCTCAGCTTCTTGCCCTCGTGCTCGGCAACGACCTTGCCGTCCTTCAGCGGCACCCAGATTTCCTGGTAGAATTTGGCGTGGCCACGGCCGTAGACGTCGAACAGATAGACCTTGGCCTGCGTGCTGTCTTCCGACACTTCCAGGGGCACGATGTCGAGCTGCTCCGGCGAGAGATCGGCAAGACCGGTAACGCCGTCCTTGCACATGCCGGAATAGTCGATCTCGGCATTCTTCAAGAGCTTGCGGTCCTTTGCGACCAGTTCGCCATCCTTGAAGACGTAGAGCGGATTGATCTTCGACAGGCTGTCGGTCAAGACGATATCGGCGAAGCGGCCAGGCGTCAGCGAACCGATCCTGTCTTCCATGTGGAACGAGCGGGCGGTGTTGTAGGTCGCCATCTTGATCGCGTGGATCGGGTTGATGCCCATCTCCGCACACAGCGAGATGATCCAGTCCATGTGACCCATCGTCAGCAGTCGCTCGATCGAGATGTTGTCGGTGCATAGCATGAAGTTGTCGGTCGGCCATTTGCGGTCGACGATGGCGCGCAAGAGCACCTTGATCACTTCGCTGCTGCCGACCCCGAACTTGATGTGGGTCGGAAAACCGTAGCGGATGCTCTTCTCGATGTCCTTCTCGTTCCAGACGTCGTGATTGTTGGAAACGCCGATCGCCGGCAGGTAGTTGAGGACCATGTCGGAGAGCGCGGTGACACCCCAGTGGCCGTTCATGAAGCCGCCCTTGGCGCGAACCCAGGCCGCCTTGCGGAAATCGTCGTCGTTGCCGGAACTGTAGGTGAAATGCTCGAATTCCCCGAGGCCGATCACCGGCTCCATCTTGAGCACCGCTTCCGTCACGGATGCTGCCGTCTTTTTGCCCGGCGCGAAAGCATAGAGCCGGTAGGGCAGTTGATCGTAGTCCTTGAAGAGTTTCTCGGCGGCTTCGATGCCTTCCTTGCCGGCGGCGCTCAAGAGATCCAGGCATTCGGCATAGATCGTCGTCGTGCCGCAGGGCACCATCGCCTCGGCGAGTGCCGTTGGATGCGCGAGCTGGGATTCGAAATGGATATGCGCGTCGATCAGGCCGGGGATCGCGTAAAGACCCTTGCCGTCGAAAACCGCCTTAACCTTCAAGACGGTCTCGTCCGGATTGAGCGCAACGATGCGCTTGTCATAGACGAGAATGGATCCCTGGTAGACGGTCTCGCCATGGACATCGAGGATGTTCAGGTTCTTCAGGAGAAGATCCGCTTCCCTCTCGCCGTTCAGGATATCGAAGATGGCGCGCACCTTTTCGTAATGCGCGGCTTCAGTCTGGTTCACGAATAATCCTCCACTTTCATAGTCGTCGGCGCCTGCCGATTACCCGCCATTCTCAGCGGGTGCGGTACCGGCAGCGCGCCTCTCACCAACCATAAGAAGTCATTGCACCGCTTCCGAAAAGCAGTATTTTCTGCTCATACCGTTCGCTTTTCGAGAACACTTTGAGGGAAGGCCATGCTGCATTCACGCGTACTGCGCTACATCGACGAGGTGGCGCGCTCAGGCTCGATCCGCGGGGCGAGCGAGCGGCTGAACGTCGCTGCCTCGGCCATCAACAAGCATGTGCTGCAGCTTGAGGAAGCCATCGGCGAACCGCTGTTCGAGCGGCTGCCGCGGGGCCTCAGGCTCACGCCCGCCGGCGAAATCCTCGTTGCGCATGTGCGCCGGACGATGAAGGAATACAGCCAGGTCGAGGCCGAGATCCGCGATATCAAGGCGCTGCAGAGCGGCGAGGTGATCATCGCCACGATGAACGGCCTTGCGGGCGGCATCGTGCCGAAGGTGGCCGCGATCTTCGGCGCACGCCATCCGCGTCTCAAGATCACGATCCGGGTGATGTTTGCCCGCGATATCGCCCAGGCGGTGGCCGATGGCGAGGCCGATCTCGGCTTCGCCTTCAATCTCCCGTCCACGCCGCAGCTCGAGACGCTCTGGAAGATGGACACCCGCCTCGGCGCGGTGGTGGCGCCGGAACATCCGCTCGTCGGTATGGAGACGCTGCCGCTTGCCTATTGCCAGCCCTACCCGCTGATCTTTGCCGACAAGTCGATGCAGATCCACGGCATCGTCGCTGACGCTTTTGCTGAGGCCGGTCTGACGGTCGAGCCAAGCTATCTCACCAATTCCATCGAGGCGATGAAGTTTCTCGCCGCGGCCGGCGACGGCATCGCCTTTCTCAGCAAATTCGACATTACCGAGGAACAGCGAAACGGCGTGCTGACCTACCTGCAGATCCGCGACCGGACTTTCGCCAAGAACGTGCTTTCGCTGGTGCAACGGGAAAGGCGCGGCCATGGCCTCGCCGCCGCGATGTTTGCCGAGGAGATCATCCGGGCTTTGCGGGCGACGGTGGAATAGCCGGCTACCCGGCCCAACGCCGACGCGGTTTTTCGTCCCGGGTCAGAGCTGAATCCAGGCCGTTTTCAGATCGGTGTATTTGTCGAGCGCGTGCAGCGACTTGTCGTGACCGTTGCCCGACTGTCTGACACCGCCGAGCGGCACCGTATTGTCGGCACCGCCATAGGTGTTGACGTGCACCACACCGGCACGGATGCCGCGCACCATGCGGTGCGCGCGCGACAGGTTTGCCGTCCAGACAGCGGAGGCGAGGCCATAGTCGGTCGCGTTGGCGATCCGGAGCGCGTCCGTCTCGTCGTCGAATGGAATGACCGCGAGCACGGGGCCGAAGACCTCTTCCTTCGCCAACTTCATTTCGGGCCCGACGTCGAAGACGGTCGGCTGCATGTAGTAGCCGCCGGTCTCCTCAAGAATGCGCTTGCCGCCAGAGCGGAGGCGCGCACCTTCCCCTTCGGCCTCACGGACGAATTCGAGGTTCTTCTGAAGCTGCGCCTCGCCGGAGATGGCGCCGGCCTCGGTCGACAGAAGCAGCGGGTCGCCGACCTTCAGGCCGGCCGCGATCGCCGCCACCTTCTCTGCGAAGGCTTCGTGGATCGATCGCTCGACCAGCAGCCTGGAGCCGGCGACGCAGACCTGGCCGGAATTGCGGAAAATGCCATAGGCGGAAATGCGCGCGGCCTGATCGAGGTCCGGCGCGTCGGCAAAGACGATGTTCGGCGACTTGCCACCGAGTTCGAGGTAGACGCGCTTCAGGTTCGAGCGCGCGGAGTATTCGAGCAGCCGGCGGCCGACGCCGCCAGAACCGGTGAAGGCGAGAACATCGATATCGCCATGCAGCCCGATCGCTTCGCCCGTCGTCGCGCCGCGGCCGGTGACGACGTTCAACACGCCTTCGGGCAAACCGGCCTCGGCGCAGATCTCAGCGAGCCTCAACAGGCTGAGCGATGCGCCCTCGGCGGGCTTCAGCACGACGGAATTGCCGGCGGCGAGCGCCGGCGCGATCTTCCAGGCGCCGATCATCAGCGGGAAATTCCAGGGAACGATCGCGGCGACGACACCGATCGGCTCGCGATGAATGAGGCCGAGGATGTTGTCGGCCGTCGGCGCGATTTCGCCATAGACCTTGTCGAGCGCCTCGGCATAGTAGCGGAATGTGCCGGCAGCACTGCCGGACTCCGCCTTCAGCGCCATCGAGATTTCGGTGCCGTTGTCGCGCACGCCGAGAACGGCCAGTTCCAGCGCGTGCGCCTCGATGATCTCGGCAATGCGTGTCAGAACCTTTTTGCGTTGCGCCGGGGCAGCCTTCGACCAGCTTCCCTTCTCGAAAGCGGCGCGCGCCGCGCGAACCGCCGCATCGACATCCCCGGCTCCCGCATCGGCAATCGTCGTCAGATGCGTCCCGTCAATCGGCGAGACGACGTCGAGGGTCTCACCCGAGAGGCTCTCCTGCCAACGGCCGCCGATGAACAATTTTTGAGCCGCGACGGGCAGGTTGCGCAATTGATCGATCTTATCCTGCATGGTGTCCTGTCCCGTTTGTTGCAGGCATGGCGGCGAGCCGCCATGCCCAAAAGCGATGCTCCCGAGAGATCAGATCTCCTGGCCGGCGCCCAGGCGGGCGAACTCGATCGGATTGCCCGATTTCAGCGAGGCCGCCAGGAACAGCCCGATGACCCCGAAGATCACGACGAGCCCCGGCAGGAAGACGGCGAGCATGCCGGTGGCGCCGGCGAGATCGCCGAAATTGGCGGCAATCGCGATGATGACGGCAACGAGGATCAGGCCGGTGACGACGGGAATGACCTTGGTCACCAGCGGGTTCGTTTCAAGTCCAGGATTGCGGCCGAAGAAGGCGACGATCGCAAAGGCGGTGAAGGCCATCAGCGTCATGACCGCAAGCGTGCCGACGTTGGTCAGCCAGGAGAAGAGCGCCAGCACCGGATCCTGACCCGTTGCGGCAAAGAGCGCGACGACCAGCACGGCAATCACCGTCTGGATCAGCGAGCCGACATGCGGGCTGTGGTAGACTGGGTGGGTGACGCCGATCGAGGCCGGCAGCAGCCGCTCGCGGCCAGCGACGTAGAGGTAGCGGGCGACACCGTTATGAAACGCCAGCACGCCGGCGAAAAGGCTGGTGACGAAGAGCACATTCATCAGCGGCGGCAGCCAGCCACCGGCATAACGCTCGGCAAGACCGAAGAGGAAGGTGGTCGGATCGGCAAGGCCCTGCAGTTCCGGCACCAGCTTGTCCGCGCCGGCGGCGTTCACCATCAGCCAGGATGTGAACATGTAGAAGATGCCGATGATCAGCACGGAGATATAGGTCGCGCGCGGTACGGTCTTTTCCGGATCGCGGGCCTCTTCGCTATAGATCGTCGTCGCCTCGAAGCCGATGAAGGCGGCGAAGCAGAAGAGAATGCCGATCGACGGCGAGCCGGAGAGGATGGCCGAGGGGGTGAACGAGACCGTACCCAAACCGCCGTCACCACCCTTGGCGAGGATCGCGACATCGATGACGAGCACGACGAGATATTCGAGGATGACGAGGACGGTCAGCACCTTGGCCGAAAGGTCGACGCGGCGATAGCCGAGAATGCCGACCGCGGCGATGCCGACGAAGGTCCAGACCCACCAGGGGAAATCGATCCCCAGGCCGGCGAAGAGCCCCGCCGTCGCCGCGCCGAAGAGGCCGAAGACCCCGATCTGCATGGCGTTATAGGCGAGGATCGCGATCATCGCGGCGGCGCCGCCCATCAGCCCGCCGAGGCCCTGCGCGGTGTAGGCATAGAAGGCGCCGGCATTGCGGATATGCCGCGCCATCGCGACATAGCCGACCGAGAACAGAAGCAGGATCAGTGTGACGATCAGGAAGGTGCCGGGAATGCCCGCACCGTTTCCGAGCATCATCGACAGTGGAACGCCGCCGGCAACCGCGGTCAGCGGTGCGGCGGCGGAAACGACGAGAAAGGTGACGGCGCCGACGCCAAGGGCGTTCTTGCGCAATTGGTTCGCCCCAGTCACGGGCGTGGGTGAATTGGTCATGGTCTTGGCTCCCCTTGCTGGCGCGAACGCCTTTTCGCCTCCGGTCCTTCTCTCCGGCGGCTGCTCCCTGAAGCGGACTTGAGGCGCGGGGCTTGCTTTTTGTCTTTGCCGCGTAAGTCCTTCGGTTCATTATTTGAACCTCAGCTTCAAATATAGACTTGCAAATTGCATCTGGCCCTGTCAAGTTATTTCGCATGTTAAGTATCTCGACCCAAAACGACCGGGAGAGCGGGTCTACCGCTCCTTAGGAGGGAACAGGCGAGAGGACTGACGGGGCGCTCGACAACGGAGGAATGGATGAGCACCATCGGTAAGGCCCTGACTTTGCTCGACGCGATCTCGCGCCTGGAGAAGGAAGCGGGCTTGAGCGACATCGCCCGCCACTGTGGGCTCGACAAGGCGACGGCCAGGCGCTTCCTCGTCGAACTGGAAAAACACGGCTTCGTCGAGCAGGACATGGAAACGCGGCGCTATCGCCTCGGCGGCGCGCCGGTGCGGCTTGCCCGCATCCGCGAGGCGCGTTTTCCTTATCTGAGCGTCGCGACGCCTTTTGCGCGGGAACTCGCGGGCCTTGCGGGCGAGACCGTTCACCTCTCCGAATACGCAGCCGGACGCCTCTCGACCATCCATGTGGAAGACTCGCAGCGCGCCCATCGGGTCATCGTCGATGTCGGCAGCATCCTGCCCTTCCATGCGACCGCATCCGGTCTCGGTTTTCTCGCCTTCTGCCCGCAGAAGGACATCGACGCGGCCCTGTCGGCGCCGCTTCAAGCCTTTACCGACCACACGCTGACCGACCCGGCGACACTCCGCCAGACACTCGGCGAGACGCTCCGGCGCGGCTACTCGATCTGCCATCACGGGCTCGAAACCGGCGTCGTCAGCGTCGCCGCCCCGATCCGTGCGCCCGACAGCACGCCGGTTGGCGCGATCGCGATCGCCGCTCCCGCGACACGGGCCGACAAGGAGACGGTGGAACAGATGGGCCGTGCCGCGATGGCAACGGCCAGACGCATTTCCGAAAGACTTTTCGGGTTGGAGCAGGTTGCTGCCGATCCGCTGGCAAGGAGGGCCGGCTGATGAATGCGATGAACCGTCTCCCCAACATCCTGGTCGTGGGTACGGGAGACACCAAATGCGACGAACTCCAGTTCATGGCGTCCGTCATCCGCGAAGCCGGCGGATTGCCTGTGATGATGGATGTCAGCATTCTCGGCGACCCGCCCTACCAGCCGGAATACTCGCGCCACGACATTGCCGAAGCGGCCGGCGTTACGATCGCAGCAATTGCCGCCAGCGGCGACGAACACAGCGCCATGGCGCTGATGGCGGAAGGTGCTTCCGCCCTCACCCGCTCACTCTATCAGGCCGGCCAGGCCGATGGTGTCATCATCCTCGGCGGTTCCATGGGCACCGATCTCGCGCTCGATGTTGCCGCTGCCCTGCCACTCGGCGTGCCGAAATTCATCGTCTCGACGATTGCCTATTCGCACTTGCTTCCGCCGGAGCGCATCGCCCCCGACCTTATGATGATCCTCTGGGCCGGCGGTCTCTACGGTCTCAACGGCATCTGCCGTTCCGTTCTTTCGCAGGCTTGCGGCGCCGTTGTCGGTGCCGCCCGTTTCGGTACAAAGCCGGACGGATCGCGGCCGCTGATCGGCATGACCTCGCTCGGGTCGAGCTGCCTCAAATACATGAAATACCTGAAGCCCGAGCTCGAACGTCGCGGCTATGACGTCGCGGTCTTCCACTCGACCGGCATGGGCGGGCGCGCCTTCGAGGCGATCGCCGCTGAGAAGGGCTTCACGGTCGTTTTCGACTTCTGCATTCAGGAGGTCAGCAACCATCATCACGGCACGGTCGTCACCTCAGGACCGGATCGGCTGGAGAATGCCGGACGCTCCGGTATCCCGCAGATCGTCGCCCCCGGCGCCGTCGACATGGTCGACCTGCCGGCCTGGCAACCCGTTCCCGAAGCTTTCGCCGATCGACCCTATCACGCCCACAACCGGCTGCTCGGCTCGGTGACGACCTCGGCCGAAGGGCGGCGCGAGATCGCCCGCGTCATCGGCGGCAAACTTTCCGGCACCGGTGCCGAAGTCGCCTTCATCCTGCCGCTGAAGGGCATCCAGGAATGGGACCAGCCGGACGAACCGCTGCATGAGCCGGAAGCGCTCGACGCCTTCATCGACGAAATGCGCCGGTCCATTCCACCAAGTGTCGCACTGCACGAGGTCGACAGCCACATCAACGCGCCGGAATTTTCGAAGGCAGCACTTGCGATCTTCGACGACTGGGTGGCGCGCGGCATCGTGCCCGAGGGCCGTCCATGACCAACAGCATATCCGATAAGGCCCTGATCCTCGACTTCGGCGGCGTCGTCACCCGTACTCTGTTCGAAACACATGATGTGACTGAGCGCACACTTGGCCTTGCGGCGGGCACGCTCACCTGGCGCGGCCCCTTCGACCCCGCGACCGATCCGCTCTGGGCCGCCATGCAGCGGCGCGAGATCAGCGAACGGGACTATTGGACGACACGCACCCGCGAGGTCGGACGGTTGCTCGGTGAAGACTGGAGCGACATGAAGACCTTCGTGCAGCGTGCGCGGGGGGCGGAGCCGGAACTCGTACTTCGCCCCGAGGCGCGCGACGCGATCCTCGCCGCCCATGGGGCCGGCATCCGGCTCGCCATCCTCTCCAACGAGCTCGATCTCTTCTATGGCGTCGCCTTCCGAGAGCGTTTCCCGTTGATCGAGCTCTTCGAGACGATCGTCGACGCCACCTACACGAACATCCTGAAACCCGATCCGCGCGCCTACGAGCTGGTGCTGAGCCAGCTCAATTTGCCGCGCGAGGCCTGCGTCTTCGTGGATGACCAGTTGAAAAACATCGAGGGTGCGCGGGCCGTCGGCCTGCCTCACGTCCATTTCGACGTCACCCGCCCCGCGGAAAGCTATGCCAAAGCACTTCGGATGCTTGGCCTTGAACTGACAGGAGCATGATCATGCGCGAAACCAACTTCCTCATCGAGAACAACGCCCGCCACCTCTGGCATCCCATGGCGCATCCGGCCGAGATGCAGGCAACGCCGCCGCGCATCATCAATGCCGGCGAAGGCGTCGAGATCGTCGACATCCACGGCAAGAAGGTGCTCGACGCCGTCGGCGGCCTCTGGAACGTCAATCTCGGCTATTCCTGCGAACCGGTGAAGGAAGCGATCCGCCGCCAGCTCGACGACCTGCCCTACTATTCGACCTTCCGCGGCACCACCAACTCGCCGCTGATCGAGCTTTCCTACGAGCTCGCCGAGTGGTTCCGCGAGGATGGCCTCACCCGATCCTTCTTCACCTCGGGCGGTTCGGATTCCGTCGAGACCTGCCTGCGGCTTGCCCGCCAGTACCACAAGCTCAACGGCCAGCCGGAACGCACCAAGTTCGTCGCCCTGAAGAAGGGTTATCACGGCACCCATTTCGGCGGCGCATCGGTCAACGGCAACGCCAATTTCCGTCGCAACTACGAACCGCTCCTGCCCGGCGTCTATCATTTGCCCGCGCCTTATACATACCGCAACCCCTTCGACACGAGCGATGGTGCGGCGATCGCCAAGGGGATCGCCCGGCTGTTCGAAGACGAGATCGCCTTCCAGGGCGCCGACACCATCGCCGCGCTGATCATGGAGCCGGTGCTCGGCGCCGGCGGCGTGATCGTGCCGCACGAGACCTTCATGCCGTTGATGCGCGAGATCTGCGACCGGCACGGCATCCTGCTGATTGCCGACGAAGTGATCACTGCCTTCGGCCGCACCGGCGCCTGGACAGGCTCGCGTCTTTGGGGCGTGAAGCCGGACTTCATGTCGACCGCCAAGGCGATCACCAATGGCTACTATCCCTTCGGCGCAGTCATGATCGCCGACAAGGTCGCGCAAGTGTTCGAAAGCAACAAGACAGCCGCCGGATCGATCGGCCATGGCTACACCTATTCCGGCCACCCGGTGGGTGCCGCGGCAGCACTGGCGACGCTGAAGGAGACACGCAAGCAGAACGTGGCGGAAAATGCCGGAGCGCGCGGTGAGGAACTGATCGCCGGTCTTCAAGCACTCAAGGATCGGCACGAACTGGTTGGCGACGTGCGCGGCAAGGGACTGATGTGTGCGCTCGAGCTGGTTTCCGATCGCGACAAGAAGACCGGTGCCGCCAAGGACGTCGTGCAGAAGGTGCAGGACGTGACCTATGACGCCGGCGTCATGGTGCGGACCTCGGGCGCCAACGTCATCCTCTCGCCGCCGCTGATCATCACTGCGAACGACGTTGCCCGCATTCTGACGGCTCTCGATGCCGGCCTCACCGCCGCGAGAGGATAGGACATGACCGACAATCGGGACCTGATCGCGCGCCGCGAGCGGTTGCTCGGGCGCAACATGTCGCTGTTCTACGAGGAGCCGGTGCATCTGGTGCGTGGCGAAGGCGTCTGGCTCTATGACGCCGACGGCCGCCGTTACCTCGACTGCTACAACAACGTGCCGCATGTCGGTCATTGCCACCCGCGGGTGACCGAGGCGATCGCAAGGCAGGCGTCGATCCTCAACACCCACACCCGCTACCTGCACGAAGGCATTCTCGACTATGTCGAACGGCTGACCGCCACCTTCGACAAAAGCCTCGACACGGCGATCCTCACCTGCACCGGCAGCGAAGCGAACGACGTGGCGCTGCGCATGGCTCAAGCCGTGACCGGCAAGACCGGGGTCATCGCCACCGACCATACCTATCATGGCAACACCTCGGCCGTGTCGCAGCTTTCGACCCGCATGCCGCCGGTCGGCGGTTTCGGCGGCCATGTCCGCCACGTGCCGGCGCCGGACAGCTACCGGCCGCTTGGGCGCGAACCGGGCGCCGCCTTTGCCGCGGCCTTCACCGCAAAGGTCGAGGAGGCGATCGCCTCGCTTGAAGAGAGCCCGCACGGTTTCTCGGCGCTGATCATCGATCCCTTTTTCGCCAATGAAGGCTTTCCAGATCTACCCTCCGGCTTTCTCGAAGGCGTCATCGCCGCCGTCCGGAGAGCTGGCGGCCTCGTCATAGCCGACGAAGTGCAGCCGGGCTTCGGCCGCACCGGCGGCCATATGTGGGGACATCAGAAGGCAGGCATCGTGCCCGATATCGTCACGCTCGGAAAGCCGATGGGCAACGGTCATCCGATCGGTGGCGTGGTGGCGGGTGCCGACACGCTCAACGCCTTCCGCAAGGCGTTTCGCTACTTCAACACCTTTGGCGGCAACCCTGTATCCTGCGCTGCCGCCGTGGCGGTGCTCGACGTCATCGAAGACGAGAAGCTCATCGAGAACGCCACCACGGTGGGTTCTTACGCCAAGGCGGGCCTAACGCGACTTGCGGACAAACACGGGGTGATCGGCGACATCAGGGGCAGCGGCCTGTTCTTCGGCGCCGAACTCGTCACCGACCGCGGGGCCAAAACGCCGGCCAGCGATCTCGCGACCCGAGTAATCAACGGCATGCGCGACCGCGGCATCCTGATGGGCAAGCTCGGCATCCACCAATGCACGACAAAGATCCGGCCACCGATGCCCTTCACGCGCGGCAACGCCGACTTCATGCTTTCGACGCTCGACGACGTGCTTTCGGGTCTGTGAGCCGACGATGGCCGCCGACCTTCCCAAACTCTTTCGTGATGCGCTCGACGATCGGGCGCGTCAGGCGCTCGTCCATTGGGGTGTCGCCGACCAGCAGCCGGAGCTGCTGAAATACCGGGAAAACGCGGTGTTTCGCGTTCGGCTCGCGGATGGCCACCCGGCAGCCCTTCGGCTGCACCGTGCCGGCTATCACGGCGAGGATGCGCTCCGCTCGGAACTGCAATGGATGGCAGCACTCGGCGATGGCGGTCTTGCTGTGCCGCGGCCGATCACGGCAGGGGACGGGCGGTTGCTTGTCGCTCTACCGGAAAATGGAGCGTTTGCCGCGCAGCACGCCGATGTCATCGGCTGGATGGACGGCGAACCATTGGGCGAAAGCGGCAAAGCGCTAGCCCTTCCGCCGGAAAGGCTCAGCCCGATCTTTGCCGCACTCGGCGCATCGATGGCCCGAATGCACGACATTGCCGACCGCTGGGCGCCGCCCGCGGAGTTCTGGCGTCCAGCCTGGGACGCGGACGGCCTGCTTGGCGAGCGACCGCTTTGGGGAAGGTTCTGGGACTGCGACGGCCTGTCTTCGGCGCAGGCGGCCAGGCTTTCGGCCTTGCGCCATGATCTCCGCCGGCACGTGGCAACGCTGCCGACGCCGGCTCAGGATTTTGGGCTGATCCATGCGGATCTTGTTCGGGAAAACGTTCTGGTCGCCGAGAACGCCGTGACCTTTATCGATTTCGATGATGCCGGCCGTGGTTTTCGCCTGTTCGACATCGCCACCGCTCTGTTAAAGAACCGCCGCGAGCCGGCGTACGAGGCGATCCAATCCGCGCTGATCTCAGGCTATCGCATCCGCCGTGCCCTGCCGGACGAAGCGCTCTCCCACCTGCCGCTTTTTCTCGTGCTTCGCAGCCTCACCTATATCGGCTGGTTTGCCGCACGACCGGAATTGCCGGGCGCCCGCGAGCGCGTCCGCCGCTACGCCGACGAGACGCTGATGCTTGCGGAGGAACTGGGTGTTCGATGATCAAGGCGCTGTCGAAGCACTCAGTCGTTGAGGCTGGCGAGTTCGTCCAGCATATCGAGCAGGACTTCGACGCGCTCGTGGCCATAGCGAGCTTCAAGCTGCTCGTAGATCGCGCGGCTTTCCGGGCTGACATCGGCGATCACCCGCATGCCCTCTGGCGCGATCTCCAGAAGCACGCGGCGTCCGTCATCGGCGTCCTTGTGCTTGGTGATCAGGCCACGCTCCTCGAGCGAGCGGATGATGCGCGTCAGGCTCGGCGCCAGGATGAAGGCCTTGTCGGCCATTTCGGAGGCATCGACCCGGCCGGCCTCGGCGAGGATGCGGATCACCCGCCACTGCTGCTCGGTGATATCGTGACGGGCGAGCATCGGGCGGAAATGCGCCATGACCGCTTCGCGCGCTCGCAGCAGCGCGATCGGCAGCGATCGGCGCGTATTGTGCGGCAGAAGGGCGTCGGGACCGAGATCGGTCTTGGTTTTCTCACGGCTCATAAGCGCTCTATCGGACATTTTCCGTCGTTCCGCAATTGTCAGCCACAAGTGCTGAAAGAGAGTTACTTGACACAGTCGCCAATTTCATTAACGTGTTAATTAAATCATGGCGCATCGGGAGGAAAGATGCCGCACCTGACAATCGAATATTCCGGCAATCTCGACACCAAGGTCGACTTTGCCCGGCTTTGCCGGACCGTTCACAGGACGATCCTCAGCACCGGCCTTTTCGAACTCGGCGCCGTCAGGGTGCGCACGATCCGGAGCCTCGACTACGCGATCGCCGATCTTCTGCCCGAGAACGGCTTCATCGACATGTCCTTCCGCATCGGCCGCGGACGCACGGAGGCTGAGAAGAAGGCGACCGGCGAGGCGATCTTCAAGGCCGTGAGCGACGAACTTTCCGAGCTTTTCGCCACGCCGCATTTCGCCCTCAGCCTCGAAATCCGTGAGATCGACCCGGATCTGAGCTGGAAGAAGAACGCCATTCACCCCAGGCTGCGCGCCTCCAAAGGCTGAGCGCGACCGTTTCCCTCAAAAAGACAGCAGTGCGCGGCGAAAGTCTGCGCCAGCATCGGAGAACACCATGTCCAAGCTCGACGAAAACCTCGCCAAGGCGGAACGCTACCTTGCCCGCTTCAAAAGCGAAGGCGTGCTCAACCACATCAACGGCGAGGCAGTCCCTTCGCTCGATGACGAGACCTTCGAGACCATTTCGCCTGTCGATTTGAAGCCGCTGGCAAAGATCGCGCGTGGCAAGGCAGCCGATATCGACCGCGCCGCCAGGGCCGCGAAAGCGGCCTTCGCCGAATGGGCCGCGATGCCGGGCGAGACACGCAAGAAACTCCTGCACAAAATCGCCGACGCGATCGTCGCCCGCGCCGAGGAGATCGCTTTCGTCGAGTGCATGGATACCGGACAGTCGCTGAAGTTCATGGCGAAGGCTGCGCTGCGCGGTGCGGAAAACTTCCGCTTCTTCGCCGACCGGGCGCCGGAGGCACGCGACGGCAAGGTGCTGCGCGGCGGAAACCAGATCAACATGACGACGCGCGTGCCGATCGGCCCGGTCGGCATCATCACCCCCTGGAACACGCCGTTCATGCTGTCGACCTGGAAGATCGCCCCGGCGCTCGCCGCCGGCTGCACGGTCGTCCACAAGCCGGCGGAATTCTCACCGCTGACGGCGCGGCTGCTGGTGGAGATCGCCGAGGAAGCGGGCCTGCCGAAGGGTGTGTGGAACCTCGTCAACGGCTTCGGTGAAGATGCCGGGCGGGCGCTCACCGAACATCCGGATATCAAGGCGATCGGCTTCGTCGGCGAAAGCCGCACCGGCTCGATGATCATGCGGCAGGGTGCCGAGACGCTGAAGCGCGTGCATTTCGAACTTGGCGGCAAGAACCCGGTCATCGTCTTTGCCGATGCCGATCTGGAACGCGCCGCCGACGCCGCCGTCTTCATGATCTATTCGCTGAACGGCGAACGCTGCACCTCGTCTTCGCGGCTCCTCGTCGAAGACAGTATCTACGATCGCTTCACCGCACTGGTTGCCGAAAAAGCCAAGCGCATCAAGGTCGGCCATCCACTCGACCCCGAGACCGTGGTCGGCCCGCTCATCCATCCGGTGCACGAGAAGAAGGTGCTCGATTACATCCGCATCGGCCGCGAAGAAGGGGCGACTGTTGCCGCCGGCGGCGAGAAACTCCAAGGCCCGGGCGGCGGCTGCTACGTGACCCCGACACTTTTTACCGGCGCCAACAACGGCATGCGTATCGCTCAGGAAGAGATCTTCGGGCCGGTGCTGACTGCCATCCCCTTCAAGGATGAGGCGGAGGCACTGTCGCTCGCCAACGACACGCAATATGGCCTGACCGGCTATCTCTGGACCTCGGACGTCACCCGCGCCTTCCGCTTCACCGATCACCTCGAAGCCGGGATGATCTGGGTCAACTCGGAGAATGTGCGCCATCTGCCGACACCCTTCGGCGGCGTCAAGAGTTCGGGTATTGGTCGCGACGGCGGAGACTGGTCGTTCGACTTTTACATGGAAACCAAGAACATCGCCTTTGCCAGCTCGGCGCATGCGATCGCCAAGCTCGGCGGCTGAGCGCGCGCTGGCTACACATCTGGAGGAGACATCAATGCCGTTGCCGAAACCGAACCTTCACCCGCCCTTCAACATCGTGCGGCTGAGCCATGTGGAGCTCGCCGTCACCGATCTCGCCAAATCGCGCGCCTTCTATGTCGACGTGCTCGGCCTGCAGGTCACCGACGAGACGGCGGATACGATTTATCTGCGGGCCATGGAGGAGCGCGGCCACCACTGCATCATCCTCAAGAAGGCGGCATCGGCAGAAGCACGCGACCTCGGCTTCAAGGTTTTTGGTGACGAAGACCTCGAAAAGGCCGCGCATTTCTTCAAGGCCAAGGACCTGCCGGTCGAGTGGATCGAGCGTCCCTACCAGTCGCGCACCTTTCGCACCCGTGATCCCCAGGGCATCCCGCTCGAGTTCTACTCGAAGATGGACCGGCTGCCGCCGATCCACCAGAAGTATGCCCTTTATCGCGGCGTGAAGCCGCTGCGCATCGACCACTTCAACTGCTTCTCGCCCAATGTCGACGAAGCGGTCGCCTTCTACAACGAGATCGGTTTCCGCGTGACCGAGTACACCGCCGACGAGGAGACGGGACGCCTCTGGGCGGCCTGGACCCACCGCAAGGGCGGCGTGCACGACATTGCCTTTACCAACGGTCGCGGGCCGCGCCTGCACCACACCGCCTTCTGGGTGCCGACGCCGCTCAACATCATCGACCTGCTCGACCTGATGTCGACGTCCGGCTGGCTTGCCAACATCGAGCGCGGCCCCGGCCGGCACGGCATCTCCAACGCCTTCTTCCTCTATGTCCGCGATCCGGACGGTCACCGCATCGAGATCTATTGCTCCGACTACCAGACCGTCGATCCCGATCTCGAACCGATCAAGTGGGACCTGAAGGACCCGCAGCGCCAGACGCTCTGGGGCGCGCCGGCACCGAAATCTTGGTTCGAGGAAGGCAGTTCCTTCGCCGGCGCCGAAGCCAGGGACTCGATCCTCAAGGCGCAACCGATCGTCGCGCCCTGACGTTTTGCCAGCAGGCGCGCACCACAAGAGTTGACGGAGGAACAGGGTGGATCAGAAAAGTTTCGGAGAATGGTCGCTGAAGGCAGCGCAATGGGGTGCCGACTACCGCGCGTCGTTGCGCGACCGGCCGGTGCGGGCACAGACGGCACCGGGCGCGATCGCCGCCCAGATCCCGTCGCAGCCGCCGAAGACAGGCGAGGACATGCAGGCGATCTTCGAGGATTTCGAGAAGATCATCCTGCCCGGCATGACCCATTGGCAGCATCCGCGCTTCTTCGCCTATTTCCCGGCGAACGCCGCGCCGGTCTCTGTCGTCGCGGAATATCTGGTCACCGCCATGGCGGCGCAATGCATGCTCTGGCAGACCTCGCCGGCAGCGACCGAGCTTGAGACCAAGGTGCTCGACTGGCTGCGTCAGGCGATCGGGCTGCCTGAAGGCTTTTCCGGCGTAATCCAGGATTCCGCCTCCTCGGCGACGCTCTCTGCCGTGCTTGTCATGCGCGAAAAGGCGCTTGGGTGGCAGGGCAACAGGAAGGGCCTCGCCGGCCAGCCGCAGCTGCGCATCTATTCCTCCGATCAGGTTCATACCTCGATCGACCGGGCGATCTGGGCTTCGGGCATCGGCGAGGAAAACCTCGTGCGTATCCCGGCAAAGGGTCCGCACCGGGCGATGGATTGCCAGGCGCTCGAAGCTGCAATCCTTCGCGACAAGGCGGCGGGCCTCGTGCCGGCGGGCGTAATTGCCTGCACCGGCGGCACGAGCACTGGCGCCTGCGACGACATCGCCGAGGTGGTGCGGGTTGCGCATGCCCACGGCCTCTATGTCCATGTGGACGCCGCCTGGGCCGGTGCCGCGATGATCTGCGAGGAATTTCGCGACCTCTGGGCCGGCGTCGAAAACGCCGACTCCGTCGTCTTCAATCCGCACAAGTGGCTGGGCGCGCAGTTCGACTGCTCGGCGCATTTCATCCGCAGTCCCGGCGATCTGGTGAAAACACTCGCGATCCAGCCGGAATATCTGAAGACCCACGGCCGCGACGGCATCATCAACTATTCCGAATGGACGATCCCGCTCGGGCGACGCTTCCGTGCGCTGAAACTTTGGTTCCTGCTGCGCTTCCACGGCCTCGACGGGCTGCAGACGATGATCCGCAACCATGTGCGCTGGTCGGAACAATTGGCGGAGCGGCTCGGCAGCCACAAGGATTTCGAGATCGTCACGCCGCCGGTGCTGTCGCTGTTTTCGTTCCGGCATCGCAGCCAGGGCGATGCGGACGCCCATAACATCGCGCTGGTCAACGCGATCAACGATGACGGGCGTATCTACCTGACCCAAACCCGCGTCGACGGGCGTGTCGCGATCCGCTTCCAGGCGGGCCAGTTCGACATGACGGAGGAAGATGCCACCACCGCCTTCGAGGTGATCACCGAAGTCGCGGCCGCGCTCAACACACACCAGCAGAACACGGAAGCCGCGCTATGAACCATCCCCGTTTCGTAAGCTTTTCGGCCGGCGGAAAAGCCGGCTACGGTGTCGTTTCCGGCAATGGCATCATCGATCTGTCGAAAAGGCACGGATCGACCTTTCCGACCTTGCGCGAAGTCATCGAAGCCGGTGCCCTCGCCCGGCTTGTGGACGAGGCGGCGGGCCTTACACCCGACCTCTCACTCGACGAGATCCGGTACGAAATCCCTGTGCCGGCACCGGAAAAGATCATCTGCGTCGGCGTCAACTTCCCCGACCGCAACGAAGAGTACAAGGACGGGCAGGCGGCACCTTCCAATCCGTCGCTGTTCATCCGCTTTCCGCGCTCCTTTACCGGTCACGCCCAGCCGCTGATCCGCCCGCCTGAAAGCCCGCAGCTCGACTATGAAGGCGAGATCGTCATCGTCATCGGCAAGGGCGGCCGCCGCATTCCCGAGGCGAGCGCGCTCGACCAAATCGCGGCACTGTCGCTCTCAAACGAAGGCACGATCCGCGACTGGGTTCGCCATGCCAAGTTCAATGTCACCCAGGGCAAGAATTTCGACCGCACGGGATCGATCGGCCCCTGGCTGGTGCCCTTCACCGATGAGGCACAGCTTGCGGATATCAAGCTCGAAACGCGGGTGAACGGCGAGGTGCGCCAACAGGATCGCACCAGCCGGATGATCTTCTCCTTCCGCAAGATCATCAACTACGTCTCGACCTTCACGACGCTGGTTCCCGGCGACGTTATCGTCACCGGCACACCGACCGGTGCCGGTGCCCGTTTCGATCCGCCGATCTGGCTGAAGCCCGGCGACATCGTCGAGGTCGAGGCCGAAGGCATCGGCACGCTCATCAACCCCATTGCCGACGAGGCCTGATCGATGCTCGACAAATCCCAGATCGGGGCCGCAGCTAGCGCCCTCGACACCGCCGAACGCGAGCGCGTCCAGACCGGCCTGCTGTCGCTGCAACATCCTGACATGACCATGGACGACGCCTATGCGGTGCAGGCCGCCTGGGTGAAGCAAAAGATCGCCGCCGGACGCCGGGTGATCGGCTGGAAGATCGGGCTGACCTCCAAGGCGATGCAATATGCGCTGAACATCGACATCCCCGATTCCGGCGTACTGTTCGACGACATGCTGTTTGAGGATGGCGCGCGTATCCCGGGCAGCCGCTTCATCCAGCCACGCATCGAGGCCGAGATCGCCTTCGTGATGAAGGCGCCGCTTGCCGGCCCCAACGTCACCGTCTTCGACGTCTTGAACGCCACCGACTATGTGACGCCGGCACTCGAAATCCTCGATACGCGCATCCTGCGCGTCGATCCCGAAACGAAGAAGGCGCGCACCATCGTCGACACCATTTCGGACAACGCCGCCAATGCCGGCATTGTACTCGGTGGCCGGCAGATGCGGCCGGATGCGATCGACATGCGCTGGATGGGCGCGATCGTCTCGCGCAATGCTGAAGTGGAGGAGACCGGGCTTGGCGCCGGCGTGCTCAACCATCCGGCCCGCGGCATCGCCTGGCTCGCCAATCGGCTGGCGCTTTACGGCGACCGCATCGACACCGGCCAGATCGTGCTTGCCGGTTCCTTCATCCGCCCGGTCGAGGCTCGTCACGGCGACACCATCGTCGCCGACTTCGGTCCGTCGGGCACCGTCAGTTGCTTCTTCGAATAGGACCGACCATGCCCGCTCCGCGCAACCCGTTCAAACAGGCCCTGGCCGAGAAGCGCCCGCAGATCGGGCTCTGGCTGGCGCTCGCCAATCCCTATACCGCCGAGATCTGCGGCGGCGCCGGCTTCGACTGGCTGCTGCTCGACGCCGAACATGCGCCCAACGACGTGCCGCTTCTGGCAGCGCAACTCCAGGCACTTTCGGCCTCGCCAAGCCATGCCATCGTCCGCCCGCCGATCGGCGAGACCTGGATGATCAAGCAGATCCTCGATATCGGCGCACAGACGCTGCTGGTGCCGATGGTTGAAAGCGCCGAGCAGACCCGCGCCCTGGTGCGCGCCGTGCGTTATCCGCCCCACGGCGTGCGCGGTGTGGGTGCTGCCCTTGCGCGGGCGTCCGCCTTCAACCGCATCCCCGACTATCTGCAGACCGCCAATGACGAGATCTGCCTGCTCGTGCAGATCGAAAGCCGGGCCGGCCTTGCCGCGCTCGACGAGATCACGACCACCGAAGGCGTCGACGGCGTGTTCATCGGCCCTGCCGACCTAGCCGCCGACATGGGCTTTCTCGGCAGACCCGGCGCGCCCGAAGTGCAAGAAGCGGTCGAAGCGGCGCTGCTCGCCATCCAGTCGCATGGCAAAGCCGCCGGCATTCTCACCTCCGACCAGGCACTCGCCCGTCGCTACCTCGACCTCGGCGCCACCTTCGTCGCCGTCGGCAACGATGTCGGCCTGCTGGTCGGCGCAACGTCGAAGCTGGCCGCGGAGTTCAAAGGCCGAAGTAGCGATGCCGGAATGACGGGACGATCAAGCGGGACTTACTAAGGCGCTCTCGATGTCGATGCAGGCCGCCTCGTCAACCACCAGACCAGACATGCGAGCCTAGGCCGATGGCCTCGACACACAGCGACTGAATCCGGTTTGAGGAATCGTGACGCGGGAGTATAGCGGTTGCACGCTCACCAGCATTGGATCCCGCTCATGACCGATACCGTTCTCGACCGCTTCCTTCGTTATGTCGTCATCGACACCCAGTCCGACGCCAGGTCGAAGACGCAGCCTTCGACGGAAAAGCAGAAGAACCTCGGCCGTGTGCTCGTCGAGGAATTGCTGGCGATCGGCCTTGCCGACGCCCATCTCGACGAGAACGGCTATGTCTACGCCACTATTCCTTCGAACGTGGACAAGCCGGTGCCGGTCATCTGCTGGTGCTCGCACATGGACACGGCGCCCGACTTCACCGGCACCAACGTCAAGCCGCAGATCGTCAGCAACTATCAGGGCGGCGATATCAGGCTTAAGGGCGATCCGCAGCAGGTGATCCGCGTCGCCGACCACCCGGTTCTCAACGACCAGATCGGCAATGACATCGTCACGACCGACGGCACGACGCTGCTCGGCGCCGACGACAAGGCCGGGCTTGCGGAGATCGTCACAGCCGCTCAAGTGCTCGTCGACAATCCCGATATCAAGCACGGCACGATCAAGCTGCTCTTCACCACCGACGAGGAAATCGGCCGCGGCGTCGACAAGGTCGACTTGAAGAAGCTCGGTGCCGAATTCTGCTATACGGTCGATGGCGAAACGGCGGGTCATATCGAGGACGAGACCTTCTCCGCCGATGGCGTCGAGATCGTCATCCATGGCGTCGCCATCCATCCGGGCTTTGCCAAGGACAAGATGGAGAACGCCATCAAGATCGCCGGCGACATCATTAGCCGGCTCCCGCGTGACGTATCCCCCGAGGGCACCGACGGCCGCAACGGCTTCGTGCATCCGACCGGAGTGACCGGCTCAATGGACAAGGCGCAGCTCGGCCTCATAGTGCGCGACTTCGACGAGGCAGGCCTGGCCACGAAGGAAGCCATGCTCGAAGGCATCGTCAAGGATGTGATGACGGCTTATCCGGGCTCGACCTACAGCTTCGAGGTCAAAGAGCAGTATCGCAACATGAAGGCCATCCTCGACCGTCACCCGGAGATCGTCGAGAATGCCATCGAGGCGATCCGCCGCGCCGGCATGCAGCCAGTGCGCGGCAGCATCCGCGGCGGCACCGACGGCTCTCGTCTGTCCTACATGGGTCTGCCTTCGGCCAACCTCTTTGCCGGCGGCCACGCCTTCCACTCGCCGCTCGAATGGGTCAGCCGCCAGGACATGGATCGTAGCGTCAAGACGCTGGTGGAACTCGCGAAGATCTGGGCCGAGCGCGCCTGACATAGTTTCGGAAAACGGGGCGGCTTGGGTGCAATAGGCGGCCGCTCCTTCTCCAAAGGAGACGACCGATAGACACGGCGCGAAGGAGGGTCAGGCAATGAGTACGGCGCGGGGCTCAAAACGCGCGCCGGCAAAGCCCGCTTCGCTCGCAACCAACCCGCCGACCTTCGAGCACATCGTTACCGGCGTCAACGAGACCTTCCTTTGGCGTCTGGACGATTATCCGTGGGAACGCAACGTCTGGAACTTCCATCCGGAGATCGAAATCCATCTCATCCGCAAGGCCTCGGGCCTTGCCTTCGTCGGTGATCATATCGGCCAGTTCGGTCCGGGTTATCTCACTGTCATCGGCAGCAACCTGCCGCATGACTGGGTGACGGTCACCGAGCCCGGCGAAGTGATCGAGGGGCGCGACATCGTCATCCAGTTTCATCCGGACCGCATGCGCGAGATCACCGACACACTGCCGGAATTTGCAGAACTCGAAGCCTTCTTCGCCCGCGCAGAGCGCGGCTTGGTGTTTCATGGAGAGACGCGGGCGCAAGGCGCGGAGCTGATCGAGCGCATGGGCAATCTGAAAGGGCTTTCGCGCTTCTCGCTGTTCATCCAGCTGCTTAATCTTCTCGTCGACACTGAGGAATACGAGTTGCTCTCCTCGCCGGAATTCGCGCCGGAGCTCGACCAGGAATCGCTCGATGCGCTGCGCCGGGCGCTCGCCTTCATCTACGAGAACATCGCCACCGACATTCATCTTGCGGATCTCGCCCGGCAGGCCGGCATGAGCGAAACGGCCTTTTCCCGCTTCTTCAAGAAGAACACCGGCAACACCTTTACCGACCATGTCAACAAGCTGCGCATCTGGCAGGCCTGCAAGCTGCTGGCCGAAACCGACATGCCGATCACCGACATCTGCTTCGAAGTCGGTTACCTCAACATCTCCAACTTCAACCGCACCTTTCTGCGCCAGCACAAGATGACGCCGTCGGCCTACCGGCGGCTGACAGGCCAGCGTCGTACGTCCCGCTCTTAGGGCGCCACGTTCGGACGCCAACGATGAATCCTTGCATTTTGCTGCGCTGCAAATAGTCCTTTGCGGGCGGAATGGCGCATGAAAGTATAGAATCGCCGCATCGGGCACGCTAGTTCGGCGGAGTGTAAGGTCTATCATCAGGATCAGCGAAACGGTTCGCTATTAGGAGACGCACCGGACCTGAGGAGTATCCGGCGCGCATCGCAGACCTGGGGAGGTCTTTTCACAATGACTAAAGCCAAAACGCTCGTTTCGAGCATCGCCTTTGCATGCCTTTTTTCCACCGGCCTGACGACTCTTGCGGTCGCGGCCGAATGCTCCGGCACGATCAAGGTGCTGGCCCAGCCCCGCGACGGGCTGACGCTGCTTGAGGACTACAAGTCCGAATTCGAGAAGCTATCCGGCGGCGCATCCTTCGAGATCGACTATCTCAACGAAAACGATCGGCGCGCCAAGACCAAGGCCGACGCCTCGACCATCGGCAAATACAACGTCTACTACATCGACGAAGCCAATGTGGCGCTGTTTGCGTCGGCCGGCTGGGTCGCGCCGCTGACGGATTATTATCCGGCGGAATACGACTATGCCGATTTCGATCCGGGCCGGCAGAAGGTTGCGACCTATGACGGCAAGGTCTGGTTTGCGCCGGTCACCGGCGGCGGCGACCTGATGGTCTATCGCAAGGACCTGCTCGAGGCCGCTGGCATTACGCCGCCGAAGACGCTCGACGAATATGTTGCCGCAGTGAAGAAGCTCAATCAGCCCGACCAGGGCATCTACGGCACAGCTCTTCGCGGCCAGCGCGGCTCGGGCGCCAATGTCTGGCGCTGGATGCCATTTTTCAAGGGCTTTGGCGGCAACTGGTTCGACGGCAAGACGCCGGTTTTTGACGGCGAACAGGCGGTCAAGGCGACCGAGACCTATCTCGAACTCTTCAAGTACTCGGCACCGGGCAGCCAGACCGGCGGCTGGGACGAAGCGGTCGGCGCCTTTACCTCCGGCCAGGTGGCGATGCTGATCGAATCCACGCCGCTGGTCGGTATGGCGATCGATCCGAAATCCTCCAAGGTCGCCGGCAAGGTCGGCTACCTGCCGCCTCCGGCACCGCTGACGGGCGGCGGCTACGGCCATGGTCTCGCGATCGGCATGAAGGCCAACAAGGACGAGGCATCCAAGGCCTGCGCCGGTCTGTTCGTAGCTTGGGCGACATCGAAGGAAAACGAGGCCCGGCGGCTCGAAGCTGGACAGTTTAGCGAACTCAATCGCACCAGCATCATGACCAGCCCGAAATTCGCCGAACTCTACGGCCCCGATCTCGGCCAGGCGCTCGCCGATACCGGCAAGGTCACCGCCGTCAACTTCTGGCAGAACCCGCAATGGCCTGATCTTGGCGACCGCTGGGGCATCATCCTCGAGGAGCTGATCACCGGAACGCGCACCGACATCAAGGAAGGCCTCGACGAGCTCGACGGCTTTGCCAAGGACTTGGTTGCCCGCAGCCAGTAACCGTTCCTCCCAGGGCCATCGGCAGGCGGAAGGCCGGTCGGTGGCCCACCGCACCATCGGTGGCGCGTTTCGCGTTCAGCCGCAGGACGTCATGACATGAGCCAAAAAAACAACCTGCCGGCGGTGTTCCTCACCCCGGCCATGGGGATCCTCGCCGTTCTCGCCCTCGTGCCGACGGCTTATGCGATCTACATTTCCTTCCAGAACCGGGAGCTCAGTCGTCCCGACGGCAATCTTATCGGCTTTGCCAACTACATCGACCTGTTCTCGGATCGGCGCTTCATCAACGCCATCGGCGTCTCTCTTACCTGGGAAGCGGTGACCGTCGGCATGACGCTCCTGATCGCCGTCGGCCTTGGCATCCTGCTGTTCGAATGCGTCTCGCCGCGCACGCGCAATCTGCTGGCGCTTCTGTTTCTGGTGCCGGTCATCCTGCCGCGGGTATCGGCCGCCTTCGTCTGGAAGTTCGCCTTCCATCCGCTCTATGGCATCGCCACCTACCCCTACAAGGCGATTACTGGCCAGCCGCTCGACCTGCTCTCCAATCCGGCGACTGCACTTGCGACCGTCGCGCTGGTCGACGTTTGGCAATGGGGCCTGTTCTTCGCTGTCATCGTTCTGAAACTGCTAGAGACTTTGCCACCGCAGCCGTTCGAGGCCGCAAAACTCGACCATGCTCGGACCTGGGAGATCTATGCCTTCATCGCGCTGCCGATGCTGAAGGCGCCGCTGATCTCGCTTGCCTTCGTCAAGATGATCGAGTCGCTGCGCGCCTTCGACCTGATCTATGTCATGACCCGCGGCGGCCCAGGGATCGCGACCGAAACGCTCGACATGTACGCCTTCTCGCAAGGCTTCATCGAGTCCGGCCGCATCTCCTATGCCTCCAGCATGGCGGTTCTGATGATGATCGCCACCTCGATCGCCTTCACCTTCATCTGGAAGAGGGTTCAGTGATGACCGCTCACACCATTGGCCGTCTCATCGGCCGGCTGATCCTTGGCCTCGCCGCCTTCTCCGCCGTCTTCCCGATGGTCTGGACGACACTCAACGCCTTCAAGAACCGCGTCGATATCGTCACCCCGACACCGCTCTTCATCTTCGAGCCAACGCTCGACAACTTCGCCTATGTGCTCAGTCGCGAAAGCGTCTTTGCCGGCCTCGTCAATTCGCTGCTGATATCGGCCGCCGCGGTGCTGATCGGTGCCGTCCTCGGCCTGCCGGCCGCCTATGCAATCGCGCGCTACCCCAACCGGTGGTCCCGTGACATCCAGTTCTTCGTTCTGTCGCTGCGCTTCCTGCCGCCGGTGGCGATCGCCATTCCACTGATGGTGATCTGGCTCGATTTCGGGTTTTACGACACGCGCCTGTCGATGATCGTCACCTATTCGTTGCTGACGCTCGCGACCATCATCTGGCTGAGCGTCCCGGCCTTTGCGCGGGTGCCGAAGGAAGTCGAGGAGGCTGCCCGCGTCGATGGCTACGGTCCTTATGCGATCTTCTTCCTGATCGCGCTGCCGATTGCCCTTCGGTCGCTGATCGGCGCTGTCGCCTTTGCCTTCGTGCTCGTCTGGAACGAGTTCCTGATCGCGCTGATGCTGACGACGTCGGACGCAAAGACGCTGCCGATCGTCGCCTCGGAGCTGACGCAGCTCGGTCGCGACGTGCCCTGGGGCATCCTCAACGCATCCGTCGTGCTGCTCTCCATCCCGCCGCTGCTCTTCATCGGGGTCTTAAGCGGCATGCTCAACAGCGCCTTCAAGCGCAAGACACAGTAGAAACAAGGAAATCCTTCATGCAAGCGTTGGTCCTCGAGCAACAAGGCAAGCTCGCGCTCCGGGAGATCGATCTCCCGCTCGAACTCGGCCCCGATGACGTCAAGATCGCCATCCACACGGTCGGCGTCTGCGGCAGCGACGTGCACTACTACACCCACGGCGCTATCGGCCCCTATGTGGTGCGCGAGCCGATGGTGCTCGGCCATGAGGCCGCCGGCACCGTCGTCGCGGTCGGCAGCAATGTCGAAACGCTCGACGTCGGCGACCGCGTCTGCATGGAACCGGGTGTTCCGGATCTTTCGTCCCGTGCCTCCAAGCTCGGCATCTACAATGTCGATCCCAAGGTGCGTTTCTGGGCAACCCCGCCGGTCCATGGCGTATTGACGCCTTTCGCCATCCACCCGGCCGCCTTTACCTACAAGCTTCCAGAGAACGTCTCGTTTGCCGAGGGCGCGATGGTCGAGCCCTTCGCCATCGGCATGCAGGCGGCCGCCCGCGCCCGGATCGCACCCGGAGATGTCGCCGCGGTCATCGGCTGCGGGCCGATCGGCATCATGGTGGCGCTTGCGGCCCTTGCCGGCGGCTGCAGCCGCGTCTTCATCTCCGATTTCAGCGCCGAGAAACTGGCCATCGCAGCACAATATCCGGGCATCACCCCGGTCAACATCGCCGAACAAGCCTTTGCCGACGTGGTCGCTGCCGAGACCGGTGGCTGGGGCGCCGATGTCGTCTTCGAAGCAAGCGGCAGCGCCAAGGCCTTTTCGAGGATTTTCGATCTGGTGCGCCCCGGCGGTGCCGTGGTGCTGGTGGGGCTGCCGGTCGAAGCCGTCCAGTTCGACGTACCGGGCGCGATCTCCAAGGAGGTCCGCATCGAGACCGTGTTTCGCTACGCCAACATTTTCGACCGAGCCCTGCAATTGATCGCGTCCGGCAAGGTCGACCTGAAGCCGCTGATCACCGAAACCTTTCGTTTCGAAGACAGCATCAAGGCGTTCGAGCGCGCTGCTTCTGCCCGGCCGACGGATATCAAGCTGCAGATCCGCATGGACAGTGGGAAGGATTGAGCCATGGCGAACATCGTCTGCTCCAACGTCGATAAGCAATACGGCGCCGTTGATGTCATCAAGGATTTCAACCTCGATGTCGCCGATCATGAATTCATCGTGTTTCTCGGTCCATCCGGCTGCGGCAAGTCCACGCTGCTGCGCATGATTGCCGGCCTTGAGGATATCTCCGGCGGCATCGTCTCGATCGGCGGGCGGGCGGTCAACGACCTGCCGCCTCGCGACCGCGGGGTCGCCATGGTCTTCCAGAACTATGCGCTCTACCCACACATGACGATCTACGACAATATCGCTTTCGGGCTAAAGCGCATGAAGGTACCGAAGGCGGAGATCGATACGCGCATTCGCGCTGTATCGGCAACGCTTGGGCTGGTGCCCTATCTCTCCCGCAAGCCGACCGAACTTTCGGGTGGACAGCAGCAGCGTGTGGCCATCGCCCGCGCCATGATCAAGACGCCGCGCGTCTTCCTGTTCGACGAGCCGCTCTCCAATCTCGACGCGAAGCTGCGCAATCACATGCGGGTCGAGATCGCCCGGCTGCACCAGAAGCTGAAGACCACGACGATCTATGTGACCCACGACCAGTTGGAGGCGATGACACTTGCCGACCGGATCGTCCTGATGAAGGGTGGCGCGATCGAGCAGGTCGGAACGCCCGCCGAGATATACGAACGCCCGCGCACGCTCTTCGTCGCCGGCTTTATCGGCACACCCAACATGAATTTCATCGACGTGACGGCCGAAAAGACCGAAGGCGGCTGGCTGTTGCGCAGTGCGGGCGGCAGCTTCGCGATCTCGGACGACAGGTTCACGCTTCGCCATGGCCAGACGCTAGTGCTGGGCATACGTCCCGCCGACCTGGCGCCGGCGGAAAGCGGGCTCAATCGTATCGAGGGCATCGCCGACCTAGTCGAGTTTCATGGCAACGACGCGCTCGTGACCTTCCTGTTTGCCGGCAAGGAAATCGGCGCACTGGTCAAGGCCAGCGGCTGCCCCAGGCCGGGGGAAACCGTATCCTTCGCAATCGAGCCAGACGGCTTGCACCTGTTTGACCGGGAGAGCGGTCTCTCGGTGCTGAACAGGTGAGCGGCAAGCAACAGCCCTGCCCCGGCAGGACTGTTTGCCGTCACGCCGCGTTGGTGAATGAGGCGGCCGGAAGCGGCCCGGCGGTCATCATCGTAAAATCGAAGGGCGCGCGGACGTCGGCATCGAGCACGTATTGGCGATGCACACGCAGGAAGTCGCGCTTGATCCGGCCATAGCGCTCCGGCGACAGCATGTGCTTCAGCCGGATGAAGACGATGGGCGGCTGCGGAGCATCGTCGTGTCCGGCAAGCGCCACCACCTTGCACCTGTAGAAATTGATCGCATCCGTCAGGCACTGTACGTCGAACCAGAAGATATCCTTCACCCGGGCGATGGCGCCGACACGCGCGCGCAACACTTCGGCCGAGCGCAACAGAGCACATTGCAGGATCGCGCCGCCGAGCGTGACGAAGACGACACGTTTCCCGGCAAAGAGGTCCGGCTCCCGCTCCACCAGCGTACCGATCACCTGGGTGGCTATGCTGGAGCCCATGCTGTGGGAGCTGATGACATATTCGTCGGCCGGCTCGCTGAGCGCTGCTCTGACGGATGCCAGATTGTCTTCAACCCATTGCTTGAAATAGGGTTTTTCCAGTCGCGCGACGGCAACCGCCAGCTCCCAGTCGGAAAAGAGATGCAGGGTGTGCCACCGCTCCGACCAGGGGAGAAACAGCTTGAAAAAGGCGAGATAGGCGACGATCACGCTTAGGACGAGAAGTGACGATTCAAGCGCAAGCCAATAGGGCGCGGTGCCGATCAACACGCTCCCCGCCACGCCGATTGCCACCAGCAGGAACGGAAAGAGAAAGAACAGGCCGAACCGCCAGGCATGCCGGAAGTAGCCGAGCGCACCGCCTTCCCAGACGACGCGCAGGGCGCTCAGGTAGCCCGCGACCATTCTATGCAGCGTGCCCCGGCCGTTCAGGCGTCTGACGATTTCGTCGTGATCGAAGATGTAGACGCGGCTGGCCGTCTGCCAGTCCGCACCCTGGCTGTCCACGTCGAAATAGCGGCCGGGTCCCTCGCTTTGCACCTGCCCGACCTGCACATCGAAATCCTGGAGTCTCGCGGTCTTGACCGCCGATCGCTTGTAGCGCGCCTGATGCTTGCCGGCATCCAGCGGCTCGAAGCCGGGAAAATGCAGCACGATGCGTTTCTTGACGTGCCCGGTCGATTTGTCGTGTGACAAGTGTTGATCTTTCAATAGGCGCAAAACGCCCGCCCCCGAGCCTCCGAAGAGGCGCAGGAGCGGGCGCTCGATGAGCGCCGGGTGGTCCCAGCCTGCCGGAGACGTCAACGATCTCGGTGTCGAGAATATGGCAAATGAAACGATGCAACGGTGTGCATGACAATTTCGATCGCAGGCCCCGCCTGACGACCTGGCTCACGCCCCAGACCGCCGCTCGGTAGGAAACGTTCGGCCGCGACCGCCAAGCGACGCCGCAAGGAGCCCGACTTTGGTCTTAAGGAAATCCGACGATTGTCCGGCCGTCGCCGGGGAAAGGTCTGGGAAAGCGTAAACGGCGCGGACGCGCGTTGACTGGCCATGCCGGCCATGAGCAAAGTCGAGAATGCCGGTATCCGCCGGAATGTACCCAACTATGCGTCTTGCCCAGTGCCAGAGGACTGAAATGCCCAGTTGCCGGATTTTTCTTGCTGCATTCTTCTGGCCCGCGGTCCTGTTGGTGACGACCCTTCCCTACAAGTTCGATCTGACCCGCGCGGGGCTCTCGATCACCGAGACGGCCGCCCTTGCCAAAAACGGCAACAATGGCGGCGGCAACGGTGGCGGGAATGGTGGCAACGGTGGCGGCAATAGCGGTGGAAACGGGAACGGCGGCGGCAATAATGGCAATGGCAATGGCAATGGCGGTGGCAACGGCAATGGAAACGGGAATTCCAACGAAAACCGTTCCGGCGGGAACTCCAAGGCCTCCCGCTCCAGTGAAGACGCCGACGACGAGGGCGAGGGCGAAGCCGGTATCCGCCACAAGGGCGGCATAACCGAGCAGGTCAGGAAGGGGCGCTACATCATGAAAGATGCCCGCGGACGGACGATCATCAACAGGCGCGCGACATCAGCCGACAAGCAGCGCATGCAGACATTCGCGCACTAGCACGCCTATGATCCGCGCCGGTGCGGCGGCGGTTTCCGTCGGTCCCGGCAGCTAAAGCTCGCGCGCGTCGCGCAGAACCATCGCCGCTTCGGTGCGGTTGGCGACCCCCAGCTTCGTCATGATCTGCGTCATGTGATGCTTCACGGTCTTTTCCTGCAGGTCCAGTTCGATGGCGACATGCTTGTTGCTCATGCCGGCCGCCACCAGTTGCAGGACCTCTTTTTCGCGCGGCGTCAGGCCTGCGACCAGGCTGGATTTTCCGGGCTGAGCCGGCGCTTTCGTCGACAAAAGCTTGGCCGACAGGGTCGGCGCCACGTAGCGCTCGCCCGAAGCGACAGTGCGAATGACCTCGGCGAGTGCCGATGCGCCGACGCCCTTCAGCACATAGCCGGTCGCACCGCGATCGAGCGCCGTGGTCACGTCGTCTCCGTCCTCGGATACCGTGAGCATGATGATCTTCTGCGCCGGAGCGACCTCCAGGATCGCCGGTATGGCGTCCAGCCCGCCGCCGGGCATCGAGATATCCATGAGCATCACGTCCGGTCCAAAGCTTTGCGCGATCTCGGTCGCGTCGTCCTTCGAGCTGCCCTCGGCGACGATCTCAAACCCCTCGATCTCCGACAGGCTCCGGGTCACGCCTTCACGAAACAGCGGGTGGTCGTCGACCACGGCAACGCGTATCCTTGACGTCATGATTGTCAGATCTCCTTGACGCTGGTCGTCATGCGAACGGTGGTCCCGGTCGGCTCGACGATGAGCTCGAACGTTCCGCCGAGACTTTCGATCCGCTCGCGCAGACCGGCAAGACCAAGACTTGTGGGCGGAACTTTGTCGGGGTCAAATCCCGGCCCGCCATCGGCGACCTCAATGGTGACACGGTCGCCGACCGTCCGCTGCGACACCTGCTGCCTCACGCCGCCGGCGTGCCGATAGCCGTTGTTGAGGGCTTCCTGCACGAAGCGGTAGATGCAGATCTTTGCCGCCTGCGACAGGCGGTCCGGCGGATCGGCAAGGATGAGTTCGACCGCCGACCCGGTGCGTTGCTGATGGGCCTTCACGCATCGCTGCAGGATCTCTGCCAGCCCGGCCGTCTCGATCTGCGGCAGAACCAGGCCGCCACAGATCGTGCGGATTTCCTGCATCGCCTCGTCGAGGCTCGCCTTGATCGCGCCGATTTCGCGCGCACGGGTAGCCGCCGGCGTCGTGTCGCGCTTCAGGGTCTCGCTGCCCAGTCTCAGCGAAGCATAGGCGACGAGCTGGGCGGGGCCATCGTGCAGATCCGCGCCGATGCGCCTCAAATAGCTTTCGTTCAGGGCCGTGGCGCGCTGCGACGCGCGCTGCAGCCGGCCGCGCAACGTTTCGTTCTGCGCCAGCGATGCCGAAAGCTCGTCGACGCGCTGGGCGAGCGCATGCCGCTGGCTTTCGATCGTCTTGCTGCCGCGAAGCACGATCGCCGACAGCACGACGAAGAAGGCAAGGGTGAAGGCTGCGACCGCCAACCATGTGTGAGCGCGGGCCTGATTGAGGCTTTGCTCGAAATCATTGGCGACTTCGTGAAATTCCGAGACGGCGACCACCTGGCCGGACCAGGGCTGCAGCACGGGATTGTAGATGGCCAGC
Organism: Ensifer sp. KUDG1; assembly: GCF_050434285.1. Lineage (NCBI taxonomy): Bacteria > Pseudomonadati > Pseudomonadota > Alphaproteobacteria > Hyphomicrobiales > Rhizobiaceae > Ensifer > Ensifer sp. KUDG1. Next base: position 61,172 of record NZ_JBNDIG010000013.1, read on the forward strand.
GCCGGCACCGCCGCCGTCTCGTCCGTGGTTCCATCCCCTGCCTGGTCAAAGCGGGCGACCATCTTTCCCGAAAATGCCGTCTGAAGTTCCTCGCTTGGCTCCACCTTGGCGCCGACGCCCGCCTGGTCGCTCGAATAGAGAAGCGTGCCATCCGCACGCCACAGGCGGAACGAGAGGAGGCGTTCACCGAGCGCCCCCTGGCCAAGCGTCTCGTCCAGCGCACGGGCGACCGTTTCGTCGAGCACCTCGTTCGTCTGCATGTCGGGCAGCAATGGTGCGATCACGCTATCGACGTAAAGCGCCGTCGTTGCGGCCGAATTCCGGGTCACCGCGTCTTCGATCCTGTTCGAAACGAAGGCGCCGACCAGAACCATCGCGCAAGCGGCAACCGCGCCTCCGATCAGCAGAAACTGCGTGGCTAGAGATTGAGAATTCCAGCGGGTGATAAGGTGTTGGACGTGCACCAGGTCTCTCGGATCGGGCCGCCGGCTCGCGCGGCGCGCCGATTGTAGCAAGGCCGCGCCAACCTAACCACTCTCGCGGCAGGGTCAATGACAACGCCGGCTCCCCTCACTGCCTTCGGACCTTTGATGCCGCGGAATAGGACCTAAGTCCTAGGCACGGAGGCAATGGTCTGGGGCCGATGGCAGCTTCTCCGGGGCGCGGATATCGTCACTTGCAGCAAGGGTGTTCGCTGAGTCCGAAAAGGAACGGAGAACAACGGATTGGAAACATGGAGATTATCATGCCTGCGAAACTGATCGCCCGCAGCATCGTAGCACTGACACTGGCCGTCGCCCCGATGGCTGCCGCGCCCCTGGGCCTGATCGATTCAGCCTACGCCAAAGGCGGCAATGGCGGCGGCGGCGGTGGAGGTAACGGTGGCGGCAATGGTGGTGGCGGCGGTAGCAGTGGTAGCAGCAGCAGTCACGGTAGCAGTTCCAGTCGTAGCAGTTCCAGTCACGGCAAATCGGACAATTCCCGCGCAAGCAAGGGAACGAAAGGCGAGCGGTCGACTGAAAAGTCGCACCACAAATCCGAGACGTCCGGCAGCAAATCCAAGACGGCCAAATCGGTAAGGGTTGAAAAAGCCGCCAAGTCGGTCGCAATCGTATCGGACCCGGTGGTCGAACCGGTGACGCCGGGAGCGACGCCCGGCTTCCGTTCGCTCAATCGCAACTACCACGCCTATCTCAATTCGAATGACCCGAAGATGGCCGCCATTTCCGCCTATGCGGTCGCCTATGCACATTTCGAGGCCGAAAACGGCGTCGACGCCATCCCCGCGGATCCAGCACTGAGTGACGAGGCATTGCGCGAGGCTTTGGCCAGCTTCACCCGAGACGGCGTGGTAAGCGACGATATGGTCGACGAAGCCAAGGGGATTCTCGGCGTCGGCCCGGCCAACGGCAAGATCGACGAAATCCGCGAAACGCTGCCGCCGCCAACGGTGGTTGTCGTCGAGCCCGAGCCGGAAATTGCCCAATAGCCAGGAGTGAGCCGCCGGCCCATCCCTGGTGAGCCGGCGGTTGCAGCCGGACCCGCGTCCAAGCCAATGGAGTTTAAATGCTTGATCGTGTTGTGGAAATTTTCGACCACGCAGCAAAAGAAGGGCGCGTCGGGTTTTCACTTCAACACGTCAATGCCGTCGCCGATGTCGGCACCGTACTCTATTCGGAGTGTCTGGGAAGGATCATCCGGCCGGACGGAGAGGTCATGACCGCCAGCGAGTTCGTACGCTATCTGGAGGCGGCCGGGCGCATCGCGGCGCTGGACAGGCACATGCTCACGCTTGCCTTCGACTGGTTGGCGCATCATCCCTCTGGTGACCTCGGCTGCAACATCTCAGTCGAGAGCATCTGTGACGAGCGCAACCGGACGCTCCTTCTCGATCTGCTGTCGACCCATCGGCGGCTGGCATCGCGCATCGTACTCGAACTCGCCGAAAGCCTACCGATCTCGGCGCTTCCGACGGCCGCACGCTTCGTGCGGAGCGTGCGTGACCTTGGCTATCGGGTCGCCGTCGATGACTTCGGAACGGGTTTTTCGACACCGGAAGCACTTTTGTCCCTGCCGGTCGATATCGTGAAGATCGACGGTTTCTTCCTGCGGCTTGGACGCCCCGACGCGGAGCGGTTCCTCCTGCACATGGTAGGCCTGGCTTCCTGCGTCGCCCCCGTCGTCGTGGTCGAAGGCGTTGAAACCTATGCGCAATTCGAGGCCGCGCAAGGCGCCGGCGCAACGCATGTGCAAGGGTTCCTGCTCTCCGAGCCGACGCTTAGCCCGTTGTTTGGCGGTGAGATACACCCAGCGCATAGCGCAATGCTTTGCTAGTGTGCCGCCAAGTCAAGCAGCGCACAACCCACCTCCCTTTATGCTTTCCTGATCTTTCCGTCCCGCCTTCCCAAGCGAAATCCTACGCCGATCCGCGCGATAGAAGCAGGTGGCGGCAATGAGCCGATAGGTCGTTTTGCCCCAGGTTAGCTGCCATGCTGGCGCCGCTTTTGAATGGCTTGAGACGTGCCGCGCCGCAACCCGGTGCCGCTGCATTCACCTTTCCTGCGACCGGCCGGATTTTCCGTTGGCGGCATGCCGCCCGGCTCCGGACGCGAGCAGAACAACGCAGACGCTTGCCGGCACCGGCTTTGCCGGATCCGAAAGCGTCTCAGACGAGCAAGATTATGAAATTCACAAACGGGTTCAAACTCTCCCGCAGAGCCAGCCGACGCCTGCCAACGGAATATTTCATGCTGGCGGGTGTCGCGTTCGAAGGCGCCGTCATCGGGTCTCTGGGCGGTTGCCCGATACAGGAGGCCGTGCGCGACGGAGATGGCCTGCTCTACCGCTTCGTTGGCGTCGCACCGCGCCTGGCGGGCGGCGGCTTTGACGTTCTGGCACTTCGCACGGGCGAATGGATCGTCAAGCCGGGCCTGGTTTACGCAGCGGATCCCAAGGCCACGAAAGCCGGTGACGCAGACCGCGCTGCCTAGGAAGCAAGCAGCGCTTTATCGGTCGAAGCGATATCCGTTGCGCGGTCGCCAGCTTCGTCGGGGCGGCTTTCGCGAGCTTCGCCGCGGCCCTGCAATGCCCCTGTAATCTTGGCGCTTTAGCTCCCGGTCAGTCGTCGCATCGATCCGGATCGCAGTCGGTTCGGACAGGCGGCACGTCAACGACAACTGCTGGCTTCGCGCGTCCCGTGGACGACTGGCGCTGCAGGAAAACCGGGATCCGCCATGCTCTCCACAAAGGGGTTTCGCACCCTCGCCTGCTTCGCCGCCGCCGCCGTCCTACTGGCCGGCTGTGCTTCCGATACGATGAAGACCTATATCGGCCAGCCGGTCGAATCCGTCATCATCGACTATGGCCCACCCACCAACATTCTCGAACTCGGCTGGAACGAGCGCGCCTATCAATGGCGCAAGATCTCGACGAATGTCGTCTCCGGCTCGTCGAGCGGCGAAATCAGGGACACCCGCCGCGGAATGCGCTACGAGGAGTATTCGACACCGGGTTATGTCGAGGAGCAGGAGTGCTTCTATAGCTTTTACGCCCGGATGCAGCAGGGCCGCTGGTACATCACCAACTTCCGCCAGCCGAAGCTGGAATGCGAATGACGCCGCGGGCAAGTGACGTGACGGATCGGCGCCCCGCATAGGTGCGGGCACAGGGGGGAAACTCGCATGCGCATCTTGCTGCTGGAAGACGAGCCGGAGATGGCCTCGGCCCTCAAGGCTGCCCTGGCGCGGCGCCAGGTGATCGTCGATCATGTCTCGACGCTCGCCGACGCCGAGGCCGTTGCCGAGCTCTGGCCCTATGACGTGGTCGTGCTCGACCGGCGGGTGCCCGATGGCGAGGGGCTGGATCTCATCCCGAAGCTCAGAAGCCTCGGCGTCGAGGCGCCGATCCTGATGCTGACCGCGCTCGGATCGATCAACGACCGGGTCAGCGGTCTCGATGCCGGCGCCGACGATTACCTTTCCAAGCCCTTTGCCGTCGAGGAACTGATGGCGCGACTGCGCGCGCTTGCCCGCCGGCCGGTCACGCTCAAATCGGAGCAAACGAAAGTCGGGCGGCTCATCTACGACTTCCGCCACCGGGAGGCTGCCGTGGACGACAAGCCGCTCGACCTCCTGCGCCGGGAACGGCTTGCGCTCGAAGCGCTGATGCGTCGGCCCGGCCGAACCGTGCTCAGGGCGACGCTTGAGGAATCGGTCTACGCCATGGAAGACGAGATCGAATCCAACGCGCTCGACTCCCATCTTTCGCGCCTGCGCCGCAAGCTCGACGATGTCGGCGCCGGCGTCGAAATCCGGGCGATCCGCAACCTCGGCTATCTCCTGCGCGCGACGACATGATCAAGGTTCGTCCGCGCTCGCTGCAATGGGTCCTCGTCCGTCGGCTTATCCTCCTGCAGGCAGCCACGTTGGTCGTCTTCATCGGGCTCCTCTTCCTGGGCGTGTTCATCGCCCAGCCACGCCTCCTCGTCGACAACGAAGCCGCTGTGGATGTGCTCGACCGCGCCGTCGGGCGCGACGCGAACGGCCTGCTGACCGTGCACGAGACGGAGGACCTGCGGGAGCTTCGCCAGTCCTATCCCAATCTCTGGTACATCGTCCGCGACGCCGCCGGCCAGGTCGTGCGCTACGGAAACGTCCCTGCCCCCTATGAGGGAGCCGGTGACGACCTGCTGCAACGGGTGGAGGGAGCGAAACTGCTTTTCGAAGAGGGCGGCACGCTGCCGGACGCGGTCCTCCACAATGTCGAGACAGAAGCCGGCCGGGTCCAGATCCTCACCGCAACCGTTTCTTCCCGCCGCGACAACGAACCGTTGGACGTGCAGATCAGCATCAATGTCGACATGGCGCGCGACCTCGACGGCAAGACGGCCTGGATGGAGGTCATGCCGACACTTGTCCTCGTCGTGCTTTGCTTCCTTTTGCCGATCATCCTGGTGATGGGTGTCTCCACCCTGCTGACAACGCCGGCCGTCGTGCGCCGTTCGCTCGCAAGCCTCGTTTCGACCGCCGACCAGGCGGGGCGCATCGACATCGACAACCGCGCTGTGCAGCTCGAAACCGAGGAGATGCCGACCGAAATCGCCCCTCTGGTGCGGGCCTTCAACCGGGCCCTGGCGCGGCTTGGAGAGGGATACGACCAGCGCAACCGTTTCCTGACCGACGCGGCCCACGAGTTGCGCACCCCGATCGCGATCCTGCGAACCCGCGCCGAGCTTCTGCAGGAAGACGCCGAAACGACGCGCCTCAGGCTCGACATCGAACGCCTGTCGCATCTCGCCCAGCAGCTTCTCGACCGGCAAGTCCTCGAACATGCCGGCGGCCCGCTCGAAGCGGTCGATCTCGTCGCTCTCGGGAGGGTCATGGCTGCCGACTTCGCGCCGCTTGCGTTCGAAGCCGGCTACGAGCTGGCATTCGAAGGCGAAGCGCCGGCCGCCCTGGTCCGCGCCCGCCCGCGGCAGATCGAGCAGGCCGTGGCCAATCTCCTGCGCAACGCCATCGAACATGGCGGCGGTGCCGGCACGATCACCGTGCTGGTCGATGCCGCCGGCGGGCTCGAAATCCATGACGAAGGTGCCGGCATTCCGGTGGAGGAACGCGAGCGCGTCTTCGAACCTTTCTATCGCTTGCGCCCGCGCTCCACCGGCGCCGGCCTCGGGCTCAATCTCGCGCGGGAGATCGCTCGGCTCCACGGCGGCCGTATCGACATTCTCTCCGGTCCATGGCGCGGCGCGCGGGTGCGCCTGCAATTGCCGCTGATGGACGGAAATCGGTCTGCGGCCGCGCCGGCACGTCCAATCGTCTGACGGAAGCGGGCGGCATGCCGCCCAGATTTCTCAAAAGCTTTTCCGGTTGCCCCTTATCAAGGCGGTGCCGATGCTCCACATTTGCTGCGATACATCGTTCGGCTTACGCGGCGTCACCCGTTTGAGCGCCATGGAGAACAGCAATGCAGACCCCATCTGAGGCCCCCTCGCCTTCACCCGAGGATGGCAGCTGGCCGGCTCGACGCCAAAGCGTGCTCGACTGGCTGATCATCGAAACGCGCAACGAGCGCTTCATCGACAACATCCTCGTCGAGTTGGGCGAACGGCTGCAGGCAGCCGGTGTTCCCGTCGCGCGCGCCACCTTGCACTTCCGCATCAACCATCCGCAATGGCTGGGCGCCCGCATCCTCTGGCGCAAGGGACTGGCCGAGGGCGAAATCGATCTCTACGACTATGGCACCCAGAACACCGCTCTCTATCTCAACAGCCCCCTCTACGTGATCAACAACGGGGGCGCCGAGGTTCGGACCAACCTTGAGGACCTGATGGAAGAGCAGGAGCAGAGCTCGCTCTATGTTGACCTGAGAGCCGAAGGCCTGACCGAATACATCGCCTGGCCGCTCGAGCACACGCTCGGGAAACGCCACATCGTTACCTTTGCCACCGACCGGAAGGGCGGCTTCGAAGACGAGCATCTGGCCTTTCTCGCGAAAATGGTGCCGGCGCTGGCGCTGGTCAGTGAAATCAGACTGAAGAACCGCTTCGTCCGAACGCTGCTCGAAACCTATGTCGGCCCGCACGCGAGCGAACAGATCCTTGCCGGGGCCACGACACGGGGCAGCGGCGTCACCGTCGGCGCCGCCATCCTCATCTGCGACCTGCGCAATTTCACCAAGCTTTCCGATCTCTGGCCGCGCGACGACGTGATCGAACTGCTCAACGCCTATTTCGACGCCATGTCGGAACCGATCGAGCGCCATGGCGGCGAAATCCTCAAATTCATGGGTGACGGGCTGCTGGCGATCTTTCCGTTGAGCAATCCCGACGCCGCAGAGAACCTGCTCCAAGCCATCCGGGAGGCGGAAGCGGCAATCGTCCTGCTCAACCAGGACAACCTCGCCAAGGGCCGCGAGCCGCTCGGCTACGGGATCGGCGTGCATGTCGGCGACGTGATGTACGGCAACATCGGCTCGCGCCGCCGGCTCGACTTCACGGTCATCGGACCCGCCGTCAACATCGCTTCGAGGCTTGAAAGCCTGACCAAGGAAACCAAGCGCCCGGTGCTGCTGTCGCGCGCCTTCGTCGAGCTCGCCGGTTGCGCCTCCAGCATGGAACATCTCGGCGCCTACCCCGTCAGGGGCATCGGCGAACCGATCGAGGTCTTCGCTTTTTCCGGCAACGAACCATCGCCGAGGCTGCGCGTCGCCGCGGGATAGCTGGCGCTATTGCTACCCCGGCCTCACGAGTTGTCCGCGGACAACCGGTGAGGCCGGTTAGCCGATCGGGCTCGGCGCGAATTGAGCAACGAGTTCGTGGCGGTCGCCGGGATAGGTGAGCCTTACATGCGTGACCGGCGCCCGTCCGCTCCAGGTGCGCCGCTCGATGACGAGGCAGGCGGTGCCGGTGGCGATGTCGAGCGCCTGCGCCGCCGATTTGCTGGCCGCAACAGCGCGAATGCGGTGTTCGGCCGTGCTCCACGGCACCTTGCCGAGCAGCCACGAACCGGGCGCTGCAGTCTCGAACGTTTCCTCTTCCGCCTCCGGAACCGCAGAAAGGCTGATCAACCGCTCCTCGAAGCAAAAGGGACGTGAGCCGGCAAAATGCCGGCACGTTACGTCCAGCAGCTTGCCAGAGTTCGGGAGATCCAGGCGTTCCCGATCCCGGCCTTCGACCTTGCGCACTTTTCGCTCATCGACGCGGAAGCTGTAATCGAGCCCCAGCGACTGGACTTCTAGTTTGACGTCGTGGATCTCCATGACGGCGGACTGGACCTGCGGGAATGTAACGTAGCTTCCCGACTTGCGCCGCCGCTCGATCAGCCCGCGCTTGACGAGTTCCGTCAGGGCCTTGTTCACCGTCATGCGCGAGCAGTCGTATTGCTCGGTCAGTTCGTGCTCGAACGGGATGCGGTGTCCGGGCGGCCATTCCCCGGAAAGGATGCGCCCTTCGACGTCACCGAGTATGCGCTGATGCAGCGACAGCACCTGCCCCTGATTGTCGGCCGTATCCCCAGGCGGAGCACTTGAAACGGATCGATCTTGCTTGGTGTCCATGACAGCGAACTTAATCAATTCACGGCCACGAAACAGCCCTTCTCTCACCGATTTGCGCTTTTCCACGACCGCGGAAATCGACTTGCTCGTTGACAGCTGTCAACGGCTTGACCGGCGCAGTCTGGCGCCACGCCGGCGCTCCTCAGTAAAGGAGGTGCCAAGGGGTCAGGAAAGCACGCGCCCATTCCTGATTACGATCGGACTCTTCGCACGTCCCCGTGTCGAGCGTCGTGGAAGCGACATCCACTTCCGGCTGTCGCTTTGCCTTCATCGCCTTCGGCAAAGGCGGGGGCGGCTCGAGATAGCCAAGGGTCATTCCGCCGAGATAGAACATCAGGAAGCTCCGTGCATCCAATCGCCAACTGAACACAATCCTGACACAATCAGATCGGCTGTCAATAGTCTATTAAATCTATGCTCTAATTGAAGATACACCCGCATCCCCGAACAGGAGTTGTCCGCGGACAACCGGATTGCGCCGTGGGCCCCCTTCCCGCCACCAGGGCCGGACATCCGCCAAAACGCTATGCATTTGTAAAACCGCGCCGAATCGGAGCATAGTGCATCTGCGCATATTGTCCGGATATGACGATTTTTGCGCAGTTTTCGGGGATATCAATGTTGCAGCAAAAAATTCAAAGCCAGGACGCACAGGAGCATCTGCCGACGCTTCTGGCTGCCGACGCTTTGGAGCTTGCCCATCAGCTGCAGCAGCACCAAAAGAAAATCTTCCCCCCGCAGGCACAAAAGCAGATGCGTCTCTTCAGTCCTGCCGAAGCCGCAGCCTTCATCGGAATCGGCGAAGGCTATCTGCGGCAGGTGGCCTCAGAGGGCCACGGCCCAGCGCCCTTGTCAAACGGTCGGCGCATGTATGCCGTTTCCGACATCGAACGCATTCGCCGCGTTCTCGACGACGGCGGCAAGTCGGGCAAATATGTCCCGCACCGGCGCGGCGATGAAAAGCTGCAGGTCCTGTCTGTGATGAATTTCAAGGGCGGGTCGGCAAAGACGACGACCTCCGCCCACCTCGCCCAATATCTGGCGCTTCGCGGCTATAGAACGCTCGCGATCGACCTCGATCCGCAGGCCTCGCTATCGGCCCTCTTCGGCCACCAGCCGGAGCTGGATGTCGGCGAAGGCGAGACGCTCTATGGCGCAATCCGCTATGACGCCCCGCGGCCGATCGCCGATATCGTGCGGTCGACCTACACAGCCAATCTGCATCTCATTCCCGGCAATCTCGAACTCATGGAATTCGAGCACGAGACGCCGAAGGCGATGATGACGGGCGGGGCTGCCGAAACCCTTTTCTTTGCCCGTATCGGCGACGTGCTCGCCGATATCGAGAGCTTCTACGACATCGTCGTCATCGACTGCCCGCCGCAGCTCGGCTTCCTCACCATGTCGGCGCTCTGTGCTGCGACCTCCGTGCTGATCACCGTGCATCCGCAGATGCTCGACGTCATGTCGATGTCGCAGTTCCTGTCGATGACGAGCGAGCTGATGAGCGTCGTCGAAAAGGCCGGTGGCCGCACCAGCTATGACTGGATGCGCTATCTCGGAACACGGTTCGAGCCCAACGACGGCCCGCAAAGCCAGATGACCGGTTTCATGCGCGCCATTTTCGGCAATCGCATGCTGCAGAACGCCATGGTGAAGTCGACAGCCATCTCCGACGCCGGCGTGACGAAGCAAACGCTCTACGAAGTCGAGCGCGCGCAGTTTGTCCGCGGCACCTACGACCGCGCCATGGACTCTCTCAATCTCGTCAACGGCGAGATTGAGGACCTGGTCCGCAAGGTCTGGGGGAGGAAGTAATCCATGGCCCGCAAGAACTTGATCGGAATATCGGACGAGCGCATCGACGATGCCAACGGCGCACGGGGCAATGACCGCCCGATCGCCGGGCTGATGGCCGGAGCCCGCCCCCCGACCGCGGTCGGAGGCATCACCCGGTCCCTGTCGAACATCACGCAGAAAGTCGAGCGTGCCCAGGAGCTCGAGCGGCAGCTCGCCGAAGGGCAAGCGGTCGTCGAACTCGATCCGTCGCTCATCGATGCATCCTTCATCGTCGATCGCCTCGGGATCGCCGCCGAAGCCCAATCGAGCCTCGCCGAACAGATGCGGGAGCACGGACAACAGGTGCCTATCCTGGTTCGGCCGCACCCGACCGCCGAGGGGCGCTACCAGGTCGCCTATGGCCATCGCCGTCTGGCTGCTGCCCGCGACATCGGCAGCAGTGTTCGTGCGGTCGTTCGCAATCTCAATGACGAGCAACTGGTCGTCTCCCAGGGACAGGAAAACAACACCCGTTCCGACCTCTCCTTCATCGAGCGGTCGCTCTTTGGCAGTCGCCTTGAAGATCGCGGGTTTTCGCGCGAGATCATCATGTCGGCGCTGGGTGTCGACAAAGCCGCCCTGTCGAAGATGATTTCGGTTGTTCGCCGGCTACCGATTGCGCTGATCGAGGCTATCGGGCCCGCACCATCGATTGGACGGCGCCGCTGGTTCGAACTCGCTGACCTCGTCGCGCAAGACGGCAAGCTGGGGGCCGCAGACGCCTTCATGCAAAACCGAGAATTCCAGAAGGCTGGCAGCGATCAGCGCTTCGACGCCTTGTGTACTTTCTTAAGCGCCTCCAGATCGCGTGCCCGTCCGATCCCATGGCTGGCGCCAGATAACACAACCCCGGTGCGGATCCGTGAAACGGACAGCGAGACAACGCTTGCCTTCAGCAGCAAGACGGCACCGGGCTTTGCAGATTTCGTGAGGCAGAGGCTCAAATCTCTGTACCTCGAATATCAAGAGGAAACAGGAGACTAACTGAGCAAAAGAAAAAGGCTTCCGAACGACTAGCGCTGCGGAAACCCTTCTCTCGTGTAGCAACTAGAGAATCCCATTTCCGCGAATCGGTGTCAAGAGTTTTCAACGTCGTTTCGGCGAACGGATTTCTTTTGCCTTGGAAAAGGTGAAGAAAATGGATCGTGGGATTGTCACGACGCCCTTCGGGCGGCGGTCGATGACGCTTGGGATGTTGGCACACCAACTTTCCAGCGCCTCGGCCGTCGACGACGGGAGCGTCGACAAGTGGAAATTGTTTCGAACGGTATGTGCCGCCAAGACAAGCCTTGGGGTTTCCGACCGTTCGCTCGCGGTGCTGAATGCACTGCTGTCGTTTTATCCGAAGACCGAACTCGACCCGGCTGCCGGCCTCGTCGTGTTTCCGTCGAATGCGCAGCTTTCGCTCCGCACGCACGGCATGGCCGAAACGACGCTGAGGCGGCATCTGACGGCTCTTGTCGAGGCTGGCCTTATCCTCAGGCGCGACAGCCCAAACGGAAAGCGTTATGCACGCCGTGACCGCAAGGGCGCGATCGGCCAGGCCTTTGGCTTCGATCTCGCACCGATGCTCGCACGCGCGTCTGAGTTCGCGGCAGAGGCCGCCCGGCTGGAAGCGGACCGTCGATACCTGCAGGTAATGCGCGAACGTCTCAGCCTTTGCCGGCGCGACGTCGTCAAGCTTGTCGAGCTCCTGCGCCAGTCCGATGTTCCCCAAGCGGAAGAAGCCGAAACCCGGTGCCAGACCATCTACACGGCACTGTCGCGCAAGCCGCTCATCACCGAAGTGGAGCGCGCGCTTGCCGTTTTGTCGGCACTCCGCGACAATCTGACTAATTATCTGGAAAACCTGCTGAAAACGCAGAATACGGCTGCCAATGAACGCCAAGATGAGCGGCACATACAGAATTCAGAATCCGATTATCAATCTGAATCTGAAATCGCTTGTGAAAAGGCTGAAGCGGCATTTTCGGATCTGGCTGACACCAAGAGGTCATGCACGGCCGATGCCGACATTGTTGCAGGCCGTAAAAGGTCGTCCGCTCCTTCCCGCCTTCACGATCACGTCGGCACGCTGCCGGTGGTGCTGAAGGCATGCCCACAGATCCGCGACTATGGCCCGACGGGGCAAATTGGCAGCTGGCGGGACATGTTCGTAGCGGCAACCGTCGTCAGGACGATGCTCGGGGTCAGCCCGGAGGCCTACGATGAGGCATGCGCGGTGCTTGGTCCCGAAACGACGGCAACGGTACTCGCCTGCCTTCTCGAACGGTCCGAGCACATTCATTCGGCCGGAGGCTACCTCCGTGACCTGACGCGTCGCGCGAGAAGCCAGACATTCACCGTCTCGGCGATGCTATCGGCCCGCTTGCGAGCCCAGGCTGGAGTGGTTGCCATGAGCGGATGAACAGCAAAGCGGCATGGGCCGTTCAGCAACGGTGTGGCTTGTCTGTGACGGTGAAATGCGGGACACTGGAGCTGCAGGGATTCGTTGACATCTCTCGGTTATTCTTACCTCTGAGATCGTTTTCAGCCTCTCGCCATTCCTCAGAAAACATTGCTGTTTCTCTTTCTTTTGGAAAGGAAGAGGGCGTTTTGTTCCGTTGCGCGGATATGCCGTCCAAGGGTTGAGTTTTCTTGATCTCGAGGCGAAGGATTGAACCTCTTCGGCGATCCTTACTACAGCCAGATCTAGCGGCAGAATCCAAACTGTTTAGGTGGCAAATGAGCGGGCTGTTGCCAGCTGTCAACAGGTTGACGGTTTGGAGCTGCGCCCCCTCCCCTCAAAACGCTGAGCCGCGAAAGGCAACGTACGGCGTACAAGCTTCAGACAGGCGGATCCCGTTGCCGCGTGATTGCGAAACACGAGCATGACCGGAGGAGACAGCGAGTATGGTACGCGAAGAACGAGGAGACCAACGCTGTTGACAGCTGTCAACGCAATGCACCACGACAAGCCAATTCCCATCCGAATACCGATGCTCCCGCCGTCGAGCTACCGCAATCAGTTGGCGCAGCTTGCCGTCTTCAAGCGGTGGAGAAAGCGTCTCCTGCCTGTTGGGGGAAACCATTCTCGTGTTACGGTCCACATCCGCAGCAACCGTTTACATTCAAAATGCGATACCAGTCTCCCGATCCCTACCATTCAACCCTCATCCCGCTGATGATTTCGGCCGAAGATGCCTTGGCGCGCCTGGATGAGCGCACCAACCGTCATGTCGTCGAGGACGGATACCGCGAACGCGGCCATTTCTTCGATGCGACGGCAGCGCTGTGGGTGGCGGGCGAACTCGTTCACGTCGAGGATCTTGTGCTGCACGATGCCCACATGGACGTCCGTACGCCGACCCACGAATTGACCATCGCCCACTCGGTCCTGAGAACCCGCCGACGCATTTGGCTCGGCGAGCCTGGTTGGGCCCTTTCCGCCCCGGGGCTTGCAACGCTCAGGGGCGAACAGAGCGCGTCATCGGAGCTTGATGCTCTCGCGCTTGGCCGCGGCGAAACGCGTCAGGCAGCAGGTGTCGACCGTGAACCGGCGCGCGAGGTTGAGGACGAAGGCGACAGCAATCCGATGGCAGCCGAGTTCGCAGCGATCGATGCGGCTATCGCTCGCTCGCAACGCCTGCTCGACGCCCATGACCAGGATGCTTTGGACGTCGCCGAACGGACGACGCTTGCCACAGCGCGCGAGCCGGTGGGACAGCTCGGCCTGCTCTTCGACGAGGATTGGGACGAGGATGCACGTCTCGACGAATGGCGTCAGATGATAGCTGCGGCTGATCAGTTGCCACCCTGTCTTGGCGCCGCCTTGCTTTTCGATGCCTGGGACCGGAAGGAACCCCTGCGTCGTCAGCATTGGCTGGGGGCACTGTTGGTCGGCGCTTACCTGCGCTCCAGAGGCAAGGTCACCTCCCACCTGCTATCGTTCAACACAGGGCTTAAGACCATCCGCTATGAGCGACGGAGGTCCCAGGATGGCGTGACCCGTTGGAGCGCGTTCCTGGAGGCGATGACGGTGGCGGCGGATCTCGGTCTCAAGGAACTCGACCGGCTGTCGCTCGCGAAGACCCAGATGGACATGCGCATCCGCGATCGTCGTTCCAACAGCAGCCTGCCCGCCTTGATCGACCTGGTTCTGTCGCGGCCGATCGTTTCGGCGGCTCTGGTCGCCAAGCATGTCGGCGTAACACCGCGTGGCGCGCTGAACCTTGTTCGCGAGCTTGGCATCCGCGAGATGACCGGCCGCGGGCGCTACCGCGGCTGGGGCGTGCTTTGAGCCGGCGTCAGGCCTGAAAGCTTGATGCCGGGATGGGTGGCGTCAGCCCATCGTGATCAGGATCAGCAGAACGAAGATTACCGGCACCAGTGTCAGGGCCGGAATGATGATTGCCGGGTATCCGAAGGTGAGGATGGCGAGCAGCCAGAGCAGCGCACAGTTGACGAGAAACAGCACCTTGGCGGTCTGTGAACCTTGCACGGCTTCCTTCAGCATCCAGCCGAACACCGGCACGTGGTAGACAAGTCTCGCAATCATGGTTTTTCCTTTGCGTAGGTGGCCGCATTGGGGGGACAGGCGGCGCGGGTTTTATTCAGGGGCGTGTCGTGTCGCCGGTCCGTTGGCGGGTGAAACCAGCGGTCGCTTCGAGGCGTTCGGGATCAAGGACGCGCATTGTCTTCGGGTGGCTGAAGTCGATCAGGCCTTCGCGCTTGAAGCGATTGAGACAGCGGCTCACCGTTTCGACGGTAAGACCGAGCCAGTCCGCAAGGTCGGCGCGGGTCAGGTGCAGGTGGAAGCTCAACCGGGCAGGGGCGCCGTTGCGGCCGGTCCGGTTGAACAGGCGCGACAGTTCCACCAATGCACTGGCGACTTTCTCGCTGGCGGTCTTGCGGCCAAGCAGCGTGGCATGAATCTGCATCCGATGAAGCGTCGTCTTCAGCTCGCTCGCAACGGCCGGATTGGTTGCGTTGAGATCCGCATCACCCAAGGGTTCGATACGGGCGATGCTCAGCGTTTCGGCGGTGGCGATGTTGCGGCCGTCGATGGTGAAGCCGAAGAGCCGGCCCGGTCCGAGCACGTCGGTGATCTGTCGGCGACCATCGTCGAGGAGTTGCGAAAGCACGACGCAGCCGTCAACGACACGGTAGAGCGCGCGGTTGCGCCCGCCCTCATAGAGCAGGGTCAGGTTTTCGCCGACGACACGGCTGCGCGATGCCGGGCGAGGCGGCCTTATCGAGGACGCGCGGGGAGGAGCCGCTGGCGCGGCAGTGGTGATCAGGGTTTCTGGCATGAAAAACGTCCGCATAACCGAGGCAAGGGGGCGTGACGCCCCGATGCCGACCGGCGTCGAAGGAGGATGTTGACAGCTGTCAACGGAGGTCAAAGCCGGATGACGACCTGCGGTGGGCCTCGTGGACGGGCATTGGGAGCGTGAACTTGCGGCGTCGGTTGAACTGCCGACACCCGGATTGCAGGCGTGCGGCTTCCCTCCAGACGTTCGCTGAGAGAACCGTCCGGCGGCGCCAGCAGCGCCCAGAAGAACCGACAGGCGCTGCAGACATGTTTATGACCGGGCTGCTCCTTGCCGTCATCACCCAAACCGGTCTGGCAAAAGTCGGGCAAGGATCCGTCGGGCAGGGCATAAAGCGCCAGTTCCGCCGCCGGCAGGCGCGCGGCGAGCGCAGGGCCGAGATGGGCAAAACCAAGCAGGAACAGAGCCGCGGCGCAAAGCATGCGCACGGCATTGTTCCATCTGGCTTTCTCGCGACGTGTCATCGCCCCGGCTCGTTCCTGTTTCTATGGGGCAGAGATAGGCGACCGGCTTGATAAAGCTCAATGTGGCAAACCGCGCAGGGGCAGAATGCCGCAGGCAGCAAAACGCCGCGCATCCGATTGGAGGCGCGGCGATTAAAGTATTGAATTATATAACTATTGTCGCAAAATTGGCGGGCAGGATCAATCCTCCTCGACAAAGACCTCCTGGCGCTTGGCCTTCACGCTGGGCAGGAACACGACGACGAGCACCAGAGCCGCAATCAGAAGCAGGATGGCGCTGATCGGCCGGGTGACGAAGGTCGTCGGGTCGCCGCGCGACAGGATCATGGCCCGACGAAGGTTTTCTTCGAGCAGTGGGCCGAGCACGAAGCCGAGCAGCAGCGGCGCCGGTTCGCAGCGCAGCTTCAGCAGCAGGTAGCCGACCAGGCCGAAGAAGGCGACAGCATAGAGGTCGTAGACGTTGGAGTTGACGCTGTAGACCCCGATCGAGCAGAAGGCCATGATGATCGGGAACAAGACGTAGTAGGGGATCTTGAGCAGCTTCACCCAAAGCCCGATCAACGGAAGGTTCAGAACCACCAGCATCAGGTTGCCGATCCACATCGAGGCGATGATACCCCAGAAGAGGGCCGGCTGCTCGGTGGCAACGTTCGGTCCGGGCACGATGCCCTGGATGATCATCGCACCGATCATCAGCGCCATGACCGGGTTGGCGGGGATGCCGAGGGTCAGGAGCGGAATGAACGACGTCTGCGCGCCGGCGTTGTTGGCGCTTTCCGGACCGGCAACGCCGGCGATGGCGCCGTGGCCGAACTCCTCGGGATGGTCCGAGACGCGTTTCTCCACGGTGTAGGACGCAAAGGCGGCGAGGATCGCGCCGCCGCCGGGCAGGATGCCGAGCGCCGAGCCGATGATGGTACCGCGCACGACGGGCGCGAACATGCGCTTGAAATCGTCCTTGGTCGGCATCAGGTCCGTGACCTTGGCCATCAGCACCTCGCGGGTGCTTTCGTTTTCAAGGTTGCGCAGGATCTCGGCGATCCCGAAGACGCCGACGGCGAGGGCCACGAAGTTCAGTCCGTCGGCATATTCCCGGATGCCGAGGGTAAAGCGCGGCGTGCCGGAGTAGATATCCGTGCCGACAAGCCCAAGCAAAAGGCCGAGGGCGACCATGGCCAGCGCCTTGACGATCGACCCGTGCGCGAGCGCGATCGACGAGACGAGACCGACGATCATCAGCGAAAAGTACTCGGCGGCGCCGAACTGCAGCGCGATTTCCGTCAGTGGTGGTGCGAAGACCGCGACCAGGAACGTGGAGACGGTGCCGGCGAAGAATGAGCCAAGGGCTGCGATCGCAAGGGCCGCGCCCGCTCGCCCTTTGCGGGCCATCTGGTAGCCGTCGATCGCAGTGACGGCCGACGAGGATTCGCCCGGCATGTTGATCAGGATTGCCGTGGTCGAACCGCCATATTGCGCGCCGTAGTAGATACCGGCGAGCATGATCAGCGAGGAAACCGGCTCGAGCTGGAAGGTGATCGGCAGGAGCATGGCGATGGTTGCGGTGGCGCCGATGCCGGGAAGCACGCCGATCAGGGTGCCGAGAAGCACGCCGATCAGGCAGAAGAGCAGGTTGGCGGGCGAACCGGCGGTCACAAAGCCGAGCGCGAGATTGTTGAAAAGTTCCATTGCGCGTCTCCTAGAACTGGACCCAGGGGCCGAAGCGCTGGAAGGGCAGGCCGAGACCATAGCTGAACACGGCGACGGAGAAGGCCGTGAGCACTGCGGAGAGCGCCAAAGCCATGAGCGGGGTCATGCGGCCAGAGGCAAAGCAGGCAATGAGTGCCGTGAAGAACAGCGACGGCACGAAGCCGAGGCCGCGGACCGTGAGGCCGAAGAAGACCGGTGCCGGCAAGATGAAGAGCATGCCACGCAGCGCGATCGCGCCGATCGGTTCCCCCTGGACGCGGGTGGACTGTACGAGGATCACGATGCCAAGCAGCGTCAGGATGATCGCGAGCACGAGCGGGAAATAGCCGGGCCCCATGCGGAAGGCCGTGCCGAGCTCGAGGTTGAAGGCCTGCCAGGCGAAGAACAGGCCGACCGCGGTCAGGATCCCGCCGCAGAGCGCATTGGTGCTATCGAAGGAGAGTGATTTCATCGTGTCCCCATTTGTTTTCGCAGGGTAGCCGGGCCGAGGCGTCGACGGCCTCCCGCATTGGCATAGCCGGCTCGCGCCGGGTTCGCACATTGGGCAATGCTGTGTTGACAGCTGTCAACCAGTGTTGACGGACATCCGCCGGATGCCCATGTCAGAACCGCCGCGCCCCGAGATGGCTCGAGAGCGCGGCGCGATGAGCGACGGATTAGTCGGCGTACTGGCCGGCGGCTTCGATGACCGGCTTCCAGCGGGCGATTTCGCCTTCGAGCTTGGTCTTCAGTGCGGCCGGCGTGGCATCGGCGTCCGAAGACGGCTCGGTGCCGAGTTCGCCGAAGCGGGCAACCACGTTCGGATCCTTGAGCGCGACCTGCAGCGACTTCGACAGGCGCTCGGTCACTTCAGCCGGTGTACCCTTCGGCGCGTAGACGCCGTGCCAGATGCCGACCTGCAGGTTCGGCAGGCCACCTTCGGTGGTCGTCGGCAGGTCCGGGAAGACCTTGAGGCGTTCCGGCGAGGTGACGGCGTAAGCCTTGATCGTGCCGCCCTGGATCTGCTTGGTGGTGTTGGTCGTCTGGTCGCACATGATATCGACCTGGCCGCCGAGAAGGTCGGTCATCGCCGGGCCGGTGCCCTTGTAGGGAACGGTGGTCAGCGGCGTTTCGATGGCGCTCATGAACATCATGCCGCAAAGGTGCGAGGCGGCGCCGATGCCGGCGTTGGCGACGGTAACCGTATCCTTGTTCGCCTTTACATATTCGACGAGACCCTTGAGGTCGGTCGGCTCGAGGTCCTTGCGGGCAACGATCGTCATCGGCACCTCGGTGACGAGGCCGACATATTCGAAGGCGTTCAGCGTGTCATAGGCGAGCTTGCGGTAGAGCGTTGCGCTGGTCGCCATGCCGATGTGGTGGAGCAGAACGGTATAGCCGTCCGGATCGGCCTGGGCGACGCGACCTGCGCCAAGCGTGCCGCCGGCGCCGCCAACGTTCTCGACGATGATCTGCTGGCCGAGATCCTTCGACATGGATTCGGCAACCAGACGCGCAACCGTATCCGTCGGGCCACCGGCGGAGAAGGGCACGACCATGGTGATCGAACGCTCGGGATAGGTCTGTGCGTTGGCGGAAACGGCAAAAATAGAAAGGGCGGCGACGGCGCCGAGCAATGCATTGAGGGTTTTCATCTTCTTCCTCCCGGATGAAATATGGCCAGCCGGCAAGGTTTCCTCCCACGCCGGTACTGGGTGCCCCCATTTGCAGACGCAATCCGGATGCAGACAACGGCCTGTCCCGGCGATCAGACGCATTTGTCGGGAGGCGGCAGGGACTTTGGGTGGATTCGGAAACATGGCGGCGCTGGCGTGGGTGGAAATCCACCCATCGCGCGTTTCGGAAAGCCACGGCCATGATTTCCTAGAGGCCGGTGCGTCGCCTCAGATCGGCGATTTCGTCGGCGCTGAGCGCTCGCGCCGCACCCTTCGGCAAATCACCGAGAGCGATCGCCCCAATCGAGACCCGCAGCAGCCGCAAGACTTCGAAGCCGAGCGCATCGAGCATGCGGCGGATCTGGCGGTTTCGACCTTCCTCGAGCTCCACTTCGATCCACATGTTGCGGTCGCCCGCCCGCAAGCGTTCGGCCCGGGCCGCCCGCAACGTCTCGCCGCCCTCGTCGATACCGGCGACCATTTGCATGAGCTGCGCGTCGTCGATCTGGCCCGTCAGTTGTACGTGGTAGACCTTGCCGACATGGGTTTCCGGGTCGAGCAGTCGCTGGGCAAGCACCGTGTCGTTGGTGAACAACAGGAGGCCCTCGCTCGCCTTGTCGAGGCGGCCGACTGGCGACAGATGGGTGGAATCCACGTCTTTCAGGCAATCGAAGACCGTCGGCCGGCCTTCCGGGTCATGCCTGGTCGTCACCAGCCCGCGCGGCTTGTTCAGCATCAGGTATACCTTGTCTTCGGCAAGCACGGCCTTACCGTCGACGGCGAGACGGTCCTTGTCGACATCGACCCATGCAGAAAGACCGGGGGCCTTGCGCCCGTTGATGCTGACGCGGCCCTCAAGCACGAGCTTCTCGGCCTGCGTGCGCGAGCAGTACCCCAGCTTGGAAAGGGCACGGGCGACCGTCACGCGTTTGCCCATATCGGCCGCATGGCGGCGGCCGGTATCGCGGACTGCTGTCGGTCGCTTCTGTTTCACGTTCTGGTCTTCCGGTTCTCAGTCGTCACGCGGTGCATCGCTACGCTGCCGAGCATAGCCGGCGGCGCGAGCGTCAGCCGATCTTGCTATAGTCGATCCGCCGGGCGAGCCAGCAGCCGATCGTCAATCCCGTCACCTTGCCGTCTGCGTCACGCGAGACGAGTACGGTCCAGTCTCCCGGTGCCGGCGCGTCCATCGAGCGCTTGCAGCGCAGCAGCCAGACATCTTCGGCGAGCGGCCGCATGGCGTGCATGGCGCCAGAGCCAAGCGAACCGTCGAAACCGCCATAGAAGACGCCGTTGGTGGAGACGATGTCGAGATGGGCGTCGAGTTCTGCCGCATGGTAGCGGCCAGCGATATCCGGCTTGGCGGTGCCGGAGATGCGCGCGGCGTGAACCGTCAGGTTCTCACGCGGGCGCTCCATGTGAAGCGAGGCGCCTTCCACTTGAAGCGCAACGGCCGCCGACTGCGCGCGGCCATCCGGTCCGACGTCAAGCGTCTCGGCGCCTGTGGCGAAGCTCAGCACGACGCGGGATTTGCCGGTCGGCCTGGTAACGAGTGCAAGGCCCGTTTCCGGATCGAGATAGCTGCCGGTGCCGTCGGCGTCCCAGGTGCCGGTCGCGGGCTCGGCATCGCTGTGGCCAAGGGCGACCTTCATCAGCGCCGTCGCGGCCGCATGGGCATCGGCCTCGTGATTGAACATCACCACGACGGAAAGGCGCTCGGTGGGCGCGTAGAGCCGGCGGCTGCGGAAACCGCGCAGCGCGCCGCCGTGGCCGGTCATGGCGATGTCGCCGATCTTCTCATGCGCAAGGCCAAACCCATAATGGGCCGGGCGGCCATCGGCATAGGTCTGCGGTGCGGACAGGCGGCGATAGAGGCCGTTCGCGTCATTCCGTGTCCGGTCGATGAAGCATTCCCAGGCGAGCATATCGTCGAGCGAAGCGGAAACACCGGCATCGCCGGCCCAGTAGATATTGTTGACCGCCTCGAAATAACCGGCCGTCTCGTTGCCCTCGTAGCCGACGATGCCGTCGGGGGGCAGGCTCGTATCGGCGGTGAGGGCGGCGGTCCGCATGTCGGCCGGGCCGAAGACGGAGTGCTGATAGAGTTCGGCCATCGAGCGCCCGGTATGCTCTTCGATGAGGTCGGCGAGAATGCGGAAATTGCCGTTCGAATAGGAGTAGCGCGTGCCCGGCTCGAAATGGGTCGAGCGCGCGGAGGAGAGCAGGGGACGTGCGTCCTCGCGGCGGAAGACGCCGTCGTGCCTGGCGCCCTGCAGTACGGTCAGCGCCCAGTAGTCGCGCAGCCCCGACTGGTTGTGACAGAGGTGGGCGACCGTCGGGCGCCTGCCTTCAAGCAGAGGCAGGTAGGCATCGAGCGCGCGGTCGAGCGTCGCCGGTTCGCCGACGGCGTCCAGAAGCACGGCGCAGGTCATCTGCTTGGTGATCGAGCAGATCGGTACGCGGGTCGTCGCCGTCATCGGCCTGCGGGCGGTAAGGTCCGCATAGCCCCAGCTGTGGCTGAGGATCACCTGGCCATCCCGGACCACGCCGGCGACGCCTCCGGGACCCGGATAGTGCTGGGGCAGGGCCTTTAAGGCGCGTTCGAGGGCGGAGAGTTCAAAAGTGGTCATGGCGCTGAAGGATCGGTCCGACGAAGGGCAGGGTGGTGTCTGCCTTCGTTCGTACCGCCCCCTCCGGGCACTTGCAATGCCGCGCTGACCGCTCTCCTCAGCCGGCGCTGGCCTGGGCGTGATAGAGCCGGCTATACGCGCCCTTGGCGGCCAGCAGCGTCGCATGCGGCCCCTGCTCGCGAATGCCGCTGCCGTCGACGACGACGATGCGGTCGGCATCGCGGATCGTCGCCAGCCGATGCGCGATGATCAGCGTCGTGCGCCCCTTGGAAAGCTCGGCGAGAGACTGCTGGATGGCTCTCTCGGTTTCCGTGTCGAGCGCCGAGGTGGCCTCGTCGAGAATGAGGATCGCCGGGTTTTTCAGGAACATGCGGGCGATTGCCAGCCGCTGCTTCTGCCCGCCGGAAAGCTTGACGCCGCGTTCGCCGATCACCGTGTCCATGCCCTCGGGCAGGGCGGCAATCATGCCGTCGAGCCGGGCGCGCCGCGCCGCGTCCAGGATGTCGGCTTCGCTCGCGCCGAGCCGCCCATAGGCGATGTTGTCGCGGATAGTGCCGGCAAAGAGGAAGACATCCTGCTGAACGATGCCGATCTGGCCGCGCAGCGACGACAGGGTAATGTCGCGGATATCGGTCCCGTCGACGGTGATCGAGCCGTCGCTGACCTCATAGAAGCGCGGCAGCAGCGAGCAGATCGTCGTCTTGCCGGCGCCCGAGGGGCCGACGAAAGCGATCGTCTCGCCGGCATGGATCGTCAGGTCGATGTTCTGGATGATCGGCTTTTCGGCGCTGTAGCCGAACGAGACATTGCTGTAGGTGATGTCGCCCTTGAGATCAGCGACGTCGGTCGCTCCGGGGCGATCCTCGATATCAGGCTCGGTTTCCATCAGTTCGAGGAAGCGCTTGAAGCCGGCGATGCCCTTCGGATAGGTTTCGATGACCGAGTTGATCTTCTCGACCGGGCGGAAGAAGACGCCAACGAGAAGCAGGAAGCTGACGAAACCGCCATTGGTCAGCTCGCCCGTCAGCACGAAGTAGCATCCGGTGATCATCACGATCAGCTGCGTCAGCCGCATGCTCATGTAGCTGAGCGACGTGCTCGCCGCCATGATACGATAGGCCTCGAGCTTAGTGCGGCGATAGTTCTGGTTGTCGGTCTCGAACAGGCTGCGCTCGTGCTCCTCGTTGGCAAAGGCCTGAACCACGCGCATGCCGCCGACATTTTCCTCGATACGCGCGTTGAAGTCTCCGATCCGGCCGTAGAGGTTGCGGAAATTCCGGGTCATGCGCCCGCCGTAGCGGCTGGTCACCCAGGCCGTCAGCGGCACGACGGCGGCGGTGATCAGCGCCAGCTGCCAATGCACCATCAGCATCAGGATCAGCGCGCCGATGAAGGTCATGATCGCAATGAACAGGTCTTCCGGCCCGTGATGCGCGACTTCGCCGATTTCTTCCAGATCCTTGGTCAGCCTTCCGACGAGATGGCCGGTCTTCTGGTTGTCGAAGAACGAGAAGGACAATTTTTGCAGATGGTCGAAGGCCATGCGCCGCATGTCCGTCTCGATATTGATGCCGAGCATGTGGCCCCAATAGGTGACGGTCGCCATCAGGCCGGTGTTGAGCAGGTAGACGATCAGCAGCCCCACTGAGGACAGCAGGATTAGCGTCCACTCCTGGCTCGGCAACAGCTGGTCGACGAACAGCTTCACCGCAATCGGAAAGCCGAGTTCGAGCAGGCCCGAGAGCACGGCGCAGGAGAAGTCGAGAATGAACAGGCCGCTATAGGGGCGGTAGAACGCGAAGAAACGCTTCAGCATGCACGTGCACTCACTGGGGGCGGGGGGCGCCGTGGGGCGCTGATAGAAAGATGATTGTCAATGTCATGTTTTTGGATCGAAACCAACCCAGAAAAGCGCGAAAGCGTGTCGGGCACGTGACGCAACAGATGTCTCTTGCACCTGCGAGACGCAATCGGTTCACTTCGGCACCAGTGGGAAGGAAACGTTAACCATAGGCTTCGTAGAAATGGAATCAGCAGAACAATTCGCCTTCGATTGGGGACACCGGAGGCGGAGCGATTGTTCGATACCGAAACGCGTAGGGCGTCTTTGTGCGTTCGAGTGAGCGCACGAAGTCCAGGGGGCAAACGAGACGATGGCAGGCAATCAATCAGTGGAAGCCACGGAAACCAACACCATTGTTCCGTTTCCCGTGGTCAGGAGATTGCATGCCATTCGCAGTGCTGCCGCCGAGCTTGAAGAACTGCACGGTGCCGAGGCGCTGCAATTCTGGCGCCGCCGCTGCCGCGCTCTAGCGGACGAGCTTTTTGCCTGCGGCTGCTCGGAAGACGAAGTCCGCCGTCAGGTGATGGACTTCCAGGACGAGGTCCAGGTCGAGCTGCAGCATCGCCACCTCTCGCGCCTTTCCGCAGGCGCAATGAGCCAGTAGCTGCCGCGGCTCAGGCCACCGGCAATTCCGGATCCCAGGTAAAGAGCTCTTTTGCTCTGGCGATACCGCGCAACGCGAAGCGGCCGAGCGAGACGGCGTGGACCCGTTCATCCGGCGGGCAGGCTTCGACGAAATCAGACGACATGATCATGTGCCGCTCGACCGAACGGCACATCGAGGCAATGCGGCTCACCTCATTGACCGCCGGGCCGACCACGGTGAAATCGAGGCGGGTCTGGCTGCCGATATTGCCGTAGAAGACTTCGCCGATGTGGAGCCCGAGATAGACCTCTGTGGTCGGCTTGCCATCAACCTGCCGGCGGGCGTCGAGTTCCGCAAGCATACGGCGCAGCTGCCGTTCGGCGGCGATTGCGTTGGCGCAGGCGGTCCCCGGATCGTCGGCATTGAAGATCGCCAGTACACCGTCGCCGATCAGCTTCAGCACGCTGCCGCCATGGTCGTGAATGGCGGTGATCACGGTTCCTGAATAATCGTTGAGAAGCGGAATGATCTCGTCGGGGGCGGCGGTGTCGGAGATGCGCGTATAGCCGCGCAGGTCGGAAAACCACATGACCGTTTCGATGCGTTCGGCCGAACCGCGGGCAATGCTGCCCTTGACGACGCGCTGGCCGGCATCGGCGCCGAGGTAAACGTCGGCAAGCGTGCTGATGATGCGAACGCAGGAGCCGGCCTTCACCGCCAGCGCAAGCGTCGGCAACAGGATCCTAAGCGCTGCGATGTCATCCTCGCTGAAGCCGCCGTCGCTCCGCGTCGTCCAATAGGAATAGAAACAGTCCATCTCGCCGACACGGCCCTGGTCGGTGAAGTGGTGGATCATGCTGACGCAGTCGGTGTGGCCCTCACCCTTCAGCTTGTCCAGTATGTTGTAGGTGGTGCCTTCGTCGGCTGAAAGCCGGATGCGGCGCTCGGCGGTTCGGTCGCGCAGCATGTGGTAGAAGATCGAGTTCTGCCAGTTCAGCAGCGCCTCACCCGTGGTCGTCGAGCCGTACTGGATGACTTCCGGGGTGATGTCGCTTTCATCGTTCCACTGGAAGGCGCGCCCCTCGAATTCGGGGTGCAGCGTGTCGATCAGCCCGAGCGCGCGGGCAAGGTCGAGACCAGCTGCCCGACATTGCTCGCAGAAGCCGGCAAACAGCTCCGGCTCGTCCAGTCCCTTCAGGCCCTGTTCTGAAAGCCAGAGCACGATATCGCGTAGCTGTTGGTCGTTCATGGCGCATCCCGCTCGGCCGAGGTCGACTGCCTGATGATGTGGTGCATCATCCATAGCCGAACCAGGGCTCAGAGCGAAAGATGCAGTTTGCCCGCCTCGCTTTCCGCCGGAACCGCGCAACAGATGAGCGCTTCGTCTTCGGCGACCGGGAAGGAAGGCTGCGAGGGATAGGTTACCCTGCCCTCCAGCACCGGCGTCCGGCAGGTGCCGCAACTGCCGTTGCGGCAGCCGTAGTCCGGGTTGAGACCGCGTGCCTCCGCGAGATCAAGCAGCGTGCCTTCGCCCGGCTGCCAGCGCGCCTCCTTGCTCGACTTGGCAAAGACGACGTGAACGGGGGCGCTCGCCGCCGGCTCCATCGCGGGGGCAGAACCGCCGTCCGGCCGCCGGGTCAGCGACGACAGCCCGAAGGCCTCCGCATGGATGCGGGCATCGGCGATGTTGAGCGCCCGCAGACCGTCATAGAGCGACTGGGTGAAGGCGGCCGGGCCGCAGAGATAGAAATCGTAGTCGTCGAAGGGCAGGGTGGCCTTGAGATGGGTGAGGTCGATGCGACCGGCGATGTCATAGTCCTGACTTTCGATGGCCGTTGCCGGCTGGCTCAGCGCCCGCACCAGGCGGATGTTGCCCTCGCCTTTCGCGACGAGATCGGCGATCTCCCGATCGAAGGCGCGTTCTTCCAGCGAGCGGGCGGCATGGAAGACCCAGGTCGGGCGCGTGCGCCGCTTGCGGCGGCTTTCAGCGACAACGTGCTTCAGCATGGCAAGGATCGGCGTGATGCCGACGCCGGCGCCGATCAACACGGCCGGACGCCGCTCGGTTCCGTCGATGGTGAAGCTGCCGGCAGGCGCACGCGCCTCGATCCGGTCTCCCGGTTTCAGCCCATGTAGCTGCCGGGAAGCCACGCCGTCCTTCTTGACGCTGATGCGGTAGAGACCATCCGTCGGTGCCGAGGACAGCGTATAGCTTCTGACGAGCGGTCTTTCGCCGTCTTCGACCTTGATGCGGATCGGTAGGTGCTGGCCGGCCTGGTGGGCCATGAGCCCGACGCCGTCATCCGGTTCGAGGTAGAGCGAGCGGATCGTCGTGCTCTCGTCCTCGACGCGGGCAATCCGGAACGGGCGCCACGCATCGGCAAGGGCCGCGGCCTCTAGCCGGACCTTCGCCTGGTCCCAGTCGCCGGTGGACGTGAGGCTTGGAGACCAGCCGCCCTCCTCGAAGGCCCAGCGAAGCGGCAGGCCGTCCTCGCGGTAGATGACCTTCTCCGGCCGGAAGCGCCAGAGCCGCTCAGCTCCTTGGAATGCCGCGATCTCCGGGGAGGACAGGATGACTTCGGCGCTGCCGGTCATCTGCAGCATGTCGCCGGTCGCAAAATCGACGAACAGCAGGCCGGCGCGCGGATTGAGCATGAAATTGCCAAGCGTGTTGAAGAACAGGTTTCCGGAGAAGTCCGGGATCGTCAGCACGCCATCCTCGCCGATCTGTACGAAACCCGCCTTGCCACCGCGATGCGAGACGTCGACCTGGCGCTCGCCACTGTCGCGATCGACATAGGAGGCGACAAAAAAGGTGTCGGCCTTGGCGATGACCGCACGGGCGCGGGCGTCGAGCGCGTCACCATGTACCGGGCGCACCGATGCCGACTGGCGTGGGTCTCGAACGAAGGTGAACTGGCGAAGCTGGATATATTGCGGGCAGTTGCCGAAGCTCTGCCGGACGCGGAGCGTGAAGCCGTCGTCGCCATCGCGTTGGATCGCGCCGTTCAGCCGGTTCCGGCGCCGGGTCTCGAGCTGAATGCCGAGCATGCCGATGGAGTGCGCGTCGTCCATGCCGGCATCGGCCGGATCGTCCGGGTCGCGCGGCAACTGGATGTCGAGGTTCCAGGCATCCGGCGCCTGCATGAAACCGGGGGCTGCGGCGCGCATCGTCGCCCAGACATCGCCGCTCGCATCGACTGCCCCGAACATGGCGAAGGGCAGCATCGGGAAGAATTGCTGGTGCTGCTCCGGCATGAAACTGCGCACGAAATTGCGCCCGGTCGCATCCATGCGCTCGGCGACGCCGAGGCTGCGCTGGATGGCGAGTTCGCCTTCGTGCCAGGGCGAATCCGGTTTTTTCTGCTGTGCGTTGTCCGGCATGGTGGGGTGTCCCGGTTGCAAGGGGACCGGGGCAGCGCTGCCGCCCCGGGAGGTTGGATCAGGCCGCGAGGCCGACCGCGGTCTTCTGGAAGCTGACGAAACCGGGCAGGCGCTCAATACGCGAAAGCCAGGCGCGGACATGGGCATAGTCGGTAAGATCGACGTTGCCTTCTGGAGCAGCGGATACGTAGCTGTAGAGGGCGACGTCGGCGATGGTCGGCCTTGCGCCCACGAGGAAGTCGTGGCCGGCAAGCTCGGCATCGATCTGTGCAAGCACCCGGTAGGCCCTGGAGATCGCCCCTTCTGCATCCAGATTGGCGCCGAAGACGGTGACGAGACGCGCGGCTGCCGGACCGAAGGCGATGTCGCCGGCGGCAACCGAGAGCCATTTCTGCACCTTGGCCGCTGCGGCCGGATCTTCCGGCAGCCAGTCGATGCGGCCGAGCTTCTTGGCGAGGTAGACGAGGATGGCGTTTGAGTCGGCGATGACAATGCCCTCGTCGTCCAGCACCGGCACCTGGCCGAAGGGATTGAGCGCCAGGAAATCCGGCGCCTTGTGTGCCCGCGCCTTGAGATCGACGTCGATCAGCTCGTGCGGCACGCCGAGCAGCGACAGGAAAAGCTGCGCCCGGTGCGAGTGGCCGGAGAGCGGGTGGCGATAGAGTTTCATGGAAAATGTCCTCGAAGAGCTTGAGAACCGTCACGGCTCTCCGGCGACCCGGAATGAACCGCCTTCGAGGATCAATCTATGACTTTCCAAATTTCGGCAGTAGAATGCGATTTCGATAGTCTGATTTCCAAATATCGGAAGGATAAAAATGGATCGCCTCGATGCCATGGGCGTTCTGCTCGCCGTCGTCGAACACGGCAGCCTTTCGGCCGCCTCCCGGCACCTCAAGGTGCCGCTCGCCACGATCAGCCGGAAGCTTTCCGAGCTTGAAGCGCATCTGGGCGCGCAGCTCGTCACCAGGACCAACCGCCGGATCCAGCTGACCGAGGCCGGCCGGGCCTATGTCGAAGCTGCCAAGGAAATTCTTGCGCGGGTCGAAGAGGCGGAACGGGTGGCGGCTGGCGAATACAGAACGATCAAGGGTGATCTGACGGTTTCCGCACCCATCGTCTTCGGGCGCCTGCACGTGCTTCCCGTCCTGGTCGATTTCCTCAAGGCCCATCCCGAGGTCGATATGCGGCTCGCCTTGGGCGACCGGTTCGCCAATCTCGTCGACGATCACATCGACGTGGCGCTGAGGATCGGCAACCTGCCCGACAGCGCTCTCGTGGCGACGAAGATCGGCACGGTGCGTCGGGTGGTCTATGCGAGCCCCGATTATGTCGCGCGGCACAGCGTGCTCCGGCATCCGAGCGAACTTGCCGATCATGATTGCATCACCTTCGAAAACGTCACGGCCGCCCATGTCTGGCGTTTTCTCGACGAGGGGCGCGAGCTGGCTGCGCCGATCCGGTCGCGGCTGATCGTCAATACGGCGGAATCCGCCGTCGACGCGGCGATATCCGGTCTCGGCTTGACGCGGGTGCTCTCCTATCAGGTGGCGCGCCAGGTGGCGGACGGCCTGCTCGTGCCACTGCTGGAAGACTTCGAGCACCCGGCGCTGCCGGTCCAGCTCGTCTATCTTCCGCAGGGGCTGGTGCCGATGAAGCTGAGGGCCTTCGTCGATTTTGCAGCCCCGCGGCTGCGCGCGGTCCTGCGATAGCGGGGAGGCTTCCTAGTCCGTCTGGTTGCGGTCGCCGGTCATCGGCCGGATGTGGCGGGCGTAGGTCCGGCCGACGCGGATCTCGCTGCCGTCGGAGAGAAGGGCGATGAGCGCGGCGAAGGGGGCTTGCTTCAGCCCCACGATACAGTCCCGACGCACGATCGAGCTGCGGTGCAGCCTCAGGAATTCCGCGGGATCGAGGCGACGCTCGAGCGAGGCAAGACTTTCGTGGTGCAGATAGGACCGGCCATCGACGTGTATGCGAACATAGTCGCGTTCCGCCTGAAAGCGCACCACCCGGTCGAGCGCGATCCGCACGAATTCTCCCCGGGCCTTGATCCAGAGGTCGTCCGTCTGGGTCTCGTGCTTGCGCAGTGCCTGGCGGAGCGCCGTCACGGTCTCGTTGAGTTCGAGTACCCGCTCGGCGCTCGTGCGTGCGGCGATCGCAACACGGGCCCGCTCGACCGCCGTGCGCAGGCGGCTGGATTCGATCGGCTTGGTGACATAGTCAACCGCAGCCGCTTCGAAGGCGCGGAGCGCATAGTGGTCGAAGGCGGTAACGAAAACGACCGCGGGCGCGTTGTCGCCCAGCTGCTCGAGGATGTCGAAGCCGGTGCCGCCGGGCATCTGGATATCGAGCAGGATAGCGTCCGGCGAAAGTTCGGCCACCATCGAGCAGGCCTGCTGCACGTTGCCGGCCGTTCCCACCACCTCGACTGCTGGAATTGCCCCGAGCAGGCGAAGGAGGCGCCGTCGCGCCAGGGGCTCGTCGTCGATGACGAGGATTGAAAGCGGAACAGTCTGGATTTCATTCATGCAAGCCTCAGGGGCATTGTGATTGCAGCTCTGAAACGACGGGGGGTCACGAGGCCCGAAACGCAGGCGCCGACACCCGGAAAACGGGCCTGGACGCGCTCGGCAACATTCTTGAGGCCGATCCCCGTGCCCGGCCACCGGGCGGTATCCGGCGCCGCTGCAATGTCGTTTTCGACGGCGATTTCCAGCGCCTGGCCCACCTTGGCGGCGCTGATGACGATTTCCACCTGATCCGGCGAACGGCTGACGCCGTGCTTGACGGCATTCTCGATCAGCGGCTGCAGGATGAGGCTTGGCACCAGTGCCTCCTCAAGGCCGTTGGCGATGTCCATCCGGAGCCGCATGCGGTCGCAATAGCGCTCGCCCTCGATGTGCAGGTAACCGGCCTGGAGTGCGAGTTCGTCGGCGAGCCGCACGTCGTGCAACGGATCGAGCTCCAGCGTCGTGCGCAGAAAGTTGGACAGCGACATCACCATGCGCGTGGCGGCAAGGGGCTGCCCCTCCTCGATCAGGCCGGTGATGGAGTTGAGCGTGTTGAACAGGAAATGCGGATTGACCTGGTAGCGCAGCGCCCGCATCTGCGCGGCCAGGGCTTCCTCGCGCGAGATGGCCAGGCGCCGCTCGCGCTCGCGCAGTTCGAAGCTGTAGAGCAAGGCGACGAAGAAGAAGGACCAGCCGACGAAGGTCGCCATGCTGTAGACCAGCGTGTAGCCGATGCTGGTCCAGTCCGGGGCGATCGGGTCGGGACGCACGATGAAAAGATAGAGAAGAAAGTCGACGCCGGTATTGGCGATGGCGGCCATCAGAGCGGTCGCGAAGCCGACGACGATCTTCAGCGCGATGTGCTGGTGGCGGACGCCGAACATCGAAGCCGCGATGCCATAGGAGAAGGCCATGCCGCAGGACATCAGCAGCAGCTTGCCCGGGGCCGACATGATCGGATCGATCCCGAGGATCGCCCACAGAATGCTGCTGACCAGGAATTCCACGAACCAGTAGAGAAAACCGAGCCAGAGCGTCGCGCGCCGCAGGCTGGCGATATAGGCGCTCTCGTCCACCGATCTTGCGTCATCCTCAAGGTTCATGGCCATTTTTATCGTTCAACCTGCCGCCGATGTCGATTGCCGTTCGTCGGTCAAATCGAGCCGTTGGCAGAAAGGCCCGGACTTTTGACCATTGCCGGCCGTCGTTGGCCGGAGAGCGGCGATCAGGCCAGCCGCAGCGGCATGGTGATCGCTGCCCGAAAGCGGTGGGGAGCAACGAGGCCGGAAATGAAGGCGCCGACCTCGGGAAACCGGGCTTTGATGCGGTCGGCGACATTCCTCAATCCGGTGCCGGTCCCGGTCGGTTTATTCGCCGGGCGCGGCGGCTCGCCCGCCATGTCGTTTTCGACGGAAAGCTCCAGCGTCTCGCCCTGCCTTGCCGCCCGAATCACGATCTCGACGACGCCGATTGAGCCGCCGACGCCGTGCTTTATCGCATTTTCGATCAGCGGCTGAAGGATCAGGCTTGGCACCAGCGCCTGCTCCAGGCCCGGTGCAATGTCGAGCTTGACCCGCATGCGGTCAGAGAAGCGCTCGCCCTCGATGGTGAGATAGCCGAGCTGCAAGGCCAACTCGTCGGCAAGGCAGACGTCCTGCATCGGATCGAGCTCGAGTGTCGTGCGCAGGAAGGAAGAGAGCGAAAGCACCATGCGGCGGGCGGTGGTCGACGCGCCCTCTTCGATCAGCCCGGCAATCGAGTTCAAGGTGTTGAACAGGAAGTGCGGATTGACCTGGTAGCGCAGCGCCCGCATCTGCGCCGTCAGCGCTTCCTCCCGTGTCACGGCAAGCCGGCGTTCCCGCTCGCGCAGTTCGTAGTTGGCAAGAAGGGCGATGTAGAGAAACGCCCATCCGTGAAACAGTGCCATGCAATAGATGAGCGTGTAGCCGACATTGGTCCAGTTGATCGGGCCCGGATCGCCATGCTCGATCAGGCCGTGACTGAGGAAATCGACGCTGGCATTGATCGCCGCGGCGACGAGCGCCACGGCAGAGCCGAGCAGAAGCTTGAAGAGGATGGACCGGCCTCGGAAGCGAAAGAGCGCCGCTGCCATCGCATAGGACATGAGTGTCCCGTTCAGCATCAGAATCAAGGTGATTGGCGCGATCGCGATCGGGTCGTATCCGAGGAAAGCCCAGAGCGTCGTGCTGATGACGAACTGCATGAACTGGTAGAGGAGCCCGAGTACGAGCGTCGTTCGCCGAACGCTTGCGGCATATCCAGCCTCGTCAGGCAAAACCGTCTCATGTCCTCGCGCCATGCGAGGTTTTATCCTTCAAGTCCATACGGTTGTCGATTGCCGTTCGTCGCCGAAAACAAGCCGTTTGCAGAAAGCCACAGCCCTTCAACGCCACAATCTGCCGTTTGCAGAAAGCCGAATTCTCGCTTTTTGCGGGCTTGCTATAGCCGCCCCCATGACCCGTGCTTTCCCGGCGATTCCGATCGCCTGGGAATTGTGCGCCCACGAATGCAAAGGAAAAGGGGCAGACATTGAATACCTGTGCGAAGGCGGACGTTTTGAGGATCAACCTTTTGAGCTCGACCGCGCTCGGCCGGGCCGGCCTTGTCTCGATGCTGCTGGCGGCGGCGCCGTTCGCAGCGTCGCCGGCAAAGGCGGCCGGATTGCTGGTTCCAAACGACACGACGTGGTCCAGCGACCATACGATCAACGGCAATCTCGTGATCCGTGGCGGGCCGGGCGGCGCGACGCTTACGATCAACAGTGGCGCCAAGGTTGAAAGTACCGATGGCTACATCGCAGACAGCCGCGGCAGCGTCGGGACGGTCGTCGTCTCCGGGCCGGGCTCGACCTGGGACATTGTCGATGCCAACCCCAACGGCGACCGCATGCTCTTTGTCGGCGGCTTCGAAGGCGGTATCTATGGCGGCAAGGGCACGCTGATCGTCGAGAACGGCGGCAAGGTTTCGGCCAAGGAGACCTATGTCGGCGCCCTGCAGGAGGGCGACGGAACGCTCGTGGTGCGCGGCGCGGGTTCCATGCTAAACACCGAGTTCCTGGGCGTAGCCTACGGCGCACTGACGCTCAACACCGCTACGGTTCGGATCGAGGACGGCGCCCTCGTCAACACCAACAAGACCTACTTCGAAAACGGCACGGTTCTCGTCACCGGCGACAATACGCGCTGGGTCAACACCGGTGAATTCACGATCGGCGACAGCTTTACCGTCGAAAAAGGCGCTGTCGTCTCGACTAACACTGCGATCCTGCGCGAGGACGAAAGCACCGACACCATCCAGGCTGCCATCGACGGCGCCGGCAGTGAGCTCAAGGTCGCCGACAGGTTGCTGATCGGCGAGGCTGGTCGGGCGAACCTTTCGATCGCCAACGGCGGCAAGCTCTCGGTTGGCGGTGACATCGTGCTCTCCGCCGTCGGCGGCATCAACAACGAGGGCATGGGCAACCTGACGATTGGCGGCAAGGTCAATCTCAACAACATCGCTGAACCGATCGCCGAACAGGCGCAGGCGGCAGGCACGGTCAATTCCTCGGCGAAGATCGATTTCGGACCGCGCAAGGGCTACGTCAACTTCAACCATACGAACACGGGCTACGAGTTCGCCAACACGATGGTCGGCAAGGGCACGATCACCAACTTCTCCGGCGAGACCATCGTTGGCGGCGACCTGTCGAAGTTCTACGGCAAGGTGAATGTCTCCGGCGGCAAGCTGGTCCTGAAGGGCAATATCGACACGATCGACAACGACCCGGACAACGGTCCCGTGGACTTCAGCGAGACTCGGTTCGAAGTGTCCGGCGGCACCCTGATCGTCGATGGCGAAACGGGGCGGGTAGAGGGTGATCGTTTCTATACCAATGAAGTGAATGTGCTCGGTGAGTTGAACCGCATTCGGAATCCGAACTCGACCGCTTTCGGCAGGCTCGGCGGCTCCGGCACGGTCGGCGACACGTTTATCGACAAGAATGCGATCATCTCGCCCGGCAACAATTCGACCGGCACGCTGACGATCATGGGCCGGCTGGATATGGCCTCTGGCTCGATCTATGAGGCCGATATCGCCGGCGACGGCCGCTCCGACCGGATCGTTGTCAAGAGCATAGGCACCAACGACAACACCGGGATCGCCAAGATCGGAACCGGTACCAATGTCCAGGTGACGGCACTCGACGCCAACACCAGCTACAAGACCGGTCAGACCTACACGATCCTGACCGCCGATCGTGCGATCGAAGGCAAGTTCGCCGAGGCGATTTCGAAATCGGCGTTCCTCGAAATCTCGCTCGACCAGAAGGAAAAGCAGGTCGATCTGACGATCAAGGTCAAGAACGGCGGCAAGCCGGGCGGCGAAGAGCCGGGTAAGCCGGGTGAGCCGGGTGGAGAGCCGAAACCGGGCGAGCCGGGCGGAGAGCCCAAGCCTGGTGTCTTCGAAGGCGAGGCTGCCACCGGCAACCAACGGCAGACGGCACTGGCGCTGAACACGCTTGCCCAGAGCGGCCCGTCGGTCGGCCTCTACAATGCGTTGACACTGCTCGACGGCGCCGGGGCACGCCGTGCCTTCGATCAGCTCTCCGGCGAAGTCCATGCGTCGGCCCAGACCGCGTTGATCAACGACAGCAGCCTGTTGCGCAACGCGGCGAACGACCGCATCCGCGATGCTTTCGGCGACGTCGGCGCTGCAAACGTCCCGGTTCTGGCCTACGGTCCGGAGGACAAGATCACGACAGGCGCCGTCGCGGCGGTCAACTCTGTCCCGGTGGCGCCGCCGGCCATGGTCGGTTGGGGCCAGGTATTCGGCTCCTGGACCAACACCGACGGCAACGGTAACGCCGGTGCGCTCGATCAGTCGACCGGCGGCTTCGTCACCGGTTTCGATGCGGCTATCGCGGACAATGCGATCGTCGGCATCATGGCCGGTTACAGCCGCACCAGCTTCGACGTGGACAGCCGCTCGGCGAGCGGCAACAGCGACAACTACCACCTCGGCGTCTATAGCGGCAGCCGTTGGGGCGACGTCGCATTGCGCTCGGGCCTCGCCTACACATGGCACTCGATCAACACGTCGCGCAATGTCGCCTTCCCGGGCTTCAGCGATCAGTTGAAGGCCGATTATGACGCCGGCACCTTCCAGGCCTTCGGTGAAGTCGGCTACCGCATCGATCTGCCGAGCGTCGCGCTCGAGCCCTTCGCCAACCTCGCCTATGTCAGCCTGCACACCGATGGCTTCACCGAGCGCGGTGCCGCAGCGGCGCTGTCGAGCAGGAGCAACACGACCGACACGACGTTCACGACGCTCGGTCTTCGCGCTTCGGCGCCGCTCAGCCTCGGCACGACCGAAGCAAAGCTGCGCGGTATGCTCGGCTGGCAGCATGCCTTCGGCGATACGACACCGTTCTCGTCGATGGCGTTCGGCACGGGCAGCGCCTTCTCGGTCGCCGGTACGCCGATCGCAGAGGATGCGGCGATCATCGAGGCCGGCATCGACTTCGCGCTGACGGGCAATGCGAGCCTTGGCATCACCTATACCGGCCAGTTCGGCTCCGGCACGACGCAGAATGCCGTGGACGCCAAGCTCGACGTGCGCTTCTGATGGGCAGGCTCGTCTGGCTCTCGACAATGCTGATGGCGACCTTCGTCGCCATCACACCGCTTTATGGGCAAGACGCTGCCGGAAAGCCGGCAGCGCCCTCCCAGCTTTCGGAGACCTACGAGGACTGGAGCGTCGCCTGCGCCGAGATCGAGGGGAAGAAGCATTGCCTCCTCTCGCAGCGCCAGTTCCACAAGGGCGGTCAGCATGTGCTGACGATCGAACTCCGCACGGCGGCGGACGCCGGGCTTGAGGGGAGCCTCGCGCTCCCCTTCGGTCTCTACCTGGATAAGGGCGTGACGCTCGGTGTCGACGAGGCGACAGGCGGCAAGCCGACCGGCTTCCGCACCTGCCTGCCGCTCGGCTGCATCGTGCCTTTGACCTTCACCGAATCGACGGTTGCGCTGCTGCGCAGCGGAACGGCGTTGAAGATCGGCGCGTTTGCGAGCGACAGCGAAAAGGACGTAGCGTTCGCTGTCTCGCTCAAGGGCTTTGCCGCAGCGCTCGACCGGGTGATTGCCCTGTCCGGAAAGAGCTGAGGCAACGTCACGGCCTTCGCTTCGCCGCCAGCCATCTGGCGGGCGTTTTAAAGGCGCAGCCTCCCGGGGCGGGCCCGGTCGTGCAAAAGGGCGCGGCCGGGTCTTCTCCATGTGTAGAGCCGAGCATAACCATCCCGGCGCGCCACCGTTGGCGGGCGCGTTCGGCCTATCGGGAGGTTACGTCGATCGCCTCGCCGATGGCGTAGAAATGCCCGCCCGCGACATAGTGCAGGCTGCGCAAGGCGGGATCGGCCGTTTCGAACATCCAATGCCCGTCGCGAAACACCCGATCGTCGGCCCAGGCCGCGAAGACTTCGCCGATGAACAGGTCGTAGCGGCTCTCGATCGACGGCTCGCTGATCAGCCGGCAGGCAAGCCAGGCGGAGCAGCCGGCGACGAGCGGAAGGTCATGGTCAGGCATCTGGAACAGTTCGACGCCGGCATTGCGCAGCTTGTCGGGATCGTCGTGAAGGCTCGTGGTGCCCACCGCATGGGTCAGAACCGCCTGGATGGCGATCGGCACCTGGATGACGAACACGCCCGCTTCCTCTGCAAGGCTGCGGGTACGGGTGGCGCTGTCGAGCACCACCGTCAGCTTGGGCGGATCATAGTCGAGCGCGCAGGCCCAGGCTGCGGCCATCACATCTTCGATGCCGCCATGGCGGGCGGAAACCAGGACGGTCGGCCCATGGTTCAGCAGCCGGTACGCCTTTTCGAGAGGAACGGCACGAATATGCGAAACCATCTGACTACCTCAGCCGCCGTTGGCGGACATTGACCGATCATGCGTCTTCTATAGGGGCGCTGCATTTCGCCAACAAGCACAAGCTTTCGCGGTGCCGGAGGGGCGGCACGGCCATGGGCGCAAGGCGCTGAAAAGGATCCCGGCGGGAGCAACATAAGCGTTTGACAAACACATACCCGATTGGCTATACGTCATTACATAGCCAATCGGGTATGAGACATGACTGAGTTACAGGACGCGGTTTTTCGGGCGCTCGCCGATCCTACACGCCGTGGGCTCTTCGAACACCTTTGCCGGCAGGGGGACACCAC
Source organism: Ensifer sp. KUDG1 (assembly GCF_050434285.1). Classification (NCBI taxonomy): domain Bacteria; kingdom Pseudomonadati; phylum Pseudomonadota; class Alphaproteobacteria; order Hyphomicrobiales; family Rhizobiaceae; genus Ensifer; species Ensifer sp. KUDG1. The sequence goes on from NZ_JBNDIG010000013.1 coordinate 98,377, forward strand.
GGTCGTCGGATTGCTGGCCGATGCCGGGGTTTCGCAGCCGGTCGTGTCCAAGCATCTCAAGATCCTGAAGGCTGCGGGGCTCGTGCACGACCGGCACGAGGGTCGCTACACCTATTACAGCGCCCGGCGCGAAGCGCTCGCGACGCTGGTTGACTGGACGACGGAGATGGCCGGCTTTTGGCAGGACCGCTTCGACGATCTCGATGACCTTCTCAAGAGAATGGACCAATGACCGAAACAACCGAAACCACCCGCTCCGTCGTCGTCGAACGCGATTTTTCCCATCCGCCGGAGAAGATCTGGCGCGCGCTGACGCAGCCACACCTGATTGCCGAATGGCTGATGCGCAACGATTTCGTGCCCGAAGTCGGCCGCCGTTTTACGCTTTCGGCCGACTGGGGCCAGGTCGACTGCAAGGTCGAGACGATCGAAGCGAACCGCTCGCTCGCCTATCGCTGGGACACCAAGGACCTCACCAGCGTCGTCACCTGGACGCTCGCTCCCGCCAATGGCGGCACGAGCCTGCGCATGGAACAGCGTGGCTTCAGGGCGGACCAGAAGTCCTATTTCCAGGGCGCAACCGTCGGCTGGCAGCGCTTCTTCACCCAGCTGGAAGAGGTCGTCGCGAAACTCGACTGATCGCCGCCGCCTCCCGTTGCTCAAAGCCAAGGTGCCAGAATGACTGCCCTGATCCGGAAAATCCATCGCTGGACGTCGCTGCTCTTCTCGCTGGCTGTTGCCGCCATCTTTGCCGGCATGCCAGTGATGACGCTGCCCGAATGGGTCTACTATTTGCCGCTGCCGCCGCTGGCGGTGCTTCTGCCGACCGGCATTTACCTTTTCGTGCTGCCCTATCTGGGCAAGCCGCAGAGCAGGATGCAGGCGGCCGAGTAGGAAATAGCGCCAGCCCGGCTCATTCCGCGGAAAGAGCCGGGCTGGCGAAGCGCTTGCGATATTCGGCCGGCGTGACGCCGACATGCCGCATGAAGGCGCGCCGGAGCGTGTCGGCATCGGCAAAACCGCAGCGGGCGGCGACCTGCTTGGGGGCGTCCTGCCCCTGCTCGAGCAGGCGCCGGGCCGCCGCGACACGGGCTTCCTCCACCCAGTTCGCCGGCGTGATGCCGACCTCGCTGCGGAAAAGCCGGGAAAAATGGCGCGGGCTGAGATCCATGCGTTTTGCAAGCGTCGCGACGCTGTGATCCTGTCCCGGATTGGCGACGACCCAGCGCTGCAGTTCCTGGAGCGCCGAGCGGCCCGCCGGCATGGCCTCGCCCTTGCGGCTGAACTGCATCTGCCCGCCCGGCCGCTTGAAGAACATCACCAGCTGACTTGCCACCCGCATGGCGATCTCGTGCCCGAGATCCTCCTCCACCAGAGCAAGCGCCAGATCGAGACCGGCCGTCACGCCGGCCGCCGTGCGAACCGGGCCGTCGCTGACGTGAATGGCATCCTCGTCCACCGTGACCTCGGGATAGCGCTGCGCCAGCCGCGCGGCGACGGCCCAGTGCGTCGTCACGCGCCGCCCGTCAAGCAGGCCGGCGGCCGCCAGGAAAAAGGCGCCGCTGCAGACGGAACCGTAGCGACGGACCGTCGGTGCACGTTGCCGCAGCCAATCAAGGACGATGCCGTCGGCGGGCACGTCCGTGGCATTGGGGCAGCCGGCGACGAGCAGGGTATCGATCGGATCGTCGAAGTCGCGGCCGATCACCCGGTCGGCTATCAGCCGCACGCCGGATGAGCTGCGCAGCGGCTCCGGCCCGGCCGCAGCGACGAGAAGGCTGTAGGCCTCCCGGCGGACCTGCGCGTTGGCTTCGGCAAAGACGTCGAGCGGGCCCGAGACGTCGAGGAGCTGCACGCCGGGCAGCGCCACCATCACGACGGTTCTGGTCTTCTCCTGCATCCGCGGCCGCTCCAAACCGGATTTGTCCTTATTTGACGTATCACGTCGATTGCGGACAATCCAGGCGGTTCTATCCTTTGGGTGCTTAGAAACTCAGGAGAAGACAATGCCGTTCATTGCCGAAGATGCGACCGTTCCCGACAGCAAGCTTGCCAGGGCGATTACCGAATACATCCGCGATACGGAAACGGAGCTGCTTTTCAACCATTCGAGCCGCGTCTACCATTTCGGCGCGCTTGCGGGCGTTCATCGCGGCCTGACGTTCGACCGCGAACTGCTTTATGCTGGCGCGATGTTTCACGACATCGGCCTGATGCCGAGCCATACCAGCAAGACCGAGCGCTTCGAAGTCGATGGCGCCCATGCCGCCCGCGATTTCCTGCGCAGCCACGGCATTTCGGAGGCGGATGCCTACACGGTCTGGACGGCGATCGCGCTCCATACCACGCCGGGCGTGCCCGAACACATGCATCCCGTCGTGGCGCTGGTGACGGCCGGCGTCGAGATGGACGTGCTCGGGCTGACCTACAAGCAATATTCCGACGCCGAGCGCGAGGCGGTGGTCAGTGCCTTCCCGCGGACGCCGACCTTCAAGGAGGACATCATCCAGGCCTTCTACGACGGCATCAGGCACAAGCCGGACACCACCTTCGGCAACGTCAAGGCCGACGTCATCGCCGACAAGGAACCGCACTTCCATCGCGGCAACTTCTGCAGCGTGATCCGCTGCTCGCACTGGCACGGTTAGCACGAGGCCGGTCGCTCGGGCCTTGGCCCGGGCGACCGGCTTTGCACGTCAGATGTCGATTTCCGTGGCTGAGCCAACAGGCTCATCCTTCAGGCTTACTCCATGAGGCAGTCGATCAATGCTCGGGTCGCAGCCGCAAGGTTTCTGTGCGGCGGATAAATGAGGGAGAAGGGACGCGACCGGCCACCGAATTCCGGCAGAAGCTCGACCAGACTGCCGCGCAAGAGCCGATCGCGCACGACGAAGTCATAGGTCTGGCATATGCCGAGACCCGCCTCCGCCAGCGACACCGTGCCCAGCACATCGTCCTCGACTTGCACGGGACCATGGGGCACCCAGTCGACATCCGAACCGTCGACCCGCAACAGCCAGGGAGCCGGGCGGCCGGTGCTCGGCATGAGGAAGGGCAGGCAGGTGTGGGCCGCGAGATCTTCGACCGATTGCGGCGCGCCGCACCGGGCGATGTAGCCGGGAGAGGCCACAAGCCTCAAGGGAGCGTCTGCGAGCTTGCGTCCGACCAGGCCGCTGTCTGGAAGCTGGCCGAGGCGGATCGCGAGGTCGTAGCCCTCGGCGACGAGATCGACATTGCGGTTGGCGATCGACAGCTCGACCGTAACGCCTGGATGGCGCAGCGCAAAACGCGCCAGTTTCTCCGGTAGCTGGAAATGCCCGAAGGTCGTGGAGGCGCTGAGACGGACCCGGCCGGCAAGCGCGCCTTCGCCCTGGATGGCCCGCTCCGCCTGGTCGATCGCGTCAAAGGCCACGCGGACCTGATCCAGATAGGCGCGACCCGCTTCCGTGAGGCTGATCCGCCGCGTGGTGCGCCGCACCAGCTGCGTGCCGAGCTTGGTTTCGAGGCGGGTGATCGCACGGCTGAGCACGGAGGGCGTGGTGGCGAGCGCCACTGCCCCGGCGGTCAGCGATCCCTTGTCCATGACGGTGATAAAAGCCTCGACGTCGGCGAGATGATCGAAGCGCCGCATTATTGCCTCTCAAGACCAAATCATTTCCATTGCGGCGCATTTATCGCCGCAAATAGAAGTAATAAATAAGCAGCATCAGTCAACGGTCGCAAGCTCAGACCCGCTCCAAACAGGAAAAGATGATGCCGAACCCCAGCGCAAATCCGAAGAAGCCCGTACTCTTTGTCCTCACCAGCCATGGTACCAAGGGGGATAGCGGGCAGCCGACCGGTTTCTATCTCGGCGAAGTCACCCATCCGCTTTCCGTGCTCGAAGCCGCCGGCATCGCGGTCGAATTCGCGTCGATCAAGGGTGGCGAGCCGCCGGTTGACGGCCTCGACCTGGAGGATGACACCAATCGACGTTACTGGAACGACGAGACGTTTCGCGCCGCGATCCGCACAACGGCCAGGCTCGACGATGTCGATCCCGCGCGCTACGCCGCCATTTTCTTCGCCGGCGGTCACGGTGCGATGTGGGACCTGCCGCAAAGCAGCGCCGTCGACCGGGTGACGCGTTCGGTGTTCGAGGCCGGCGGTGCCGTTGCGGCGGTCTGCCACGGTCCGGCAGCCCTCGTAAACGTCAGGCTTTCCGACGGCCGCTACCTCGTCGCCGGCCGCAATGTCAGCGCCTTTACCGATTCCGAAGAACGCGCCGTCGGCCTCGACAAGACGGTGCCGTTCCTGCTCGCAAGCACGCTTGTCGAGCGCGGCGCGACCCACCATCCGGCCGCGGACTGGACATCGAAGGTGGTTGTCGATGGCCGGTTGATCACCGGCCAGAACCCGCAGTCGGCGACCGGGGTCGGCGAGGCGCTTCGCGATCTCCTGAGCGCCTGATCCCGGCGTCGCCGGGCATTTGGAAAGTCCGGCAAAGTCTCTCCCGATCGTGCTGCCGGCGATGCGTCGCCGACAGCGTGAGGCGCGCCGGACAGGTGGGGCGCTCGACTGCCATTGCGTTGGCCATGGCGGGAAACCGGAAAAACCGCCATGTTCGCCATCCCTGTCGCGTCCGGTTGACACGGCCCGCACACCCTTGGGTAAGCCGTCGCCGGCCGGAAAGTTCCCTCAGTGAGGCGGGCGTCAGCCGCGCCGCGCCGCCTCGATCGCGGCGACGTCGATCTTGCCCATGGTCATCATCGCCTCGAAGGCGCGTTTTGCCTCGGCGCCGCCGGCCGCCAGCGCATCGGTCAGGACCCGTGGCGTGATCTGCCAGGAAATGCCCCATTTGTCCTTGCACCAGCCACAGGCGCTCTCCTGGCCGCCATTGCCGACAATGGCGTTCCAGTAGCGGTCAGTCTCCTCCTGGTCGTCGGTGGCGATCTGGAACGAGAAGGCCTCGTTGTGCTTGAACATCGGGCCGCCGTTGAGACCGAGGCAGGGAATGCCGGCGACGGTGAATTCCACCGTCAGCACGTCTCCCGCCTTACCGGACGGAAAGTCGCCGGGCGCGCGGTGCACGGCGCTGACCCGGCTATCGGGAAAGATCTCGGCGTAGAAGCGAGCGGCCGTTTCGGCCTCCTTGTCGTACCAGAGGCAGATCGTGTTCTTGGCCATGACGCGTCCTTTCGTTTTGAAGCCGGATGGGCCGTTTCCTTCGCCACCTGCCTTGCGAGATAGGTCGGTGGCCCCGTTTCTCCACCCTGATATTCCAGGGCGGAGGCGTTTGCCGGGCGCAATGTCGGTCCGATCCACATGCGCCGGGTCGTCGCATCCGCCGGTTTCCCGTTGGAAATTCAACCGCTGATACCTAATTGTGCGGCTTCGATACGCGCATGGGGCTTCTCCTCGCGCGTCTTAGGGGATGCGGATGATACAACTGAATGGAACTGTTGCAGTGGTTACCGGCGCTGGTCGCGGTCTCGGGGCGGCACTGGCCTATGCCCTGGCCGAAGCGGGGTGCGATCTCGTTTTGTGCGGGCGTAGCCAGAGTGCCCTCAAGGACGTGGCCGAACCGATTGCCCGCAATCTCGGGCGACGGGTACAAACCGTCGCGCTCGATCTTGCCGATGCGAAAAGCGTCGCTGCGGCGGTCGAGGGCATCAAGGCGGAGAACACCCGCGTCGATATCCTCGTGAACAATGGCGCCATGTGGCTCGAGGACAGCGACGAGGATCATCCTGATGATGCGGTCATCAGTGTCATCAACGCGGCCGTTACCGGAACCTTCCTGTTTACCCAGGGTCTGCTGCCTTTGCTCGCTCACTCGGCCCGGCCGGATATCGTCACGATCGGCTCGATCAGCGGCCTGCCCAACGCCGCGCTCCAGACCGTGTCCGTGCCCTTCTATGCCGCCAAGCGGGCGCAGGCCGCCCTGGCCGATGGTCTGCGCCAGAAGCTTGCCGGTACGCCCACCCGATCGATCGTTGTCCACCCACCTTACCTCGAGGATGTCTCTCCGCTTGATGGCGCATGGGAGGCGGCCGGCAGTCGCAAGAAGGGCGAGGCGGCAACCAACCGGGACATTGCCGAAGCGGTGCTGTTCGCCTTGACGCGGCCGCGGCACGTGACGCTGTCGATCACCGTCGATGCCGACGAAGGCGGCCTCTATCCGTCTCCGCTTCGCTCCGCCTAGCGGCGGGCCCAGATCAGCGGCCGATCCCGCACATTGCCGAACGCCCGCAAGGGCGTTCGGCGAAAATCAGGTCCCGTTCGCGCAACCCCTCTCATCGTCCAGATGTGCAGACGATAAGTCCAGTTTTGGCCAACTACAGAGCCTCCGTCCACGTCGATATATCCATGACACCAACAATGGAGAAACGACACCATGCCTTCTGTCTCTGAACCGATCTTCACCGCAGGCTTTCCGCTCGGCAGCTCCGCCGGCCTGGTCACCGCCTTCGAATGGCTCGGTCAACCCTATCGCCTCACCCGCGTCGACATGCTCGGGGAAATGCGCACCGACGCCTATGAGCGCTTCAACGGCCGGGTCGAAACGCCCGCGCTGGTGACCGACAAGGGCGACGTGCTGACCGAGACCATGGCGATCGCACTGTGGCTGGAGGCGCGCGATCACGAGCGTCGCATCTCGTTCGCCCCGGGCACTTTCGAGGCGGCCCGCATGCACCAGTTCATCGCCTTCCTCAACACCGGCTTCACCGGTGCCTTCTTCTCGATGTGGGTGGCGCTGGAAACCGAAGGTGCCACGGAAGAATACCGCGAAACCCTGCGCGCCTTCGGCCGCGAATTCGTCGCCAAGCGTCACAAGCAGCTGGAAGCGATGATGGGCGACAGCGATTACCTGCTCGGCGACCGGCCGACGCTTGCCGATGCGGTCTTTGCCGGTGTGGCCCGCTGGGTCGATTTCCACGAGGCGATCGATCCGAAGGATTATGCGCGCAACTACCCGCGCATCCACGCGCTGCGCCAGCGCATCGAGGCCGATCCCGCCTTCCGTTTCGCCGTGGCGATCGAGGACGGCGAACCTGCCACCGGCAGCGGTGCGATGAAGGGCCTCGTCCCGCTCGAAGATGTGTTGCGGATGACGGGCGCACTCCGCGCGTGATCTAAAAAAGTGAGGTGGTGCACCGGCAGGCGGTGCACCACCTCAACTGTTGGAGCGGCCAGCCGCCGCCGACATCACACCTCGAATACGTCGACGAACGATTCCGGGAAGCTTTGCCGGGCAACCTTCTCGTTGATGACGAGCATCGCCTCATAGGACACGGGATCGAAATCCTTGTCGACCGGCAGCACCTCGCGTCCGAACAGGAGGTTCAGCCGAGCGGCATCGAGATTGCCACGCTCGAATGGTTCCGTGCCGAAATGATGCCAGAGGGCGTGGAGGAAGGCCGCATCGATGCGGTGCGCTCCGGATCCCGGCCGGGCATGACGGGGCAACGCCTTGATCGGCGTTGCTCCCTTGGGGTTGGCCCGACGGATGACGAACTGGATGCCCGTGCCCGGCATGGCGTAGGGGAAACCCCGGTGTTTCGTCATATCAGCCAGCTTGGCCATTCTATTCTCCTTAGGCGGTCTGCTTCTCGCCAATCTTGTCCTCAGTCTTCGTATCGAAGTCGGAGGCGTCGTGGCGCTCATGCAATTGTTCGGACGGGTTGCCGCTCAAGCGGTTGACCATGCGGCCGCGCTTGACCGCCGGACGGGCGGCGATCTCTGCCGTCCAGCGCTGGACGTGCTCGTAGCTCTGGACCTCGAGGAAGGTACCCGCATCGCCATATACCTGCCCGAGCGCCAGATTGCCATACCAGGGCCAGGTGGCCATGTCGGCAATGGTGTATTCGTTGCCGGCGAGGAACCGGTTTTCGGCGAGATGGCGATCGAGCACGTCGAGTTGGCGCTTCACCTCCATGGCGTAGCGGTCGATGGCGTATTTAATCTTCATCGGCGCATAGGCATAGAAATGGCCGAAGCCGCCGCCCAGAAACGGTGCCGAGCCCATCTGCCAGAACAGCCAGTTCAAGGTTTCGGTGCGGGCGCGAAGCTCGCTCGGCAGGAAGGCGCCGAATTTTTCGGCGAGATAGGTGAGGATCGAAGCCGATTCGAACACGCGCACCGGCGTGCCGCCGCCCTTGGGCGCGTGATCCATCAGCGCCGGGATCTTGGAGTTCGGGTTGACGTCGACGAAGCCGGAACCGAACTGATCGCCGTCTCCGATGCGGATCGGCCAGGCGTCGTATTCGGCGTCCTTATGGCCGGCCGCCAGCAGCTCTTCGAGCATGATCGTGACCTTGACGCCGTTCGGCGTCGCCAGCGAGTAAAGCTGCAGCGGATGCTTCCCGACCGGCAGGTCCTTGTCGCTCGTCGCTCCGGCGGTCGGGCGGTTGATGCTGGCAAACGCGCCGCCATTGCCCTTGTCCCAGGTCCAGACCTTGGGAACGTCGTAGCCGGCGGGGAAATTGTCAGCGGGGGATTTTTCGGTCATCAAATCTGTCCTTGTCTTGGCGGAAACGTCGAACGTCCTATTGGCTTATATAGGAAGTTCATCAAGCCACTACATCGACTTGGCGGCGAGGATGACCATGCTCAAAGGCCGGGTGCCGGAGAATTTTTTTATCGAAGCTGGATGAGGCCGGCATCCGTCGGCACAAAGCCGCACCGATCGAGATAAAAATCGCGAAGCTCAGGATCGAAGTCGACGTGCAGCCATTCGCAGCCCGAGGTCTTGGCGTGCGTTACGGCCTCTTCGACGAGCAGCGTGGCGTAACCCTTGCGCCTCAGCGATGACGTCACCATCGTATCGAGCAGGAACGCGTGCACGCCACCGTCCCAGGCGACATTGACGAAGCCAGCGAGCGCGCCTGAAATCCGCATGGTGACCCAGCCGAGGCTGAAGCGGTTGACCTGGCCCCACCAGTCGTCTTTGGTCACGGCGTGATCGAAGCATTCGGCGTGTAGGGTATTCACTTCGGTGTTTTCGAACGGCCCGCGCCAGGCGAACGCGGGTGCTTCAGTCCGGTTTTCTGCCGTCACGGTCCAACCTCACACGCTGCAGGAAACGATCTCTTCGGTCCTTTTGACCACAACGGTCCGGCCGCCAGCAAGCGCGGCCGAGTCCTCACAAAAAAATCGCGAGCCTCTCTTGATCCCGGAAAGCCGAACGCTTATCTGCCGCCTAACCCGCTGGTCCGGGCCCCTCTGGCGAGAGCTTCGGCACTCTTGCGATGTCGGACCTTATTCCGACAACATGTGCCGATTGGGGACCCGTCTGTGGACTTTTCCTTCATGTCTGTAGTGTGGCTGGGAACGCCACTGTGGCTGTGGGCGAGCTTTTTCGCCCTCGTGATCGCTATCCTGTCGTTCGACCTTGGTATTCTCCATAAGGAGAACAAGGAGATCAACGTTGCCGAAAGCGTCAAGCTTTCCGCCTTCTATATCGCCCTCGGCCTGAGCTTCGGCGGCTTCGTCTGGTGGTATCTCGGTGCCGAGTCCGGCCTTGCCTATATGACCGGCTTCGTCGTCGAAAAGACCCTGGCGCTCGACAACGTCTTCGTCATCGCCCTCATCTTCTCCTTCTTCGCCGTCCCGCGCATCTACCAGCACCGCGTGCTGTTCTGGGGTATCCTCGGCGTCATCGTGCTGCGCGCGATCATGATCGGCGTCGGCGCGACGCTCGTGGCTGAGTTCTCCTGGGTTCTCTACATCTTCGCTGCCTTCCTCGTCTTTACCGGCATCAAGATGCTGGTGATGAAGGAGGCCGAGCCCAACGTTTCGGACAACGCGCTCGTGCGCTTCATGCGCAGCCGTTTCAACGTCACCGAAGAGCATCACGGCGAACGCTTCTTCGTGAAGCTCGTGAACCCGAAGACCGGCAAGATGACCTGGTTCATCACGCCCCTCTTCATGGCCCTGGTCATGGTCGAGGTGGCTGACGTGATCTTCGCCGTCGACTCGGTTCCCGCGATCTTCGCGATCACCACGGACCCGTTCATCGTCTACACGTCGAACATCTTCGCTATCCTCGGCCTTCGCGCTCTCTACTTCGCGCTCGCTGCGATGATCCATCGCTTCCGCTACCTGAAGCCGGCGCTGGCTGTCGTCCTGATCTTCATCGGTTCGAAGATCTTCGTGGCCGATCTCCTGGGGCTCGAGAAGTTCCCGGCGGCTCTGTCGCTCGGCGTCACCTTCGCGATCATCGCTTCGGGCGTTGTCTGGAGCCTGATAAAGACCAAGGAAGAGCAACTGCCGGCATAACGCCCGGGCTCATCCGACCGTGACAAGAGACGCGGCGGCCTTCGAAAGGAGGCCGCCGCGATCGTTTTTGCCCTTGCCGGGCGAGGGGGCAGCCTTACTTCGCCCTCAAGGAGGCATGCCGAACGGCATTTCGAAGGAGGAGGCGCACATGACAGAGGACGAACAAGCCATCCGCACGCTCGTCGAAAGCTGGATGGTCGCAAGCCAGAACGGTGACATCGACACGGTCCTCTCGCTGATGACCGATGACGTGGTCTTCATGGTTCCCGGACGGGATCCCTTCGGCAAGGAGGCCTTCGCCGCGGCTTCGCAGGCGATGGCCGGCACGCGCATGGAAGGGACCAGCGAGATCGTCGAGCTCCAAATTCTGGGCGAATGGGCCTTCATCCGCAACCGCATCGAAGTGACGGCGACGCCGGCCGAGGGGGCAAGCATCCGACGGTCGGGCTACACCTTGACGCTCTTGCGCAAGGAGGCCGACGGCCGGTGGCGGCTGGCGCGGGACGCCAATCTTCTCGCCGTAGAGAACTGAGGCTGAAGGGCCCGCGCGCGCCCTTTCGACGCCGCCGAAAGCTCGGGAGCTGCGTTCGGGCAGCGCCCGCATCTCTGCGACGGATGACCTCGCGTCGCCTTCGTCCGTGCCTTGAAATTTTAACATGAGTATTACAGACAAGTTTATTTCTGCGTGCTAAGAGACACCGCGCTCGGTCGGTCCCTGGCCATCGATCGCCTCCTGGCAGGGGCGTGCTCGGCGCGCCGAATCGAAATTATTTGATCGGATCAGACACAGTGGTCGATACGGATACGCGCCATCAGGTCTATTTCGCCAACCGCACTGCCCTGGTCGCCTATGCCACGCGGATCGTCGGATCGCGGGAAACGGCCGAAGATATCGTGCAGGAGGCCTTCATCCGATTCGCGCCGGCAAATACCGGCAATCCGCCCTCGGCGGGGCCGTCCGGCCTGTCGCTCGCGTATCTCTACAAGATCGTCCGCAACCTATCCCTCGACCTCCTGAAACGCCGCAAGATCGAAGCGCGGGAGGAGCAGAGCGAACCGCCGTTCTGGTCGATGCCGATCGAGGTGCCGACGCCCGAAGACATCATCCTCGTCAGCGATGAAATCAGACGCATCTCCGGTATTCTCGAAGACTTGCCCGAGGACGTGCGGGTTGCACTCGAGATGCACCGTTTCGGCGGCTATACCCTGGAAGAGATCGCAGCCCACCTCGACATCTCCGTCGCGACGGCACACCGCCACGTGCGCTCCGCCATGATGCGGGTTGCGGCAACGCTTGCCGGCGGCGCCTCCTAGAATTTCAGGGGTCCCCGTGTGAAAAAAAATCCGGTGCTGATCGTCTTTAAGACAGAGCGAAGGAACCACGGAAGCGTCCCGCCTTCCGGTGACGCCGCTTGACGGGTTAGGGGGCTACAGAAACAAGGTGCTAGGGCGTCGATCATCCAAGCGGCAGGCAAGGCTTTGACCAAGGACAACCACATATCGGAGGCTCTGCTCGAGGAGGCCATGGACTGGTTCCTCAAGTTGAAGGCGCGCCCGAACTGTCGCGAGACGGAGGCCGGGTTCCGTGCGTGGCTGGGCCAGTCGGATCTGCATGCCCAGGCCTGGGAGACCGCGTTGCGGACCTGGCAGCTGCTCGGCGAGGTGCCGCCGGTGCACGAGCATCTTTGGCGGGGGGCAAGACCATCCGTTTCCGTCGAAACACCGATCCTCCAACGCCGCCGGCTGGGGACGGGCGGCTTGGCCGCCGGCGTGGCGCTGGCGCTAGCTGCCTGCCTCGTGCTTTTCGTCTCCCTGCCGTCGCTTCTCGTGTGGTGGCAGGCCGATCATGTGACCGAGACGGCGCAAAACAGAACGATTACGCTTGGCGACGGGACGATCATCGAAATGGGCGGCGGCAGCGCCATCGCCACCGACATCAGCGTAGGCACCCGCCATGTCAGGCTCCTGAAGGGCGAAGCCTTTTTCAACGTTGCCCGCGATCCCTCGCGTCCTTTCGTCGTCGAGGCGGGAGGCGTCGAGGTGTCCGTGCTCGGGACCGCGTTCGATGTGCAGCTGGCGAGCACGGAGACAACCGTCGAGCTGGCGCACGGCACGGTCGCCGTCTCCTACAGCGCCAACGCGCACAAGCAGAATTTCGAACTGGCGCCGGGAGAAATGGCGACGGTGAGCCATGCGACCGGTGCAGTCTTGCGGAGTGCGATCGCGACGGACGAGATCGGCGCCTGGCGAAGCGGCAGGATGTTCGTCAATGATGTGACGGTCGCCGCGGCCGCCGAGCGGCTGCAGCGCTACCATTCCGCCTGGATCTCCATTCCGCAGCCCGATCTGGCGGGACGGCGCGTGACCGGCGTCTACGACCTGAAGGATCCGGATCGTGCGCTCCAGGCGCTGGTGCAGCCCTTCGGCGGCAAGGTGCGCGAGGTGACCTCCTACGGCCGCATCCTGACGCGGTTTTAATTGGAGTCAAAAAATCAGGAAAAAATCGCGCGCCGGTGAAAAAAAATCCGGGGCCGGTCGTCTTTGGTTGGAAACGCGCGTCCGCAAGGCCGCGTGGATTGCCGAGACGGGGGTAAGATGCGTTCGCCGAAATGCCGCAAGGGACATCTGAAATTCGATACGGGACGTCGCCGTGAAAGACGGCGCCTGCTGGCGACGACGGCGATCGTCGCGTTTTCGTCCTTCGCGCTGATGCCCGTTTCCACGGTCTCCGCCCAGCAGACCACGTCGCGCGTCGGAAATGCCCGCAGCTTCGACATCCCGTCGCAGCCGCTTTCCACCGCGCTCAACGCCTTCGGGCGACAGTCCGGCCTGCAGGTGACCCTGGCGGCTTCAACCTCGCAGGGGCTTCGCTCGGCCAAGGTCAGCGGAACGATGACGGCGGACCAGGCGCTTGCCCGGCTTTTGTCCGGCACCGGCATTTCCCACAGGATATCGGGCGGGACCGCGCTGGTCGGTTCGGCCGTTTTGGCGGGTGGCGGCGGCGCGGTCGCTGCGGACGGCGCAACGGTGCTCGATCCGATTTCGGCCTTCGGCGCGGGGCCGCTCGGCGCAGGCGAGATCGTCATCTCGTCGGAAGACCTGAGGCGCAAGAACCCCGCCAACATTGCCGACGTGTTTTCCGGCGAGCCCGGCATTTCGGTCGGCAGTTCGCTGCCGATGTCGCAGAAGGTCTATGTCCACGGCATCGAGGAAACAAGCCTCGCGGTGACGATGGACGGCGGCCGGCAGAACAACAAGGTCTTCCATCACAACGGCACGAACCTCATCGATCCGGGCCTGCTCAAGGCCGTCAACGTCGATGCCGGCGTCGCGCCGGCCGATGCCGGTCCGGGGGCGCTCGCCGGTGCGATTTCCTATGAAACGATCGATGCACGCGATCTGCTGGACGGCGACGGCTTTGGCGGCTTCGTCACGTCCAGCTACAATTTCAACAGCAACACGGTGACAACCGGGCTCTCGGCCTACGGCATGCGAGACGGGCTGGAGTTCCTGGGATACTTCAACTTCGGAACCGGCAACGATTTCACCGCCGGCAACGGCCAGGAGGTGCAGGGGACCTCCACCGATCTCTTGAGCGGGCTTGGAAAACTCGCCTACGAGTTCGACAGCGGCGATCGCTTCGAGATCAGCCACGACAGCATCCGCGACGATGCACCGCGACCGTTCCGCGCCAACATGGGGTCGACGACAGGAAGCAAGCCCTGGGAGCCGCGCATCCGCGACTACACCCTTGAGCGGGGCAACACGGTTTTCACCTATACCGACAGCACGCCCGAGGGCTGGTGGGATCCGACATTGCTGCTCGCCTACAGCAAGACCGAAGTCGAGGTGCCTGTTTATCCGAAGCCGACGCCGGGCATTCCCGTGAGCTACCAGGGTGTCGGCGCGTCGGACAGCTTCAACGGCAAATTCGAGAACAAGTTCTCCTTCGATATCGGCAATGTCATCGCAGGCATCGATTTCTACGATGACGAGGCAAAGCTCAGGGATCTCTTCGATCCGGGCTCGGAGAAGGCGCGCAATGTCGGTCTCTACGCCCAAGCGCGGCTGGAGCCCTTCGAGCGCACACGCCTCTCCTTCGGTGCGCGCGGCGACAACCAGCACTTTACCGGCACGACCGGCCAGACGTGGAACAACTCCGGTTTCAGCGGAAACGTCTCGGGCGAATACGACCTCGTCGAGGACCTGTTGACGGCCAAGGCCGGTTATTCGCATGTCTGGGCGGGAATTCCGCTCGCCGAGAATTTCATCATCAATCCCAACTGGGATTATGGCAACGGTCCGAAGCCGGTGACGGCGGACAACTACATCCTCGGGCTGGAGGCAAACTACAACGGCTTCACCGTCGAAGGCAGCGTTTTCCAGACGGATCTCGATGACGCTCGTACGCCACGGTTTGCCGTTGCGCGCGGGATCGAGGCCCATGACGTCCGCTCGCGCGGTTTCGAAATCGGCGGCGGCTACAACTGGGGCGATGGCTACTTCAAGGTGAAATACGCCAATATCGACGTCGAGATCGATGGCAAGCCGGCCGATTCCGACCTCGGTACCTATCTTGCCACCCCCGCCGGGCAGATCATCACCCTGCAGGCGGTGCACACATTGACGGATTGGGGCGTCACCTTTGGCGCCGATGCCGAAATCGCGCTCGACTACGACGACGTGGCCGCCGGCTCCAAACCCCTTCAAGGTTACGAGGTCTTCAACGCTTTCGTCGAGTATGTGCCGCCGCAACGGCCAAACCTGACGCTGCGCGCCGAACTCAAGAACATTTTCGATGAAACCTATTCGGACCGGGCGACCTACGGTCAGGAATTCGGCCAAGTCACGCCGCTCTATGAGCCCGGCCGTTCCTTTATCCTGACCGCTAGAGCGACCTTCTAGGTCGGCGGTCCCGACTGCGGCTGCCGGATCCTCCCGGCGGCAGCCGCCCAAGACGCTCAGGCGGTCAGTCCCGGCCGCCAGAGCAGCGAAAGCCGAAAGACAGGAAGTTCCAGATGCAAGAAGCGACCACCCATTTTGCGACGGAAGACGGCCAGAAGTACCTGACGCAACTCTGCAAGCATTTCGCCCACAAGATCGACGTCGAACAGGCGGGCGATCGCGCCGAGCTCCGGTTCTCCTGCGGCACCGGCTATCTCCAGGCGACCGCCGACGGCCTGAGCATTCGCGCCCGCTCGCCCGACGATGCCGAACTCGCCGACACGAAATCGGTGATCGAAAGCCATCTTCTGCGCTTTGCGTTCCGGGAAGAGCCCGGTCCGCTTGCCTGGCAAGCCGGCGGCTAAGCGGCCGCTTCAAAACAGTTCGGATCAGAAAATTCAATGTGTTGGTCGAAAGCGCCCAACGCAATTGCGCGGCTATGCGTGTCGCGTGCCGAGGATCAGGATGCAATCGTCTAGGCAAATCGCAGAAATCGCCACCTTTCAAAGCTTCGCAAACTGCTACCTGCGCGAAGTCAATCCGGGCATCCGGGCCATGCATCGCGCCGCAGGCGGCGCCGTTGATTGCGTGGAATGGTCTCTTCCCAGGCAGCAGATGATCCTGCGCGCCGAGGTGACATCGCCGTCGCTCTGCGGCCCCCACCATTTCGGCCGTGTATGGGGCAGAGGCGTGTCCGACGCCACCTGGCGCCAGATCGAACTGATTTCGGCGCTCCATATCCTGGTGCACGAGTGCTACCGCCAGGTCGACGAGGCCCAGGCGGACGCCCTGCGCGGCTTCGAACTCGAACTGCTGATGCGCGTGCTCGAAAGCTACCAGCAGACCGCACTCTATATCGACAGGGCCGCGCCGGAACCGGCGGACGGCGGCCACTTCATCGAAGCGGAGCAGTCGCTCGTTTTTGGCCATTGGCAGCACCCGACGCCGAAGAGCCGCCAGGGCATGACCTATTGGCAGCAGGAGAGCTACGCGCCGGAACTGCGCGGCCAGTTCACGCTGCACTATTTCGCGGCAAAACGCGGCGATATCAGGCACGATTGCGCACGCGCGGTTGCTGCGCCCGAGATCGTGCGGTCGCTGGTCGGCCCGGATACCGACGGCTTCGCGATCGGCGACGACGAATATCTGCTGCCGATGCATCCGCTCCAGGCCGAAGCGCTGCTGCTTGATCCCGATATCCGCGGCTTGCTGGGGGAGGGGCGGCTGCGGCATCTCGGTCCCGCCGGTCCGGCCTTCACCGCGACCTCGTCGGTGCGCACGGTCTACGGCGCCGATGCGGACTGGATGCTCAAGTTCTCCCTGCCCGTGCGCATCACCAACTCCGTGCGGCTGAACCGTCGCCAGGAGCTCGAAGCGGGCGTCGCAATGGCAAAGCTGATCGACCGGATCGGTTTTGCCGAACGCTCGCGAAACTTCCGTATCATTCAGGACCCCGCTTACATAACGCTCGATCTGCCGGGACGCAGCGAGAGCGGCTTTGAAGTCATCCTGCGGGAGAACCCGTTTGCCGGCAGCGGCGGGCGGGGCGTCGTCACCGTCGCCGCACTGACCGCCGATCCGCTGCCCGGTGCGCCATCCCGGCTGGCAACGCTGGTTGAGACGGCTGCTCTGCGCGCCGGCGAAAACCTGGCGGACGCGGCGCTTGCCTGGTTTCGCCGCTATCTTGATTGCGCCGTCGAACCGCTGGTCCGTCTCTATGACGATTACGGTATAGCGCTCGAAGCCCACCAGCAAAACAGCCTGCTCGACGTCGGCTCCGGCTATCCGTCCGTCAGCTACTACCGCGACAATCAGGGCTTCTATCTCTCGGAGCGGTATCGCAGCCTGATTGCCGGGCATGTGCCCGAGACTGAACGGATCGCGTCCCTCTATTTTGCAGAGAGCGAAATCCGCGATCGCTTCGCCTATTACCTGATCGTCAATCAGGTCTTCTCGGTGATCAGCCGCATGGGCCATGACGGGCTCTGCGACGAGAGCCTGCTCCTGCGCGAACTGCGCGCGCATATCGAGCGCTATGCCACCCGAATGAGTGGCGCCGGGCGCGACTTCGCCCGTCACGTGCTCGACCTGCCGACGATCGTCTCCAAGGCCAACCTGACGACGCGCCTCTACGACGTCGACGAACTGCAATCCAGCAACGCGCCGTCCCTTTATCGCCCTGTGCCGAACCCGCTCCGGGCGCCGGCTGTTCTGACTGCGCCGAGGACCGACCATGCCATTGCCTCTTGATCTCAAGGGTCGCCCGGACGAGCGGGTGCTCCGCCAGCTCGTTGCCGCGCTGCTGTTCGAAGGCATCGTCGAGGCCAGCGAGCACCCGGACGGGGATATCACCACTTTCCACTGGTCGCTCGGCGGCTGGCAGTTCCGCTGCTGCGGCGCCATCGGTCCTTTTGGCCGGCTGCGGCTGGCTGCCGGATCGGTGGAGATGCGCGATGACGTCGACGGCTGGGTCGTGCCGCCGCTGGCGCAGTTGGTATCCGTCCTGCCGGGCAGCGGACCGACACGCGGAAAGCTGCTCAACGAACTGACACAGACGATTGCCTTCAGCGCCTGGAACGAGCGTCAGGTACCGGCGCGTCAGCGCCGCACTTTGTCCTTTGCCGAGTTGGAGGGAGCGCTCGACGAGGGGCATCCCTACCACCCCTGCTACAAGGCGCGTACCGGCTTTTCCGTCGCCGACCATGCAGCCTATGGACCCGAAATGGGGGGCGCGTTCCAGCTCGTCTGGTTGCTGGTGGCGCGCAAGCATCTTCGCTGCGCGATCCCTGGTGATGAGGATGTCTTCTGGGAAACGGAACTGGGCGAGGAAACCTGGTCCGAACTCCGGGTGAAGTGGCAGGAATGCGGTGCTTCGCCTGACCTTTTCGGCCTTCTGCCGTTGCACCCGTGGCAATGGCGCGAACTCCGCGAGACTGAGCTTTCAGGCTGGATCGCCGCGGGTGAAGCCTTTTGCCTTGGCCCGGCGGGGGACCGATACACGGCGACGCAGTCGGTTCGTTCCCTGTTGAACCAGGACCGGCCGCTGGCCGCGAGCATCAAGCTGCCGCTCAACATGGTCAACACCTCATCGCGCCGCATCCTTGAGGCGCATTCGGTGTGCACGGCGCCGGTGATCTCGCGCTGGATCGCCGGGATGGTCGCCGGCGACCCGGCTTTTCGCGACCGCTATCCGCTCACCATCCTGCAGGAATATGCCGGCATCATCGCCGACAGCGAGGGCCCTTTGGCCGGACAGGTCGCAGCAATCTGGCGCGAGAGTGCGGAAGCGACGCTTGGCTCCGGCGAGGCCGTCATTCCCTTCAACGCGCTGATGATGGTCGAAGCGGACGGGCGCGCCTTTGCCGACGACTGGATCCAGCGCTTCGGCCTGATGCCCTGGATCAACCGCCTGATCGAAGTCGCCGTCCTGCCCGTCTGGCACCTCCTGCTGCATCATGGGCTGGCGGTCGAAGCGCATGGGCAGAACATGCTGCTGGTCCATCGCGATGGCTGGCCGGTGCGGCTGATCCTTCGCGATTTTCACGAGAGCATCGAGTTTTCGCCGGGCTTTCTGCGCGCGCCGGAAAAGGCGCCGGATTTCCTGTCGCTCCATCCAGCTTACCGGGAGGCGGAGCCCGACCAGTTCTACTGGACAGACAACCTGGACTCACTGCGCGAATTGGTGATGGACACGCTGTTCGTCTACAATTTGACAGAGATCTCCCACCTTCTCGACCACTGCTACGACCTGCCGGAAACGCTCTTCTGGCAGCGCGTCCAGACCGTGCTTGCCGCCTACGAGGCCGAGCACGCCGCGACGGGGCGGCTGGCGCAGCTTGCCTGCGACCGCCCCCGCATCCTGACCGAATCCCTGATGACGAGGAAGCTGCTCGCGCTCAAGCCGGAATACCACCACGAGGTGGCGAACGCCTTGGCCGCAAGAACGCTCCAACGAAGGAGAAAGCCATGATCCGTATCGACGACAGGCTCTATGACGAGGCCTATTTCAGCACCAGATCGGCAGAACTCGCAGCCGAGATCGGCCTGAATGCGCAAGACACCGGCCGCTACGCCGTCTGCTTCTCGGAAACGGTCGATTGGCTGGCGCTGTTCTTTGCCATTCGCAAGGCAGGCGCGAGCGTGCTGCCGATCCATCCGGGCACACCCTATCCGGCCGCGCGCAAGCTCGCGATCGGTGCCGGCTGCGACAGGCTGTTCTACAACAGCCTGACGGCCGAAGTTCTCGAACCATCCGACAAGCTTTCGCCTGAGGGCACGCTGTTGCAGATGAGCTCCGGCACGACCGGCGCGCCGAAATGCGTGGCGCGCAGCTGGGCCGAAATCGATGCCGAGATCGAAAGCTATGTCGGCACCTTCCGCGAACCGGAGGACATGACGCCGGTCATCGCCTGCCCGGCCACCCATTCCTACGGGCTGATCTGCGGTATCCTGGTGGCGCTGAAGCGCGGGCAGACACCCGTCATCGTCAACACCGCGAACCCGAAGTATCTCCTGAAGGTGCTGCGCGAGACCGAACGGCCGCTGCTCTATTCCTCGCCGGCGATCCTGCACACGCTGGCGCGGCTGATGCCCGCGGGCGAGCAGATCCACGCGACGATGACCTCGGGTACGCTGCTTCCCGATCCGTGGTTTGCCGATATTCGCGCCAAGAGCCGTTTCATGTTCCAGCAATATGGCTGCTCGGAATCCGGCTGCATTGCCATCAATCCGGATGTGACGTCTGCCGGCGACATGGGCTTCGTCCTGCCGCATCTGATCGCCGCCACCGGCAACAGTGCTGAGGATCCGGGCGAGATCGTCGTCAAAAACGGCGACGGCGCGCCGATCCACACGCGCGACCTCGGCTACCGGCGTGCCGACGGCATGCTGGTCTTCGTTTCCCGCCTGGACGACATGATCAACGTCTCCGGCCTCAACGTCTATCCGAAGGACGTGGAAGATGTGGTCATGGCGATGCCGGCGGTCACCGACGCCGTGGCCTTCCGCAAGGCCGATCGTTTTGCCGGCGAGCGCGTGGCGCTGCTCTTTAGCGCCGAGGCGCCGGTGGCGCCGCAGGCCGTGCGCGAATGGTGCAGCCGCCACCTCGCATCTCACCAGTTGCCGATGGAAATCCTGCAGATCGACGCGGTTCCGCGCCAGGCGAACGGCAAGATCAGCCGCCGCGACGTCGCGGCCCGTCATCTGGCAGGCGAATTCAACAAACCGATTGCGGGAGCCGCATCATGACCGAAAGCGAAGTTCTGGCGGCGGTCGAGGCCGTCCTGACCGACAAAATGGCGCATGGACATATGGACGGCTTCGGCCTCGATGCCCGCCTCAATGAAGATCTCTATCTCGACTCCGTGCTGATTCTCGAAATCTTCCTTAATCTCGAGCTCGAATACGGGTTGTCGGTGCCGGAAGAGGCGATCGCGAAACAGGAGATCGAAACGGTCGCCGATCTCGTTGCGCTGTATGTGCCGAGGCCGACCGCTGCCATCGTGCCGGCCTTTCCGCTCACCGGCGGGACGACCGACGAAGGCGTGCACGGCGAGGCCTATTACGACATCAAGGTCCATTGCTTCGTCAGCTGCGTTTCGGATGGCCTGAAGCGAAACGGGCTGGACCAGCGGCCGTTCTATTTCGGCGTCTGGGACGCGAAGTTCGCGGTCAGCGAGCGTTTCGAGCTTCTCTATCATGCGCCCGATATCACCCAGGAATTCTTCCGCGGCTGGTTCGAGCGACTTTACGGCGTCTCCGTCGTCGAGTGGTACGATCCGCAGCGCACCAAGCTCGACAACCTCGCGGTGCTCCTCGGGCTGTTGAAGCAGCGCGGCGAGACCGGCTCGGTCATGGTCATGCTCGACATGTTCCATCTGCCGGAACGCGAGAACAAGTTCAACCAGAACCCCTTCCCGCACTATCTGATGCTGCAGGAGACGACTAATCCCGACACATGGTTCGTGTATGATCCCGACTATCGCTGGGAGGGCGAGATCGCCCGCGAGAAGGTCATTCACGCCATCATGCAGCCGACCGTCGGTGGCGGTTACGTCTTCGACAATGCCGAGGCACGCGCGCCGTTTGCCGAAGATCTGAAGGCTTATTTCGAGGCCTGCTTCGTCCGGGACCGCAATCCGCTCGTCGATGCCGTCAGAGCGATCGTTGCCGCGCATCTCGATGGCACGAACGGGGTGATGCTTGCAGATCTCGGCGCGGCGGTGCGCGAGCTGCCGGTCATCACCATCCGGAAATATGCCTATGAGCACGGCTTCGCCTTCTACTGGCGGGCGCTGAAGTTGCCGTCGGGCGAGTTCGAAAGGTGGTGCGAGGAAATCGAGGCGCTGGTCCAGTCGCTGAAGACCCTGCACTACGCCTGCATGAAGCTCGCCCAGACCGGCGACCGCGCTCTGGCCGCGCCGGTCTTCGAACGCCTCGACGAGGCGGACCGGCTCGAAACGAGACTGAAAACCAAGCTCGCCGAAGTCTTCGAACTCTGGTGCGACCTTGCCATCCCCGCGGAAAGCCACACCCCCTTGAAGAGAGTTGCGCGATGAGAGTTTCGCTTTGCACCATCACCTTCCGGCATCACCTGATATCGCTGGACGAGATCGCCGCCTGGGCTGAAGCCAATGATTTCCAGGGCATCGAGCTCTGGGGTGCGCATGCGCGAAATCTCGCGTCGCGCCCGGACCGCAATGCGGAATGGCTGGATGGTTATGGCCTCTCGGTGCCGATGATCAGCGACTACCTGCCGCTCGACGGCGACGCCGAAACGCTGCGCACCAAGACAGTCGAGCTTTGCCGGCTGGCGCGCCGGTGGCGGACGCGCAAGATCCGGACTTTTGCCGGCAATCGCGGCAGCGCCCAGGTCAGCGCCAACGAGCGGCAGGGGATCGTTTCGCGGTTGAAAGACATCTGCGCGATCACCGCCGGCTACGGCATCCAGTTGCTTGCCGAAACCCATCCGAAAACGCTGGCCGACACGGCGGCCTCGACCGTGCGGCTGATCGAGGAAGTCGATCATCCCGCCTTTGCGATCAACTTCGATACGCTGCATGTGTGGGAGGGCGGCGACGATCCGGTCGCGGTGCACCGGTCGATGAAGCCGCATATCCGGCACTATCACCTGAAGAACATTGTCGACCGCGCCGACCTGACCGTGTTCGAGCCGGCCAATGTCTATGCCGCCGCCGGCAGCCGGCGGGGCATGACGCCGCTGTTTGAGGGCGCCGTCGACTACGACCGCTTCCTCTCAGAAATCGCAAGCGACCCGCAGGCCGATGCGTCGCTGGAATGGTTCGGGAACGATTGCTTCGAGACCTTGCGCGGCGACCGCCAGCAGATCAACCACATGGTCGCGGCGCGCGCGCCTGCCCGCAGAACGGCAGGCGTCTGACGCAGTGATCGGCATCGCCCGGCGGCCTGGCCCTTGGCCGGCCGCTACGCCGTCGGCAGCCGGTAGATTTCCGTATGCTCCGTCCGTCCGGCAAGGCAATGCTTGCCGAGCGGGATGAGATCGGAGCGATCCTCGGCCACCAGGTCGAAGGTCTCTCCACTCAGCAGCATCACCACCTCCTCGCCGGGCGCGATCGCCTTGCCCAGTTGCTCCAGCCGGTTACAGGCATTCACGGTGTCGCCAACGATCGTGTAGGCCGAGCGTCCGGTCATTCCGATATTGCCGGCAACGACCAGTCCGGAATGGATGCCGATGCGCAGGCGGAGTGGTGGCAGGCCCTGTCGTTGTCGCTCCGCATTGTCCTTGGCGATCGCCCGGGCAATGCCGCGTGCGGCGCGGATCGCCCGGTCGGCATGGTCCTTCTGGGCGTCGGGCGCGCCCCAGAAGGCCATGACGCAGTCGCCGATGAACTTGTCGATGGTTCCGCCTTCGCCTTCAATACAACTGCCGAGCAGGTCGAAGTGACTGTTGAGCAGCGCCGCGACGTCGCCGGCGCTGGTCTTCTCGGCCGTCGCGGTGAAATCGACCACATCCGTGAACATGATGGTGACGACACGCTGAGTCGAGGCGAGGTCCTCGTTGCCGATGAGGTGGCGAACGAGTTTCTTCGGCACGTAGGTTTCCAGCCAGCGCAGGCCCGTCAGCATCGTGTTGTAAGCCTTCGCCTGTTCGTCGAGTTCGGTGAACAGGCTGCCCGGAAGCGGGCGGAGTGCGGCAAAATCGAGCATGCCTACCGCCCGTACCTCACGCGCCATGCTGGTGACGGGGCGAACGATCAGACGGCCGACGATCCAGGCGATGATGATCGCGACGAACAGCACGGCGAGACCGGCGATTCCGGCCTTCAGCAGATCCCAGATCGGTTTTTCCACCGACTCGATCGGAACCTCGACGCCGATGATAAGCGAGGCCGGAGCGTAGCCGTGGATTTCGCGCGTCAGG
The DNA here is from genome assembly GCF_050434285.1 of Ensifer sp. KUDG1. Taxonomy (NCBI): domain Bacteria; kingdom Pseudomonadati; phylum Pseudomonadota; class Alphaproteobacteria; order Hyphomicrobiales; family Rhizobiaceae; genus Ensifer; species Ensifer sp. KUDG1. The sequence continues at coordinate 121,982 of NZ_JBNDIG010000013.1, forward strand.
ATGACGCGTCCCTCGTCTCCAAGTTTGACTGCGCGCACCTCCATGTCGCTGTCGTCGAAGGTCTCCGGCGGCCCCTTCCACATGGCCGCGAGAAAGGGATCGCCCAGCTCGTCGAGCTTCGGCAGCCGGTGTTCCGCCGACAAGAGCGGATGGCCAGAGGCCATCAGCGGATGGGCAAGCACCTGGTCGCGGCCATAAAGCACGAAGGGCGTCGTGCCAGGGTTTGAAACCGCAATCTGGCGCAGGAAGTCGGACATGGTGTCGACCGTGATCGTCGCCCGGAAAATGCCGGCAAATTCACCCCCATGGTTTGCCGGCTGCTGCAGGTTGGCAACCGACGTGCGGATCGCCGGATCGGGCACGAAGTAGACGGGGCCCCAATGGGCGGTGCCGCTCTGCCGCGCTTGCTCGATCTCCGCGCGTTCGTTGGCGCTCATGACCTTGTCTTCGAAGGAAAAGACGCCCTTCGGGCCCTGCGTCACGCCGAGGATCTCGCCGTTCGGGCGCACGAACGAAAGCACGCGAACCTGTGGGGTCCCGGCGAGCGCCCCGGTCATGACGCGTTCGAGTTCGAGCCTATTCGCTGGATCGAGACGACCTGCGCCGACCTCGCGCGCCAGAAACGCGAGCTGATCCTCCACCGGCGAAAAGCGGCTGCCGATCTGTATCTGCACCGCCTCAAGGCCGAGATGCGCTGACTGCACCAGCAGATCGCGCGTCGTTCCGGCCGACATGAACCACACGACCGACAGGATGACGGCCGCGGTCAAGGCGACCAGTGCTGCCATCACGATCGCCAGCGTGCGCGACAGGCGAATGGTTCGGGTCCGTTTTTCGGCGTCAGCCGGCTTGGTGATCTGCACGCGCATGCCTCATGTTGCAGCAGGGGCTCGCAATTGGCGTCGCTCTGCAGGGAGTGCACCGTCTTCTAGCTGTTTTGGGCTTTTTTCCAAGCGCGTGCCGACATTTCCGGTCCTGCGTCAATCTGCCCTTTGCAGCCGTTTGCTGATCGGCGCGAACTCGGGCGTCGCCTTGCGTGGCGTCGTGTCGCGCTCGTTGGCCTCCATCTGCTGCCAGTATTTCCATCCGACCTTCTTCGATCCCAGTTCGTAGTCCATGCCGTCCCAGGCGTCCTCGCGGAAGCTGTAGAAGGCCCAGTGCAGGTCGTCCTTGTCGAAAACGGTCAGCACATCTTCAAGATAGGCCTTGCAACCGGACCAGAGGCGCATGCAGCCGAACTCGCCCGCGACCAGACGATTGAGCGGCACGCCCTTGTCTCTTGCCCACTGCACCGGCTCTGCCAGATAGGCTTCGACGCGCGCTTTGTCCCACGTCTCTTCGCCATCGCCGAAGGGCACCTTGCCGGGATAGGCATAGGGTGTGTCGCGCTTCATGTTCGGCGCGCTTGTCGCGGCATAGGGTTCGTACATGTGGAAGCTGTAGAGCACCTTCTGGTCGGTGAGCGCGGCTGGCCAATAGGTAAAGGCGTCAGCGGCCGCATACCAGCCGGCATCCGCCATGACGGGCGTTGCCGGATCGACCGTCCGGATGGCGGCGATCACCGTCTCGTAGAAGGCCTTGAGGTCCGAGGCGCTGCCCGCCCTGTCGCCGTACCATGTCTGCATCGTCTTTCTGTCGGCATGTTCGGCAAGGCCGTTCTTCTTTTCAGGCGCCGGCTCGTTGACGATATTGTAGGCGGCGACGGCCGGATGGTCCTTCAGTTCGCGGGCCAGATCCTGCCAGAAGGCTGCTGCCTGGTCCCACCAGGCCTTGTCCTGCCAAAGACGACCGTCAAACCGGTTGCCGTTGTTCTGCGCCCAGCGCATGCCAGGCAGCGACAGCGGCGCGATGACGACCTTGAGGCCAGCCTTGTCGGCACGATCGAGCGTCTCCTTGAGCGACTTGAGGTCGGCGGCCGGAATGCCCGCGTACTTGTCGGCATCGCCGATCAGATAGTCGCGCTTGGCCGGTTTCCATTTGTCATAGGAGAGACGCACCCAGGTGGCGCCGTAGTCCGCGAGGGCCTTGAAATAGGCGTCGTCCGGCGGCAGCCGATTGAAGCTGTTGCCGCCATGCTGGGGCTTGTCCCAGAAGCCGATGAGGTCAGCGGCGCCGGCTGGTGATGCGAGGCTCAGGGCAAGAAGGGCGGAGGCTACGACGCGCATGTGTTCGATCCTGCAGGTTTCGGGTTGGCGCTGCAACCTACCGGCGGATCGTTTCAGCGATGTTCCCTGGGGAACACGGCCGCGCTGATCCCGGTTCGAAAAAGCGAAGGGTCGGCGTCAGAAACCGAATGCGTCCCGCCAACGTTTGCTCCACGCGGCTTGATCGGACATGCTGTCCTGCAGCGACCGGACGGCATCCTGCATCTTGCCGCCGTCGGAGGCGGATCCTTCGGGGGTGCCCGTCTCGCTCGCGGTGATCAGCGCAGCTATATTGGCGGAGTGGCGGGCAGACAGGGCTCCGCTGGTGCTGTTGCCGTTTGCATCCGGCATGTTGATGATGTTCGATCCGCCGTTTGCGAAGCGGAAGCCAAAGACAAATTCGCCGGCCGGGAATTGTTCGCGATTGCTCTCGATGAGGCTGTAGATCGCATTGGCGATCGCGTTGTCGTTCGTGATGCCGGGTTTTGTTGCCTTTTCTTCCTCGACCAATGCGGCGAAGCGCTCGCTGTCTTCGCTTATCAACATCTTGAGCGTCTGCTTGACGCTGGGATCGCTCGATTTGAACTTTCCGGATTCCAGATAGGTCAACGCGGCAGAGGCATCGCCCTTGGCTTGCTGGGCATCCAGCAGTCCGCTGTTGATCCGGGCCGCCGCTCTGGTCTTCTCCGGGCTTTCGCCGCCCGTACCGCCGTTGACGATGGCGGCGATCTTGTCGACCGCATTCGGCTTGGTGTCGTTGCCCCGATCCGCAGGCGCCTGCACCTGCTGCAAGACGATGAGTGCGGCGGAACTCGTGGAGGAGATGGATATCATCTGCTGTTCCTTTAAACCTCCACCGCCCCGAACATCGGGCGACCTTAAGGTTGTGTCGTTAATTATGAGCAACGTTAGAGGGTGTTCGTTAATGAAAGGCGAACATCGCTCCGCCTTGCAACCTATTGGCGTTGGCCTGCCGGTCAGAACGCGCGCTCAGCGGACGGTGCGAGGGCTTCTTTCGGGGCGGCCTTGGTGTCGCCGAGTGCGATAACCGTGTCGGCCCCGGTGATCACCGATCGCCTGTGGGTGATCGCCAGCACCGTCACATCGCGGGCAAGCAGCCGGATATGTTCCATGATGTCGCGCTCGGTCGCCTCGTCGAGCGCCGAACTCGCTTCGTCGAGAAACAGGATGGCGGGGTTGCCGTAGAGCGCACGGGCGATGGCGATCCTTTGGCGTTCGCCGCCGGAAAGCTTTAGACCCCGTTCGCCGACGGTGGTGTCGAAGCCGGCGGGCAGCGCCGCGATGAAGGCGAGGATCGCCGCCTTCTCGGCGGCCGCGCGCAATCTGGCCTCGTCGCGCGGGCGGCCGAGCAGGATATTGTCTTCCAGGCTCTCATTCAGCAGCACGACGTCCTGCGGCACGACGGCAATCGCGCCGTACCAGTCGGCCCGGTCGATGGTCGCAAGATCGATGCCATCGACAAGGATGCGTCCGCTGTCCGGCTCCATCGATTTCAGCGCCAGCTTGAAGATCGTCGACTTGCCGGAGCCGGTCTCGCCGGTAAGAAAGGTGATGCCGCCGCGGCTGGCGGCAAAGCTGACCGCGCTCAGCCCGCGGCCATTGTCATAGGCGTAGCCGACATCGTCGAAAACGAGGCGCCCTTCGCGTGGCGTGAAGGCCGATGCGTGCGACACTTGCCGTTCTTCCGGCGCGCTCCACATTCTCGCCATTGGCCCCAGGTCGGCGCGCGAGCGCGCGACGTCGTCGATGGCGTGGGCGATCATTTCGAACGGCATGTTGAGCTGGAGCAGGAGCGTGTTGAACAACACGATCTGTCCGATCGACAGAGCGCCGGCCTCGTAGCGCGGCAGCAGCAGCCAGAACGTCACCGCAAACTGGATCGCCAACCCAAGACCGATGAGGGCGATCGAACCGATGCGCTGCAGCACGTAGGCGCGCCAGTTGTCACGCACCTCGCGCGCCTTGGCCGAGAAGCAGTGGCTCATCCAGGCGTGGCTGCCGAAATGGCGCAACGTTTCCATGGCATTCATGGCGTTGCCGACGAAGCGGGCGTTTTCCTGCCCGGCCTCCACGGCCCGATCGAGATAGACGCGGGCGCGGCGGGCGGAAAGCAGCGTGACCGTTATCGCTGCCGTGCCATAGATCACCGTGATCGCGACCACTTCGGCGTTGATGAGGGCGCCGAGGGTTGCAAGCGTCAGCAGGATCTGGACGGCGCCGGGAATGAAGGCGACGAGCCCCAGCTCGACCAGTGTGATCAGCGCGCTGCGCCCGCGCGCATTGGCGTTCTGGATCTGCGCCGGATTGTGCTCGACGAAGAAGGCGGTCGTCTTCTTGAGGATGCGTTCGAAGAAGCGGGTGCTGGCGATGAAGCCGAGGTTCTCCGCGGTCATGAACGACAGATACTGCACCATGTGCTGAAGGGCCGCCGACAGGCCGAGAAGCGTCGCATAGATCACGAAGCCCCATAGCAGACCGGGAACGAGGGTTTGCTGCGACAGCGTGTCGATCAGCCTGGAAAAGACATAGGGAGCGGCAACGCTGCAGACGCTCGAAACGAGCACGATCGTCGCCACGGCCAGGAGCATCCAGCGATCGGCGCGCCAATAGGCGCGCAGCACTTCGGAAATCGGCCGCAGGAGATCGGGCTTGGTGTCTCGAAACATTGTTTCATCCTCGACTCAGTCTGAAACCCGCCCGCTGCCCCTATAGGTCTTTTGCAACGGATTCGCAACGATAGGATGAAGATACTGTCTGTATTCGACCTATGGTTTGACCGAATGTCGAACTCGGCCCGGGCCACATCGCGTGGGTGACAGTTTCCTAAAACTTCGTCGAGCGGAGATGTTTACGGCGTGGCAAGCCACGGCCTTGGCGCAGGGAAGTTGGCCGCTTCCGTCGAAGTGCATCAATCTCGAAGCGCCGATAGCAACGGCGATCGCGCGTCCACGATATGGACGCGCGTCGGCCCGCGGTTGATGCCACGGCTGTTCGGTCGGTAAAGCGCGCCGTCAGACCTGGACGAAGTGATCGTCGGCGACCTGCTGGTAGCGCCGTTCGGCCGGCACATAGTCGGGCGCGCGCAAGGGGCTCTTCAGCTCGTCGCTCGCGACATTCCGGCGCGTATGGCGACGGGTCGGGTCGGCGATCGGCACGGCCGCCATCAGTTTCTTCGTATAGGGATGCTGCGGGTTCTCAAAGACCTGCGCGCGCGAGCCGATCTCGACGATCTCGCCGAGATGCATGACGGCGACGCGGTGGCTGACGCGCTCGACGACGGCCATGTCGTGCGAGATGAACAGATAGGCAAGGCCGAGGCTTGCCTGCAGGTCGAGCAAGAGGTTGATGACCTGTGCCTTGATCGACACGTCGAGCGCGGAGACGGATTCGTCGGCGACGATCACCTTCGGGTCGAGCGCAAGCGCACGAGCGATGCAGACGCGCTGGCGCTGGCCGCCGGAGAACTCGTGCGGATAGCGCGCCGCCATGTCGGCCTGCAGGCCGACGCGTTCCAGGAGGTCGGCGACCTTCTCGCGGGCCTGTCGTGCGGTGCCGAGCTTGTGCTCGATATAGGGTTCGGCAATCGCCGCCCCTACCGTCATGCGCGGATTGAGGCTGGCGAAGGGATCCTGGAAGATCATCTGCATGGTGCGGCGCATTTCGCGCAACTGCTTGCGATCCATCTTGAGCACGTCCTGGCCGTCGAGCGTCACCGCGCCGCTTTCCGGCTCGATCAGCCGCATGATTGCGCGGCCGGTCGTCGACTTGCCGCAGCCGGATTCGCCGACGAGCGACAGCGTCTCGCCCGGCTGCAGGCTGAAGGAGACGTTTTCGATTGCATGCACCCGGCCCTTGAGCTTGCCGAGCAGGCCGGCGTGGATGTCGAAGCGCTTGACGAGGTTCTTGACCTCGAGGATCGGCTTGCGGCCGGACTGCACCGTATCGGTGGCTTCCGCCGTTGCCGAAGGCAGCCCGGTCGCGGCGTCGATCACGGGAAAACGCATTGGCTGGTTTTCGCCCTTCATCGAGCCGAGCATCGGTACGGCCGAAAGCAACGCGCGGGTATAGGGATGTTTCGCCCGAAGGAAGATGTCCTCGGTGTTGCCGGTCTCGACGGCATCGCCGCGGAACATCACGACCGTGCGGTCGGCGATCTCGGCGACCACGCCCATGTCGTGGGTGATGAAGAGCACCGAGGTGCCTTCCTCCTCCTGCAACACCTTGATCAGGTCGAGGATCTGGCCCTGGATGGTGACGTCGAGCGCCGTCGTCGGCTCGTCGGCGATGAGCAGCTTCGGACGGCTCGCGAGCGCCATCGCGATCATCACGCGCTGGCGCATGCCGCCGGAGAAGCGGTGCGGGTATTCGTCGAAGCGCGAGGCCGCCGAGGGAATGCGGACCTTTTCGAGCAGCCGGATGGTTTCGGCTTTCGCCTCTGCCTTCGACATCGGGCTGTGGCAGAGAAGGGCCTCGGAGATCTGGTCGCCGATGGTGAACAGCGGATTGAGGCTGGTCATCGGCTCCTGGAAGATCATCGCCACATCGTTGCCGCGCACGCGGCGCATCTCAGATTCCGGGAGGTCGAGGATGTTGCGTCCGCCCATCATTACCCGTCCTTCGACGCGGCTCGTCTCCTTCTGCAGGAGCCGCATGATCGAGAGCGACGTGACGCTCTTGCCTGAGCCGGACTCGCCGACGATCGCGACGGTTTCGCCCGGCGCAACGGAAAACGAGATATCCCGGACGACAGGCTTCCAGGCGCCATCGATCAGGAAGGATGTCGTCAGGTTTTCGACGGAGAGAACGGGTGCCGTCGAACGGTCCGGCTGGGCTTTGGTCTCGGTCATCTCGTTTCCTCCGTCAGATGCTGCGTATCGTCGTTGGTCGTCGGGTCAGTCGGGCCAGCGCAGCAGGCCGGCGAAGCGGCGTGCGTTGCGTTCGGCAAGCGACGTGGCGATGATCTCGTTCGAGGCTCTCGCCTTGTCGAGTTCCTCGGCAAGCCGGCTGGCGACGATCTTCTCCTGGCCCGGATGCAGGTTGCAGGGGTCGAGGTAGAAGTAGTTGTGCTCGGCCTCGTGGTCGCGAACGATGATCGGCGGCGCGCCGCGGGCCAGCGCATCGGCGAGATCCCAGGCCGTGATATGCGCTTCCTGCGGGTCGATGTTGACGCGCAGCCGGTCGAGCGGGTTGTTGGTCGGGTCGGCCTCGATCACCGGCTTGATGCCGGGACGGCCGTCGAGCGTCTCGCGCCAGAGGTTCAGGTAGCCGGTTTCGCGCTCGCGGATGCCGGCATGGTCGCGGGTTTCCCAGGCCTGAAGCGCTGCCATCACGCCGAGCATGCTTTCCTTGCCGACCTTCATGCCGCGGCCGATGCCGAGGTTCTGCAGGAAGGTGTTTCGCACCATTTCCTTTTTGCCGGCGACGATGCCCGAGGTCGGGCCGCCCAGGAACTTGTGGCCGGAATAGAGCACGATGTCGGCGCCCTCGTCGAGGAAGATGCGCAGGTCGTATTCCGAGGCGGCGTCGACGATGACCGGTACGCCCTTGGAATGGCAGACCTCGGCAAATTCCCTGAGACCGACGAGGCCGTACTGCACGACGTGGTGCGAGACGACATAGACGGCGCAGGCGGTGCGTTCGTTGATGGCGCCTTCGATATGGTAGCGATAGGCGGACGTGGCCTGGCCGACGATCACCGGCTTGGCGCCGGCGAGCCGGATCGCCTGGTCGACGGGCGCGCCGTAGCTGACCACATGGCCCATCTGCAGGATGACTTCGTTCTTGAGACCGGTCGTGTCGGGCAGGCGCTCGACGGCGGCAAGATCGCTCCCGGTCATGGTGCCGGCAACGGCGAGGCTGATGCCAGCGGAGCACGACGCCGTGATGAAGCCGGCCTCGGCACCCGTCAGCCGCGAAATCACCGGGCTCACCTTGCGCTGCAGGTCGTTGATCTCGACGAACTGCGGCAGTATGCCTGTCATGGCCGCGATCGCTTCCGGGACCACGATCGATGCGCCGAGGCCCGTCATCGTGCCGGAGACGTTGATAACGGGGCGAAGTCCGAGAGCTTCGCGAATGTCACGGTCAGGCATAGTGGTCTCCATATGATTTTCTGGCAGGCGATTTTCTGGCGGTCGAAACGGGTAGACTATTCCGTCTTCGCGGAATATCTACCATAGTAATGAAGTATGAGTGAGGTTTTCCGCCATCTGACGCGGCCGCCATCGGCGGCGGCGCGGCAGCGGAAGCCGAGATTTTACCGGCAGCACGCCGTTCGAGCGGTGCAGGAGTGAAGCAGTGGACAAGACGATGACCGGCGTCGAGCCGACCGACGATATCGAAACGACCGGCAAGCCGCGCCGTTCGCGCGTGAGCGGCATGGATCGCGCCTTGCAGGTACTCGATTTCCTTTATGAGACGGGTTCCCCGAGCGGCGTCTACGCCATTGCCAAGGCCGTCGGCGCGCCGCTGTCGACCGCTTACGTCATCGTCGACGACATGGTCGAGAAGAACCTGCTCAGCCGTGACGCCGACGGGCTCGTCTGGCTCGGCGACCGGCTCTATCACTATGGCCTTGCCTATGCCCGCTCGCTCGATTTTCTCGGCGTTGCCACCCGCGAAATGCACGACCTCGGCCGTGAAGTCGCCGAGACGATCCAGCTTTGCGGTCGCGACGGCGACTACATGCAGGTGCTCGCCATGGCCGACGGTCCTGGCCATTTCCAGGTGACCTCGCGCGTCGGCACCCGCGTGCCGCTCAACTGGACGGCGTCCGGCCGCCTGCTCGTCGGTCATCTTCCGGCCGATGAACGGCTGGAACTGTTCCGCCGCTGCGCCCGCACGTCGCCGACCGGCCGCGCCGACATCGATCCGGCCGCCCTTTCCGACCAGGCCGAGAGCGCGCTTGCGGCACGGCTGTCGATCCAGGCGGGTGAATCCGACTATGCGGTCGCCTGCGTCGCCGCCCCGATCCTCGACGACAAGGGCAATTGCGCCGCCACGATCTCGATCGTGCTGCCCGAGCAGAAAATCCTCGACGACCGGGCGTTCTACGCCGATCACGTCAGGGTTTCCGCCGAGCGGATCGAAAAGATGATGGGCTGGCGCAGCCACTGATCCAAACTCCTGTCGTTAGTCGTGCAGAGCGACGATCGCCTCGATCTCGACGGTGATGTTTCCGGGTAGCGACCCGAAACCCACCGCCGAGCGGGCATGGCTGCCGGCCTCTCCAAAAACATCCATCAGCAGATCCGAGCAGCCGTTGATGACGCGCGGATGCTCTTCGAAATCGGGCACGGCGTTGACCATGCCGAGCAGCTTGACGATCCGCTTGACCCGCCCGAGATCACCCAGCGCGTCATGCATGACGGCCAGCAGGTTTATGCCCGTCAGTCGCGCGTGCTGGTAGGCGCTGTCGACGTCAACCTCGGCGCCGACCTTACCGGCATGCAGGTGGCCGTCGACTTCGCGCGGGCCCTGTCCGGAGAGGTAGAGAATATTGCCTTCCTGCACATGGGTGACGAAGTTGGCGATCGGCGGTGGCGCCGGTGGTAGATCGATGCCGAGGGCTTGCAGCCGCTCATAGGGTGAGACGGCAGCAGAGGTGGTCTTCTTCTGATCCAGACTGTTCACGCGTTATCCTGTCATTTCTGAATTCTGTTGCCTTGCCTCAGCGGTAGCTGAAGCCGTGGCTGTGGTCGGGGCATTCGACATGCTGCGGCTGGTAACGGTTGGCGGCAACCACCTCGGTGCCCATCACCGCGTAACGGGGCTCGAAGAGGCGGTTGAGATGGGCTTCGGTGCCGAGGGAATCGAAGACCCGTAGCTCGCTATCGACGAGGTCGAAGAGGGTGAATTCGGCGCGGGCGCCGACGGTAAGCAGATTGTCCATCGGCAGGCGGATGACCGAGGCGGGCGCCTGAGTCACGGCCTCGACCACCTTTTCGAAGGGCATGCCGACGCTGAGCAGCTTCGACATGGTGGTGCCGAGGTCCCAGACCGACTGGTTCATGCTGCGCAGATGCACGTCGGTGGAGATCGAGAAGGGCAGCAGACCGCGGGCGATCGCCACTTCCGCGACGCGGAAGGAGAACGAGGCGCCGCCATGGCCGATGTCGAGGCGGATGCCTTCGCCGGCGCAGCGCTCGGCAAGCTCGAACAGGTCCTCGTCCTCGATGATGCTGGAACCGGCCTTGCCGTTGAAGCAATGGGTGACGATGTCGCCGGGGCCGAGGATTTCGAGTACTTCGTCGTAGAGCGCCGGCGGTTCGCCGACATGCACCATCATCGGGATCTTCAGGATCTTGGCAATCTTCTTGCCGAGCTTCACCGGCGTGACACCCCAGGAACCGGTGATCACATGGCTGGCACGCACCTTCAGGCCAACGATGTGTTCGCGGTTTTCCTGGTAGCAGGCGATGATACGGTCGATGTCGATCGAGCGGATGTCGGAGAGTTCGCTGACGCGGTTGCAGGCGACAAGGCCGATCGAGCCGAGATTGAGGAACGCCTTGATGCGTTCGCGCGACGGCTCGATGATGTATTCGCGGAAACCGTGGAAATTGGCTTCACCCGCCGAGCCCGCATCGACGATCGTGGTGACGCCGCGCTCCATGCCGCAAAGCTGCGGGCGAACGGAGATGTCGGTGCCGCCATGCCAGACATGGGCGTGCAGGTCGATCCAGCCGGGCGAGATCCAGGCGCCATTTCCGTCGACGCGGCGTGCGCCGTTCGGGGCCTGAAGGTTCTGGCCGAGTGCGGCGATGCGACCTTCGCCGTCGACGAGGATGTCGATGGTCTCTGCCGGTGCGGCCATGCCGAAGGCGACGGGCTTCACCTGCCGGAGCAGGACCGGGCCCTTGCTGCTGGTTTCGTTAGCCATGACTTACAGATCCTTTCTGAGGCGGGGGTCGAGCATGTCGCGCAGGCCGTCCCCGACCATCTGGAGCGACAGCACCGAAAGCACGATGGCGATGCCGGGAAAGAGCGTCACCCAGTCGGCCTGGCCGATATATTGCCGGCCCGAGGCGATCATCGTGCCCCAGGTGGGGATTTCCGGGCTGACGCCGACGCCGAGGAAGGAGAGCCCGGCTTCGGCGAGCATCGCATGGGCAAAGAGGAAGGTGCCCTGCACCAGAACCGGCGACAGCAGGTTGCGCAACACGTGCCGGGTCATGATGTGGGGCGTCGAGATGCCGAGCGCACGGGCAGCCTCCACATAGGGAAGCTCGCGGATGACCAGCGTCGAGGCGCGCACCACGCGGGCAAGCCGCGGCGCATAGACGATGCTGAGCGCGATGATGACGGTCGTCAGCGACGGGCCGAGGGCGGCGACCAGCGCGATTGCCAGCAGAATGTCCGGAAAAGCCATCATCGCGTCGATGACGCGGGCGATCGGCGTGTCGAGCTTCTGGAAGAAGCCGGCAAGAAGGCCGAGCACCACGCCGATCACGGTTGCGAGCGTGACGACGGCGGCACCGACGAAGAGCGAAAGGCGTCCCGCGTAGATGGTGCGGGAAAAGACGTCGCGACCGAACTCGTCCGTGCCGAAGAACCATTGCAGGCTCGGCGGCTGCAGGCGGTTGACGATGGAGAGCTTGCCGGGTGCGTAAGGCGCAATCAGCGGCGCGAAGGCGGCGAGCAGCACGAAGACGGTGAGAACGATCAGGCCGAAGGCAACGGTCTTGCGCTTTAGCAGCCGGCGGATGAACTTGCGGCCCTCGCTCTCGGAGGGGGCGGATACGGTGATAGCCATCAGTAGCGCACCCTTGGATCAACGAGGAGATAGAGCATGTCGATCGCGAAATTGATCAGCACGTAAAGGGCTGCAATCACGAGCAGCGCGCCCTGGATGACCGGATAGTCGCGGCGAAGCACGGCCGAGACGACGAGATTGCCGACGCCTGGCAGGCCGAAGACGGTTTCGGTGACGACGGCACCGGAGATCAGCACGGCGGCGGTGAGGCCGATGATCGTCAGGATCGGGATCAGCGCGTTTTTCAGCGCGTGTTTCATCACCACTTTGCGTTCGCCGAGGCCCTTGGCCCGGGCGGTACGGATGAAATCGTCGCCGAGCACGTCGAGCATCGAGGCGCGGGTGAAGCGCAGGATCAGTGCCGAGGAGACTACGCCGAGCGCGATCGCCGGCAGTGTCAGGTGGTACATGCGGTCCGCGAAGGAGGAACCGGGGCCGCCATAGCCGGAGACGGGGAACCAGCCGAAGCGCACCGCCAGCACCTGGATCAGGATCAGGCCGAGCCAGAAGCTCGGTATGCTCGCCGCCAACATGGCGAGCGTCGTTGCCGCCTGGTCGACGAAGGAGCCGCGCCTATAGGCGGCGTAGATGCCGATCGGCAGCGCGATGGCGCAGGCGATCAGGATTGAGAACAAGGTGAGGAAGAAGGTCGGTTCGGCCCGTTCGGCAAGTGCCGACGTGACTGGCTGGTTGAGGAAGATCGACTGGCCGAGATCGCCCTGCAGCAGCTGTCCGATGTAGTAGACATATTGCAGGCCGAGCGACTGGTCGAGGCCAAGCCGGGTGCGCAGCGCCGAAATGTCCTCCTGGGTCGCTTCCGGACCGAGCATGACGGCGGCCGGGTCCCCGGGCGTCACGCGGACGATGACGAAGACGATCGTGACGACGATCGCCATGACGACGATCATGCCCATCAGCCGTTGGAAGATGTAGCGTAACATGGTGGCCTCGAACCTTTCCTGTGCGCCCCGCCGAAAGCTGGAGGCGGAGCGACGCGCCCCTTCAGGCGGACGCCGGGCTTTTGCCCGAACATCCGCCGAAGTCCCTTGGGAGGGGGGAGCTTACTTCTTGATCGAAGCGTTCCAGAAGTACGGCCACGGGGCCGGCGAGACGCCCTCAAGCGTCTTTGCCTTGGCCGAGAGTGCGTTGAAGTCGCCGATCTTGATGAACGGCACTTCCTCGAAGATCACCTTCTGCACGTCGGCCCACAGCGCCACGCGCTTGGCCGGGTCGGATTCGGCGTTGAAGGCATCGACCGCCTTGGCGCGCGCCGGCGTATCCCAGTTGCCGGGCGCCTTGGTCGACATCATGCCGATGAGGGCCGGTTCTGGCAGGAAGGGGCTGTGGGTGATGTAGATGTCCCAGAGCGTCGGGTCGGCGCGGCGCTGGGTCAGCGTCGCCCAGTCGACCACCTGCAGATCGACGGTAAAGCCGGCGAGCTTCAGATACTCGGCGGCGACCTGCGCCATCTTGTAGTGGAACTCGTACTGGCGGCTGGTCAGGATGCGCAGCGGCTCGCCCTTGTAGCCGGCAGCCTTCAGGAGTTCGCCGGCCTTTTCCGCATCGGCGATATTATAGGCGCCCTCGGTGCCGGCATCGGTCCGCCAGGTAAACTGCGAAGGGTAGAGAGCAGCGTCGAGCGCATAGAAGTCGGTGGTGCCGAAGGCGGCGGCCATCATGTCTTCCATGCTGAGCGAAGCGCGGATCGCCTTGCGCAGGTCGAGGTTCTTGGTCATGCCGTTGCCGGAGTTCAAGACAAAGACCGGCCAGCCGAACGGCTGCAGCATGACGGGTTCGGACGCGCTCGAACCCTTGACGCGTTCGAAGGATTCGACCGGCAGGCTATCGACGTAGTCGTACTGGCCGGAAACGGCGGCTTCGACGCGGGTGTTCGGATCCGGAACCGGCACGAAGCGGATTTCGTCGGCATATTGGTGGCGGGCGCCGCCATAGCCGTTGGCCTCGCCTTCCGGCGTTTTGTAGGCGTCGTAGCGGGTCAGCTGGATATACTGGTCCGCCTTGCGCTCCTTCAGCTGGTAGGGGCCGGTGCCGACGAAATCGGTCATCGGCTCGGCCTGCTTTTCGGACGGAAGCACGATTGCCGCGGAGTTGTTGAAGGCGAGCAGCGAGACGAGCGGTGCGTAAGGGGTGGCGAGCGAGATCTTTACCGTCAGCGGGTCGACCGCTTCGATGCCGGAAATCGTCGTTGCCGTCTGCTTGCCGCGCGAGGCGACCTTGGTCCAACGCTCGAGCGAGGCGACGACGTCCTTCGAGTCGAGATCGGTGCCGTCGTGGAACTTGACGCCCGAACGCAGCTTGATCGTGTAGGTTTTGCCGTCGGCGCTGATCTCCGGCAGGCTGGCGGCGAGCAGCGGCGTCGGCTTCCAGTCCTTGTCGAAGGTGTAGAGCGTTTCGAAAATGTGTTGCGAGACGATGCCGACGAGGTCGGCCGTCGATGCCATCGGGTCAAGGGTCGGCGGTTCGCCGACGGTTGCGACGGTGATCACGCCGCCCTTTTCCTGTGCAAAGGCGAGGGTTGCCGATGCCACCAATGCCGTTCCAATAAGCAATGCGAGTTTAGTCGATTTCATATTTGCTCCTCCTCATATTCCATAGTTATGCTATGTCGTTCTTTATTTTGGAATATAAAACGGCACAAAGCTGCAAATGTCAACCGGCTGTCGTCGTCGTGTCACAACCTTCGGCAGCGGCGAGCGGCAACCCTTATCTTGGAGGTGCATAAACGGGCGGGAGCTATCGCGAAGGCGCGGGATTTGTTAGCCCGGAGTCCGGATTGAAAAGGGAGAGGAAAATGAAGGTCATCGGCCTGATCGGCGGCATGAGCTGGGAGAGTTCGGCGGAGTACTACCGGATCATCAACGAGACGGTTCGCGAGCGCCTCGGTGGCGTGCACTCGGCGAAATCGCTGATGTGGTCGATGGACTTCGGCGAGATCGAGCGCCTGCAGCATCACGGCGACTGGCCGGCTTTAACGGGCGAGATGATCGCCGCGGCGCGGCGTCTTGAGGCCGGCGGCGCCGATTTCCTGATGATCTGCACCAACACCATGCACAAGATGGCAGCGGACGTTTCGGCCGCCGTCTCCATTCCGCTCTTGCATATTGCCGACCCGACGGCGGAGAAGATCAAGGCGGCAGGCCTTCGCAAGGTCGGCCTGCTCGGAACGGCCTTCACCATGGAGCAGGACTTCTACAAGGGTCGCCTGGCGGAAAAATTCGGTCTCGATGTGCTGGTGCCGGAGGCGGAAGACCGGGCGAAGGTGCACGAGATCATCTACCGCGAACTCGTGGCCGGTATCGTCAAGGACAGCTCACGTGACGCCTATCGCGCCATCATCGCACGGCTGGTGGATGCCGGCGCCGAAGCGATCATCATGGGCTGCACCGAGATCATGCTGTTGATTTCGCAGGCCGATAGCCCGGTCCCGGTGTTCGACACGACCGAGATCCACGCGCTTGCCGCGGTCGATCTCGCGCTCGGGGACGCCTGACCACGGCCGACTGGCCGTCGGCCGTGATCGCACGGGCTAGTGCAGGGTGAATTCCCGGGGCTCGCCCGGAAACAGGCTGAGAAGTGCGATGCCCTGTTGCAAGAGCAGTTCGGCGGCTGGCAAGTCGCCGACGACCAGGTCGTCCGCACAGCCGATGATGATGTTGGCGAGGCTGATCGAGTTCTCCGCGAACCGGTCGTCGCCGATCTCGTAGGCCTTTTCGGCCGTTGCCTCGAGCGCTTCTGCTACCAGCGCCATCATGTTCGAGCGTTCATCCAGCGTCATGGCATCCAGTGTCTTGGCGTCGGGAGTCTTGGCAGTTGTCTGCATGATTACCTTCCCTATTGTTCAAGCCGAAATGGCCGCGCCGGCCGAGGCCGGGGGAAAAGTCTACGACTGGGGTGGGTCCAGGAGGGGAGCCGGCGTCGAACGCGGCTTCACCATTAAGATCGTGCGTTGCGGCCGGATATGCAAGGAATGGCACCCATGCGGCCGACGCATGGGTCCGTGGAAGGCGCGCCCAGGACGACACTTTGACGTGAGCCCGCTTGACCGCCGGATGCGCTAGGCGGTGATATGGGGTGGCGTTGCCGGTCATGCCAGGCTCTCGTCGATGGTCAAGCGATCGGCGGCGCATTCCTGGGCAAGAAAGTCGATGAAGGTGCGGACGGAGGGCAGCAGCCCGCGTCTCGAAGGAAAGACGGCGTGCACGACGCCGGACGCGGGGCGCCACTGCGGCAGAACCGGCACCAGCGTGCCAGCTGCCAGGTCCTTCCAGATCATCATCGTCGGCAGTTGCACGATGCCCGCGCCGTCGAGTGCCGCTTCGCGTAGCGCCGCCATGTCGTCGGTCAGGAAGCGCGGCTCGTGGCGGACGACGGCGCGCTCTCCATCGGCGCTTTCCAGCCGCCATTCATAGGTGTGCGTGGCCGAGGTCCAGGCAAGGCTCGGCAATCCCGTCAGCTGCGCGGGCTCGCCAATCGGCGCCTCCAGAAATCCGGGTCTGGCGACGAGATATTGCGAACTGTCGTCAAGCTTGCGCATCACCAGTTCGCTCTTTTCCAGCGGCGGGAACCGGACACGGATCGAAACGTCGAAGCCTTCGGCGATCACGTCCACGCGCCGGTTGGTGCTTTCCAGATGCAGGCCGATCCGGGGATGAGCGGTCATGAACCGGGCAAAGAGCCGGCCGAACTGGAACGAGATCAACGCGGTCGGGCAGCTCACCCGGATGATGCCCTGCGGCTCTCCCTGATGCTGCGCGATAAAGGCATCGGCCGCTTCCGCCTCGATTAACACCGCAACGCAGCGCTGGTAATATTCGCGGCCGATATCGGTAACGAAGAACCGGCGCGGCGAACGCTGGATCAGCCGGACGCCGATCCGGTCTTCCAGGACAGCAATGCGCCGGCTCAGCCGCGATTTCTGCGTACCGGTCGCCCGCGCCGCCGCCGCAAAGCCGCCGTGCTCCACGACTTGGACAAAATAATAGAGGTCGTTCAGGTCTTGCATCGTTCTATTGATAGGACGCTGCGTCGAAATTCACAATCTTTTTGCGGTGAGGGTCCTGCAGTAGCTTACGTTCAATCACAGCGGATCAAGCGGCAACGACGGTCGCTGGCGGTGATGAAAACCAAACGAAGGAAAGGACTTCCGATGACCAAGCCCTACGTACGCCTCAACAAGGATGATGTTGCCGTCCTGCTCGTCGACCATCAGACCGGCCTGTTGTCGCTGGTGCGCGACTTCGACCCGGACAAGTTCAAGAACAACGTCCTGGCGCTCGGTGATCTCGCCAAGTACTTCAAGCTGCCGACGGTTCTGACCACCAGCTTCGAGGACGGTCCGAACGGCCCGCTGGTGCCGGAGTTGAAGGAACAGTTTCCCGACGCGCCCTTCATTGCCCGCCCGGGCCAGATCAACGCCTGGGACAACGAGGACTTCGTCAAGGCCGTAAAGGCCACCGGCAAGAAGCAGTTGCTGATCGCCGGCGTGGTGACCGAGGTCTGCGTGGCGTTCCCGGCGCTTTCGGCGATCGAGGAAGGCTTCGAGGTCTTCGTGGTCACGGATGCGTCCGGCACCTTCAACGAGGTGACCCGCGATTCCGCCTGGTCGCGCATGACCGCCGCTGGCGTTCAGCTGATGACCTGGTTCGGCGTTGCCTGTGAACTGCACCGCGACTGGCGCAACGACATCGAAGGTCTCGGCACGCTGTTTTCGAACCACATCCCGGACTACCGCAACCTCATCACCAGCTACAACACCATGGCGGCACGCAAGTAAGACACGCCAGACGATGAACGACGAAAGCCCCGGCCTGGCATGGCCGGGGCTTTTTGCGTTCTCGTCTTGCCGTAGCCGTTACGCGCGGCTGGCAGCTTGCTGGGCGTCCTGTACGCCCACACGGGCGGCGGGCTTGAGCCGGCCGGTCAGAAGCAGGCTGACGGCGAGGAAGGGCACGAGCACGCCAAGGCCGAAGCGCATGTCGCTGTATTCGGCGATCAGGCCGATCAGGGGCGGCCCAAGCAGGAAGCCAAGCAGTGCGATGAAGGACAGAATGGCGACGCTTGCGGCCGCCGGCCGGTCCTTCTGGTCGGCGGCGGCGGTGACGGCGAAGGGAAAGCCGACCGATACGCCGAAGCCCATGGCGGCAAAGCCGAGAAGCGCTGCCCAGGCGGCGGGGCTTGCCACCACCAGAATGAGCCCGGTAATGCTGGCGATACCGCAGGCGCGCGCCACCGCAACCGGGCCGTAGCTCGCCTTCAGCCGGTCGCCGGCAAAGCGCCCGGCCGCCACCATGAAGGCGAAGATCGAGTAGCCGAAACCGGCGCTGGCGCTGGAAAGCCCGAAGATGTCGCGCAGGAAGACCGCCGACCAGTCGGCGACGGCGCCCTCGGTCATGGTGATGCCGAAGACGAAGAAGCAAACCCCGAGCAATGCCCAGCCCGGCAGCTTGCGCCTGGATGGTGCCGCCTCGGCAGCCGCGGCCTCGCCGGTCTTCAGGAGCGGCAGCTTCCGTGCGAAATAGACGCTGATCGGCAACATGCCGGCAGCCGTCAGCGGCACCGCCCATTCCGGCGCCACATGCAGCGCCGCGAAGCCGACGCCAACCAGGCTGCCGGTCATGATGCCGAGGCTCCAGAAGCCGTGGCAGGTGCTCATGATCAGCTTCCCGGAGTGCTTTTCGATCGCGTCGGCCTCGACGTTGAGGCCGAGTTCGAGCGTCGTCAGCGCCGCGCCGACGATGGCGAGCGCCACGAAGAGCACCTCGATGTTCGGAGCCCATGTCGGCAGCCAGACGAGCGCCAGAAAGACGATGAAGCCGTAGAGGATGGTTGCACGGCCGCCGATCCAGGCGACGAAACGACCGGCAAACGGCAGCGTCAGCAGAATGCCGACGGGCATGCCGAGCAGCGCGATCGCCAGTTCCGCCGGGCCGAGTCCGAGCCTTTGCTGCACGTCGGGAATACGTGGCAGCCAGGCGCCGAAGGCGATCGGTTGCAGGAAGAAGATCAGCATGATGAGCCGTTGATTGGTCATGCGTTTTGTTCCCCGGATAGCGTGTCGCGCGATGCACCCTCGGCAACGGCGGGAGCCGTCGAGCCGATGCGGTATGTGAAGGAATTCTGATATTCTGAAAATTGTTTTCAGAGCTTGTCGCGCAGGGCGGGTCCCGTCAAGGCGGGAAGAGGCCGGCAAGTCGGAAAGCGCAGCCTTTCCGAGCGAATGGCTATGGGTGTTGCGAATGTGTCGCCACCAATCTGCGCATTGGTCTGGTTCGGGTGAAAAAAATGTACATGCCGGGCAGGGCAGGCCCCGACCCGCCGCACCGTTGCGGGGCTTTTGCCCTATCGCAGCAATTTCAGCGATCCCGTCAGCGATTTGACCCACTTTCCGTCGCCGGCAAGGCCGATGCCGTCGATCGTCTCCTGCGAAAGGTCGCGTTCCGGAAATTGGGTCTCGTAGTCCGCATAGCTGTGCAGCGAGCGCGCGAAGGCGGGAAACGGCACGACGA
Organism: Ensifer sp. KUDG1; assembly: GCF_050434285.1. NCBI lineage: Bacteria > Pseudomonadati > Pseudomonadota > Alphaproteobacteria > Hyphomicrobiales > Rhizobiaceae > Ensifer > Ensifer sp. KUDG1. Next base: position 141,427 of record NZ_JBNDIG010000013.1, read on the forward strand.
CACGGTCGTCGTCTTTCGGCAGCGCCTTCAGGAGCAGCGCGCGGATCGTCGCGCCATCCGCCTGGAGGATCGGCACCGGCCGGTTGGAGCTGATATCGATGGTGTTCTGCCTGCTGTCCGTCAGCTTCCGGTTACCGAGACCGGGCATTGCCGAGCCGATGCCGATGGAGATCGCCGCGATCGTGTTGGCGAGATGGCCGGGTGCCAGTTCGGGATTGACGATGATGGCGAGGCGGGTGTCGTGAAGCACGTGGTCTGTTTCCTCTCTCTATCTCAAGGCGGCTGCCGGACGGGAGAATAGACCGTGTGGCGAGGCAGTTTCTTTCGGATGTTGCGAAGAGCAGAAAGAATGAGGTAGGTTCTACCGCATATACCTCGAACTGAGATAGAAAATGCCCGCGACCCTGACGCCCGCCGATGTAAAGATCCTGAGCGCGCTGCAAAGTGACGGGCGCCTGAGCAACCAGGCGCTTTCGGAGGAGGTGGGCATGTCGACCTCGCCCTGCTGGCGGCGCGTGCGGCAACTGGAGGACGACGGCGTCATCCAGGGTTACATGGCCGTTCTCAATCGGCGGGAAATCGGCCTTGGGGTACTTGCCTTCATCCGTGTGAAGATCGACAGCCATACGGAGGCGGAAGCGGACGCCTTCGCCGAGGAGGTGATGAAGCTCGACAGCGTCGTTGCCTGCTACAGCATCGCCGGCGATGCGGACTTTCTGCTCCAGGTCGTCTCTGCCGACCTCGATTCCTATTCGGATTTTGCCATGAAGGTCGTGCGGCGCCTGCCGTGCATCAAGGAGATGCAGACGACCTTCGTGCTGAAGGAGATCAAGGCCTATGGCGGGCTGCCCCTTCGTGCCTCGGCCGGCCAACGCTGACCCAAGCCGCGGTCAGGAGGCGGACGCCATCAGCGGGTCTTCCCGGACCACCTCCACCAGGAAATCGAGAACGGTGCGCACGCGCAGCGGCACGTTTCTGCGCGAGGGGTAGACGACGCTGATCGGCAGGCGCGCCGGCGGGAATGCCGGCATGACGTTGACCAGGCGGCCGGCCTCGATGTCCGGGCGGGCGAGGATATGGGAGAGGATCGCAAGGCCGTTGCCGGCGAGCACCGCGCGATGCACGGCCACGGCATTGTTGGCGACGAGGCGGGGCGCGATGCGCACGAAAACGTCGTCGGAGCCGTCGGAAAACGCCCACTGGCGGCCGTCGCCGGCGCGGCTGTAGCAGATGCATTCATGCGTCGCGACGTCGTCGGGCATCTTGGGCGCGGGGCGTCGGTCCAGATAGTCGGGTGCCGCCACCAGAAACGCGGTCGTCCAGCCGATCCGCCGGCAGATCAGGCCGCTCTCCGACACCGGGCCCAAGCGCACTTCCAGGTCGATACCCTCTCCGACCAGGTCCGAGGGCTCCTCGCGAAACAGCAGCTCGACCGACAGGCCCGGATGGCGGGCGAGCAGGGCGGCCAGGCGATCGCTGAGATAGAGGCCGAGCGGCGCGGGCACGGTGAGGCGCACGCGGCCCGCCACGAGGCCGGTCTCGCCGCAGGAGGCTTCGGTGAGAGCATCGACCGCCTCGACCACTTTGAGCGCCATCGGGATCATGTGCTCGCCCTCGGCGGTCAGCGCCAGCGCATTCGTCGTCCGGTGCAGAAGCCGCGTGCGCAGATGCTCCTCGAGCGCCGAGACCTGGCGTGACACGGCCGGCTGGGTCAGGCCGAGGTCGTTGGCGGCGGCGGAGAACGAGCCGGTCTCTGCCACCCGCAGGAAGGCTCTGAGCGCAGAAACGATGTCCATCCGGCTTCCCCCAAACGTTTCGACATAAGCCTTATGCACCGAGTTTACGCCGGACGCGCTTTACTGTCCATCAATTAAGGATATCTTGTATCCATAAGGATAACAAGTGTCCTTAATTAGGAGCAAATCTATGACCCAGCGCCTCAACTACGCCCAGCACTCACCCGAGTTTTTCAAGAAAATCTCCGACTTCAGCCTCAGCCTGAAGGACAGCGTCATCGAGCAGGCCATCCGCGATCTCGTCAATCTGCGCGCTTCGCAGATCAATGGCTGCGCGTTCTGCGTCGACATGCATGTGAAAGAGGCGAAGATCCACGGCGAGAGCGAATTGCGCCTCTACCACGTGGCGATCTGGCGGGAATCGAACCTGTTTGCGCCGCGCGAGCGCGCGGCACTCGCCTGGACCGAGGCGCTGACGAAATTGCCCGAGGGCGGTGTACCGGACGAACTCTACGAGCGCGTGCGCGGCCAGCTCTCGGAGAAGGAAATCTCCGATCTGACCTTCTCCATCATGGCCATCAACGCCTGGAACCGCGTCAGCGTCGCCTTCAAGTCCGTGCCCGGCTCGGCCGACAAGCTCTATGGGCTCGACAAAGCCGGGCTCAACTGAGCGCGCTTCAGCAACCGTCATGCAAGGCGGCGCGATGGGCGCCGCCGATGGAGGATCCCATGAAAATCGTCATCATTGGCGGAACCGGCCTCATCGGTTCGAAGACGGTCGAACGCCTGCGCAAGCGTGGACACGAGGTGATCGCCGCCTCGCCGAACACCGGCGTCAACACGATCACGGGCGAGGGGCTCGCCGAAGCGCTCAGCGGCTGCGATGTCGTCGTCGACCTCGCCAACTCCCCTTCGTTCGAGGACAGGGCGGTGCTCGAATTCTTCGAGATGTCCGGCCGCAACCTGCTTGCCGCCGAAAAGGCTGCCGGTGTCAAACACCATATCGCGCTTTCCGTGGTCGGTACCGAGCGGCTGCAGGAGAGCGGCTACTTCCGCGGCAAGCTTGCCCAGGAAAAGCTGATCAAGGCCGGTGGCGTGCCCTTTACGATCGTGCACTCGACCCAGTTCATGGAGTTCCTGAGCGGGATCGCGCAATCGGGAACAGTCGGCGACGTCGTGCGCCTGTCGCCGGCCTATGTGCAGCCGATCGCCTCGGATGATGTGGCCGATGCCATGACCGACGTGGCGCTCGCCGCTCCTGTCAACGGCACGATCGAGATTGCCGGTCCCGAACGCTCGCGCCTCAGCGATCTCGTCGCCCGCTACCTCAAGGCGACGGGCGACAATCGCAAGGTCGAGCCCGACCGGGAGGCGCGTTATTTCGGTGCTCTGCTCGAGGACGGCTCGCTTGTTTCCGACAACCATCCCCGCCTCGGCCGCATCACCTTCGAAGAGTGGTTCGCAACGGCGCCCCGCAAGTAACCGAACCGGAGGTGCGCGTCGCGCGTCTCCCTCATCTGAAAAGATTTTCGACATGATCAAGTCTCTCCTCGCCGCTCTTGCCGTTACCGCAACCCTGTTCGGCACCGCCGTCGCCGGTGATGCTGCCAAGGTGACGCTCGTCTATGAGCATGAATTGCCGAACGTTCCGGGCAAGAGCATCAAGGGTGTCCTGGTGGAATACGGGCCTGGCGGCTCGTCCGAGGCGCATACCCATGCGAGCACGGCGTTCATCTATGCGACCGTGCTCGAAGGCTCGATCCTCAGCCAGGTCAATGACGGCCCGGTGAAGGAATACAAGGCCGGTGAGAGCTTCTCCGAAATGCCGGGTGACCGTCACGGCGTCAGCGCCAACGGCAGCAAGACCGCGCCGGCCAAGCTGCTGGCCGTCTTCGTCGTCGACACCGCCGAAAAAGAACTGACGTTTCCGGTGACGAAGTAACGTGATGCCAAGGGCCGGGTGCCAATCGTGCGCCCGGTCCTTCTTTCGGCCCAATTGTTGGAGCCTGCCATGTTCGCCGAGCACTTGCCCTTGCCGCTCATCCTGATCAACCTTCTCGGGGCTGCCGGCATCGTCGTCTGGCTTCTGCAGGGTCGCCGTCGTCCGATGGCGCGGCTGATCGTTCAGATCCTGTTCTTCTCCATCATGACCGCGGTTCTCCTCCTTGCCGGGATCATGCCGCATCGCGGCGACGACCAGCATCTGCAAGGCGCAGCGGCGTTCCTCGCGACCTCGGCGCGCGTGCTTTGGTGGACACACCTCGCCTGGTCGCTCGTCGGCTTCGTTCGCCTCTACATCGTTCTTGACCGGCGGCCGCAGGAAGCCCGCCTGCTGCAGGATCTCATCGTCGCTGCCGTCTATCTCGGCGTGGCGCTGTCGATCCTGGGGTTCGTCTTCAAAGCGCCGATCGGCACGCTCGTCGCCACGTCAGGCGTCGTCGCCATCATCTTCGGGCTTGCGCTTCAGAACACGCTCGGCGACGTCTTTTCCGGGATTGCCCTGACCCTGGGGCGGCCGTTCGCCATCGGCGATTGGGTGGCGCTCGGCGACGGAACCGAGGGGCGGGTCATCGAAAACAACTGGCGCTCCACCTTCCTGCTCACCAGCGCCCACAATGTCGTCGTCCTGCCGAACAGCGCACTCGCCAAGGTCGGGCTCACCAACTTCAGCCGCCCTGACGAAACCCATCAGATCTCGCTGCCGATCCGCATTTCGGCGGATCACCCGCCCGGCCGGACCGAAGAGGTTCTGCGGACCGCCTTGCAGGCATGCACCCGTATCGTGCACGATCCGCCGCCGGCCGTGGCCCTCAAGGCAATCGACGCCGTGGCGATCGAGATCGAACTGCAGTTTCGCGTCGGAAGCCCGGCGGAAAGGACGCCCGCGCGAAACGAGGTGATCGCACGCGTCCATGAGCAATGCCGGCAAGATGGCCTGTTGCTCGCGCTGCCGGCGTATCTCTACGTCTCGCCGGCTGAAACCACGGCAGGGCGCCGCTCATCCGGCGCGCTCTAGCACCCAGGCGAAGCTTCGCTTCCAGAGATCGGCGGGGAGTTCCTTCGAAAGCGTCTCGATCAGATCGGACAGGCGCACGCTTCGCAGTTTGTCGCGCCAGGCCTCATCCGCTTCCCACATGATACGCGCCACGGCGCAGGGCGTCTCTTCGCAGTAACCAGGCGCGCGGCAGGGATTGTTGGCCCGGATGTTGGTGCAGACAAAGGTGCGCGTCCTGCCTTCGACCGCCTCGACGATTTCGAGGAAGGTCAGTTCCGCTGGCGCTTTTGCCAGCCGGTAGCCTCCAGAAGGGCCGAGGGTCGTGTGGACGAGGCCGGCCTGTGACAGGCTTTGCAGCGCCTTCGACAGATACTCCTTCGGAAGTCCGTGGAATTCGGCCAGCGCCTTGGTCGATAGGTAGCGGCCCTCGGGCAGGCCGGCGAGAATGGCGCAACAGTGCAACGCCCATTCGACTTGGCTCTTAAGGATCATACGCTCTAACGATCATTTTTCGTCCGGCAGATGCCGTCCGCATCTATTAAGGACAAAAAATATCCCTATTTTTTCCCTGTGTAAACAGCGCCGTCGTGTGCAACAGGAGGGGTCATGGTCGTTGTGGTCGGTTTTCTGCTTGTTCTCAGCATCCTGTTGCCGCTTGCCTTTATCTGGCGACTGTGGCGGCTGAATGAACCGACACGGCTTGGCTGGCTGCTGGCGCTTGCAGAGACCGTCGTGCTGCTCACCCTGATCGGGCTCCTCAACCGTTGGGACATTGCCGGCTTCTGGACCCGGGCGGCGCTTGCCGCGCTGGCGGTCGCGGCGGCTCTGGTCTCGTTGCCCCGGCATTGGCGCCGGCCCTGGCTGTCGCCGGATCGTGGCGCCTTAGCGCGCAGCCTGGTGCCGACCGTAACCTCTCTCGTCGTCTTCGGTGCAGCACTCGCCTATGTCTCCTGGGGCATCGGTGCACGGCACGATCCGCGCGCGCTGACCTTTCCGCTGACCGGCGGTCGCTTCGTCGTCGCGCAGGGCGGTGGCATCGGCGTGCTCAATCATCACAGCGATCACCCGGCGCAACGCCACGCCCTCGACATCACGGCGATCGGCGACGCCGGCTTCCGGGCGTTCGGATTGCTGCCCAGGGATCCCGCCGACTACGCCATCTTCGGCAAGACCGTCGTCAGCCCCTGCGAGGGGGAGGTCGTTGCGGCCGTCGACGGTCTTCCCGACCTGCCGCCGCCCGAGGCGGACCGGGACAACCCGGCCGGAAACCACGTGATCGTCGCCTGCGACGGCATACGGGTGGAACTGGCGCATCTGCGCGAGGGGAGCGTGACCGCCACGGTCGGGGCGCGGGTTCTCGCCGGCGATCCCATCGGCGCCGTCGGCAACTCCGGCAACAGCACGGAGCCGCATCTGCATATTCATGCCGTCGACGCAGGATCCGGAAAGGCGGTTCAGCTGTCCTTCGACGGGCGTGTTCCTTCACGCAACGCGCAATTTTCCAGGTGAAAACCGATACGCGGTTGAGCGGGCTGTGCTTTACACGCTCGATCTGAATGGCCAAAGATAGGCCGCTTAGGGGAGGAGCTCGTTCATGGACATCAACACCATGGCTGCCTTTGCGGCCGTCACCTTCATCGCCGTCGTGACACCCGGTCCGGACGTGATCCTGGCGATGGCCAACGGGTCTCGCTTCGGCATGAAAAAGGCGGTTGCCGGCATGGTCGGCGTGCTCCTTTCCGACTTCTTCCTGATCGCGGCCGTCGCAGCCGGCCTCGGCGCCATCCTCGCCGCCTCGGAATTCTGGTTCTCGGTCGTCAAATATGTGGGCGCCGGCTATCTCGCCTGGCTCGGCTACAAGATGCTTCGGCCCGGCCGAACCGAAAAAGCCGAAGGACAGAGCACGGAAAGCGCCGATCTCGTTCGCTCGGAATCCGCGCTTGCGATCTGCCGCCACAGCATGATCGTGGCCATCACCAACCCGAAGGCCTACCTGTTCTTCTCCGCGCTGCTGCCGCAGTTCATCAACCCGGCCGCGCCGCAACTGCCGCAGTTCCTGGCGCTTACGGCTGTGTTCACCGTCGTCGAGTTTGCCGTCATGTTCGGCTACGCCCTTGTCGGCTTCAAGACGACGCAATTTGCCGCCTCGTCGATGCGGCGCTGGATGGAAAGAGGCTGTGGCGGCGCCTTGCTCGTCTCAGCCGCCTCGCTTGCGCTGGTAAAGCGCGTCAACGGATAGGCGGCGGGGCGCGATACCGGCGCGACCGGCCGATGGTTCGCTTCACTGACGCGGAAATATCAGGAGCCGGTGGGCCGCCGCGTCGCCGCACTGCTTCTGGATGGGCTTAGCGTTAGAAGCGTCGTCGCCGTTTCTATGGGCGCAATCGGGCCCGCAGCAAACTGCGGCATGCCCGACGAATCTTCCGACCAGACGCTGTTTCTGCCGGCGGCCTTGGCGGCATAAAGCGCGGCGTCGGCGGCGGAAATGATCGCGTGCACATCCTCGTGCCGGTCGGCAAAGGCAATGCCGATGCTGACCGTTGCCGACAGCACGCCCTTGGCCGTGCTCATCCGGCGTGCCTCGAGCGAGGTGCGAATGCTGTCGGCAATGGCGATCGCGTCGGCGCGATCCGCCTGCGGCAGGCAGGCGGCGAATTCTTCCCCGCCGATGCGCGCGATCACGGCGCTGCGCGGCACGGCCTTCGAGAGGATCCCGGCAAATTCCACGAGCACCTGGTCGCCCACCGTATGGCCGAAGCGATCGTTGATCGCTTTGAAGTGATCGATGTCGAGATAGAGCAGCGCTCCCCTGACCGGTTGCGTGGCGAGATGGCTCTCCAGCTGCGCAAGGAACGAGCGGCGGTTCGGCACGCCCGTCAGTGCGTCTGTTTCCGAGGCGAGCTTGTAGCGTTGCTGCGTTCGTTCCTTGACCAGCGCGAAGAACGCAAAGCCTCCGGCGAGGCTGTGAAGAAACAGCTCGAAGGTCAGCAACTGGTACCAGAGCGGCTGCGCCGTTCCCGCCGCCGTATTGCCGGCGAGCGGCCAGATCAGGATCAGCGGAATGCGGGAGAGGTAGAGCAGGCCGTGGGTGGCGAAGACGAAGGCGACGATGTAGGAGCTGGGGAGCTTGCGGAAATTTTCCGACCGGAAGATCTCGTGCGCGATCAGTGCCGAATAGGCGAAGATCAGCAAGGAATAGAGCACGATCCGGCTGGTGACGCTCTGGCGAACATAGTCTGAAGAGTAGGTGACGACGATCCACAGGATCGGCCCGATGAGCGCGGAGGCGATCTTGAGCGGCTGATTGTCAAAGGCGCGCAGGCCAAGCCAGATCATCGCCAGCCCTAGCACTGCGAGCGCATTGCCGAGCGAGATGGTGATGAAGTTGTAGCCGTCGCCGCGCAGCGTCAACAGGACGAAGCCAAGCGCGCCGATGGCGAAGGCCGAGGACCACAGAAGCAGTTCGAGGCTTTTGCGCTCCTGTCGCCAGGCAAGTCCGAAGAAAGCGGCGAAGATCACCAGTGTCGCGAACGAACTGAGCATGATCGTCGGGGTATGCAGGATGTCCACCATCGTCTCCTGATGTTCGCGCGAAACCATGCCCGACAAGCGTAAAGCTTTCGCAAATGACGGCGCGGGGCGACGTGCCGCGGCTTCGGGCAATCTGTGCCAAAACGGCGGTCGCATAGGCAGGAAACGGGTTGAATTCGGCGGCGTCCTGCACGATTTCTAGGGAGAGGCGTACAAGTGGAGGCAAGGCCGATGGGCCAGGCGATGCATCGTTATTTCATCTTTGAGACCGCAGCCGGGTTCTGCGGCATCGCCTGGAACGATGTCGGCATCACGCGCTTTCAATTGCCGACCAGCACGCGAGATGCGACCGAACGGCTGTTGCTACGGCGGCTGCCTTCCGGCGAGGCATCGGAGCCGACGCCTGAAATAGAGGCGGCGGTGGAAGCCGTGCAGCGTTACTTCGAAGGCAGGGAGGTCGATTTCTCCGGCTTTGCGGTGGACCTGCAAGGTCAGGACGAGTTCTTCCTGCGTATCTACGCGGCCGCGCGTGCGCTGCGCTGGGGCCAGACCACCACCTATGGCGCCCTCGCCAAGGAATTGGGCGTCGGGCCGGAAGCCGCGCGCGACGTCGGCCAGGCCATGGCCAAGAACCCGGTGTCACTGATCATTCCCTGTCACCGCGTTCTGGCGGCCGGTGGCAAGATCGGCGGGTTTTCAGCGCCCGGCGGGTCGACCACCAAGACGCGCATGCTCGAACTGGAAGGCGTCCACCTGGAAGCGCAACAGCCAAAACCCGCACAGCAGTCCTTTGGCTTCTAGGTAAACTCTTTCAAGCGGGTGCCGCGTGAAGAAGCTTCACGCGACAGGCTTTAAGCTCTTGTTTTTATGGCGTTGTCGCAAATCGTTGCGCGGCATGCTTTAGCCTTTGGACCGCTGCGCGGCCTCGCGTTCGTAGACCGCGAGGAAGGCCTTGCCCATCAGTGACTTCTCGTTCTCGATACTCTTTCGCAGGACGGCTGCGCGGGTTGCCTGAATGGCCCGGTCGCCGGGTGCGGCTGCACTGGCGAATTCTATGAGCTGCACCGCGAGGCGGAAACGCCCTTCCTCCGATAGGCGCGCGGCCCGTTCTGCAAGCTTTTCGGCGCCGCCGGCAAGAGCGGCCAGTTCCGATGCGAGATCGGCGGTCCGCGGCGGCTTGAGGTGGGCCGCGTCGCCATCGAACCAGCCGGCATAGAAGTGATAAATGCCGCGGACGAGGAATTCCGGGTCGTCGTATTTGGCTGCCAGATAAGGCTTGGCCAGATATGCATCCGGCACCTTTACCGCATGCAGGACTTCGTCGAGTGTCGCGCCCCTGTTGAGGAGCGCGAGCGTTTCGCGCACGAGATGCTCGAGCGCCTCTGCCCCGTCGCGCAGCATCTCGGCCGCGCGCTCTTTGCCAAAGACGACCGGACCGTGACCGGGAATGAGGACCGCCGGGGCGAGCGCCTCCATCCGCCGGAGTGCCGTCGCCCAATCGGCAGCATAACGCTGCACCTTGCGCGGATTGCCGGCGTTCGGAAACACCCAGATGACGAAATCGCCGCTCGCAAGGACGCGCCGTTCCGGCAGCCAGACGAATGTTGCGTCGTCCGTCTCGCCCCTGCCGTGAAAGAGTTCGATCCGCTCGCCGCCTACGGAGAGCGACAGGGTGTCGTCAAAGACCACGTCCGGTCGCCGCTGGCCGATCGGATAGACGTAGCCCGGATTGTTGAACTGCTGGCTCTGCGCGATGCTGTTGTAGCCATGCGAGGCTTCGTAGCGCTCCATCCGCCGCTTCACGTTGCGGTGGGCGACGATCCGCGGCCGCGCCAGCCCGCGGGCATCCGCTTCCCGGTCGATATCCGTGATCCCGCTGGTATGGTCGATATGGCCATGGGTGAATATGACGGTGTGTATGGGGCTGTCGTCCCACGATCGTATGACGTCGAGGGTCTGCTTTGCCGTTTCCGGCTTCGCGGTATCGATCAGGACCAGGCCTTCGCGCGTGCGGATGGCCGTCACGCTGCCGCAGAAATAGGTCGTATGGACGGTGATGATATCGTCGGCGACGTGCGTGATGGCGCCATGCGAGACCGCGGCGGTCCATTCTTCCATCGGAGCCGTGCCGTCCCAAAGACGCTCGAACAACGGGTCGTGTCTCATGATCTTTCTGTCCTTGCAGCAATCGCAGACAGCTTTAGCACCGCCGGCCGTAGTTGGAAGCCGGCACGTGCGGTCTTGTGGGCATGTTTCAGGCTTCGGGCTCCATCACCGGAGGCGCCCGCTCACTGAAGGAGCTTGAACAGCTTTCCCAAGGTGCTCTTGTCCTGTGCCGGTTGCTCGGCTTCTGCGGCGGGTTGCTGCTCAGGCTGCGGCGTTTCCGGCGATGGCTGTTCCGCAGCCGTGTCGGGCGGATTTTGCCCTTCGACAGGCGGTGCCGCCTCGGGCTCGGCGCTGCCACCGCCGATGATCTGCTCGATGGAGAGTTCTCGGCCTTCATCCTTCGGCTGTTTGCCGATCGCGCCACCGAGGATATCGCGGAGCTTTCCTCCCTTGCCTTCCCCGGACAGGAGCTCGTCGAGCCCCAGCTTGCCGGTCGGCAATCCGAGCTTCTTCAAGGTCGAAAGCGCGGCATCGGGGTTTTTCAGAAGGCCCGATAGGTCGGGATAGATACGCGGAGCGGCAAACGAGCCTTCGATGATGACGGGCACGCCGATGCCTTCTGTCGCGATATCGGCGCCCTGGCCCTGCAAGGATGCGACCACGCGTGGATCGAGCCGGAAGTTCAACTGGTCCTCCGGCAGGTTTGCCTCGCCCTTGCCGCTCATCCGCACGAGCGGGCCGACGAGCTTGATGTCGTCGGTGCGGGCAACGCCGTTCTCGATCGCAAAGGACGCCCCGAGCTCGGTAAAGCCGGTCGCCTTGTTGTCGTTCTGCTTGAAGCCGGACGACATCAGGCCGACAAGATTGTTGTAGACGTCGGCGACGTCGATACCGCGAATGGCGCCGTCGGAGAAACGCACCTGCGCCGTGCCCTTGAGCGCTCGCTTGAGCGCGCCCGTCGTGCCGCCGGCGCCTGCAATGTCGAACGTCGTCTGCAGCGCGCCTTCAAGGTGCTTGAAGTTCGCAAGGTCGGTCAGCAGCGGTGCGGCCGAAGCGCCGGAAATCGAGGCCTTGACCGCGATCGACGGCTCCGTGCCGGAGCCATCTGCGGTGAGGCTTGCGGCCACCTGGCCGCCATAGAAGGGGCTTTCGGGAATGTCGAGGTTTGCAATGCCCTCGGAGATCCTCAGGGAGGTTGCGACCGGCCCGGCGACGACGCGGCCGTAACCGAGCTTCTCGGCATCGACCTTGATGGAGGCATCGATCGTGCGAAGCGCGGACAGATCCAGCGGCGCATCCGGGGCAGGGCCTCCGCCCGCTTTGCCCTTGGCCTTTGCCTGCGGCGCTGCCGACGGTGCGCCGGCGAGTCGCGCGAGGTCCAGTTCCTTGAAATGGAGCGCGCTTGAAATTTTGAGCGGGGTACCAAGTTCGACCGCGCCGTTGCCGCTTCCCTCGACCCCGTTGACCGAGAGCGTGGCCTTCTGGAACGCGACGCCGGCAGCGCTTGCCTGCACGTCGCCGTTGAAGGCGAATTGCCTAATGCCGCCCGCGTCGGCCTGGCCGATCCAGGCAAGAAGTGCTTGCAGGTCTGCGGCCGCGAAGTTCACCTTGCCGGCGTAGTTGCCTGCAAGCGCCGCCTTGCCGTCCAGCGCAAGCGTCGCTTCTTTCGTGCGCACATCGAGCTTCAGAGGGATGTCACCCGCGCGGGCGTTGGCATCCATCAGCAGGTCGCGGACCGGCAGCGTGAGGTCGATCTCGGCCGGTTTGCCGCGCCAGACGAGGCTGCCCGCAAGGCGCATCGGCTTGGCCAGGCCCTCGATCTTGAGGGCGAGCTTCTTTGCCTTCACCTCGGCCATCGTCGGATCGGCGATGCCGGGAATGACGATGGTCGCGTCGCGCAGGCTTGCGCCGCCGGTCACGTTGATCGTCTTGCGCACGGAGCTTGCGCTCAGTCCGCGGAACGCGAAGGCCGTGTCCATCGTCACGGTCCCCGTCAGCGGCACCGCTTGGCCGGCCAGAGCCGCGAGTTTGGAAACGTCGAGCCCGTTGCTGACGACGCGGCCCTGGAAAATCGGCTCGGCGGCGCTGACGTCGGCGGCGAGATCGGCGGCAACACTGCCGGCGTCGATGCCGAGATGCTCGAGCCGCCCGTACAATTGTCCGTCCTTGACCGTCGCCGTCAGCGTGACGTCGGATGCGGAAATGTCGCCGACGGCAAGGGCGCCGACATTGACGCTGATATCGGCGTCAAAGCCGGCCAGCGCCTGCAGGCCCGCTGCCGCCTTGGCCTTGTCCGTCCGGCCTGCCGGTTCCTGGTGCTGCGAGGAGGATGCGGCGGTCTCGCCGCCCTCGAGGAACGCGCTCAGGTCCAGCCGTTCGGCATTGAGGTCGGCGAGGAACCGCGGGCGGCTGCCCGGCACGAACAGCGCGTCGAGTCCGAGCGCTTCGTCGCCGATCGTAAGCTTGCCGCCGCGGATCTGGTAACCGCCATTGGCATTCAGCGCCACCTGGCCGCTGGCGGTCAGTTCGGTGAGCCCGGCCGCGAGCTGAGGCTCGGCTTGCAGAGAGAGGCTGAGTTCGGCGGGCTTGTGCTCGAGCAACGGACGCAATGGCGATACGGCAAGCGTCACCTCGTAGCGCCGGCCCTCGACACCGGCGCCGGCCGAGAGCGACAATTCGCCATCGATATCCGGAACGGCGAGCGTAAGGTCGAGATCCTTGACGACGTCGACCGAACCGCCGGCGTCCTCCTGCCGCAGCGTTCCCTCGCTGATCGAGATCTTGTCGATGGCGCTTTTTTCGAGGAAGGCGACGAGGGCGGCGAGCGGATCGCGTGTTTCGCCCGTGCTCGCCTGTCCCGCCTCGGCCCCCCCGTCCTGGGCAGCCGCGGTGGCCTCCGCCTTCGGCCGCAGCGCGACGACAGGGCGCACGAGCCTTACTTCCCTAACGTGCAGGCGCTCGGACCAGAGCGAGGAAAGCGTCACCGAGCCCGCGACTTCGCCAATCTCTGCGGTCATGCCGTCCGCATCGAGCGAGACGTTTTCGGCCACCACCGCCAGGTGAGGGACGACGGAAAGCCTGACCGGGCCGTTGAGCGCGATCGCGCTGCCGGTCGCGTTTGAGAGTTGCCGCCCCAGTTCGGCGCGCATCCAGTCGCTCGAAACGAAGCTGGGCAGGATCATGACTGAAACGACAGCGAGGACGCCGAACGCCAGCAGGCAAAGAAAGAAACGCCGCATGTTTCCCCTCGTTGCGAAAGCGATTGATTCGGTATCGTTTTCCAGCGCGCGCCGTTTTGCAACTCCCGGGGCGATCCGGCCTCTCTCTAGGGTTGCGCTATCGCGCGACGACACCCTTTTCGGCGGCGGGTGAACCGCTCATTTCGGCGGCCTTCCTCTCGGCCACGGCGGCCGAAGCGACAACCGCACGCGGACGGTGCACGAGCGTGACGAGCACGAAGGACAGGATCATCAGCAGATACCAGGCGCCGAGCTTTTGCACGGAGACCAGCGTCCAGCCGGCATGCTGCGAGGGATAGATCCAGGCCCGCGACCATGTGCCGATGTTTTCGGCGAACCAGATGAAGAGGGCGACCAGCAGGAAGCCGAGAAGCAGCGGCATGCGGTGGCGAAAGCGAAAGACGCGATAGTGCACCGTGGTGCGAAGGAAGAGGATAGCGGTCAACCCGAAGAGCGCGTAGCGCAGGTCGATGATGTAGTGGTGGCTGAAGAAGTTGACGTAGATGGCAAAAGCCAAGAGCAGGGTGGCAAGGAGCGGCGGGTAGTTGCTGTAGCGCATGTCGAGAATGCGGGTCACGCGCGCCAGGTAGGAGCCGACCGCGGCATACATGAAGCCCGAAAACAAAGGCACGCCGCCGATGCGAAAGAAGCTCGGCTCCGGATAGATCCAGGAGCCGACGGAGGTCTTGAAGATTTCCATCAGCGTGCCGACGACGTGGAAGATCAGGATGACCTTGGCCTCGGCCATCGTCTCGAGCTTGAAGACGAGCAGCGAGACCTGGATGGCGATGGCGCTCAGGAACAGGAAGTCGTAGCGGGCGAGACCACTGCCTTCGGGCCAGTAGAATTTCGTTGCCAGCATCAGGGCCAGCATGGCGCCGCCGAAGAGGCAGGCGAAGGCCTGCTTGATGCCGAACACCAGAAATTCGGTCAGGCCGCCAAGGAGGCCGCTCGCCGGAAGCCGGTCGAGCACGCCATGGGCCGCAGCGTCGATGCGCGCCTCAAGGCTCGTAAACCGCCTCTCCTCGGGCTTTCCAACCATCCGCATAGCCTCCCGTTGCCGTCGCTCGTGCGATGGCCTGACAATGCGGTTGAATTGTGGATGGGTGGAAACCGGGCCGTGTGGGGCCGCCGCGTCCGTCACCGCCCGCAGGCGGCAGGTTGGCGACAGGCCGCAATCAGCGTTCGTGGCGGTTGATCACCGCGGGAAGGCGTAACGGTCGACGATCGCCCAGATTTCCCGGTTGACCTCCTGCAGCTGCTCGATCACCTCGTTGATCCGAGCGATCTCCGCCTCGTTGATCTGCTCGATCTTGCCGTACTTGATCGTGTCCTTGCTGTCGAAGATCGCCATCAGCTGCGTGCTTGCCTGATCGCCGGTTTCGTCGAAGGAATAGATGCAGTGGCTATACTTGTTGCGGAGCTTCGCCTGCCGGCCAAGCTGTTGGGTAATCGCGAGAATTTCCTGCCGCTGGGCGGCAGGCGTCTTTCCCATCTTGGTCAGCCGCTCGACGAGTTCGATACGGGCCCGTGTCGTGTTCAGCGTCAGGAAGATGACAATCGCGGTTTCCTTGTCGACCCGGGCGAGGCCGGCGATGAGGTAGATGAGCAAACTCTCCGTATTGGTCCACGTATAGTTGAGTTGTCCGATCAGAAGTAGGATCTCATGAAATCTTGCCATGGGCCCCTGCCAGCGCTTTTGTCCGTCAATGGACGAACGCTAGAATATCCCATTCTGGCGGCGAGTAAATTTGTTCCGGCAGGCGTCCTGCAGACCCTGAAACGCAACGCCCAGCTCTGTCGTCGGCTTGCCGCCAGCGGACGGTTGAGGGCCACATTTTACCTAACCCACGGGTGAAGACATTTCGCCGTCGCCGCTAGCCCGCGGTGGTTAGCCCGAACTGACAACTTACAATGTGTATCGGTTTTCGACAGACTCTCCAGCGCAACCGGCGAGCAGGACGCATCGGGCCTTATGGGGCTAGCACTGCATCGAATGGCAAAATGCCCTTTAGGGAACCTGATCCGGTCCTCTCGACCCAATAGGGGAGAGGCAGCCAGAAGAAAGCAATCGAAATATCGGCATGCGGACGCTGCGGCGTCCAGGAGGAACCATTTTCATTAAGTTCAACATGTAGCCCGCGCATGGCCCAAATCCGCGTATGAGAAGAATGCGGCTCGGCTGTCGCGGCCTCAACTTGAGGTGATCGTTATGAGCAAGGACAAAAATATCCTGTGGCCATGGGATGACAGCCAGTCTCAAGATCAAGACCAGGATCAAGGGCAAGGCCAGGGTCAAGGACAATTGCAGGCGGAGCTGCAGGGCCAGCTTCAGGGGCAGGGACAAGGCCAGGGCCAGGGGCAAGACCAGGGACAGGGCCAGGATCAAGGGCAGGGCCAGGACCAGGGACAATCGCAATACAGCGAGTCCTACAATGGCAACCTGAACGGCAACGGAAACCTGAATGGCAACGGCAACGCCAATGCCAACGGTAACGGCAACCTGAACGGTAACGGCAATGCCAACCTGAACGGCAACGGCAACGCCAACCTCAACGGTAATGGCAACGCCAATCTCAATGCCAACCTCAACGAAAACAGCACCCATGTCGACGTCGACAGCAAGACGACGGTCGACGTGGACGTCGATCTTGACTTGAGCGGCTACAAGCCGTCGGACGACGACTTTGCCGATATCGACAACTCCTCGATCCACGGCATGGCGAACACGAGCTTCAAGGACATCCTGAACGGCTCGATGAACGGCAACAGCAACGTTGCCAACGTGTTCAGCCAGAACGCCATCATGTCGGATGACGACAGCGCCTCGGACATCAACAACAGCGGTACGCTCAACCAGAACGGCAACGCCAATGCCGGCGACGCCCGCTCGGGCGATGGCATCAAGGCCGGCGCCGATGGCGGCGAGGGCGGCAGCAAGGCCTATGCCAACGGCGGTGACGGCGGCGATGGCGGCCACTCGATCGGCGGCTTCGCGGGTGCTGGCGACGGTGACGGCGGTGATTCCACCAACAATGCCGATGCCACCGGCGGTGCCGGGCTTGGCGGTATCGCTGCCAGCGTTGGCGTTGGTGCCGACGGCAGCAGCGGTGACGCAAATGGCGGTTCGGCCACGGCAGGTGCCGGTGGCGCCGGCGGTGCCGGGCTCGGTGTTGGCCTCGGCCTCGGTGTCGGCCTTGGTGTCGGCGCGGGTGTCGGTGGCGACGGCGGCAGCAACGGTGCCGGCAATGGCGGTGAAACGGGCGCGGTCACGAGCGGCCCGGCAGGCGCCTCGGACGGCGGTGACGGCGGTGACGCCGGCGGCTTCGTCCTGCCGATCCTGAACCTTGGTGGCGACGGTGGCGACAGCCTCGGTGGCAACAGCGTGGCGGTTGGCGATACCAGCGGTGCCAATGGCGGCGACGCCGGTGACGCAGGTGATGGTGGCGACGGCTTTGGTGCCGGTCTCGGTGCAGGTGCCGGCTTTGGCGCCGGTGCGGGCGTCGGTGGCGCCGGCGGCGGCGGTGGCGATGCCTATGCCGGCGGTGGGACCAGCGGTGACGGCTATGGTGGCGACGGCACCGGCGGTGCTGCAACCGGTGGTGCGGGCCTTGGCGGCCTTGCTCTCACGGGTTCGTGGGCAGGCGGCGGCGACGGTGGCGACGCCTATGGTGGCCATTCATTCGGCGGTGCCGCGGGCGACGGCGGTGCTGGCGGCTTCGCAACGAACGGCGATGGCGGTGCTGGTGGCAGCGCCGGCATGTGGGGCTCGTACAATGGTGACGACAGCTTCGTCGAAGGGCTCTCCTCGGCGTCGGCCGATGCCGTCATCGACACGAACGCCTTCAACCAACAGATCGTGCTTGGTGCGAACCTGCAGGGCAACACGATCGACATGACGGTTGTTGGTGGGGACTTCACGACCACTGCGGTCGGCGACGACGACAACACCTGATCATGAGGTGATGCCGAACCGCATGCCGCGGACATCGGCATTGAATTGGACTGCGCGGGGAGCCTCTCGCGCAGTCCGGCATGACCCGCCATGCCAGAGGGGACTGCCGGTTACAAGAAGGAGGCCCTGACCTTGTATTCCGCAAAGATCACCGAGGCCATTGCCCATTTCATCGGTCTCTTCGAGCTCTCGGCCGAAGAGGCCCGTCTGCGTGAAATCCACGAGAAATTCGATCCGGATCGCGAGGTCCACAAGGACCCGAAGGAACTGTTGTCCGCGCCGGTCAAGGTGCACGCCCCCTACGATCTCGACGATTTTAACCCCGACGTCCCGTACAAGCCGGTCGGACCAGACATCTTCATGCCGATACCGGACGGCTATGCCGGAGTGTCCTTGCCGGAATATCCCATTTTTGGCGGTTCCTTTGGCCGCGCCAGCACGGAAGCCTTCCTGCAGGGCGGATCGCCGAGATCGGCGGCGCAGGTGGTCGAGCCGCACATCAACCCGCCGGGTTCGGTCGTGGTCTACAGCAACCAGATCGCCGAACTCTCGGACAACGATTTTGTTAGCGTCGGCGGGCATGGATTGACGTCCAGCCTGCAGATCGACAACAGCGCCACAATGGCCGAACTCATCGATGCGGCCCAGCAGATTTCGCTGTTCGGCGACACCGATGTCGCTGGCTCCAGCGATGCGATCTCCAGCTTGGTAACGAACGCGGCTGAAAGGCTCGATGCCTATGCGGCCAGCGGCGAGGCAGAGGCCGAGGGGATGACCGTCAGCCATTTCGTCGCCAAGGCAAGCGCGCTCGAAGGCATTTATGTGAATGGCGTGATCGTCGAGGAAGCGCCGGTTCTCAAGGATCATCTGCCGGGCGCGGACGAGGCCACCGAGACACCGGACGAGCCTGCACTTACGAACGGGCCGGTCGAGGTCAGCGGCGGCGTCGCGTACGGGGAAGGCACCGTTTCGATCAACAGTTCGGTCGAACTGGAGACCGGCAGCAACACGCTGGTCAACTCCGTCGTGATCACCAGCAACTGGCTGCAGGCGGACGTGCTGGCTGTGGCCGGCGACCACGTCGCGCTCAACGCGATCGTGCAGGTCAACGCCTATTACGACAGCGACCTCGTCAGCTCTGCGCTCAGCGGCGGCAGTCCCGAGCAGGCCGCCACCCAGGCGTTCAACATCGCGATGTTCAAGCATGTCGAGCCGGCGCAGGAACCAGCCCATGCGGAAACCGGGGACTTCCCCAAGGCCTGGGCCATCACCGAGGTCAAGGGCGACCTGATGATGGTGAACTGGTTGCAGCAGTTTACCTTCATGTCGGACCAGGACACGGCGATCCTTTCGGCTTCGGGCTCGAAGCTCTCGATCGTCGCCGGCGACAATACCGCCGCCAACGAGGTGTCGCTGCTTGAACTGGGATACCGCTTCGACCTGATCTTTGTCGGCGGAAGCGTCTTCGACGCCAACATCATCCAGCAGACGAATATCCTGCTCGACAATGATCTGATTGGTGCCGTCGGCGGATTCCACACCAGCGGTGCCGGTTCGGTCTCGACCGGTGGAAACCTGCTTTGGAACTATGCCGGCATCGTCGAGGCCGGTCGTGCAGGCCCGGTCAATCCGATGTCGGACGGTTACCTGTCGGCGCTGCAGGACCTGTCGGAAGGCAAGAAGCCGTCGGGCGACGACTTTCTGCACGATCCCGCCTTTGCCGGGCTTCATGGCCTGCGGGTGCTCTACATTTCCGGCGATCTCATTAGCCTCAACTATATCCAGCAGACCAACATCCTCGGCGACAGCGATCAGGTGACGCTGGCGATGAACGCGCTCGAGGCGCGCCCGGATGCGGACTGGACCATTTCCACCGGCTCGAACGCCCTGTTGAACTATGCCGGGATCGTCGATGTCGATACCGGCAAGACCATCTATGCCGGTGGCGGCGCCTATTCGGACGAGGTGCTCATCCAGGCGGAGCTGGTCAAGAACGATCCCTATCTCGGAGGCCAGAATCCGGATGCGCTCGTCAGTGAGGCGGTGATCTTTCTCGGCGACGACATGCTCACGCCGGATTCCGGCCACCAGCCGCAGGACCAGATCTCGCCGAACCAGCACAGCATCGACACGGCCAGCGCCGACCCCATGCACAGCATGGTCGCCTGATGGGAGTGCGGGAGGATAATCATGACCGACCGCACCAATCCGTCTCGGCCGGCGCCCGCCGAAACCGGCGGCGATGCCGCTTCGCGCGTGGAGGAAAAGGAAACACGGTCGGAAACGTCTCGCGCCGATGCCGCGCGGCGGCAGCTTCTTCGCAAACTCAATCATCAAGAACACGTTCTCAATCGTGCCGTTAGGGAGATCGACGGAGTGGCGGACCAGATAAGAAGAGTGGCGGCAACCGACGCCGGCGACAACGGCAATTGGAGCATTTCACCCGCGGGCTCGGGTGTCGCTGCAAGGCCGATACAGGCGGCGGTCACCGCATCCGGCGTCGCGCCGGTGCGTGCCGCAGCGCCGCCGATAGGGATCGCCGAGGCGGTGACGCCGCAGGCGCCACAGACGGCAACGCCACCGGCAGGCGCCGCAGAGACAGGCAACGTCATGCAGCGGCCCTGGCCGCCGAAGACCGAGCCGGTGGCGCGCGTCGAGATCCAGCCCACTCCGCGCGACGAAGCGCCGGTTGAGCGCCGACCGATGCAGGAAGAACGGAGGCCGGAACCGCGCATCGAAAAGCCGGCGGAGAAACCGGTCGTCTGGCCGACGGCGGAGATGAAGGAGAGATATTCTCCGTCGGGCATGGTGGTGATCGAAGCCGATCGCGGACCGATCAAGGTCGAGGCCCGTTCGCCCGACAAGGGTGGCGGATCGTCCGACGGCAAGGGCGGCGGCGGTGGCGGAGGAGGGGGCGCCTTTCACAAACGCCTCGGACCGGTCGATTTCTCCGCCAGCCTCAGGGCCGGCATCAAGGCGATCCGGCAGAACCTGATGATCGTCATGGTGTTCACGATCGCAACCAACGTGCTCGTGCTCGCAATACCGGTCTATCTGTTCCAGATATCCGACCGGGTGCTGACCAGCCGTTCGATCGACACCTTGATGATGCTGACGGCGCTGATCGTCGGCGCCGTGGTGCTGCAGACGGTGTTTGACGGCATTCGCCGCATGATCCTCATGCGCACGGCGGTAGAGGTCGCCGCCCAGCTCGGCGCGCCGATCCTGAGTGCGGCGGCAAGAGCCGCACTCCACAGCAACGGGCGCGAATACCAGACGCTCGGCGACCTGCAGCAATTGCGCTCGTTCCTGGTGTCGGGAACCTTGCTTTCCTTCCTCGATGCACCGATCGCGCCGTTCTTCCTGGTGGCGGTCTTCCTCATCCATCCGCATCTTGGCGCCATCGTCGTCACCTCGGCCGTCCTGCTTTTGATCGTTACGCTGCTCAACCAGCGCGCGACGGCCGCCGGCTTCGGCGAGGCCACCAACTACCAGACCAAGGCAAACCTGCATCTCGATTCGATGTCGCGCAATTCGCAGATCATCAATGCGCTGGCGATGATCCCTGAGGCCGTGCACATCTGGGGCAAGGACATGGCCGGCTCGCTCAAGGCTCAGGTTCTTGCGCAGGATCGCAACATTGCTTTTGCCTCGCTTTCCAAGGCGGTGCGGTTGCTGACGCAGGTAACGATGCTCGGGTGGGGCGCCAATCTTGCGCTTCACGGCCATCTGACGGGCGGCATGGTGATTTCGGCATCGATCATCGCCGGCCGCGCGCTCGGCCCGATCGAGGCGGCGATCGAAGGCTGGCACCAGGTGATCCAGGCGCGCGCCGCCTATGGGCGCATCACCTCGCTGTTGCAGACGTCGCCGCTGAACTTCGAGCGGCTGAAGCTGCCGCGACCCGAAGGACGCCTCGATGTCGAGCGCCTGCTCTTCGTCCCGCAAGGCACAAAGCGCGTCGTGCTCAACGGCATCACCTTTGCGCTGGAGCCGGGCGACTCGCTCGCGGTCATCGGCAGTTCCGGCGCCGGCAAGACGACGCTCGGCAAGATGCTCGTCGGCTCCATCCTGCCGACGTCGGGGAACGTGCGGCTCGATCTCATGGATCTCAGAAACTGGGACCAGCGGCAGTTCGGCGAAAGCATCGGCTACCTGCCGCAGGACGTGCAGCTGTTCCCCGGCACGATCAAGGCCAACATCGCCCGCATGCGCGAGGATGCCACGGACGCCGACATTTACGCCGCCGCCAAGCTTGCCGACGTGCACGACATGATCGCCACGTTGCCGCACGGGTATGAGACGGTGGTGGCGGCCGACGGCTCGCCGCTTTCGGGCGGTCAGAAGCAGCGCGTGGCGCTCGCCCGCGCCTTCTTCGGCAATCCGCGCATGGTCGTGCTCGACGAGCCCAATTCCAATCTCGATACCGCCGGCGAGGCGGCGCTGACGCGGGCGCTGAGCCATGCCAAGCGCGAGAAGATCACCGTCGTCACCATCACCCAGCGGCCCGCACTGCTCAACAGCGTCGACAAGGTCCTGTTGCTCGTCAACGGCACCGTGGCGCTCTTCGGCATGCGCCAGGACGTGCTCAAGGCACTCGCGTCGCGCGGCGTGAATACCGAAGGCAACCCGCTCGAACAAAACCAGCTTCCGTAGGCGATCATGAGCGATATGGCCAAAGTACAGGATCTGACCTGGTACGCGGAGGTCCCGCGTTCGATCTGGCGGCATACGATGATCGGCATGGTACTGATCGTCGTTACCTTCGGCGGTTTCGGGCTGTGGGCCTTCACCGCGCCGCTGGCGGCGGCCGTCATCGCCCAGGGAAGCTTCGTTGCGACCGGGCAGAACAAGGTGATCCAGCATTTCGAGGGCGGGATCATCAAGGAAATCCTGGTCAACGAGGGCGACCATGTCACCGCCGACCAGCCGCTGATCCGGCTGGACGAGACGGCGGCGCTCGCCAACGAACGGCAGTTCTTTTTGAGACGGGCAAGGCTCGAGGCAATCGTCGCCCGGCTCAATGCGCAGGCCAACGGCCTGAAGGAAGTGGCGCTGCCGACGGTCCTCACCGAGAACCTGAAGGACGATCCGGAGGTCGTGCCGATCGTCCAGAGCCAGCAACTCAACTTTAAAACCTGGAGAAGCAAGCTCGACAGCGACATCGGTCTATTGAAGCGAAACATCGAGAGCCTCGAGTTCCGGTCCGAAGGCTTCGAGGAGCAGTTGAAGTCGGTCCGTGAGCAGCGGACACTGCTCGAGGAGGAATATATCGGCAAGAAGACGCTGCTCGCCAAGGACCTGATCCGTAAGACGGAGATCAAGAGCATCCAGCGGGCGATCGCCGATGCCGAGGGGCAGATCGGCCGGCTGATGTCCGAAGTCTCCGAAACCGGCGCCCAGATCCTGAAACAGCAGCAGCAGGTCAACCAGACCGAGGAGAGCTACCGCGAGGCAGCACTCGACGAGTTGCAGAAGGCTGAAGCTGAGTTGGACACGGTGCGCGAGCAACTGCGTGGTGCCACCAATGTTCTGCGCCGCGCGACGATCAATGCGCCGGTGACCGGCACGGTCATCCGGATGCATTTCCACACCTCCGGCGGTGTCATCGAGAGCGGCAAGCCGATCATGGAAATCCTGCCGGCCGACGTTCCGCTCATCATCGAGGCACAGGTGCTGCGCACCGACGTCGACAATATCCGGGTGGGCGAAAAGGCGACGGTGCGCCTGACCGCGCTCAACCAGCGCACGACGCCGGTTCTCAACGGGCAGGTTTTCTACGTCTCGGCGGACGCATTGCCGGTACAGACGCAGGAGGGCACGCGCGAGGTCTATCTGGCGCGCGTCAACCTGCCGGCAAGCGAGCTTGCGAGGGTTCACAACTTCGTCGTGACCCCCGGCATGCCGGCGGAAATCCTGATCCAGACGGCGGAGCGGACCTTCTTCGACTATCTCACCAAGCCGATCCGCGACAGCATGGCACGCGCCTTCATGGAAAACTGAGCGTTTCGCCCGGCGGCAGCACCTGCGGCGTCGCGGTGGGGGCGGCGTGAAACCCGTTTCCGCCCGCCTGCGCGTCGCCTGACGTGCTCGCGTATGATCTACGCCGCCGGCCGTTCGATCGCATTTTCTATGGCCCTGGACCGATGTGCCGGTGTTGCGCTGCGCGCATAGCGCATAGCTGGCCTGCACAAAATCCGCCTACGATTTGGGCAGAAACCCTGTATATTCACCTCATCGAAGCAATGCATCTCCTCCCGCAGAGCTTCGACGGGTGAACGATCTCCTCCTCCCATGGATCGTTCACGAGATCAGCGCCACTCCTCCTCCCAGGCTGCTGATCGATTTTTGAGAGCCTGCCGCTCCTCCCGCGGCGGGCTCTTTTATTTTTCGGCTGACGCTGCCGGCAATTGCGTCCCTCAAGCGACGTATCGGCGACGCTCCGCCCCCCCAACGATCAACAATGCGCTCCCGCCCACGGAACCAAAGCGCCCGGTTAGCGGTTACGCCTGTGGAGGTGCGTGATGTCCATCCGGCACGTGAAATCCGATCTGCAGTCGAAACCCCAGCGCTGGGCGTTTCACCATGGCGCGGGGCGCCTGCGGGCAGGAGACGCGACCCGCAATCAGCCCACGACGGAGGGCCGGCCGGCCCCGGTGGTCGATGCCGGCGACGGTGGCCTCGTCGCGCCGGATCTTTCGGGATCGCTTGCCTCTCATCACAACCGGCAGCCGCCGACGCATGACTATAGCCGCCGGACGGTGGGTCGCGAGGCGCTGGCCTCCATTCGCGACCTGCGCGACGAAGACTGCAGCGGCGGGCCGATCTGGGTCGCCTTGCTCGGCGACAATACGAGCGAAGGCATGCGGCAGTTCATCGGGCTCGTGCTCGCCTTCATCTTCCTTTCGGCTGTTTTCTTCTGGTTCCTTGCCTAGAAGACATAGGGCAGCTGGCCCGGGCATTTTCCAGGTTGACCGTCGATCGCCGAGGCCTAGATAACCGGCGACATCCCGTCCTCCCTCCAATGCCAGCGAGAGCACCATGCACTACAGAACCCTCGGCCGCACGGGCCTGCGCATTTCCGAAATCGGTTACGGTGCCTGGGGCATCGGCAAGAGCCAGTGGCAGGGCGCAAGCGATGACGAGTCCGCGCGCGCCCTCAACCGCGCGGTCGACCTCGGCCTCAACTTCATCGACACCGCACTCGGCTACGGTCAGGGTCACAGCGAGAAGCTGATCGGCGCCTTGCTGCGCGAGCGGTCGGAGACGATCCACGTGGCCACCAAGATCCCGCCGAAGAACATGCAATGGCCAGCGCATGCCGGCACGCCTGCCGAGCAGACCTTCCCGGCCGATCACGTGATCGCCTGCACCGAGACGAGCCTGCGCAATCTCGGCGTCCAGACGATCGACGTGCAGCAGTTTCATGTCTGGTCGGACGAGTGGGTCGGCCGCGGCGACTGGCTGGAGGCGGTCGAGCGGCTGAAGCGCGACGGCAAGATCCGCTTCTTCGGCGTTTCGATCAACGACTACGAGCCGGACAATGCGCTCCGGCTGATCGAGACCGGCGTCGTCGACAGCGTGCAGGTGATCTACAACATCTTCGAACAGGCGCCGGAGGAGAAGCTGCTGCCGGCGTGCCTGAAGCACAATGTCGGCGTCATCGTCCGCGTGGCGCTGGACGAAGGCGGTCTCACCGGCCAGATCCGCGCCGATACCGTCTTTCCCGAGGGCGACTTCCGCGAGACCTACTTTCGCGGCGAGCGCAAGCGCGAGGTCGAGGAGCGGACGCAGAAGATCGTCGAAGACCTGGAAATCAAGCCAGGCGCGCTGGCCGAGACGGCGCTGCGCTTCGTTCTCAGCCACCCGGCGGTATCGACGGTCATTCCCGGCATGCGCTCGGTGCGCAACGTCGAGCGCAACTGCGCCATCGGCGACGGTGCCGGCCTGCCGGATACGCAGCGGGCGAAACTGACCGCCCACCGCTGGCGGCGCAACTTCTATCGGGATTGAAGATCGGCGACCACTCTTTTGAAGACGGGGCGTTGCCCAGGCGCGGGCGCCGGCATCTGTTTACGGGCAGACGTTCGCTTCGGAGGAAGGCAATGTCGGAACGGTCAACGTCCGCTACATGGTAAACGACGTCGAGGCGGCGATCGCCTGGTACACGACCCACCTCGGCTTTTCGCTTCTGTCGAGCTATGCACCGGCTTTCGCGGATGTGCAGCGCGGCGCGCTGCGGCTGCTGCTGAGCGGACCGACGAGTTCGGCCGGCCGGCCGATGCCGGACGGCGAGAAGCCGGGGCCGGGCGGCTGGAACCGCATCCATCTCCTCGTCGATAACCTCGACGCCGAAGTCGAGCGGCTGCGCCGCGCCGGCGTCATGTTCCGCAACGACATCGTCACCGGTCCCGGAGGAGCGCAGATCCTTTTGATCGACCCCTCCGGAAATGTCGTCGAACTGTTTCAACCGGCGCGACGATAGCGACCGCGCGCCCGCTGGTCGTTGATGCGAGCTCCGGATGGGAGCTCAGCCGGCGCTGGTGTCGACCACTTCGAAATCGTGGGTGATCGTCGCGGTCTTGGCGAGCATGGCCGAAGCCGAGCAGTATTTCTCGATCGACAGCGAAACGGCGCGCTCGACCTTGTTGACTGCGAGCCCGCGGCCCTTGACGATGAAGTGCATGTGGATGCGGGTAAAGACGCGCGGCTCCGTATCGGCGCGGTCGGCGTCGAGTTCGACGACGCAGTCTTCGACCGGTTCGCGACCCTTCTCCAGGATGTGCACCACGTCATAGGCCGAGCAGCCGCCGGTGCCGATCAGCACCAATTCCATCGGGCTCGGTCCCGGGGTGCGACCTTCCTCTCCGAAGGCGGTTCCCAAAACGACTTTGTGGCCGCTACCAGACTCTCCGACGAAGGTCCGGTCTTCCACCCATTTGACGCGTGCTTTCATGTGTCTCGTCCTGTTGTAGCCATGGCGTGATCATGGTCCCAAACAGAGCCGATGATCCTCCGTTCACATAGCGTCTTGGAGGGTTTTCGCAAATGGCCCGCGTCCGCTAAAATGGCAACCCGCACCATTGGTGCGGGAGCGGACCACGCGCAAACCAGGCAACAGGTGTTTTGATGAACGAGACGACGGGAAATGCGCCTGACCGTTCCGGCGCGGTGATCCATCCGCCGATCGCCTGGGTGATGTCGGTGGGCGGTGGCCTGGTGCTCGACCGGCTCCACCCGTTGCCGTTCGTGCCCGCGATCGTGCCGGACGCCCTCGCCGGCGGCATCATTTTTCTCGCCGGTCTTGCGCTTTTGATCTGGGCGGCGGTGAGTTTCAGGCGCGCGGGAACCGAAATCCAGATCCATCGCCCGACATCGACGATCGTCGAAGCCGGTCCCTACCGCTTCACCCGCAACCCGATCTATACCGGCATGTTCCTCGGCCTGATCGGCTTTTCCATTCTCTTCGACACTCTGTGGCTGCTGATCCTGCTGGTCCCCTTTTACCTCGTCATCCGCTACGGCGTCGTGGCGCCCGAGGAGGCCTATCTCGAGCGCAAGTTCGGCGACGTCTATCGGGCCTACAAGGCGCGTGTCAGGCGCTGGCTCTAATTGCCCCGGTCGGCGCACGCCCGTAACGACGATCATGCGATGTAGCCGGAAACACCATCCCACAGCAGTTTCAACGCGGTTATCACCAGCAGCCCGTAGCAGGCGCGATAGACCTGGCGCTGGTCCAACACCCCATGGAGCCGCCAGCCCGACCACACGCCGACCGGAATGGTGAGAAGGCAAAGCGCCATCAGGGTCCAGGTTCCGCCCGAAGGCTGCGACAGCAGCAGCCAGGGCACAAGCTTGGTGGCGTTGCCGACGGTGAAGAACAGGCTCGTGGTTCCCGCATAGATTTCCTTGCTGAGACCGAGCGGCAGCAGGTACATCGCGAGCGGCGGGCCGCCCGAATGGGCAACCATGGTGGTGATGCCCGAGGTGAAGCCGGCGGCAACGGCCTTTGGTCTCGAACGCGGATGCGGGGTCACCTCGGCGCCCCGGATGAACCAGAGCCCGACAAAGGCGAGCGTGATGCCCGCCATCAGAATTGCGATGGCCCGATGGTCGAGCGCACGGAACACGAAGTAACCAATGCCGATCCCGATCACCAGCCCGGGCACGAGCAGCATGAGGTCCGGCTTCGACCAGGTCGAAGGCTTCCAGTAGCGCAGCGCATAGAGGTCCATCGCGATGAACAGCGGTGCAAGCAGACCGCCGGCCGTAACCGGATCCATCACGGTCGACAGCAGCGGAATGCCGATGATGGCGAAGCCGCCGCCGAATGCGCCACGCATGAAGCTGATCAGAAACACGCCGGCAAAAGCGACGAGGACGGTCGCAAGGGTCAGTTCCATGGCGTGGCTCCGCGTTGACGCGCCGCGACGCCGAAGCGCCTGCGTTCTCAATGAAAGTGGGTTGATGAAAGGAGAATGATCGCAGATACTGCTCGGTGCAATCTAAACATTGTACTCGGAGCAATAAATGTCTAACTCCGAATATATCAGGCTGGCCGACGCCATCGCCGCGGAGATCGCGAACGGCACGCTGAAACCGGGCGACCGGCTGCCGCCACAGCGCCGGTTTGCCCATGAGCACAAGATTGCCGCCTCGACGGCGAGCCGTGTCTTTTCGGAACTGCTGCGGCGTGGACTTGTCGTTGGCGAAGTCGGTCGCGGCACCTTCGTTTCGGGCGAGACCAGGCGTGGCGCGGAAGCGCTTGGCGAACCGCGTGGCATCCGGACCGATCTGGAATTCAACTATCCGATCCTGCCCGAACAGACCGCGTTGATCGCCAGGAGCCTCGCGGGCCCCGAAAGGCCCGCCGCTCTGGATGTCGCCTTGAGGCAGGTCACCAGCACCGGAACGGCCGTTGCCCGCAGCGTGGCCGCTGATTTTCTGTCGCGGGACGGATGGTGCGCAACGCCGGAGCAGCTCGTTTTTACCGGCAACGGTCGACAGGCCATTGGCGCGGCACTTGCCGCGCTCGTTCCGACCGGCGGCCGATGCGGCGTCGAGGCGCTGACCTATCCCTTCATCAAGGGCATCGCCGTCCGGTTGGGCATCACGCTGGTGCCGCTTGCGATGGACGGCGACGGTGTGCGGCCGGATGCGGTGTTAAGGGCGCATCAGGAGGCCCGGCTGTCGGCGATCTACATTCAGCCGGCGGTCCAGAACCCGCTTGGCACGACGATGTCTGCGGCGCGGCGGAGCGATCTGATCCGGGTCGTCGAGGCGCTCGACCTCCCGGTCATCGAGGATCGCGTCTACAGCTTTCTCGAGGACGACCTGCCGCTTGCGACACTCGCGCCCGAAACCTGCATCGTCATCGACAGCCTGTCCAAGCGGGTCGCGCCGGGCCTGTCGCTCGGTTTCATCGTCTCGCCCTCGCGCTTGCGGGAAAGCATGATGGCCTCGGTGCGTTCTGGCGGCTGGTCGGCCTCCGGTCTTACCTTTGCCGCGGCCCAGCGGATCATGGCGGATGGCACCGTTGCCGAACTGGTCAGGCGGAAGCGCATCGACGCGCGCGCCCGGCAGAGGCTTGCGGCCGACCGACTATCCGGCTTCGATATCCAGTCGAACGAGAACGGCTTCCACCTCTGGCTGACGCTGCCACCCCACTGGCGCTCGCAGAGTTTCGTCGTTGCCGCGGCCAGGCGCGATATCGCCTTGACGCCCTCCACCACCTTCGCGGTGATGCCCGGCCATGCGCCCAATGCGGTCAGACTGGCGCTGGCGACCCCGACGATGGACCAGCTCGACAGCGGCTTGCGCACGCTCGCGGGAATGCTGAATGCGCGGGAGGAGGATCTCTATTCCACGGAATGAGTGGTCCGCGGCGATGAAACCGGTTCGGAATGGTCGCGGCACTTGCGATTTCGGGTGGATGAGCTGGCAGACCAACGATTGATCGTGGCCATGGCAGCTGCCGCTCTGCTTGGGAGGCGTTGCCGGGATGGACTTGAGCGAGCGTCCATCCCGCTGGAACACGAAAGCTGACCTTTCGTGTGGGAAGGTCGGGCCTTATCTCGGCGCGACGATCCCGTGATAATAGTCGCCGTCGCCAGCCTCATAGTCAGCGGTGTAGCCGCCACCGCCACCGCCGGTCTGGGAGCATCCGGCGAGGGCTAGAACCATTGCCAACAGGATTGTTGCGCGCATTTATTCTACCTTTCAGTTGAACTGATCACGACAGGTCTGCCATGTTGGCATACCTAACACGCCCTATGGGGTCTGATCGAGTGCGTGTGGCGAACGGTGCCTATGGCAATGCGACGCGCCTCAAACGTGTTGCGATCGCCTGTCGAAGGCGATCGCGACCGCCCGGCTACGGGCCCTTATTGATGCGGTCGTATCTCCTGTGCCCACCTCTTTCAGGTAGGTTGCTGAGAAGGGCCATAGACTATATGGCCCTTGACCTCACTTCCGGAACAAGGAGGACACATGACTTCGATCGAACCCGTCTATGGAACCGCGACGCTCCTGCTGATTGCGGCGGCAGCCGTCGGCCTGCTTCTTTTTCTTATCCTCCGGTTGCGTTTGCACGCCTTCGTCGCCCTGGTTTTGGTCAGCCTGTTGACGGCGCTGGTGACCGGCATCTCGTTCAAGGACGTGGTGCCGACGCTGTTGCAGGGTTTCGGCTCGACGCTGGCTTCGGTCGCGCTGCTCGTCGGTTTCGGCGCCATGATAGGGCGGATGCTTGAAGTCTCCGGCGGAGCGCAGGTGCTCGCGGACCGGCTGATCGGCCAGTTCGGGCCTGAGCGCGCGCCTTTGGCGCTCGGCATCGCCTCGCTGCTCTTCGGCTTTCCGATCTTCTTCGACGCCGGCCTCGTGGTCATGCTGCCGATCATTTTCAGCGTCGCGAGCCGCTTCGGCGGTTCGGTGCTGCTCTATGCGCTGCCTTCGGCGGGCGCTTTCGCGGTGATGCACGCATTTCTCCCGCCCCATCCGGGCCCGGTTGCCGCCAGCGAATTGCTGGGGGCGGATATCGGCCTGCTGGTGCTCGTCGGTCTCGTCGTCGCTTTGCCCACGTGGTATCTCGGCAGCTACCTCTTCGGCCTCTGGGCGGGCAAGCGCTTCGAACTGCCGGTACCAACCCTTCTCGGATCGCCGAGCGAGGCGGCGCGCGACAAGGTGCCTCCGTCTTTCGGCACCGTCATGCTGGTGCTGCTGCTGCCGCTCGTGCTGATCTTCCTCAATACCGGCCTTTCGACACTGGCCGCCGCGAAGATGATCGACGGTGGCGCATTGTGGGTCAGCATCCTGCGCATGGCCGGGCAGACGCCCGTCGCCCTGCTGATCACCGTGCTTGTCGGCATGTGGGTCCTCAGCGGCGAGCGCACGCTCAAGGACATGGAAAAGCTGATGGACGGGGCGCTGGGCCCGATCTGCGGCATCATTCTCGTCACCGGAGCCGGCGGCATGTTCGGTGGCGTTCTGCGCGCAAGCGGCATCGGGCAGGCGCTCGCCGGCAGCCTCGAGGCGATCGGCATGCCGCTGATCGTCGCCGCCTTCCTCATTTCCACGGCCCTGCGCGTGGCGCAGGGGTCGGCGACCGTCGCTTTGACGACGACGGCCGGGCTGCTCGCTCCGACGGTCGCCGCGACGACGGGGCTCAGCCCCTTCGACCTGTGCTTCCTCGTGATCGCCATTGCCTGCGGCGCGACGGTGTTGAGCCACGTGAACGATTCCGGCTTCTGGCTCGTCGGCCGCTTCCTTCAAATGGATGAACGGACGACGCTCAAGACCTGGACGGTGATGGAAACCTTGCTCGGGGTGATCGGCTTCGGCTTCGCGCTTGTGGGATGGTGGCTGCTATGAGCGAAGATCTGCAGCATATCGTGGTGATGGGCGTGTCCGGCAGCGGCAAGACCACTGTCGGCGAGGCTCTGGCCGCAAGGCTCGGGTGGCGCTTCGTCGAGGGCGACAGCTTTCATCCGCCGGAGAACGTCGCCAAGATGTCCGCGGGCATTCCGCTCGATGACAATGATCGCGAACCCTGGCTGCGGGCGCTGGCGGCAGAGATCGCCAAGGACGAGGCGGCCGGCCGCCCCTCGGTGGTCGGGTGCTCGGCCCTGAAGCGGTCCTATCGCGACATCCTGCGCACGGGCGCGCCGCGCGTCCGCTTCGTGCATGTGCACGGCGACCGCGCTGTGCTGGCCGATCGGCTCTCCCATCGGGCGGGACATTTCTTCCCGGCTTCTCTGCTCGACACCCAGCTAGCAACCCTCGAGCTGCTCGGTGCGGACGAAGATGGCGTCGTCGTCGACGTGGCGCTCCCAACAGCTGAGCAGGTCGATCTCGCCATGCAGGGGTTGGGCAACTAGCCCAGCCCCGCTTGCGCTTTTCGCGTCGGTAGGCGGTCGTTGCGCGCGGTTGCGTAGCCGGCATCGACGAGCGGCTTTTGCAGCTGCGCGGCCGGAACGAACCGCGCAATCGCGTATCGAAGGCGAAGCGATCCCTGAACGTCTGCGCATCCCGGAGCCTAGGCTCGAACCCGCGCGTGCTGGCGGAGGGGAGTGGGGGTCGAACCCACCCGGGACAGGCTCGCTGCCCCAACCGGATTTGAAGTCCGGCCGTCCCACCGGAGACGATTCCCTTCCAGGCATTGATTTCATTATCATTTCTGAAGAAGTGACAATGTTCGGATCAGAGGTTTTCTACCGAATTGCTACCCTTCGCTTTCGCTAGTATCATCTACCGCTCGGCGGATCAGCTCGTCAATCTGCGCGGCGGCATTTGCCTGCATTCTCGAACGAGTGCGCGGTCGCCTACCGCGTCAGGAAATACCGCGAGGCGTACCCGGAAAGGGAGTGCGATTGCTGCGGCACGATCTTCCGCCCCAGCAAGCCTTGGGTTCGCCGATGCTCGCGCCGCTGCACTGAGATGGTGAACAACCGGCTCAAGTCCGAGCGCACCGAGATATTAGACGGGTGGTTCAAGAAAGCCGCCGCCGATGGTCCGGCTGGCCGAGGTGTCGCGCAGGATGAAGCGGTCCCCAATGGTTCGGGAAGCCGATTGAGGCGATGCAGTCGTTCCTCCATTCCCTATCGGGCACGACCAAGGCTGACTAGTTCGCGAGAGAGGATGCGGCATGGCGCGAGGTGGCAAATCTTCTGACTTAGCCAGCAGCTCCGGGCGGGAGATGTTTCCTCGTCGCACTTCAGGCTGCCGCGCAGATGCCGAGACCGAAATACGTCGGTGGCCTCGGATCGGGTAGGCCTGGTCGGGCCTGGCGGTCTCGCGCCGGTACTCGCACGCACAGCTGCTGATGAGCAAAGATGAAACCTACTCCAACGGCGATAGCGGCAATCAGGCGGCGTGTCTGGGCTGCCCAACTGACAGCGAACCAAAAACCGGCCAGGTAGGCCATCGCCGACGTGAAGCCGCCGATAAAAAAGTCCTCGCGAATTGGGATTTGTAGAACAGTTCCATACGCTCAATCTGTCCTGAACCTTGACGTCATTCCCACCCAGCGAGGTTGAGCGCTCGGGTGCGGATTATCGGATCAATCTCAGGTCGTGACGACGCGATTCTTCGGAGCTGCCTTCCGGGTCATCGCTTTCTGCCGAGTATAGCGACGGGCGGGCCGAGCCGGCCAATCAGATTCCGACCAAGCCGGATGGCATCCATACGCACGCTGTAACGGCGGTTACTACCGGGGGGCAGTGCGCACGATAACGGCCAGGCATCCCTGGCAGTCAGTTTCTACCTAAGGCTTTAGGAAATGTATGTGCGAAATTGAGCGCCCGTGTCGAATCGAGCAGATTGGTCTGCCTTTGAAATCGCCGAGCGCGATCACCGCTCAGCAGGTTCGCGATGCCTCGAAGTGCAAAGTGAACGAGGGCATATTCAAGTCACAAAGCCGCCGATGACCGTCAGCGCTGCTATGGGCCAAGCCGGCTGCGCTGCGAGCCATTCAAGGATTCTGCCAACGGGAGCTTTGCTCGGCAGGAAGTTCACGCTTCTGATCAAGTTTGTGCAGGAAGTCCTCAGTCAGAGGCTTTCTGGTTAGACAGAATAGCCCTGCAATCAGCACGACAACACCCAAGGCATCCATTTGATTTCTCCCTTTTAGATGCTTCGCATGACCACTTCGGCTGCGACGGAGGCGAGCATGGCGGCTAGCGCCACGGCTGTTCAAATCGTGCGATCTTCTCGTGACCCTGTTCGGCATGCGCATCGGAGGCGTCACGGGGATCTGACGGTGGTCAAGAAGATCCTTCAGCGGGTCGAGGGCGGGCAGTTTCGCAATCAGCCGATCGACCGGAGATCTGCGGCTTCAGAGGATCTCGATTATCGCACTTTTCTCGATCCGCCCAAGATCCTCAATCGCTGCATCCTGCTCGTCATTGCCGCCGATCACATGTTTGTCGTGCCCCACGGCGCTGATGACGTACGACGTGAGTTTCGTCGAAGGCATCAGGCCGATTGTGTTGGTGACTATTGGGAAGAGCGGGTGACCTTGGGGGTTACCCAAACACTCCGTCGTTGAGATAGCTGCGCCCCTCGTGGATACCATAGTTCAAGAAATGTTCGAGGGGGTTCACGCCGGCGGCAGCTACGTCTGGGTTAAGTTCGAGATATCCAGTGGTGTCGAAAATCTTCGACGGATCACGCCCTTCATGCCAGCCGTAGTTCTTATAGTGTTCGAGAGGGTTCATGCCAGCTGCAGCAACATCGCGATAGGTCGCCAGGTAGTCTGACGTATCAAAGAAGGCATTTGGATCACGTCCCTCACGCCATCCGAACTGCGCGAAATGATCCTCTGGATCGTAGTTGCTGTTTGCTACATCCTTGTAGTTCTTGAAATAGAACATGTCATCGACGAGCGCAGTACCGGCATCAATCTTCCGACTTTCGTAAACCCCATACGTGAGATAGTGCGCGAGCGGGTTCACCCCGGCAGCCGCAACGTCCGGGTTGAACCGCAGGTAGTCCGTGGTGTCGAAGAGGCTCGACGGGTCTCGCCCTTCCTTCCAGCCATACAGTGCATAGTGCTCGAGCGGATTCATGCCGGCCGCGGCAACGTCCCTGTATGTATCTAGGTAGGCCGACGTGTCGAAGAAGCCGTTGGGATCGCGGCCTTCCTTCCACCCGTACATGGCGAAATGTTGCTCGGCCTCCATCCCCGCGTAGTAGACATCGTTGTTTTCAGCGAAGTAGAATACGTCGTCGACGAGCATATTGTCGTCGGACTGGGCGATCGGGCGACCCCAGAACTGTATTTGCTCGATTGAGATCAGGCGGTCCGATGAACCGCCATGTTCAATCACCATGGCGCCATCGTGATAACCGACTCTCACCCCCGTGAAACTGAAGTTGAAATAGGCCGTGTCCCATCCTGCCTGGCCATTCAATGTGTCCGAACCGTCTTCTCCGGCCAGAAAGTCATCGCCGAACCCGCCAACAAGAACGTTGTCCTTGACGTTGCCGAAAATGTAGTCGTTGCCGGATCCGCCGACAGCGTTTTCGATGAGCGACCGAGTATCGCCTTCGAAGAGCAGGGCATTCGCAATGTTGCCGACCGCTGTTTTCAACCCGTCAAAATGAAGCTTTGCCAGTTGCGATTCGGATGTCTTGTTCCACTCGCCAGGTCGCAAATCGACTTTCACCCCATTGGTGTAATTCGAGAAGTCATAGGTATCGGTACCGCCGCCATCCCAAATGGTCAGAAAAATGCGGTTGGCCTCGGGAGTGCCTTGGCCAACACCGTTGATGAACATCTCGCCGGTTGTCGGGCTCCAGGAATAGACCGTGTTGCCGCTCTGCGTGCCGTAGTTCGCACCATACATCCGCTGCAGCGCAGCGATGTCGTACATCATCAAAGACTGGGCATACCCAGCGTCCTCGTTTGTGTATCCATCAATTGGCGACGCGCCAGAATACGAACTGTAGCTCATCACCGTGTATTCCATGGAAGCGCGGTCTATCGGCATAACCGCGCCCTCGTGCGCGTGATCAAGGCCGAGGGAATGGCCAATCTCGTGCAGGAATGTCACGTACGCATAATTGCCCTTTTTGGGAAATGTGTAGTCGCCGGACCAGGTGCCGAACCACGCATCGCCGCCTTCGGGCAGGGCGTTTGGATAATATGCCCAAGCCGTGTCGGGAAGGCTGGATTGTGCAAGCCGAAGATCGGCGGTTTGGGTTGCGCTCTCAGTAATCTCGGTGAACGTTAGGTTTGCAATCGCTGATATTTGCTCGAAAGCAGCGCGCGCCGCGCTTTGTTGCCACCAATTAAGGGTGGCGAAACCATTCACCGGCTCGCCACTTCCATAATTCAACCCATAAAACGCAGCGCTTGTCGGAAAGCTGAACGTGAAATTCTGGATCGCCCATTTCCAATCACCCGTAATACCGCCCACATACGGGTCGAAGGAGAAGGCATTTGGGATCACTGCTGGCATGGTTTTCTCGTCGGTGCTGGCTCAAAAGAGCAGATTTGGATTTGCGTGTGCCTATGGACACGCACAACCTCGCATTTGCAAGTGAATTTTGCGTCAAGCACTACCGCTTCGATATTTCTATCCACCTATCCGCTCAACAAACTCGCAACGAGTAGGATGTGAGGCCGCAAGGAGACGGTCGAGCGCCGCGGCTCCTTCCCGTCCACATCGATATGTAGTTCAGTCATCGTCCTGAATCTCAGGGCGCCCGACAATTGGATTCTCATCCGGGTCGGCAAAACACTGCATCCCACCGGACAATCGTCGCAAT
Organism: Ensifer sp. KUDG1; assembly: GCF_050434285.1. NCBI lineage: Bacteria > Pseudomonadati > Pseudomonadota > Alphaproteobacteria > Hyphomicrobiales > Rhizobiaceae > Ensifer > Ensifer sp. KUDG1. The sequence continues at coordinate 177,754 of NZ_JBNDIG010000013.1, forward strand.
CCACTTTCTCTGCCTCACCGCCTCAGCTTTCCGATCTTGATTACGTTACCGCTCATGCTGCCGCATTTTCTGCAACGTATCCGCAGCGCCGGCGCCATGATTGCGGCTTCCCGAAACGCCTTGCCACGTTTTAAGCATTGCCAGATTGCCCCTCACGGTCCGCACATGAACCAAGGGGCCGGCGGCCGACTTCTTCGTCCCGCCTTGCTCCGCGCAGATCGATTGAGATGGCCGGCTTCACGCTTCGCTCAATATTCACGCATGGGAAGGTGCTGTTCGCAGGTGCTCGCCAGTCCGTGGTCCGAGAGGCCATGTCGCCCGTCAGCTTTTGCATTGGCGCGGACCAAACAAGCTCGTGCAGTTCTTCGCGAGTGATAATACGTTTCCGCTGCTCCACTTAGGATAAAACTCCAACTATCCGTCAGCGGAAAGCTACAGGAGCAAAGATGGACAGATAAATGGCCTCCACCCCTTCGCCCGTCCGACGGAATCGGAGGGGCTCGCTCTGTGCATGACACGAACAACTCTGCTACCACTTTGTTGCCCACTTCGGTAGTGCCGCACAAAATGAGGCATTACAACCTAATATTCAGTCGACGGAAACGCACCACATTCACCTTGAAGATAACGCAAGACGATGGGGCGACTGTCTACAGAATTTGAAGTCCGGCCGTCCCACCGGAGACGATTCCCTTCCTCAGTGCGCAAACAGGTCGCGGCGATGGGGATTTATGCGACGCAAGTCTCCCCTGCGCAAGGTCAGGCCCAGCCGGTCGTAGAAATCGAGGATCTCGATGGCGACCTTGCGGCCGTTGTGCACCCGGTCGCGGAAGGCGGGGGCGGTGAACCAGCCGTCGTCCGCCTGCGCCGCCACCTCGAGTACGATGGCTGCCATCTCCTCCACGACGGCGCGGGCGAAGAAATGGTCATGCGCGATCTCGTGGGTCTGCCCGAGCCCTTGGGCGAGTTTCAGTACGCGCCTTATGTCGCGCTCGTCCGCACTGAGAAGGGCTGTGAAGTCGCGCACGCGCGGCGGCCGGAAGCGGTTGTCGTCGACGAGATGCGGATGGATCCGCTGCCACAGGTCTTCGTCGGCCGGCGACAACCGGACCGCGTGGCCCGGCAGCCGCAGGAAGGCGCCGTCGAGCACGATGCGACCGGCAGCCGCTTCGTCCCTGAGGAACGCGAGGAAGCTTGCCGTCGGCAGGCGTGGTTTGAGCAGGAGCCGCAGCCGCTCGCGGCCGATGCCGGCAAGCTCGGGGTTTTCAGCGTGGAAGGCTGCGAGTGTGTCCGTCAGGCTCGCCCGCAGGCCGTCAATCGCTGCGGACGATAGCGCATGGTCGCCTATGGTTTTTGCTCCGGCGGCAAGCAGAAGCCTGGGAAGCGCGTCGTCGCCCAGGCCACGGTCGCGTAGGAATGCCGCAAGCGCGATCGGTGCGAGATCGGACAGGGCCGAAAGAGCCGCCGCCGGGTCCGCGTTGCCGGAGGCGGCAAGGGAGGCCAGGCGCTCCGGCGTGCCGCGCTTTCGCGCCGGCGGGTGCAGATCGAGAAAGCGGCCGCCGCCGATGGTCCGGCTGGCCGAGGTGTCGCGCAGGATGAAGCGGTCACCGATCGTCGCGGCGACGGGTCGGTCGAGGACCAGTTGCACCAGGCCCTCCATCCCGGGATCGAGAGGACCGGCAAGCGGCACGATCCGCGCGCCGACTTCCGTTGCGTGGCTGTGCAAGCGTACGGGAAACCAGGTGCCGATCGGCTTGGCCTCCGAGGCAAGCACGCGGACCTCCGCGTCGATCCGGTCCGTCGGTGCATGCAGTGCCGGGGCGAGGACGACGTCGCCACGCCGGATCGCGTCCTTCGTCACCCGTTCGCCGGCAAGGTTCAGCGCGCAGCGTTGGCCGGCACGCCCCTCCGATGCTTTCCGGTTCTGTGCGTGGATGCCGCGGATGCGGGCGGTCAGGCCGGACGGGCTGACGATGACGGTGTCGTCGAGCGTCGCACGACCGCCGAGCACCATGCCGGTCACCACGGTGCCGGCGCCTGAGAGCGTGAAGCTGCGGTCGACGGCAAAGCGCAGCAGGCCGGCATCGCTGCGCGCGGCGGTCTCCGCTTCGGCGGCGGCGAGCCCTGCGCGCAGGGCCTCGATGCCTTCGCCGGTGAGGGCGGAGACGGCAAGGATCGGCGCCTTCGCGAGACCTGTGCCGGCAAGTGCGGCCTGGATCTCCGCGGTCACTTCCGCGCGCCGCTCCGGCCCGGCGAGATCGGCCTTGGTGAGCGCGACGATGCCTCTGGTGATACCGAGCAGGTCGAGGATGGCGAGATGTTCGCGGGTCTGCGGCATGACGCCGTCGTCGGCTGCGACCACCAGCAGCGCGAAGTCGATGCCGCCGGCGCCGGCAAGCATGGTGTGGATCAGCCGCTCGTGACCCGGCACATCGACGAAGCCGGTAACCGTGCCGCCGCCGAGGTCGGCATAGGCAAAACCGAGGTCGATGGTGATGCCGCGGGCCTTTTCCTCGGCAAGGCGATCGGCGTCCGTGCCGGTCAGCGCCTTCACCAGCGCCGTCTTGCCGTGGTCGATATGCCCTGCCGTTCCGACGATCATAGCGCCGCCAGGGCCTCGATGAGCGCCGCGTCCACCTCGAGGCAGCGCAGGTCGAGGACCAGCGCGCCGTCGCGGATATGGCCGATTACGGGCAGGGGCAGGGCGCGAAGCCGTGCGGACAGCCGTTCCGGCGCGTCGCCGCCGCTGCCCGTCAGCCGCAGCCCGGCGCTCGGGATCGTATCGACCGGCAAGGCGCCGGAGCCGACCTGGCTCTGGCAGGCGCAGGTCGCTGCCGAATAGCCATGCGGCTTGAGCAGCGCATCGATTGCCGGAGCGAGACGGGCCGCCTGTGCGGCGATGTCGGCTTCCGGTCGGGAGAGGAAGCGCAGCGTCGGCAGCCGCGCCTTCAGCCGGTCGGGATCACGATAGAGCTTCAGCGTCGCTTCGAGCGCGGCGATGCGGATCTTGTCGAGGCGAACGGCCCGTTTCAGCGGATTGCGATTGATCGCGGCAATCAGATCGCGCCGGCCGACAATGAGGCCTGCCTGCGGCCCTCCGAGCAGCTTGTCGCCCGAAAACGTGACTAGGTCGGCACCTTCGGCGACCGCTTCCGCCACCGTCGGCTCGCGCCGCAATCCGAAGGTGGAGAGATCGACGAGCGAGCCGGAGCCGAGATCGTTCAGAAGCGGCACGCCGGCCTTGCGGGCAATCTCGGCCAGTTTTGGCGCCGGCACCTCGGCGGTAAAACCCTCGATCCGGTAGTTGGACGTGTGGACCTTGAGGATGACGCCGGTCTCGGGGCGGATGGCCCCTTCATAGTCGCGCGGATGGGTGCGGTTGGTGGTGCCGACCTCCACCAGTTTCGCGCCGGCGCGGGCCATGATGTCGGGCATGCGGAAGGCGCCGCCGATTTCGATCAGTTCGCCGCGCGAGACGATCGCCTCGCGGCCGTCGGCAAGCGTATTGAGCGCGATCAGCACGGCTGCGGCATTGTTGTTGACGATGGTGGCGTCTTCGGCGCCGGTCAGTTCGCGGAGCAGGCCGCGCAGATGGTCGTCGCGCTGGCCGCGCCCGCCGCCGTCGAGATCGAACTCCAGCGCCAGCGGGTTGGCCATCGCGGCGGTCGCGGCGCGTACGGCTTCCTCGGCCAGGATGGCGCGGCCGAGATTGGTGTGCAGCACCGTGCCCGTGAGGTTGATGAGTGGGCGAAGGGCGGAGCGGGCGGCGATCGCCAGCTCCTCGGCGACGCGGCGCGGCAGGTCGGCCGCAAGCGCTGCCCCATCCTCGCCCGCACGGATTTTCTCCCGCGCGATCTCGAGTCGGGCGCGGACGGCGGTGACGACGGCAAGGCGGCCATGTTCTTCCGCCAGCGCCAGTCCCTCTGGCGAGGTCAGCATCTGGTCGACCGAGGGAAGCACGCGGAAATCCGGCATCAATACCCCGCGAGATAGGGGTTGAAGCCGCGGCGGCGAAAGGCGGTCTCCTTCATCAGGATGTCGAGACCGAGGCTGCCGACATCGTCGGCGATCGGCTCCAGGCTCGGGTTTTTCACCTGGTAGAAGATCTTCACCCAGGAATGGCATTCCCGGCAGGTCTCGGCCTTCACCGTCGCCTCCGCGGTCTCGACCGAGCGATAGCTGATGCCCTTGGTCGAGCCGCAACAGAGGCACTTCACCCGCACCTCGTTCCACTGCGTGGCGCAGCAAGCGCAGGCGGCGTAACGCACGTTCTCGACGCCCTGTGCGCCCACGACCGACGATGTCGCCGGCCGGCCGCCGCAGGCGGGACAGACGCCGAGGCCGACAGGGACGAGCGTTTCCGGATCGAGCGTCGCGGCGAGCCGCGCCATGTGCACCTGTACCGCGGCTGCGACGAAGAGGTGGGGGGCGGCACTGTCGTCCGGAACCTGATCCGACAGAATGTTGGTAAGCAACCAGCGCCGGTCACCGTCCTCGGCAGCGCGCACCGCATCGAGCGCCAGGCGCGCGGCGTCGGGCATGGAAATCTCGGCAGCACCTTCGAGAAGCGCATCGAGTGTCGCCGAAAGGCCGGGGTCATCGACAAGCGCCAGTCGGTCGATCGGCGGCATTTCAGTGCGCGCAGCCTCGGCGACGCGCGCCGATGTCGGCGCGGTTACGGGCGGAAGGGTTACTGCCAAGCGAGCCTGGAGTTTGGAGAGCGCCGCAAGAAAGGTGAGGTAGGGCGCAAGCGCGTTGCTTTCGGCGAGAAACGCGAAGCGGCGTGCTCGCGTCTGGAACAGTTTGACCGGCTCGGGCAGGAAGGCCAGCGGCGGTGTCGGCACGCCGCCGATGAGGGAGGGATCTGGTTGTATGTCTTCAGCCATCGCATCTCCGGTGATCCGACGGAGACGCCGGATCATGCAGCATTCACGGTGCTACAGCGACCGTTGCGCGCCCGACAGGACGCGCGGCGCTGTAGGAGATGTTCACTTTGACGGGTCGGAGCCCTGACGTCCAGCCAGTTCGCGCAGCCATTTGCGATGATGGCGAAAGGCCCAGCCTCCGGTGACGGTGCCGCGGGTCATCGCCCGGATCGTGCCGCGCGTCCAGATCGCCGCATAGACATGGACGATGAAGATCAGGATCGTGAAAAGCGCCGCCAGCGCATGCACGGCAACGGCGATGCGGCGAACGGGGATGGAAACGAGGTCGGGGAAATACTGCTCCCAGATCATGATCCCGGTCGTCACAAGCACGACGATCAGGCCGGACATGCCCCAGAAAACCATCTTCTGGCCGGCATTGTACTTGCCGAGTTCAGGCAGGCTTTCTTCGTTGCCCTGGAGAAGGTCGCCGAACTTGCGGCTCCACTCCACGTCCTCGCGCCGCGGCAGATTGAGCTTCCACATCTGCGCAAATAGCAGGAGGAAGCTTGCGACGAGGACAAGTCCGACGATCGGATGCAGCCACCGCGTCATCTGGCCGCCACCGAAAAGGCCGGTCAGGAAAAACAGCGACGGATGAAAGAAGGAAAGGCCGGAGATCAGAAGCACGATCATGCAGGCGGCGGTGACCCAGTGGTTGAGGCGGGTATAGCCGCGATAGCGATTGACGGTGACCGGGTGTTTCGTCTCGATCCTGTCGCCGGGGGCCGAATAGATGCGTTTGTCAGCCATCACGCCTCCCTACCGCCTTGCGGGCGGTCGCGATCCTCGACGAGTTCCTCGGCCTCGCCTTCCTCATGGGCGGTCACCTCGTTCGGCCGGGCGAAGATGCCGTGCAGCACGGCGCCGGCGGCGGCAAGCCCTGCCACGGCGAGGCCGACGGTCTTCGCCGGCCCCTTCCAGCCGCGCACCACCGGCGAAATCTGCGGATCTTCCGGCAGCCCGGAATAGAGCGACGGCTGATCGGCATGGTGCAGCACATACATCACATGCGTGCCGCCGACGCCCTGCGGGTCGTAGAGGCCGGCATGGTCGTAGCCGCGTGACTTCAGGTCCTCGACGCGCTCGTTGGCAAGCGTGACCATGTCGTCCTTCGTCCCGAAGGTGATCGCCTTGGTCGGACAGGCCTTGGCGCAGGCCGGCCCCTGGCCGACCGCGACGCGGTCCGAGCAGAGGGTGCATTTCTTCGATACATGCGCGGTTTTGGAGATGCGCGGAATGTTGAAGGGACAGCCGGCGATGCAATAGCCGCAGCCGATGCAGTTGTCGGAGATGAAATCGACGATGCCGTTGGAATATTGCACGATGGCGCCCGGCGCCGGGCAGGCCTTGAGACAGCCCGGATCGGCGCAGTGCATGCAGCCGTCCTTGCGGATCAGCCATTCGAACTCGTTGGTAACGGGGTTTTCGTATTCGGTGAACCGCATCAGCGTGAACATATCCGCCGTCAGGTCATGCGGGTTCTCGTAGACGCCGACATTTTCCTCCAGGTCCGGATGGGTGTCGTTCCATTCGATGCAGGCGGACTGGCAGGCCTTGCAGCCGATGCATTTCGACACGTCGATCAACTTGGCGACCGGGGTCAGCTGTCGTTCGGGTATCGGCACGTTGCTCGTTGCCGAAACCTTGATGACATCGCTCGGCAACAGGTTCGACGCCAGCGGCTGCAGCGGCGGGTTGGCGGCGGCCGTTACCGGCTCCGGTGCGCGTTCGCTCATGCCGAGGCTCCTTCTTCCGCCGCGGGTTCGATATTGACCAGGAAGGCCTTGAACTCCGGCGTGTCGATATTGGCGTCGCCGACGAAGGGGGTAAGGCTGTTCGGGCCGAAGCCCTTGCGGGCCGCACCCATGAAGCCCCAATGCAAGGGAATGCCGACCACATGGACCGGCTTGCCGTTGCAGATCAGCGGGCGAATACGCTTCGTTACCACCGCCTTCGCCCAGACCTCGCCGCGCGCGCTCCACACGCGCACCCGCCCGCCCTTGGTGATGCCGCGCTCGGCCGCCAGTTCCTCGCTGATTTCCACGAAGAACTCCGGTTGCAGCACGGCGTTGACGCGGCTGTGCTTGGTCCAGAAGTGGAAGTGCTCGGTGAGGCGGTAGGACGTGGCAACGAAGGGGAAGTCGGTGCTCGTGCCCAGCTGTTGCAGGTCGCCTGGGAAGATGCGCGCGACGGGATTGCCGCGAAGCTTGGCGTTGAACGGATTTTCGACCGGGCTTTCGAACGGCTCCATATGCGTGGGGAAGGGGCCGTCCCGCATCAGTTTGCGCGCAAAGAGACGGGCGGTTCCCTCGGCCGTCATGATGAACGGCATCACGGTCTCCGGCTTTGCCGTCACCGCGATGTCGGGCACGTCGAAGCCGGCCCAACGCTCGCCGTTCCATTCGATCAGTTTGCGCGCCGGATCCCAGGGCTTGCCCTCTAGGTCGCAGGAGGCACGATTGTAGAGGATGCGTCGATTGGCCGGCCAGGCGAAGGTCCATTTGAGGAAAGTGCCGACATCGCCCGGATCGCTGTTGTCGCGCCGGGCCATCATGTTGCCTTCCTCCGTCCAGGAGCCGGTATATATCCAGCAGCCCGACATGGTGGAGCCGTCGTCACGCATCACGCCGAAGTTGGGCAAAAGCTTGCCGGCCTCGACCAGCACCTTCGTCGGATCGGTCGGATCGTAGAGCGTTTGCAGCGCCCGTCCGTTCATCTCCTGGGCAAGTTCGGCCGGTTCCGGCTCGTACGGGTCCTTGTAGTCCCAGGCGAGGTTCAGGATCGGCTCGGGACAGACCCCGCCTTCCTTGCGGTAGAGTTCACGCACCCGCAGGAAGATGTTGGCCATGATCCAGGTGTCGTGCTTGGCGTCGCCCGGTGGTGTCGCGCCCGGCCAGTGCCATTGCAGCCAGCGGCCCGAATTGACGGTGGCGCCTTCGTCCTCGGCAAAGCAGGTCGCCGGAAGTTGCAAGACCTCCGTCATGATCTTGGCGGAATCCACCTGGTTGTAGATGCCGTGGTTTTCCCAGAAATGCGCCGTCTCGGTCTGCAGCGGGTCGATGGTGACGAGCAGCTTCAGCTTCGACAGACCCTCGGTCAGCTTTGCCCTGTTGGGGAAGGACAGAAGCGGATTGAAGCCCTGGCAGAAGTAGAGGTTCACTTCGCCGCGGCTCATCATGTCGAACATCCGGAGGATGTCGTAGTAGGGCACATCGAGCTTCGGCAGCCAGTCGAAGCCCCAGTCGTTCTCCTTCGTGGCAGCGCTGCCCCACATGGCCTTCAGGAAGCTGACCATGAATTTGGGCGTGTTCTGCCAGTAGCTCGTCTGGCCGGGAACGAGCGGCTTGTTGCCGCGCGTCGACATGTAGGTCGTGTAGTCCGTCTCCTTTTCGGTCGCCAGGTTCATGTAGCCCGGCAGGGAATTGGAAAGCAGGCCTATGTCGGTCAGGCCCTGAATATTGGAGTGGCCGCGAAGCGCATTCACCCCGCCGCCCGGCAGGCCGACATTGCCGAGGATCAGCTGCAGCATCGCCATGCCGCGGATGTTCTGAGCGCCTTTCGAATGCTGCGTCCAGCCGAGCGCGTAGAGCGAGGTCATCACCTTGTCGCGGGCGGACGTCGCGCCGATCATCTCCAGGATCTTCAGGTAGCGATCCTTGGGCGTGCCGCAGATGTTTTCGACAAACTCCGGCGTGTAGGCTGCGACATGCTGCTTCAGGAGGTTCCAGACGCAGCGCGGGTCTGACAGGGTCGGATCGGTTTTCACCGTGCCGTCCTCGTTCAGCTGGTATTCCCAAGCGGTGCGGTCGTAGTCGCGTTTTTCCTCGTCGTAGCCGTTGAAGAGGCCATCGACCCAGCCGAACTCGGGGTTCACCAGGTAGGTGGCGTTGGTGTAGTTCTTCACATAGTCCCACTGCACCTTGTCGTTCTCGATGCAGTAGCGGATCGCGCCCATCAGGAAGGCGATGTCGGAGCCGGGTCGGATCGGGGCGTAGACGTCAGCGACCGAGGCGGTGCGGTTGAAGCGCGGGTCGACGACGATCAGCCGGGCGCCGCGATGATGCTTGGCTTCCGTCACCCATTTGAAGCCGCAGGGATGGGCTTCCGCCGCGTTGCCACCCATGACGATGACGAGGTCGGTGTTCTTGATGTCGGTCCAGGCGTTCGTCATTGCGCCGCGGCCAAATGTTGGAGCCAAACTGGCTACCGTGGGGCCGTGTCAGACGCGTGCCTGGTTGTCGAAGCCGACGACTCCCATGGAACGGACGGTCTTGTAGGTCAGCCATCCCGTCTCGTTGGTACCGCCCGACGCGGCAAGGAAGCCCATCGTCGTCCAGCGGTTGACGGTGACGCCGGCCGCATTCTTCTCGATGAAGTTCTTGTCGCGGTCGTCCTTGATCGCCCGGGCGATCTTGTCGAAGGCATCTTCCCAGGAGATGTCCTGCCAGGTGTCGGCGCCTGGAGCGCGGTGACGCGGCTTCGTGGCGCGGGTCTCGGACTTCACGAAGTCCTTGAGCGCCGCGCCCTTGGGACAGAGCGTTCCGCGGTTGGTCGGATGATCGGCATCCCCCTCGATATGGATGAGTTCCGCCTTCTCGCCGGCGGAAAGGTCACCCTTCGAATACATCAGGATGCCGCAGGCGACCGAACAGTAGGTGCAGACGTTGCGGGTCTCGGTGGTGCTTGCGAGCTTGAAGGCACGCACATGGGCGGCTGTTGCGGCCTCGGCCGCTCCGAAGCCCATGGCCCCGATCGTGGTGGCCGCGGCTCCTGCGCCAGCAAGCTTCAGGAAACTGCGGCGAGAAAGATCGATGTTCATTGGAGGTCCTCTTCCATGGTATCGGTCTTGAAACGAATGGTCGAGCCTCAGAGCCGGCGTGTCAAGGCCGATTTGATCGGCTTTTGTCACGAAAAGTCATGGCCTTGCCGGAAATGATCGGTCATGATCGCGTCCGTGGTCGGCAAGGCCGCCATCGATACCATTGCATCGAGGGAGTTCTGATCGTGAGCAGCCTGCCCGCCACCGAGCCTCGCCTGACCTCGCTTGCCCATGGCGGCGGCTGCGGCTGCAAGATCGCGCCGGGCGTGCTGCAGGAAATCTTGCGGGGGCGTGTCCAGTTGCCGGTTCCGCCGCAACTGCTGGTCGGCATCGAAACCTCCGACGATGCGGCAGTCTATCGCCTCAACGACCACCAGGCGGTGGTCGCCACCACCGACTTCTTCATGCCTGTTGTCGACGATCCCCACGATTTCGGCAGGATCGCCGCGACCAATGCGATCAGCGATGTCTACGCCATGGGTGGCACGCCGATCTTTGCGTTGGCGCTCGTCGGCATGCCGGTCAACGTGCTGTCGACCGAAACCATCGGCGCCATCCTCGACGGCGGCGCGGCGGCCTGCCGGGCGGCCGGCATTCCGATCGCCGGCGGCCACACGATCGATTCCGTTGAGCCGATCTACGGTCTCGTCGCGATCGGCCTCGTCGATCCCGCGCATCTGAAACGCAACAGCGGCGCCCTTGCCGGCGACGTGCTCATCCTCGGCAAACCGCTCGGCGTCGGCATCTTTTCTGCGGCGCTGAAAAAGGGCGCGCTCGATGAGGCCGGCTACGCCCGCATGCTTGATAGCACCACCCGCCTCAACGCGGCCGGGCCCGATCTCGCGCGGCTTTCCGGCGTCCATGCCATGACCGACGTGACAGGCTTCGGCCTTGCCGGCCACGCGCTCGAAATGGCGCGTGGATCGAACTGCCAGGTCCGGATCGACTGGTCCGCCGTTCCCCTTCTGGAGGGTGCTTTCGATCTCGCTGCCGCCGGTTTCGTCACCGGCGCCTCCGGGCGGAATTGGGCAAGCTACGGGCAGGACGTGGCCTTTGCGCGCGAGATGGGCGCGATCGACAAGGCGCTGCTTTGCGATCCGCAGACGAGCGGCGGCTTGCTCGTCGCCTGTGACCGGTCGTCCGCACAGGACGTGCTCGGCCTCTTCGGCAAGCACGGCTTCGGCGCAGGGGTGATCGGGGAAACGGTGGCCGGCCCGGCGGGGCTGGTGGTCGCTTAGGCTCTGGGTCTCACCCGGCGACAGTCGAGTCTGGCCGCCTCTGCCTGGCCCAATACCTCGCGTCGAACGGAGTGGCTGCATCGCCTTTCGCCGGGACGCGTTACTCCCGGCGATGATCGCTATGTTGCGGCCGGGTTGCTTTGACAGCAGGCCATGATGGTGCCCCTTTGTCCCCCGCTATTGCTCGGCGGACCGGAGGGCGCCGGCATCGTATACGACCTTGCCGCCGAGCAGGGTCAACACCGATCGGATGGTATCGATCTCGTCGACCGGCATCGTCATGTAAGGCTTGTCGAGCACGGCGAGATCGGCGAGCTTGCCTTCGGAAAGCGTGCCGCGATCCTTTTCGGCAAAGCCGATCCATGCGGCATTGCGGGTGTAAAGGCTGAGCGCCTCTTCGCGCGTCAGCAACTGGTCGCTCGCCTTCTGCACAGTGCCCCCCAGCGAACGCCCCGTCAGGTGGTATTCTATCGCCTGCCAGACGCCGGCGACGCCGATGCGCGTGGAGTCGGTGCCGCCTGCCACCAGCAGCCCCTTGTCGATGGCAAGGCGTGTCGGCGGCGAAAGGGCCGCGACGTCGGCGCCGTTGGCGTCGGCGATCGCCGCACCCTCGAAATAGGGTCCCATCTGGACGGTGTAGGCGAGGCCCATCTTCCGCATCCGGTCGAGGGTCCGCTCCGATCCGGTGTTGAGATGGGCAATCGACCACCGGAGGTCGTTGAGGGGATGCGTCTTGTGCACCTCCTCGAAGACGTCGAGGATCGCGCTCGCGGCATCGTCGGTATAGGCGTGGATCTCGACGGGGATGCGCCGTTCCGAAGCGAAGAGCGCGACTTTCAGGAGTTCGTCGCGGGCTTCCTTGGGCGGCGCAAAGCCCGGCCCCATCTGCACGCCGTCGTTCATCGCAAAAACCAGGGATTCGCCAAGCCCGAGGAAGCTCAGCGTGCCGTCGTCGTGGACGGCGGGACGGAACGACATGATTTCGCGGAACCATTCGGCTTCCTTGCCGGGGTGGGCCGCCGGAATTCGGTAGCCGGCCCTCAGCGTCAGGTCGCCTTCGTCGCGAAGCGCAAAGAACGGTTCGTAGCCGGCCGCCGGCCCTGCGGAGGGGTCGATGAAGCCGGTAACCCCGACCGCGTTGAGATGCGAGAAGAACACCTTGAGGTTCGCCCTGCGCTCTTCCTTCCCAATCGCGCTGAGCTGTCCGAAGAGCACGTTGAACGAGCCGATGTTGCCGAAGAGCTTGCCCGTCGCACGGTTTTCTCCGTTGCGCTCGATCCTGACGCCGGGCGGCAGTTTCGGTTCGGCGCTGTCGAGCGCGAGCAACTCGATCCCCTTGGTGTTCACGAGCGCGTAGTCATAGAGGTATTGCACATAGGCCGGGGTGTCCGGCAGGGCCTTGTCGAGGTCGGCAATCTCGGGCGGACGGCGCTCGGCGAACTGGTCTGGATGCCAGGAGCCGACGACCGCAACCCACTGGTCCCTGGCGCGAGCGCGCGCCGCAGTCTTCAAGGCTTCGAGCGCACTCGCAAGGCTCGTTTCGTCATGCCAGTAGGTCTCGAAAGGATAGGTCTGGCCGCCGCGGATCGCGTGGATATGCGTGTCGACGAGGCCGGGAATGACCGTGCGGCCGCCAAGGTCGAGCACCTCCGTGTCAGGCTGCACCAGCTTTACGATGTCCTCGTCGCTGCCGACCGCCACGATGCGGCCATTGGCAATGGCAAGCGCTTCCGCCGCCGGCCGGGCCTCGTCCATGGTGACGATCGTGCCGTTTCGGAGCACGAGGTCGGGACGATCGCTTGCCAGGGACGGTTGCGTGAAAACGGCAAGCTGCGCCGCGGCGAGGCAGAAGGTCGAAAACCGGCGGATCAAGGCACTCTCCTTAACAGGATCGGTGAAACAAACTGGCGGAGGTCGCGGATGGTTCGCGTTGCTTTCTCCGGCAGCTGCGGCGTCGGGTGGTGGCCGAGCCGTCTTCGCCACGCCTGAGAGAGCGGGCTCGAAATAGATACGGACGCTACAAACCGGCGGTAGGTACCGAATTCGAGCCACAGTGTCTTAAAAATAGGACAAGGATTTCGGCGCGTGCCGATTGAGACTGCGATGGGATGGGGAGCCGTTGAGGCAAAGGCCGACGCTCAATTGCTTCCCATGGCGCGCAGAAAGTCCACGTCGAATTGGACGATAGTCCACCAAAAGAGCACACTCGAACCTCATCTCCACGGGAACGGCAAGCTACCAATCTGTCGGCAGGATGAGGAACCCGCCAGATCAGAACCAAGGGAGCGAGAAATGATCCACGCCGATGACGGCTCACTGTCCCAGGAACAGCGAATGATGCGCGACAGCTGCCGCGCCTTCGTCGACGACGCGGTGACGCCTTTCATTCGATCGAACTGGCAGCGCGAATGGGACATGAGCCCGGGCGAGCGGCTGCCGCGCTCGATCCTTGAGGGTGCCGAAACGATCGGCGTCCGCACGCTCGGCGTGCCGGAAGCCTATGGCGGCGTCGACCTGGAGCGCGAGACGGAGGTCAGGACCTTCGCGCTGATCTCCGAAGAAATCGCTCGCGGCGACTCCGGCCTTGCCGACAAGCTGGTGCAGAACTGGAAGGTCTCGATCCTCCTGCGCGAATTCGCGCCGAAGCACCTGCAGGACAAGTGGTTCCCGCGTCTTCTGGCGGACCCGCAGTTCCTGCTGGCCCATTGCCTGACCGAGCCGCGCGGCGCTTCCGATCGCTGGCTGCCCTACAATGTGCCCGAGGCGGCGATGCACACGAAGGCCGTGCTCAAGGACGGGCACTGGGTGATCAACGGCCGCAAGCAGTTCATCTCGAACGGCTTCGATGCGAGCCTCTATGTCGTCTATGCCAATACGGACTCCTCCGTTGGCATGCTGCAGGGAACTTCGAGTTTCCTCGTGCCCCGCGACACGCCCGGCCTGACGGTGACGAAGTGCAACGAGACCATGGGCTGCCGTTTCATGAACAACGGCGAACTGGTGTTCGAGGACTGCCGGGTGCCGGCCGATCACCTTCTCGTCCAGAACACCGCCCTTGGCAGCGCCGGGCAGTATTTCCGGGCCGGCAAGATCATCCAGGCGGCCAAGAACCTCGGCGTCGGCGTCGCCTGCTTCGAGCGCACGGCCGACTATGTCCAGAACTACGTGCAGGGTGGGCGTATTCTCATCAAGCACCAGGCCGTGGCCCTGCGGCTTGCCGACATGGCGACGCGGATCGAGGCGGTGCGCGCCCTGATCGAGCGGGCGTCGAGGGCCGTCGACGAGGGCCATCCGGACATGGATGTTCTCTGCAACATGGCCAAGGTCTACGCCTCGGAAGAGATCATGAAGGTCGCGACCCACGCGCTGGAACTGCATGGCGGCAACGGCGCGATGCTGGAGTTCGGCATCGAGAAGCTGTTCCGCGACGCGGCGATCTTCCTGCACATGGACGCGACCGTCGATGTCAGCCGGATGAAGATCATCAAGACCATGTTCCCGGCGACCGCCGGCAAATACGCGGGCCCTGAGAACTAGGGCCTGCCGGAGGGAATGGCGGGCTCGGGAGGACGAAGATGAAGATACTGGTCGCGATAAAGCGCGTTGCCGATCCGAACGTGAAGGTCAGGTTGCGCGCAGACGGCAGCGGTCTCGACCTTGCCGCCGTCAAGATGACGATGAACCCGTTCGACGAGATCGCGGTCGAAGAGGCGGTCCGCCTCAAGGAGGCGGGCATCGCTTCCGAGGTGGTCGCCGTTTCGGTCGGCCCCGAAAAGGCGGCGGAAACGTTGCGCACGGCACTGGCGATGGGGGCCGATCGCGGCCTCCTCGTCAGGACGGAGGCGACGACCGAGCCGCTGACGGTTGCCAAAGTGCTCAGCGCCGTCGCCGGCGAAGAACAGCCGGCCTTGATCCTTCTTGGCAAACAGGCCGTCGACGACGATTGCAACCAGACCGGACAGATGCTGGCGGCAAAACTCGGTTGGCCGCAGGCGACCTTTGCTTCGCAGCTCACCGTCGATGGCGACCGCGCCACCGTCATTCGCGAGATCGATGGCGGATCGCAGACGATCGCGCTCACCCTGCCGGCGATCGTCACGACGGATTTGCGCCTGAACGAGCCGCGCTACGCGTCGCTGCCGAACATCATGAAGGCCAAGAAGAAGCCTGTGGAGGAAAAGCAGCCCGCGGACTACGGCCTGGTCATCGAGGAGCGCCTGGAGGTCGTCCGTCTCGAAGAACCGCCGACACGGGCCGCCGGCATCAAGGTGAAATCGGTGGCGGAGCTTGTCGAACGACTGAAAACGGAAGCGGGAGTGTTGGCATGAGCGTGCTTGTTTTGGCCGAACACGGCAATGCGCAACTGGATGAGGCAACGGCAAGGGCGGTCAGCGCCGCCCTTTGCCTCGGCAACGACATCGACGTGCTTGTCGCGGGTAAGGGGTGTCACGACGTGGGCCTGGCTGCCGCCTGTCTCGACGGCATCTCCAGGGTGCTGGTCGCGGAGGGGGAAAGCCTTGCCAACCAGCTCGCCGAACCGCTTGCCGAGCTGATTGTCGCGCTGTCGGGAAACTACGATGCCATCGTCGCGGCATCCACCTCGACCGGCAAGAACGTGATGCCGCGCGTCGCGGCGCTGCTCGACGTCATGCAGATCTCGGACGTGATCGCGATCGACGGCCCCGACCTGTTTCGCCGTCCGATCTATGCCGGCAACATCGTGCAGACCGTGCGCTCGAAAGACCCGAAACGCGTCCTCACGATCCGGGCGTCGGCATTCCGAGCCGTGGGTCAGGGAGAGGCGAGGCCGATCGAGACCGTTGACGTTACCCCAGGCGCCTCCCGGTCGACGTTTGTCGCCAATGCTGTCGCAGTTTCGGAGCGGCCGGAGCTGACCTCGGCGCGCATCGTCGTGTCCGGCGGGCGCGGCATGGGCTCGGCCGACAATTTCGAGACGGTGCTTGCGCCGCTCGCCGACACGCTGGGGGCGGCATTGGGTGCGAGCCGCGCGGCGGTTGACGCCGGCTATGTGTCGAACGACCTTCAGGTTGGCCAGACCGGCAAGATCGTCGCGCCCGAGCTCTATATCGCCTGCGGCATTTCCGGCGCGATCCAGCATCTGGCGGGGATGAAGGATTCGAAGGTGATCGTCGCGATCAACAAGGACGCGGAAGCGCCGATCTTCCAGGTGGCCGATTACGGTCTCGTCGCCGATCTCTTCGAGGCCGTTCCCGAATTGAAGGGTACGCTCGCAAGCGCGACTTGAAGCAAGCGGCGTCGGCACTGAGGCAAACGGGGAGGACGGGATGGCAAGGATAGGCGGGCAGCCGGGCAATGATCCGGATCAGGATGGTGACGACACCCTGTCGGCGCCCTTTCGTTCCTACGCGCTCGAACGGGCCGACGCGCCCCGTTTCCACATTCGCCTCGTCGAAAAGACCCAGAGGCTCTATCCGGCCCATAAGCACGACTATTTCCAGATCGTCTATTTCATGAGCGAGGCGCCGACGGCGCGGGTCGGTCTCAAATCCTACAAGCCGCAGCCGGGCTCGGTCTATTTCATCGCGCCGATGACGCCGCACCAGATGCGGTTCAGCAGTGCGTCGCGGTCCGTCGTCATCTACTTCGATCTCGACTTCCTGCGGCCGGGCATCACGCGCTCCTATCCGATACAGGAACTGGTGCGCATCGCGCCTGAACTCACGCCGTTTGCCTGGCAGGGGCATATCGACTTCAACCTCGACGAAGCCCAGGCGGCACGCGTCGAGGAGGCTTGCCGGGAGATGATCCTGGAGCATGCCGAGGACCGGATCTGCACCGGGGAGATCATTCGCGCCGAACTGACGCTGATGCTCGGCAGGATCTGCCGGGCCTATGAGGATCGTTTCGACGAGTTGTCGCCGGTGCTGCCGGCGATCGGCCGGGACAGCGGGTACATGCGCCGGATCTCCGATTTCATCGCCGAGAACTATCTGCGCTCGCCGACGCTCGATCAGGCGGCCGCCTACGCCAGGCTTTCCCGCAGCCGCCTCTGCGCGCTGTTGCGACAGCACACGGGCACCAGCTTCAACGCGCTTATCCGTGAGATGCGCATCGATGACGCGCGCGAACGCCTGGTGCTGACCGACGAGCCGATCGGCCAGGTCGCCTATGCCGTCGGCTACAACGACGAGAAGTATTTCCTGCGGGCGTTCCGAAAGTCGGTCGGAATGACGCCGACGGCCTATCGGGCGAAACGGCTGAGCGACCTCGCCGTACCCGCGACGACGCGGCGCGGCCTCGGCGCACAGGCTCCGGGCCTGATGCCAAGGAGCAGGAGCTAGGCGGATCACACGGAACCAGCCGGACAACGGGATTGTCCGACGGACAGAGGAAAGCCTGACCGGGACGTGGTCCGGCATGTGCGGTTGATTGCAACACGGGAGGAGAAGCAATGCT
The DNA here is from genome assembly GCF_050434285.1 of Ensifer sp. KUDG1. Classification (NCBI taxonomy): domain Bacteria; kingdom Pseudomonadati; phylum Pseudomonadota; class Alphaproteobacteria; order Hyphomicrobiales; family Rhizobiaceae; genus Ensifer; species Ensifer sp. KUDG1. The sequence continues at coordinate 195,177 of NZ_JBNDIG010000013.1, forward strand.
TAAGAATGTCGAGGATCAGGCGCGGGCGCCGCTGCGGATGTCCGGCCTGTTCGTGGGCGGGGAATTTCTGGACGACGGCAGCGCCACCACGTTCAGCGTCGAGGAGCCGGCGACCGGCGCGACGATCGCGCATGTGACCAATGCTTCGGTGACCGACGTCGACCAGGCCGTCAGAAGCGCGCGCGGCGCCTTCCAGGCCTGGCGCGACCGCTCCCCGCGCGAGCGCGGCCAGATCCTGCGGGAGGTCGCCGCCCATATCCGCAAGCACGTGGACGAACTGGCCGAGATCGAGGCGCGCGAAGTGGGCAAGCCACGTCGCGATGCGCTCCGCTTCGACGTGTCGTTCTGCCATGCCTGCTTCGACTATTTCGGCGGTCTCGCCGATACGATCCACGGAGAGATCCTCGACCAAGGGCCGATCGAGGCGCGCATCAACTACGAGCCCTACGGCGTGGTGGCCGCGATCCTGCCTTTCAACTGGCCGCCGATCCACTTCTCCAAGAAGTGCGCGCCGGCACTTGCTGCCGGCAACACCGTCGTCATCAAGCCGGGCGAGCAGGCGCCGTTGACGGTGTTGCGCCTCGTCGAACTCGCCAATGAGATCCTGCCGCCGGGCGTTCTCAACGCGGTCGCCGGCATGGCCTCCGGCCCGGCACTCGCCGCCCATCCGCTGGTCGAGCGCATCACCTTCACCGGGTCGACGATGACGGGCCGGCGCGTGCTGCAGTCGGCTGCGCAGAACCTCACCTATGCCACGATGGAATTGGGTGGAAAGAACGCGCTGATCGTGCTGCCCGATGCCGATCTCGACGTCGCGATCAACGTCGCGCTCGAAGGCATGTTCTACAATCAGGGCGAAGCCTGCACATCGACGTCGCGCATCCTGGTGCATGATAGAATCCATGACCAGTTCCTGGAGCGGTTCGCACGGGCGACCGAGAAGTTGGTCGTCGGCGACGGGCTTGATCCGGCGACCGATATCGGCGCCATGGTCGATGCGAAACACCGCGACAAGGTTCTCGGCTACCTCGATATCGCGCTGAAGGAGGGAGCCCGCCTGGTCACCCAGGGCAAGCTGCCGACCGACGAGCGCTTGAAGGACGGCTACTGGGTCGCGCCGACGGTTCTGGCCGACGTCACGCCCGACATGACCCCGGCGCGCGAGGAGATGTTCGGCCCGATTGCCAGCATCATGCGGTTTTCAACCGAGGAAGAAGCGATCCGCATCGCCAATGACAGCGAATACGGCCTGACAGCGGCGATCTGCACGACCGACGAGGCGCACGCCGGCAAGATCGCAGCCAAGCTCGAAGCGGGCATGATCTTCATCAACAACTACATGCGCCGCGCCTTCCTCGGCTCCCCCTTCGGCGGCCAGAAGGGAAGCGGTTTCGGCCGGGAAAATGCAGCGGAAACGCTGCGCGAATTCACGCGCTCAAAGAACGTCCGGTTTCCGTCGGGCCGGGGCACCATCCCGACCTGGCCACCGAAGGACTGAGTTCGCCCCGAACCAGATCCATTGAACAAAACATCCAGCACGGTGACGCCCGTCTGCGGCGCGTCACCGTGCGAGCTCCGACCGGTCCCAGTTAAGGGTAGGCGTCGCGTTCCGCGTGGCGCGACTGCTCTATACGGCCGGCAATTGATAGGCGGGTTGCATGCAGGTGGTTGAACGCGAGAGCATGGAGTTCGACGTTGTGATCGTGGGTGCGGGACCGGCGGGTCTTGCGGCGGCGATCCGGTTGAAGCAGGTCAATCCGGAGCT